>JAUXRI010000090.1 GCA_030681895.1 Myxococcales bacterium | reverse complement strand
ACCTCGGTCGGGTGCGCGTCGAGGTCGAACACGCGCCGCAGCTTCGCGACGATGGGCATCAGCTCACCCAGCAACGAGCTCGACAGCGTCGCGACCAGCGCCGGTTGAGTGTGGTGCGGCTCGACCGACAGCCAGCCCTTCGCGGAGCCGACGTGCACGGTGCGTCGATAGATGTCGCCCTCGACCGCCTCGACGCCCGGCATCGCACGCGCCGCGAAGAACCGGAGCGCGGACGACCAGTCGAACGGTGGCCGATAGTCGAGCCGAAGGCGAACGCCTGCGCTCCGGTCTTCCTGCGCCTCGCGCCGCACCGACGTCGGCGAACGATGAAAGCGCGCGTCGAACGCCGAGTTGAACCGCCGCACGCTCTGAAAGCCCGACGCGAAGGCCAGCTCCGACAGGCCCAGTGACGAGTCATGGAGCAGCCGCTTCGCGAGCGCCAGCCGCGCCGTCTGGGCGAACTCCACCGGTGACACGCCGAGCGCCTCGACGAGCACGCGACGCAGGTGACGGTCGGTGACGCCGAGGCTCTCCGCGAGGTCTTCGACGGAGCCCTCGTTCAACACGCCCGCCGCGATGCGACTGACTGCGGCGTTCACCAGTCGCGACGTCGCGTCCATCTGCGCGTTGCCCGGCGCGAGCTCAGGCCTGCATCGGAAACACGCCCGAAAGCCGTCGCGCTCGGCCGCCGCCGCCGTCTCGAAGAACGTGCAGCGCTCACGGCGCGGCGTGCGCGCAGGGCACACCGGCCGGCAATAGATTCCGGTCGTCTTCACACCGACGAAGAAGCGCCCGTCGAAGCGGGCATCCCTTGCGGCGAGGGCGCGATAGCGGGTGTCTGCTTCGAGAGGCACGCCGCTGACTTAGTGGCAGGCCCCGACGCCGTCTGGCCATTTTCGGACCTGGGCGCATCTTCGCGTCAGGCGCGGGTGAGCAGCCGCTGAATGACTGACGCGAGCACCGGCGCGCACGACACACGCTCGAGCGGGAACGTGAGGTTCGCCGGCATCGGCACGCTGTCACTGACGACGACCCGCGCCAGTGGCACCTTCGCCAACCGCTCGTTGGCGGGCCCGACGAAGAGACCGTGCGACGCGACGACGGTGACCGGACCTTCTGCGCCCTCGTCGAGCACGGCCTGCGCTGCGGCGGCGAGCGTGCCTCCGGTGCTGATCATGTCGTCGACCAGCACGGGGTGTTTGCCCTTCACGTCACCCACCACGCCCTGCGCTTCGACGTCACGGCCCGAGAGCCGCTGCTTGTGAACGACGGCCACCGGCAACCCGAGCGGCCGCGCGAACGCTTCAGCCCGCTTCACCGCGCCGAGGTCGGGAGAGACGACCACCGCGTTCTCAGGCAGCCGCGTCTTCAGGTACTCCGTGAGCGCCGGAATCGCCGAGGCGTGCTCCACGGGCAACGGGAAGCAGCCCTCGACGGCGCGCGAGTGCAGGTCCATGCAGATGAGCCGCTCGAGGTGCGAGGCGCCCAACAGGTCGGCCACCACGCGCGCGCCAAGCGGCTCCCGGCCCGCGTCGCGGCGGTCTTGCCGGGCGTAGCCGAGGTACGGCACCACGGCGGTGACGCTCGAGGCACCAGAGCGGTAGCAGGCGTCGGCGACGAGTGAGAGCTCGAGCAGGTGCTCTCCCACCGGCGCGTGCAGCGACTGCAGCACGAAGACCTCAGCGCCGCGCACGCGCTCCTCGAGGTCGACGTCGAGCTCTCCGTCCGGGAAGCGCTCGATGGTGCAGCGGGACAGCGGAACGCCCATCGCCTTCGCCACGTCAGCGGCGAGCGCAGGGTGTGAGGAACCGGCCAGGAGCACGCAGCGCATGTGGCGTGGTTGTGCCACAGCTCGCGAAAACGGTCGATGAACCCGCTGAAATTGCTGACTAGTCATCGAATGACCAGTTTTCCGCTGGGAAACTAGTCACCCCGTAACTAGATGACGCGCATGTCGGTCCGGCATGCGGTTCTCGGTCTCCTTCATCAGCGCGCGCGCCACGGCTACGAGCTGCACGCCGCGCTCACCTCGCTCGGTGGTGGCGAGCTGTGGGACGTGAAGGCGGCGCAGATTTACGCCACCCTCGACCGCCTCGCCGAGTCTGGGCTCGTTCGCGAACAACCTGGCACGCAGAGCGGTGGGCCTCAGCGCCGGCCGTTCGAGCTGACCGACGAAGGCCTCGTCGAGCTGCGCAGCTGGTTCTCGATGCCGGTGAAGAACGCGTACCAGCGCGACGAGTTCTTCCTGAAGCTGATGCTGGCCATCACCTCGGCGGTCGAGGAGCCGTACGCGGTGCTCCGCACCCAGCGCGCCAGCCTGTACCGCGACCTGCACGAGCTGATGGGCCAGCGGCAAGACGCGTCGGCCCGCGCGGCGCTCGCTCACCAGCTCCAGCTCGAGCAGGCGGTGCTGCACGTCGAGGCCGACCTGCGCTGGCTCGAGCGCATCGAAGCCCGCCTCGACGACATGTCGAAACAGACCACGGTCGACCCGGCCCCGAAGCCGCGTGGCCGCCCTCGCAAGCCCCCGCAGTCACCCGACGGAGAATGACATGGCGCTCATCACTGCAACGCAGCTCGTGAAGACGTACGCCGACGGCGCGACGGCGGTGCGCGCGCTCGCGGGCGTCTCGTTGACGCTCGACCAGAGCGACTTCGTGGCCGTCATGGGGCCCAGCGGCTGCGGCAAGTCGACGCTGCTGCACCTGCTCGGAGGCCTCGACCGGCCAGACAGCGGCACCGTGAAGCTCGGCGCCGAGGAGCTCACCACGCTCGACGACGAGGGCCTGACGCTGGTGCGGCGGCGGCGCATCGGCTTCATCTTCCAGTCGTTCAACCTCGTGCCGGTGATGAGCGCGGTCGAGAACGTCGCGCTGCCGCTCACGCTCGACGGCGTGGCCGCGAACGTGGCCGAAGGCAAAGCGACGGTGTGGCTCGAGCGGCTCGGCCTCGCAGACCGGCTCCACCACCTGCCCGACCAGCTCTCGGGCGGCCAGCAGCAGCGGGTGGCCATCGCGCGCGCGCTGGTGACCGAGCCCGTGCTGGTGCTCGCCGACGAGCCCACCGGCAACCTCGACTCGAAGTCGGGCGACGACATCGCGCGGCTGTTGCGCTCGTTGAGCGACGAGCACCAGCGCACGGTGTTGATGGTGACGCACGACCCGCGCATCGCCGCGTGTGCACGGCGGCTGGTGTTCCTCAAAGACGGCGTCATCGTCGACGACCAGAACCTGTCGTCGGCGCTCGACACGTCGAGCCGGGTGAGGTCGCAGCTCGAGGCGCTGTCATGAGCGCCACCACCACGCTGGCGCTCCGTTATCTGCTGCGGCGCAAGACCCGCGCTGCGCTCACCACCACGGCCATCGTCTTCGGCGTCGCGCTCGTCGTGGCAATGGGCGGCATGGTGCCGACGCTCACCGCCTCACTCACCTCGAACGTGCTGGCCTCGGTGGAGCAGGTCGATGCCTCACTCTCGACCGCCACGCAGGCGCCGTTCGCCTCCGAGACGCTCGCCCGCGTGCGCGCGATGAAGGGCGTCGCGCGCGCGAGCGGACGGGTGCAGGGCATGGTGGCGCTGTCTCCAAAGTCGGCGCCGCTGCTGGACGGAAAGCCCGTCGTCGCGTTGCAGCTCGTCGGCGTCGACCGCGACGAGCAGGAGCCCGTGCGACCGATGACGGTGACGTCGGGCGCTCCCCTGAACGCGCTGCCGGCCGATGGCGCCATCATCTCCGAGACGTTGCGAGACGGCGCGCACCTGAAGCTCGGCGACACGCTGCTCGTGCCGTCGGTGCAAGGCAGCCACGCGCTGCAGGTCGCAGGCTTCGTGGCGGCAAAACCCGGCGGCATCGAGTCGGTCTTCGTCACGCTCTCGCTCGCGCAGCAACTGCTCGGCCGCGCAGACCAGCTCTCGCAGGTCGACGTGCGCTTCGACGAAGGTGTCGACGCCGACGCGACGAGGGCGGCGCTGCTCGCCGAGCTGGGGCCGGGCTTCATCGCCGAGGCCTCGCGCGGCAACACGCAGCTGACCGACCAGGTGACTCGCATGGCGGTGCCGATGCAGGCGTTCGGCGTGCTGGCGATGGTGATGGCGGGCTTCATCATCTTCATCACCTTCCGCACGGTGGTGGTGGAGCGCCGCCGCGACCTCGGCCTCCTGCGCGCGCTCGGCGCCTCACGAAGCACGGTGCTGGCGATGGTGACGGTGGAAGGCCTGCTCCTGGGCGTCACGGGAACGCTGCTGGGTCTGGTGGTGGGTGTCGGCATGGAGCGGCTGGTCGTCTCGGGCCTCGCGCCCGTCTGGCGCAGTCAGGTGGGCCTGGTGCTCGAGCCACAGCCGATGTCGCTGCAGACGCTGGTGGTGGCGCTCGTGCTGGGCATCGGCGGCAGCGTGCTCAGCTGTCTGGCTCCCGCGAGGCAGGCGAGCCAGGTATCACCGCGCGAGGCGATGCGGCCCTCGGGTGGCGACGCTCGAACGCCGGTGAGCCGGGTGCGCATCGGCGTCGGCGTCACGTTCGGCATCGTTGGCGTCGTCGGGCTCTTCACGGGCGTGCTCGCGCTGCAGAGCCTCGGCGCGCTCGCCTTCATCGTGGCCGTCTTCCTGGTCGGGCCGGCGAGCATCGTGCCCCTCACGGCGGTGTTCCGTCGCGGGCTCGACGTGGTGATGGCGCAGGAAGGCAAGCTCGCGCAGGGCAACGTCGCGCGGCAGCGGCACCGTTCGGCCATCACGGCCTCGGTGATGACCGTCGCCCTCGCCATCATCGTCGCGCTCGCGGCGATGACGAACTCGACCATCGAAGGCGTCGTCTCGCAGATCGACCGCACGCTCGGGGCCGACTTCATGGTGATGCCGCCCACGCTGATGTTGAGCGGTGGCGTCGGCGCGTCGGGAGAGCTCGTGCGCTCCTTGTCCGAGGTCGAGGGCGTCGAGGTCGCGACAAGCCTGCGCATGGGCGTGTCGCGTGCAGGCGTGCAGAACGTGACGCTCGTCGGGCTCGACCCGAACGCCTACCTGAAGGTGGCGGCGATGGACTTCGAGGCCGGCTCACCCGATTCGGTCGCGGCGTTGTCGGAGCCTCACACCCTCATCATGAACCCCGTCTGGGCGAAGCAGGCGGGCGTGAAGCTCGGCGACCAGGTCGAGCTGGTGAGCCCGACGGGCCCGGTGACGTACCGCGTGGTGGGCATCGGCAGCGACGCGCTCAACTACCGCGTGCCCACGGCCTACCTGTCGCACGCCGCGCTCACCCAGGACTTCCACATCGACGCCGATCACCTGGTGTTCGTCGACGCGAAGCAGGGCGCGGCGGTGGCGTCGGTGCGCAGCGCGCTCTCGCAGCGGCTCGACGCGTGGCCCGGCTTCGTGCTGCACGCGACCGGCGAGTGGCGCGACAAGCTGCTCGACGACGGGCGCAAGAAGCTCAACGCGATGTACGTCCTGCTGGTGATGCTGGTGGTGCCGGCGCTCATCGCGCTGGCCAACACGCTCGGCATCAACGTGCTCGAGCGCATTCGGGAGATTGGGCTGCTCCGCGCCATCGGCAGCACCCAGCGGCAGGTGCGACGCCTCGTCCTGGCCGAGAGCCTGCTGTTGGCCAGCGTCGGTGCGCTCGCCGGCATCGTCGTGGGGCTATGGCTCGGCTTCATCTCGGTGCGGGCGATGGAGGCGTACGGGATGCTGGCGACGTTCCGCGTGCCGGTGAGCGGCGTGGTGACGATGGTGGTGATTGCGCTCGGCTTCGGCGCGCTCGCGGCGGTGCTCCCGGCGCGTCACGCCGCGCGGCTCAAAATCGTCTCGGCGCTGCGCCACGAGTAGCGCGCGCAGGCTGTGACACTGCGCCGAGGCCCGAGTAAGCCCGGGCTCCTCGACATGTCCGCTCCCGTGGCAGGCCGGTACCACCTCATCAAGAAGCTCGCAGCCGGCGGCATGGCCGAGGTCTTCCTCGCCCGCCAGCAGGGCAAGAAGGGCTTCGAGAAGCTCGTCTGCCTCAAGCGCATTCTGCCCGGCTACGCCGACAACCCCGACTTCGTGCGCATGTTCGTCGACGAGGCGCGCGTCGCGGCCGATCTGCGGCATCCGAACCTGGTCAGCGTCTTCGACGCCGGTGAAGACGAGGGCGCGTGGTTCATCGTGATGGAGTACCTCGAGGGCCACGACGTCGCGTCCATCATCCGCCAGGCGCACGCGCGAGGCGCTGAGGTGCCCGTGGCGATGGCGCTGCAGGTGGTGGCTGACGCGGCGCGAGGCCTGCACGCGGCGCACGTGAAGACGGACCTCGAGGGGCGGGCGATGCAGATCGTCCACCGCGACGTCTCGCCGCAGAACCTCTTCGTCACCAAAGACGGCATCACCAAGGTGCTCGACTTCGGCGTGGCCCGCTCGGCGCACCGCAGCTCGAAGACCGAGGTCGGCATCGTCAAGGGCAAGCTCGGGTACGTCTCGCCGGAGCAGCTCGAGAGCGTCGAGCTCGACGGGCGAAGCGACCTCTACTCACTGGGCGTGGTGTTGTGGGAGCTGCTGGTGCTCGAGCGCCTGTTCGCCCGGGCCAGCGACGCCGAGGTGTTGCGCGCCATCATCGAAGGCCGGGTGGCGGCGCCGTCGACGAAGCGCAAAGGCCTGCCGAAGGACCTCGACGCCCTGGTGCTCAAGGCCCTCGCGCTCGACCGCGACAAACGGTTCGCCAGCTGTGAGGCGTTCGCCACTGCGCTGGAGGACTTCCTCGTCGAGCTCAAGACGCCGTCATCGCCGAGCCGTCTCACGCGCTGGCTCGGGAGTCTGTTCGATGGGCCGCCCACCGCCGCGCCGTCTGCGCCGCCGATTCCCCTCAAGGAAGAGAAGACGAAGACGCGCAAGGTGAAGGGCGTCGAGCGCAAGAAGGAGCCGACGCTCGAGCAGGCCGACGACTTCCTCGGCGCGGTGGAGCAGTTCCTCGGGCGCGCGTCGACCCGCAAGACGAACCTGGTGCCCTCGGCAGGGCCCTTCATCGGCCGCGAGAACGACCTGAAGGCGCTGAAGTCGTCGTTCGACGAAGGCACGCGCCTGGTGACGCTGGTCGGCTTCGGCGGCATGGGCAAGACGCGGCTCGCGCAGCAGTTCGCCGCCTCGCAGCTACCGAACTACGAAGCCGACGGCGGCGTCTGGTTCGTCGACCTCGCCGAGTGCCGCTCGCTCGAGCAGGTGTCGAAGGCCGTCGCGGCCGCGCTCGACGTGCAGGTGCCGATGAACGCCACGTCGGACGCGACGGTGACGCACGCGTCGCGCACGTTGAGGTCGCTGGGCCGGGCGCTGGTGGTGCTCGACAACTTCGAGCAACTGGTGCCGCTCGCGCAGTCCTCCGTCGGCGTGTGGCTCTCGCGCGCGCCGGAGCTGCGGCTGCTCGTCACCAGCCGCGAGGCCCTGTCGCTCGCCGACGAAGTGGTGCAGCCGCTCGAGCCTCTGCCCGTCGGTGGCGTCGAGTCGGCGGCGATGCAGTTGTTCCGCGCGCACGCCGAGAAGGTGCGGCCCAGAGCCCTGACGCGCCCGGAGCTCGAAGACGTCGCCATCATCTGTGAGCGCCTCGAGGGCCACCCGCTCGCGCTCGAGCTCGCCGCGTCGCGGCTCTCGGAGCTCTCGGTGCGTGAGGTGAAGGACCGGCTACGGGAGCGGTTCGACCTGCTCGGCGGCCGTGCGCGTCAGGCGACCCGCCACGCGACGCTCTGGAACACCATCGACTGGTCGTGGCAGCTGCTGTCGCCGGCGGAGCAGCAGGCGCTCTCGCAGCTCTCGGTCTTCCGTGGCGGCTTCACCGTCGAGGCCGCGAGCGCCGTCATCGACGTGAGCGGACACAAGGGCTCGACGGACCCGGTCGGCCTGCTGCGCGCGCTGCACCGCAAGTCGCTGGTGCGCTACTTCGCCGTGCCGTCGCTGCCGAAGGAGCTGCGGCTGGGCCTGCTCGAGTCGATTCACGAGTTCGCGGCCGAGAAGCTGGCGGCCTCCGACGACGCGCCGCGCGCGAGACACCGTCACGCCACCCACTACCTGCAGGTCGGCCGCGCCTGGGCGACGGCGGTGGCGAACGGCACCTCGCTCGACGCGCTGACGCACCTCGAGGTGGAGCGGGAGAACCTCACCGAGGTGTTCGACCGCGCGCTCTCGACGATGCCGCCGACCCAGGCCACCGCGACGACCGCGCTGGGAGCCCTCGAGGCGCTCGAGCCCGTCTTCCTGCGCAAGGGCCCGTTCTCGTCTCACCTGGCGCTGCTCGACGACGCACTCACGGTGGCGCGGAACGTCGGCGTGAAGATGCCCGTCATCGCCCGCGCGATGCAGCAGCGGGGAAACCTGCAGCGCACGCTCGGCAGGCCGGCCCTCGCGGTCGACGAGCTGTCCCGCGCGATGTCCGTCGTCGAGTCGTCAGGAGAGCGCGCGCTCGAGGGCCGCATTCGTCGCGACCTCGCGGTGGCGCGCTTCGTGTCGGGCGACGTCGAGTCGGCGCGTGACTGGTTGGTGAGCGCGCTGTCCGCCGCCCGCGCGAGCAAGGACGACGCGTTGGCGCTGCAGACGCTCTCGTCGCTCGCCATCGTGCAGGTGGCCATGGGTGACCTCGACGAGGCGGCGCTGTGCTGTGACGAAGGGCTGCCGCTCGCGCGCAAGCGTGGCGACTCCACGACCGAAGCGCGGCTGCTGGGCTCGCTCGGCACCATCTACCAGGAGCAGGAGAAGCTCGACCTCGCCCTCACCTTCTTCTCAGAGGCCGTCGCCCGGGCACGCGCGGTGCGCGACGTGCGCCTCGAGGGCTACTTCACGGGCAAACATGCGGGGGTGTTGTTGGCGCGCGGTGAGCTCGACGCGGCGCAGGGACCGCTGGAAGAAGCCATCACGCGGCTCGCGGAGGTCGGCGACCTGCGGCACGAGGGGCTGTTCCTCACCTACCTCGCGGCCGTGCAGATGCAGCGCGGTCATCTCTCGCAGGCCCGCGTCACGTTGTCGGCGGCCGAGGCCCGCCTCGAGGCCGTGAAGGACCCGCTGTCACTCACGGCGCTCGCGCTGCGTCGCATGCACGTCGAGGTCGCCGCCAAGGACGCCGGGCCGAAAGAGGCGCGCGCGATGTTGAGTGACGTTCGCGCTGCGCGTGGCAGCCGGCGGGCCCGGACGTCGCAGAGTGAAGAGGTGCGCATCGCCGCGCGTGCGCTCGAAGCCGCGCTCGAGCGCTGAGGCACTTTGAACGGCACGCGAACGACTGACGCTAGGGGTCGTTGACTGAATGAACCTCGACCGCGCCCGACAGGGTGAAAGCCGGCGCATCGCCTTCGGAGAACGTGATGGCGTTCAGCTTCAGTCTGGCGACGTTGCCCGCGAGCTCGATCAACTCGACGCTGCCACCGTTCGCGACGAAGACTCGTGAGGGAGCGCCTTCGCTGTAGGTGATGATGAGCTGCTCGGCGTGCCCGTTCACGAAGCGCGCTCCCACCGGCCACGTTTCGCCAGGCACGGGCGCGCGTCCCAGCTGCGCCTGGAGCGTCACGGCCCGAGGGCGAACGTTCGACGGCGCTGCGAGCAGCTCGATGACCAGGCTCTGCGTCGTGGCGGTGGCCGTCACGCTCGTCACCTCGAGTGGGGCGCGCTCGAGGTTCTTCGCGTTGATCTCGGAGAGCAACAGGTTCGTCGCGCCGAGCGGGTCAGCCAGGGTTCGGGGCGTGTAGAGCCACGTGTTGCCGGTGAGCAGGTCCTGCAGGAGCACCCGCCCCTCGTCGTTGAGCCAATAGTGCGCGTTCTTCATGAACGGCACGTCGAGCGCGCGCTTCGAGCCGTCACGTGAAACGAGCAGCGCGTGGCCGTCGCCTGCTGCGAGTGCGTCGCCCGCGGGACTCGCTGCGAGGAAGTCTGTCGGGTCGACGATGCTGGTGACGCCGCCGACCCACCGCGCCGTCTGCAGGCCATCACTCGCCTTCACCCGACCCCACACGGTGCCGTCCTCGAGGAGCTGGCGAGCCTCGAAGGTCTCGGTCGCGACGGCAGCGCCGTTCTGGAAGAGCTTGTTCGGCAGCACGTCGACGTTCGAGATGTCGCGGCTGACGTAGTCGAAGCTCGTGTTCGCCGAGACGATGCGCTCGGACGAGTACAGCTGGCCGACGCGCGCGCTCTCGGGCAACGCCTGCGCATCGGAGAAGCGCCAGGAGACCAGGGCCGTGACGAGGGTGCCGGAGTTCAGGCGCTGGGGTCCCTGGGCGAGAAGACGATCGTCGTCGCTCCACGCGACGGGGAAAAGGGCGCTCACCGGCGGCGGTGGTGACCAGCGGGTGAGGCCGCGCTGGTCCTTCGCGAAGACGGCGGCGTTCGGGCCGCTCGACAGAAACCCCATCATGCGGTCTCTGGCGTCGAGGTACGAGACGACGGTCGGGGACTGGCCGGTGAGCGTCGAGGTGTCGATGCGGTGGCCCTCGGCCCAGATGACGCTGCTGGTTCTGCCCTTTGGCAGCCCCACCACCCGCCCTCGTCCGTCGAGGCCCAGCGTGTGGAACTCGGTGCCGTCGATGGCGTACTGGCCGAGAAAGCTGACCCAGGTCGGAGTCGTGGGCGCTCCAGCATCGGTCGACGACGGTCCCGGGCCGCAAGCCATCAACATCGATGCGACGAGAGCGATGCGCATCGTCGGGACTGTAGCGGAAGTCCTCTGGCGGCCCCGCGAGAACGACTGCGCCGCGTGTTCACCGCGTGCCGGGCTGTCGTTGCGTCTCAGTGCTCGACGGGAATGCCGCGCTGCCGCTCGATGGGGCGCAGGCCCGCGACGATGGCGCGGGTGATGCCACGAAGGCTGGTGAGGTGCGCGAAGGTCTGGTGTTCGAGGAACTCCAACGCGAGCTTCGTCGAGAGCTTCTTCGGCTCGACGTCGGCCATCGCGGTCGCCGCGCGCGCGAGGTGGGTGCTGGTCCGGTCTCCGACGGTCGTCTCGATGTGGCCTTGTAGCGGGGCGCGAGCAGGTCTTTCTCTTTCGCCATGGCGGCGAACGCTCCAGCGCGAGCGGACCGACGACACGATTCGCAGCGCACGCGCAAAACCAGGGCACGTCGAAGCGTCGAAGTCGGTGAGAGGGCGTGGCATCCTCCTGCCGGGTTTCCGGTCGTCTTCCGTCGTCGCCGTGGAGCGTGTGATGCGCCTTTCAGCCTTCGTTGCCGTCGCTTGCGCCTTCGTCTTGTCAGGCTGTCCGACGGCGGCGCCTCCGTGCGGCCCATCGACCTGTACGGGGTGCTGTGACACCTCAGGTGCCTGTCAGTCTGGCCTCACGACGCAGGCGTGCGGAACGGCGGGCGCCACGTGCAGCGCGTGTAGCGTCAGCGACACGTGCAGCTTCGGGAAGTGCATGGTCTCGGGGTTCAATCAGGGCGGCGGCACCGCGGGAGGCTTCACGGGCGGCGGCGTGGCTGGCGATGGTGGCCAGGGCGGCGGCGTGACTGGAGGAGGCGCGGCCGGTGGTGGCACCGCAGGCGGCTCGTCGGCCGGCGGTTCCGCGGACGCAGGCGCTCCTGATGCGGGCGTACCCGACGCAGGTCAGCCCAACCCGTGCGCGGGCACCCTCACCTTCTGCTCGACGCGCTGCCTCGACCTCTCGGCCGACCCCGAAAACTGCGGCGCCTGCGGGCGATTGTGCGGCCAGGGCCAGGTGTGCAACCGAGAGCAGTGCGCGGTGCTCCCCGACGACTGCACGGCGAGCGGCATGGGCTGCGGCGCGGGCTTCTTCTGCGACCCCGTCACCAAGCGCTGTCTCACGGGCTGCCGGCTCACCAGCGATTGTCCGATGGGCGCCACGTGCGGCTCAGGCACCTGCTCGTGCCCGACGGGAGAACATGCGTGCGGACAGAGCTGCGTCTCGAACGACGCCGTCGCCTCGTGCGGCAACCGCTGCAGCTCCTGCGCGCAGCCCGCCAACAGCAGCGCGACGTGCACCGCGTCCTCGTGCGGCTTCACGTGCGCCTCGGGCTACCGCGACAACGGCGGCGCGTGTCTCGACATCGACGAGTGCCTCACCGGCAACGGCGGCTGCAGCGCGAACGCGGCCTGCGCCAACACGCCAGGGAGCCGGACCTGTACCTGCAACGCCGGCTACACCGGCGACGGCGTCACCTGCACCGACGTCAACGAGTGCGTCACCAATAACGGCAGCTGCGACGTGAACGCGGGCTGCACCAACACGCCGGGCGCGCGCACCTGTGCCTGCAACGGAGGCTTCACCGGAAACGGCGTGACGTGCGCCGACGTCAACGAGTGCACCACCAACAACGGCGGCTGCGCGGCGCAGGCGACCTGCACCAACACACCGGGCGCGCGCACCTGCGCCTGCAACACCGGCTTCACGGGGACGGGCCTGGTCTGCGCCGACGTCAACGAGTGCCTGACGAACAACGGCGGTTGCTCGGCGAACGGCAGCTGCACCAACACGCCGGGCGCCCGCTCCTGCGCGTGCAACGCCGGGTACATGGGCGATGGCGTGACGTGCAGCGACGTGAACGAGTGCCTCTCGGGCAACGGAGGCTGCGACACCAACGCGGCGTGCAGCAACACCACGGGCAGCCGCACGTGCACGTGCAACCCGGGCTTCACGGGAACCGGCCTGACGTGCGCCGACGTGAACGAGTGCCTCACGAACAATGGCGGCTGTGCTTCGACCGTGTCAGGCGGCGCGTGCACCAACACGCCGGGCAGTCGCACCTGCGCGTGCACCACGGGCTTCACGGGAAACGGCTTCACCTGTGCCGACGTCAACGAGTGCCTCACCAGCAACGGCGGCTGCGCGGCGGTGGCGTCCGGCGGCGTGTGCACGAACACCCAGGGAAGCCGGACCTGCTCGTGCACCACCGGCTACTCGGGCACGGGCCTCACCTGCGCGGACATCAACGAGTGCCTCACCAACAACGGCGGCTGCGCGGCGGTGGCCTCGGGCGGCGCGTGCACCAACACCCCGGGCAGCCGGACGTGCGCCTGCGCCCCGGGCTTCACGGGAGACGGCTTCAGCTGCGCCGACGTCAACGAGTGCCTCACCAACAACGGCGGCTGCGCGGCGGTGGCGTCGGGTGGCGCATGCACCAATACGCCAGGCAGCCGGACGTGTGCCTGCGCCTCGGGCTTCACAGGGGACGGCTTCACCTGCGCCGACGTCAACGAGTGCCTCACCAACAACGGCGGGTGCAGCGCCAACGCGAGCTGCACCAACACGCCGGGCAGCCGCACCTGCGCCTGCAACGCGGGCTACGCGGGCAACGGCCTCACCTGCACACCGAACGGCGACACCTGCGCCGCAGCGATTCCGCTCACGGTCTCGGTGGCTGCGACCGGCAGCACCGTCGGCGCAGTCAACGACTACACGGGCCCGTTGAGCGCGGCCTGCGCGAGCCAGTCGTACGCCGGACCCGACGTCGTGTATTCGTTCACACCTTCAGCGACGCAGAACTACCGCGCGACGACGGTGGGGTCCGGATTCAGCCCTGCGGTGTACGCCTCATCGACGTGTGGCTCCCTCGCCAGCTGCCAGTTCCTCGGCGGAGGAGCGTTCAACTTCCGCGGCACTGCGGGGGTCCCGACGTTCCTCACCGTCGACTCGACCGCTGCCGGGCTGGCAGGGACGTTCTCTCTCACCGTCGCGCCCGTCACCGCGCCGACCAACGACCTCTGCAGCGCCCCGACACCCCTCGCCGTCGGCGTGCCATTCGCCGGCTCCTTCGCGGGCGCGGTCAACGACCTCGCCCCGACCCCCGCGTGCAGCGCCTCCTTCAGCGACAGCACCCAGCCCGAGGTCTTCGTCTCCTTCACCCCTCCGACGACGGGCAACTGGGTATTCCGTGAGACGACCGGCGCCGACGTCGTGATGTGGGTCAGCGCAGCGTGCGATGGAAGCTGCCTCACCCTCGTCGACGAGCCGGAACAGTTCATCACCTCGCTCACTGCCGGGCAGACGTACTTCTTCGTCATCGAGCCCTGGAGCACGGCCACCACTTTCAACATCATCGTCGAGGCCGTGACGACGCCGGCCAACGACGTGTGCGGGGGCGCGCAGGTGCTGATGCCTTCCGTCGCGACGAACGGCACGACGCTGGGCGCCGCCAACGACGTCACCGGCCCGCTCAGCGGCCTCTGCGGCACCAGCGCCATGCCCGGCGCCGACGTCTTCTATTCTTTCACCCCGGCCGCGACGCAGAACTACCTCGTCAGCACCGTGGGCTCCGGCTTCTCGCCGCTCGTGTATGCCTCGACCACCTGCGGCGCGACCGCGACGTGTGTGTCCCGCGGCGGCGCTTCGTTCAGCTTCCACGGCTCCGCGGGCACTCCCGTCTTCCTCAGCGTCGACTCTTCGTCCGCCTCGACCACGGGCAGCTTCTCTCTCACCGTCGCACCGGTCGCTGCGCCGGCCAACGACCTCTGCAGCGCCCCGACGCCCCTCGCGGCCGGCGTGCCCGTCGCCGGCTCTTTCGTGGGCGCGGTCAACGACCTCGCCCCGACACCCGCGTGCAGCGCCTCCTTCAGCACCAGCTCGCAGCCCGAGGTTTTCTTCTCCTTCACCCCTCCGACGACGGGCCCCTGGGTGTTTCGTGAGACGACCGGCGCCGACGTCGTGATGTGGGTCAGCACAGCGTGCGATGGAACCTGCGTCGCCCTCGTCGACGACCCCGAGCAGTTGGTCGTCTCGCTCACCGCTGGGCAGACGTACTTCTTCGTCGTCGAGCCCTTCAACTCGGCCACCGCCTTCACCATCATCGTCGAGGCCGTGACGACGCCGGCCAACGACGTGTGCGGGGGCGCGCAGGTGCTGATGCCTTCCGTCGCGACGAACGGCACGACGCTGGGCGCCGTCGACGACACCACCGGCACTCTCAGCGCCGTTTGCGGCAACAGCGCCGTGCCCGGCCCCGACGTCTTCTATTCCTTCACCCCGACCGCGACGCAGAACTACCGCGCGACGACGGTGGCATCCGGATTCAGCCCTGCGGTGTACGCCTCATCGACGTGTGGCGCCCCCGCCAGCTGCCAGTTCCTCGGCGGCGGCGCGTTCAACTTTCGTGGCACGGCGGGGGTCCCGACGTTCCTCACGGTCGACTCGACCTCTGCCGGATTGGCAGGGACGTTCGCCCTCACCGTCGCGCCCGTCACCACGCCGGTCAATGACCTCTGCAGCGCCCCGACGCCCCTCACCGTCGGCGTGCCGGTCACTGGCTCCTTCGCGGGCGCGATCAACGACCTCGCCCCGACACTCGCGTGCAGCGCCTCCTTCAGCAATAGAACGCAGGCCGAGGTCTTCTTCTCCTTCACTCCCCCCACGACGGGCACCTGGGTGTTTCAGGAGACGACCAGCGCCGACGTCGTGATGTGGGTCGGCGCAGCCTGCGATGGAAGCTGCCTCACCATCGTCGACGACCCTGAGCAGTTGTCCGTCTCGCTCACCGCGGGCCAGACCTACTTCTTCGTCATCGAGCCCTTCGGCTCGGCCAGCACCTTCACCATCGTCGTGAACTGACCGTCACTTCGGGTAGCCGGCGATCTTCCCTGCGGCGAGGTCGGCGCCGAACTGCATCACGAAGTCGACCTGGTCAGGCAGCTTGAGCCCGAACGCCTTCGCCTCGGCGAGGGCCTTCTCGGGCGGCCAGTTCTCGACGGCCATGCGGTAACACGCGACGGCGACACCCGTGCGGCCCTTGCCAGCCTGGCAGTGCACGTAGGCCGGCATGTTCGCGGGGGTCGTCGCGAAGTCGAGGAACTGCTTCATCTGCGCGGTGGTGGGCGCGTTGTTGTCGAGGATGCCGACGTTCAACACGTTGAGGCCCGCGCGTTTGCCCTCGGTGCCGTCCTTCGTGCCCTCGAGCGTGAGGTCGACGAGGCTCTTCACGCCCTGCGCCTTCAGCTTCTCGTAGCCCTTCGGGTCGTCGATGCGGCTGCCGCGAACGAGGCCAGTCGACACGCGGAACTCGTAGGCCGACACCGGGTAGCGCAGCCCGAAGAGGCCCGCGACACCGACCGCCTCGGCACCAAACGTCGACGCGCCGTTCTTCAAGTTCTTGAGCAGCTCCTTGCCGTTGCGCGTCTTCACGTCGCTGACGAGTTCCTTCGCGTCGGCTTTGAGGTCCCTGGCGAACTCTTTGAGGCCGGCCTTGATGCGGCTGGCGCTGGTTGGCCTGGCAGTGGTGAGGCGAGCGACCATGGGGACGAGCTCCTTGGGAAGAGGGCCCGACTCTGGTGCAATCGACCGCTTCGACACAATCGCTTTGGCTGGGGCGCTCGACGCAGCTCTTGCGCGAACGGAGCGAAGGCTTCCCCTCAGTGGCATGGCGCAGCCGATGCAGTTCCTCGAGCCATCATGAACCCCGCGCACCTCGAGTTCTTTCAAGCGCACGCGCACCCGCTGCTGCTGTTGTTCGGCCTGGCGGTTTTTCCGCGCATCACGCTGCTCTTCGTCGGAGGGCCGTTCGCAGCGCTCCACTGGCTCGGCTGGGTCTTTGCGCCGCACCTGCTCGTCGCCATTCTCGCGACGACCCACTACTGGGACACGAACCCGTTCCTGTGCGTCGTCGCGTGGTTCATCGCGTTCGCGGGCACGGGCGGAGAAGGCGCAGGCGCTCGTCGAGGCATGCGCTGGCGAAGGTCGCGTCAGCGCGTCGACAACTAAGACACCTCAGCGCCGCCGTCGCCACCAGAGCGCGACGAGCACCAGCACACTGAGGTCGGCCGGGGCGACGAGACAACCGCAGGCGGGAACGAAGACGAGCCCCGCTGTTCCACCGTCAGCAGCGCCAGCATCCGCATCACCGGCATCGAGCGTTCCAGCGTCGAACGGTCCACCGTCGAGAACGCCAGCGTCGAACGGGCCAGCGTCGGGAACACCCGCGTCGAACGGGCCAGCGTCGGGAACACCTGCGTCGAACGGTCCAGCGTCGAGAACGCCGGCATCGAGTCTCCCACCGTCAGAGACCCCCGCGTCGGGCCCTCCACCATCAGGAGCGCCGCCGTCGAGCCCGCCGTCGTCGGTGGGCATCACCGCGCGAACGACGAAGTCGGCCTCGAATTCCTGGTTGCCACCGAAGGACACCCATCGACCGAGCGAAGCGCCGGAGCGAACTCGCGCTCTCCAGTGGTAGCGCCCTGGCGCGAGCGACTGCACCGTCGCGGTCGACAACGCACCGCCCGCGACGCGCATCGAACGAACACCGCCGAGGCCGTCGAAGCGCGTGCCAACCGGCTTCACCTCGAACTCGAACTGGTGCCTCGGCGTGGGCGCGCCCGTCGCGTCGACCATACGTCCCTTCAGCACACCGGGCAGGCTGACGTTCGCGCCAGCGCCCCGCGGGCCACCGAAGTCCTGGGTCAGTTGGCGCGGCAGACCGGCGAGGCCATCGCCGCCTTGCACCACGACGGCGCCGCCGACATCCAGGGCGAACGCGTCGAAGGAGCTTGCTCCGATGATGACGTCGGAGAACCCATCACCGTTGACGTCACCGGCGCTCGCGACGCTGTGGCCAAAGGCCGCGCCCATCTGGTTCGGTTCGAAGGTGCGCGTCGCGCTCGGAAGGAGACCGGCTGCGCTCCCGTGAAACACGAACGCACGCCCTTCGGCAGTCTGGATATTCGAGAACTGCTCGGCCCCGACGATGACGTCGGAGAACCCGTCGCCGTTGACGTCTCCGGCGCTCGCGACGCTCCCACCAAAGCCAGCGTTGTTCTGATTTCCCTCGGCCCTCCACGCGCTCGGGTTGACGCCGTTGGGGTCGCCTGGAAAGACGAAGGCAGCCCCTTCGCCCACCTCGACGTTCTCGAATCGTGGGGCACCGACGATGACGTCAGACAGGCCGTCACCGTTGACGTCTCCGGCGCTCGCGACGCTGGTGCCGAAGAAGGCGCTCTGCTGGTTCACCTCGAGCGTGGCGAGGGGCGTGAGCGCGAGACCCGTCGCGCTGCCTGCGAAGACGGTCACCCGCCCCTCGTTGCTCTGGCTGTTGCTGTAGGCGGGCGCGCCGACGATGACGTCCGAGTAGCCATCGCCGTTCACGTCGCCGGCGCTCGCGACGCTGGTGCCCAGGTAGGCCTGCTGTTGGTTCGAGGTCGTCGTCCAGCGCTGGGTCGTCAGCCCGGTCGCGCTGCCGAGATAGACGAACGCCGCGCCCTCATCGGTGACCAAGCCATCGAAGCGGGGCGCCCCGACGATGACGTCCGAGTAGCCGTCGCCGTTCACGTCGCCGGCGCTCGCCACGCTCAGTCCGAAGTTGGAATCTTCCTGGTTCGACTCGACGGTCCACGGAGGCAGGCCGAGCGGGCTCACGGCAGCTCCGAGGTAGACGGACACGCGCCCCTCGTTCATTTGCGGGTCGTCGTACCCGAAGGCGCCGATGATGACGTCGCCGAACCCATCGCCGTTCACGTCACCGGCGCTCGCAACGCTGTACCCGAAGAACGAAGAGGCCTGGCTTCCTTCGAGTGTCACGCTGGGGGTGCCGGTGGGCACGCCGGTGGGGCTCCCGAGGTAGAGGAACACCACCCCTTCATCGGCACCGCCGCGGTCGAACTGTGGCGCGCTGACGAGGATGTCGGAGTAGCCGTCGCCGTTGACGTCACCAGCCGAGGCGACGCTCGAGCCCAGCAACGCGGCCGCCTGCGGGCCCGAGACGCTCCAGGTGGTGCCAACGGGGAGGCCAGACGCGTACCCGAGGAAGACGACCGCCCGGCCTTCGTCGGTCGCGCCGTTGTCGTGGTCAGCCGCGCCGATGATGACGTCGGAAAAGCCATCACCATTGACGTCGCCTGCCGACGCGACGCTGGCGCCGAAGGACGACAGCGCCTGCCCGCTCGTCGACCACGCGGGCGCCGTGCCGAGCCCCGCCGCTCCGCCGAAGAAGAGCGAGACGCGGCCCTCGTTGGTGACGACGCCATCGAACGAGGGCGCCCCGACGAGGACGTCGGAGAAGCCGTCACCGTTGACGTCGCCCGCGCTCGCGACGCTCGAGCCCATCAGCGCGCCGTCCTGGTTCGACTCGAACTGCCACGACGAGGTGGTGAACAACGCTCCCGTGCGCCCGTAGAAGCCGAGCACCCGGCCCTCGTTCAGGTGACCATTCGTGTACCCACGGACGCCGACGAGGACATCAGAGAGGCCGTCGCCGTTGACGTCACCGGCGCTCGCGACGCTCGAGCCCAGGCGCGCGTCGTCCTGGTTGCCCTCGACGATCCACGCGGCGTTGATCTCGGGGCCGGCGGGACCGCCGCGGTAGATGAAGGCCTGACCCTCATCGGTCTGGCCCTGGTCGTACGACGAGGCGCCGACGATGATGTCCGAGTAGCCGTCGCCGTTGACGTCACCGGCGCTCGCGACGCTCACGCCAAAGGCCGCGCCCATCTGGGGCGTTCCCGTCTCCCACGCGGCCATCGGGTCCAGGCCCCCGGGCCCACCGCGATGCACGACCGCGAGGCCTCCCATCGGCGTGCGAAAGGCGCCGATGATGATGTCGGAGTAGCCATCGTCGTCGACGTCTCCGGCACTCGCGACGCTCGCGCCGAACGAGGCGTTGGCGACGTTGCGCTCGGTCGTCCAAGGCATCGACGAGAGCCCGGTCGCGCTGCCCAGGTAGACGAAGACACGCCCCTCTTGCGTCTGGTCGTTGGTGTACTGCGGCGCACCGATGATGACGTCCGAGAAGCCGTCGTCGTTGACGTCGCCTGCGCTCGCGACGCTCTGGCCGAAGTACGCCAGAGGTTGATCAGAATCGGCCGTCCACGCTGGGGTGGTCGAGAGGCCAGCCGCGCTGCCGTGATAGACGAAGGCCTGACCCTCGTCGGTGAAGCCGTTGTCGAAGAGGTGCGCGCCGACGATGACATCAGAGAAGCCGTCGCCGTTGACGTCGCCCGCGCTGGCCACGCTGTAGCCGAACGCGGCGAGCAGCTGGTTTCCCTCGGTGATCCAGCTCGCCGACGTGAGCAGCGGGTCGATGACGATGGGGTAGCTGGCGTCGTCGTCGTCGACCTCGAGGCGAAATCCCTGAGGGTCGACGGCGAGGTGCGCGGCGAGCTCGCGGCCAGCAGCGTCGCGCGCGGCGAGGTGCCCGTATGACAACACGCGCCCCGCCTTCGACTCGAGCGCGAGCCCGTCGCCCGTCGCGAGCACCTCGGCGCCGGCCACCGCGACCTGCAGCACCAGCGAGCCCTGGCCTGAAGGCCGTTCGACGAGCGTCCACCCCTGCTCGGCGCCGTCGGCCGAGTTGAGCCACCACTCCGTCAGCTGCGGCCACGTACGCTCGACCCGCCCACTCGAGGTGAGCTGCGCGCGCGCGGTTCCGAGCGGCTCGAGGTGTGCGTCGCGGCCCAGCCCAAGCGTCGTCAGCGTGACGAGCCGCTCACCGCTCAGCCGGTCATCGACCGCGACGCCGTCGTCACGCCACGAGAGCCGGAGCCCGTGCGCGCGATTGGGCGCCGACGGGCCCGAGGTTCCCGGTGAGGGCTGGTACTCCGCGGCGGCCAGACGAGCGGCGAGGCCCTCTCTCCACGACGGGAGCGCGCCGCCTGAGCTGGGCGGCGACGCCGGCGAAGGACCCAGGACGAGGAGCGCAAAAAGGATGGCCCCTGCTCGAAGACGTTTCGATGGGAAGGCAGCCACGGTTGCCAACACACACTCTCCATGCGCAGAAGTCACCCTGCTGCAGCAGGAAACATCGGCCAGGCCTGGCCGGGGGGCTCCATGATTCGTCGTACCTGGCTCGTCGCAGTCGTGCTGTCGTCGTCGTGCCTCGAGCTGACCCTTCCTCCGCCACCGGGCCCGGGGACGATTCAGGGCACGCTCGTCGTCGCCGTCACCGGCCAGCCGGGGTTTCAGCCAGCACCTCGTGGCCGGGCGACCGTCTCGGGCTCGGCGCTCGAAGCGACCGCCGATACCGAGGGCCGGTTCACGCTCCTGGGGCTCACGGCGTCGACAGGCAAGCTCCTGCTCGCGTCCGACGCGGACGGCGATGGGCGGCCCGAGCGCCAGCGCTTCTTCTCACTCGAAGCCATCGGGGCCCGAATGGGGCGTGACGTCTCGCTGGGGCAGGTCGTGTTGTCGCGCAACGGCGCGGTGCGGGGCCGTGTCACCCGCGCCGGCGTGGATGGGCCGGGCGGGCTGGGAGGGACGACCGTCTTCGTCCCCGGCGCTCCGTGGAACACCCGGACCGGCGACGACGGGACCTTCGTGCTCGGAGAGCTGCCGCAGGGCGCGTTCCAGCTGGCGTTCTTCGCCGAGGGCTTCACGCCTGCGTCCGTCGACGTCGAGCTGGGGCCCGCCGAAGAGAAGACGCTGCCTGCCGTTCGCCTCGAGCCAGGAGCGACCTCGCCCGCCTCGGTGAAGGGACAGCTGAAGGTCCTCGGTGGCGCGCCCGCGGGCGACGCGCAGGCGCGACTTCGCGGCACCAGTGGGGAGCGCATGTTGCCAGTCGACGCAGAGGGTCGCTTCGCCGCGACCGGGCTGCGGGCCGGGCTCTTCTCCTTCGCGTTCGAACACCCGGGCGCCATCGGCGTCAGCTTCATCAACGTGCTTCTGCCTCCAGGAGAAACGGACTTCGGCGTCATCGCGCTCGCGGACGGCACGGGACGGCCCATCAGCCTCTTCGACACGCCGCCGTTCGATGGCGGCCTCGGGGCCGGTGGCGGCAGCGCAGGTGGCTCGACGGCCGGTGGCAGCGCAGGTGGCTCGACGGCGGGTGGCAGCGCAGGTGGCTCAACGGCCGGTGGCAGCGCAGGTGGCTCGACAGCGGGTGGCAGCGCGGGTGGCTCGACAGCGGGTGGCAGCGCAGGTGGCTCCACGGCCGGTGGCAGCGCAGGTGGCTCCACGGCCGGTGGCAGCGCAGGTGGCTCGACGGCGGGCGGCAGCGCAGGTGGCTCGACGGCGGGCGGCAGCGCAGGTGGCTCGACGGCTGGAGGCAGCGCCGTCGACGCGGGCGTCGTGCCCATCGCCGTCGCGACTGGCCCCGCCTTCGTCGCAGCGAACTCCCTCGTCACAGTCAGCGGCTCGAACAGCACGGGCGCTTTCCCGCTCCTCTACCGGTGGACCCAGCGCACCGGACCACCCGTGACGCTCAGCACCAACAACTCGTTCTTGTCCCAGACCACCTTCACCGCGCCCGCCATCGGCAACGTCGTCGAGCTCGAGCTCGTGGTCGTCGACCAGCTCGGGGTGAGCAGCGCCCCTTCTTCCGTTCGGGTCGGCGTCGGTGGCCCGCCTGTCGCTCGCTTCACGCCTGACGGTGGCCTCATCGCCGGTGGCCAGCTGGTGTCGCTCACCTCGACGTCCTTCGACGACGCGGGCCTTCCCATCGTCGCCTTCGACTGGCAGCTCGCGACCGGCACCGGCGGGGTGCTCACCATCGACGGCGGGCTCGCGACGTGGCGCGCGCCTGCGGTGGCCTTCGGCTCGCCCGACCTGCTCGGGAGCGTCAGCCTGTCTGTCACCAACTCCATCGGCGTGCGCTCGGCGCCATCGTCTCAGTTCTGGACGGTGCGCGGCGCGAACCCGGACAACTGGAGCCTCGACGCCGGTGTCCTCTCGCCCATCGCCGTCGGACGCACGCCGCCGACCGTGGTGCTGCGCAGCGCCGTCACCACCTCGATTCCATCGCCGCAGTACACGCTCGCGTGGAGCTGCACGCCCTCGATGCCCCTCATCGGCGCGAACGGCGCCTCACCACAATTCCTCGCGCCCGCCGTCGTTGGCCCCAACGTGCCGGTGAGCTGCGTCGTGCAGGCAACCGGCCAGGCGCCGCTCGACCCTCCGGTGCTCTCGGCCACCGCAGCGCTGATTCTCAACGACGCGGCCGACCCTCAGCTGGTGAGCTCGTCAGTCGACCTCGCCCGCGCGAGCACCTTCGGCTTCCGCGTCACCGGCGATGAGCTGCTCTCGGGCGCGGGACGCAACGGCGGGTGCACGTTCGCCCTGGGCGTCGTGGTGGGCAAGTCGGTGCTCTTCGGGTACCGCGACACGCCGACCGAGTTCACGGCGTGTTCACCCATCGATGTGACGCTCACCGACCGCGCCACGCCTGCCAACACCTCGGTCGCCCTCCGCGTCGGCTCCAACAACAACACCGTGGTGCAGACGGTGTGGGCCGGCCCGTTCGAGTCGAGCAGCGCCTTCGATGACCCACGGCCCATCGTCGCGGCGCTCGGCGTCCTCCCTGAAGCCCGACAGGAGCTCTTCGGCGTGAACCCCTCGACGACGCCCGGCTTCGAGCTCGTCGGCACGCAGGGCGGGCGCCTCGTTCGTTTCGCGGGGCTCGACCTCGCGGCGACGCAGGCCACCTGCGCACCAACGTGTTCGCTGACGTCGACGCCGAGCCTGTCGGGGCTGACGGCCGAGGCGTCTCCTCGCGGCACTCGGGTGAGCTGGTCGGGAGCCGAGCTGCTGGTGGCGACCTCGAGCGACGGCGGCTTCGGCACGACGTACGCGCGGCGCAGCCCCTCGGGCACCTGGTCGACGTTCCCCGGAGTCGCCGGCGTGCCCAACGCGTGGAACGACACGCTGCGCAGCGTTCGCCTCAGCGGCGGCGAGCTGCTCGTCGACACCTTGAGCACCGACCTTCAATCCGTCCTCGCCACCGAGCCTGCCGCGACGGGCCTCGGCACGGTGTCACTCGCCGCGAGCCAGCAGAACCGGGTGTTCGCGGCGACGGGCCCGACGAAGCAGCTCCTCATTCGTGAACGCAACCCGCTCACCCTGGTGTGGACGACGCGCCCCTCGACGTTCACCAACGTCACTTCGATTCTGCCGATTCCCCACTTCGGAGGCGTGCAGTTCGTCGCGGTCGAAGAAGGCGTGGGCGGCGCGCTGTCGCTGCAACGAATCGACGGCCCCGGAGGGAACAGCGTCTTCACCATCGGCCCGGTGCAGGGCTACGACGTCGTCACCTTCGGAGAGACCACCTTCCTCGTCTTCAGCGCGGGCGGCGACGTGCGCTTTCAGTGGCTGCGGTACGGCCCGCTCGGGGGTGGCTCTGGCTTCACCGACTTCGGCGGGCCTCCTCGCGTCGGCTTCACGGCGCCGTACCCGGTGATGCTCGACGCCACGCCATCGTGCGAAGCCGCCTGGCCTCGCCTCACCATCGTGAACGAGGCGCTCGTCATCACCTGGCAGGAGCGCTGCCCGCCCGCGACGCAGTGGAAGGTGATGGCCCGCGTGGTGCGGTGACGCTCACGGCGTGAGGTGCTGACTCAGCCACGTCGCGCCGACTTTCCGAAACGACGCGCGCTGGTGCGGAGGCCCGAGCACCAACCAGTCGACGTCTTCGACCGTGAGCGACACGACGACGAAGTTCTTCGGCAAGACCTCGAGCGACTCGACAGGCGGCGCATCGACGAGGAGCCGCCCGGGTGCGGGCCCGAAGAAAGGGGCACGTTCGGCCGGAGGGAGCCGGGCCCAGAGCGACACGCGCAAGGTGTCCCACGGCGCGGCCGCCTGCTCGCCGTGAACGGTGGCCAGCCCACTGAGCCTGAACTGCTGATGCGTCGTCTCGAACCACGCCAGCAGCGCGAGGTGCGGCGGGTTCGCGTCGAGGTGGTCGACTTTGCGCGAGCGGGCGTCGGTGAAGAAGTACGGCGTGCCGTCACCCAGCAGGCCGCGCAGCACCACCGTGCGCAGCGACGGAACCCCATCGGCAGACACCGTCGCCACCTGAACGCGCGGGTTCGGCCGGTCGCTGGCCATCGCCTGCTCGAAGGGTGGAAACCAGGGAGGCGTCACGGGCCTGGCAGTCTACCCGCGCGCGCCCGAGGCGAACGACTCAGGTGACGCCGCGTCGAGCGGGCGCTTGAAGGCCGCGGGCACCGTCGCGCCGAGCAGCGAGCCCTCTTCGATGAACTCGAACAGCGCTCCGTAGTGCCGCACCTCGGCGAGGCCGGTGCGCTTCATCACGTGCCAGGGCCGCAGCTCGCTGGTGTGCTTGAGGCCCATCGCGCCAACCATCTCGGCCACCGACTTCACCGTCTCGCGGTGGTAGTTCGCGACGCGTACCTTCTTGTGGTTCACGTCGAGCCCGAGGACGAGCGCGGGGTTCTGGGTCGCCACGCCGGTGGGGCACTCGTTGGTGTTGCAGCGCAGCGCCTGAATGCAGCCGAGCGCCAGCATCATCGCGCGCGCCGAGTTGCAGGCGTCGGCGCCGATGGCCAGCTTCGAGATGACGTCGAACCCCGTCACCACCTTGCCGCTGCAGAACACCTTCACCTGTTTGCGCACGGCGAAGCCGGTGAGCGCGTTGTGCACGAAGATGAGCGACTCGCGCAGCGGCGCGCCCACCGAGTTCGAGAACTCGAGCGGCGCAGCGCCCGTGCCGCCTTCGCCGCCGTCGACGGTGATGAAGTCGGGCACGATGCCGGTCGTCTTCATCGCTTTGCAGATGGCGAGGAACTCGCGGCGTTTGCCCAGGCACAGCTTGAAGCCGACGGGCTTGCCACCCGAGAGCTCGCGCATGTTCTGGAGGAACTCGAGCAGCCCGATGGGCGTGGAGAACGCGCGGTGCGCCGGCGGTGACAGCACGTCTCGGCCCTGGGGTACGCCGCGAATCTTCGCGATCTCTGGCGTCACCTTCGCCGCAGGCAGAATGCCGCCGTGCCCGGGCTTGGCGCCCTGAGACAGCTTGAGCTCGAGCATCTTCACCTGCGGCCGGGCCGCGTGCTCCTTGAAGCGCTCGGGGTCGAACTGCCCGTCGAGGGTGCGCGCCGAGAAGTAGCCGGTGCCGAGCTGCCACACGATGTCTCCACCGGGCTCGAGGTGGTACGGGCTCAGGCCGCCCTCACCGGTGTCGTGCGCGAAGCCGCCGAGCTGGGCGCCGCCGTTGAGCGCGAGGATGGCGTTCTTCGAGAGCGAGCCGTAGCTCATCGCCGAGACGTTGAAGATGCTGGCCGAGTACGGCTTCGAGCACTGCGGGCCGCCGACGGTGACTCGCAGCGCGTCAGGGTCGACGTGCACCGGCGCGAGCGAATGGTTCACCCACTCGTAGCCGACCTCGTACACGTCGAGCTTGGTGCCGAAGGGCACCGTGTCGGGCTCCTTCTTCGCGCGTTGGTAGGCCAGCGAGCGCAGGTCTCGATTGAACGGCGTGCCGTCGGTGTTCGACTCGACGAAGTACTGGTTGATCTCCGGGCGGATGAGCTCGAACAGGTAGCGGAAGTTGCCGATGATGGGGAAGTTGCGCCGCACCGCCTGCTTCGTCTGCACCATGTCCTGCACGCCGCGAATGATGAGGGGCGCGACCAGCACGAAGCCCAGCGCCACCACGGGTTGAAACCAGGTGCCGACCGCCAACAGCGCCAGCACGACGAGGGAGCCGACGACGAAGAGGGTTCTCATGGGGGTGCCGTGAGCTTCGCTCAAGGCGCCGAAAGCCAGCGCCGAAAAGCACGCGCCGCGACGTCAGAGGGTGCGGCGGGCGAAGAAGCGCAGAATCGGCCGCGGGAGCGCGCCGGCCAGCCACACCACGAAGGCCATGGGCCACGGGAACGCGAAGAACCGCGTCTGGCGGGTGATGGCGCGGCCGACCCGCTGCGCGGCGTCGTCGGTCTCGAGCAGGAACGGCATCTGGAAGGTGTTCTTCGCCGTCAGCTCGGACTTCACGAAGCCGGGGTGAATCACCGTCACCGCCACGCCGTGCTGCTCGACGTCGAGGCGCAGACTCTCGAGCCACGCCGTGAGGAACGACTTCGACGAGTTGTACGCCGCCGTCTGCGGCAGCGAGACCGAGGCCGCGAGCGAGCTGATGCCGACGAGGTGACCGCGCTTTCGGGCCACCATGCCGGGCAGCGCACCGCACAGCGTGGCCGTCGCCCCCATCACGTTGACGTCGAGCACCTTGCGAACCCGGCTCCACTCGATCTTCTCCGCCGACATCTGGTCGCCGATGCCTGCGTTCGCGATGACGAGGTCGAGGCCGCCACACGACTCGTCCAACGCGCGCACCGCGTCATGCGCGGCGTCTGCGTCCGAGACGTCGAGCACCATGGGAATGATGTGCTCCGGCGCTTCGGCCTTGAGCGACGCGAGCTGCTCCGCCCGGCGCGCGGCGGCGTACACCACGACGCCCTGACGCGCGAACCACAGCGCAAGCGCCCGGCCCAGCCCGCTCGAGGCACCGGTGATGAGCGCCCGCCGAAACGGCGCGGTCACTTGATCTCCCCGCACGAGACGTAGAGCGAGAAGTCGCGCGCGTCGTGAACGTTGATGGCGAACGTGCCCTCGAGCATCGCGTCGAGCGCGAGCGCAATCTCCGAGGTCGACGTGAAGTGCCCGTTCACCGCGGCGTTCGGCTCGAGAACGGTGAGGCCGGCCTTGATGCCGCCAATCTCTCCACAGCGCCAGTCGTGCACGTGCGCCGCGACCTTGCGCGGGTCGTTCCCGGGAAGAATGTCGAGCTCGACGCGGGTTCGGCCTCCCGACAGCGGCGTCAGCAGCGCGAAGCCGCTCTGGCCAGAGTTGTTCTCGGCGCTCATCACCACGCGATGCGTGGCCGGCCCGCAGGCCGCCGAGAGCGAAAGAATGACGAGCAGCACGAGGCGGAGCATGGGCCAGTCTCTTAGCCTCGCGGTGACGGTGAATCGACAACGACGGCCTGTCCCGTCGGGCGCCGTGCCGCTATCACCTGCGGCGCATGCGCCCTGCCGTCGCCATCGTCTTCGTGCTCTGTGGCTGCGGCCGCTCCGACGTCGTCGACGATGCACCGCCCATCGCTGCGCCTGCGCCCATCACCACCTGCGCGTCGACCTGCACGACCTCGCCAGCCAGCATCGACACGCCGATGCAGACCACCGATGACGGCAAACCGCTGCACTGGGCGACTTGCGCGGGCTGCGTTCGCGTCTCCTTCGATGCGACGCTTTCGCCGTCAGAGGCGCTCACGCTGCTCGCGGCGGTGAAGGACTGGCAGCGGGCGGCCGGCGAGCGCCTGTGCCTGAAGCTCGACCAGAAGTCCTCCGCGGGGCTGATCAGCTCGGAGGAGCAGCGCATTCATGTCGCTCGCGCGTCGACGCAGAGTCCGGCCGTTCCGGTCACCACGGTCACCTTCGACGCGAAGACGGCCCGGCTGAAGCAGGCGCTCGTCGAGTTCGGTGACTCGGTGCCGCTGGATCGACAGCTCGTCGCAGGGCTCGGCCGGGCCCTGGGGCTCGCGACAGGCCAGGACATGGTGAGCGCGGTGACCTCACGGCCCGAGGGACTCACGACGCCCGGGCGCGCCGACCTCGCCTCGCTCCGCGCGATGTACGGCACGACGCCGTGGTGCACGGGGCGATGAACGCTCCGAGGCGCCGTCGAACCATGAGACAACGCCGCGCGTGGAGCTGACTGCGCTCGATGGAGTGGTGCTGGTGGCCTCGTTCGTCGCGTCGGCGGCGGTGGGCCTCTTCTTCGCGCGGCGCGCGAGCCGCTCGGTGGCCGAGTACTTCACCGCGGGCCGCTCCCTTCCCTGGTGGCTCTCGGGCACCTCGATGGTGGCGACGACGTTCGCCGCCGACACGCCGCTGGCCGTCACCGCGCTGGTGGCCGAGCACGGCATCGCCGGTAACTGGGTGTGGTGGAACATGGTGGCGGGCGGCATGTTCACCGTCTTCTTCTACGCACGCCTCTGGCAGCGCGCGGGCGTGAAGACCGACGCCGAGCTGACGGAGCTGCGGTACGCGGGCCGCTCGGCGGCGGTGCTGCGCGGGTTCCGCGCGCTGTACCTCGCGTTGCCCATCAACCTCATCATCATCGGCTGGGTGAACCTGGCGATGGTGAAGGTGCTCGAGGTGACGCTGGGCATGGACCCGTTCATCGCCATGTTGGGGCTCTTCGCGGTCACCGTCCTCTACGCGTCGACCTCGGGGCTGTGGGGCGTCGTGGTGACGGACTTCTTCCAGTTCATCCTCGCGATGACGGGCTGCATCGTGCTCGCGGTGTACGCGGTCGACGCCGTCGGTGGGCTCGACGCGCTGGTGGCGAAGACGCCGGCCCACGCGCTCGAGTTCTTCCCGACCGACACCACGTGGATGCCGGTGACGGCGCTGCTCTCGTATCTGGCAGTGCAGTGGTGGGCGAGCTGGTACCCGGGCTCGGAGCCTGGCGGCGGTGGCTACGTCGCGCAGCGCATCTTCGCCTCGCGCACCGAGCGTGACGGCCAGCTCGCGACGCTCTGGTTCACCGTCGCGCACTACGCGGTTCGCCCGTGGCCGTGGATTCTCACCGCGCTCGCAGCGGCGCTCCTCTACCCGGGGCTCGCGGACCCCGGCGTCGGCTTCGTGAAGGCCATCGGGTTGCTGCCCTCGGGACTCAAGGGGCTGCTGCTCGCGGCGTTCGCAGCGGCGTACATGTCGACGCTCTCGACGCAGCTCAACTGGGGCGCCTCGTATCTGGTGAACGACGTGGCAGCGCGCTTCGTGGCGGTGCGGGAAGACAAGCTGGTGCGGCTCTCGCGGTTCGTGACAGTCGGCCTCTTCGTGCTCTCTGGCGCGTCGACGTACGCGCTCTACCGCGTGGGCTCGGTCGACGGAGCCTGGCGCGTGCTCATCGCGCTCGGCGCAGGCACAGGGCCCGTCTACCTGCTGCGCTGGTACTGGTGGCGGGTGAACGCGTGGTCGGAGATCTCGGCGATGGGCTTCTCGCTGGTGAGCTTCCTCGTCCTCACGGTCCTCGGAGTGTTCGACCCGTCGACCTCGCTCGGCGGCGCGCAGTTGATGTTGGTGAACACCGGCGTGACGACGGTGGGCTGGCTCGCGGTGACGTTCCTGACGAAGCCCGAGCCCGACGCGCACCTGCGAACGTTCTACGAGCGCACGAGGCCAGGCGGCATCGGCTGGCGAGCGTTCGCGGTCCGCACCGGGCTCCCGGTCGAAGCCGCGGCCAACGGCGCGTCGTCGTGGGTGGGGTGGCTCGCCGGCATCGTGGCGGTCTACGCGGCGCTGTTCGGCATGGGTCAGCTGTTGCTCGGCCCACGTCTTCAAGGGCTCGGGTTGCTCGGGCTCGCCGCGGCCGCGTTCGTCGTGGTGGTGAATGTGACTCCAGCCAACGCCCCGCCCCACGAGGCAATGAGATGAGCCTGCTGGTGACGCTCTTCCTCGCCGCCGCGCCGTGGGACTCGCCGACCGCTGGCACGAACCTCTTCAACGAGGTCGAGACCCCGGAGCGTCTGCAGGCTGCTGCGGCTGCGGGCTTTCGTGTCGTTCGAATCGCACCCGACAAGTGGCACGGCACGGGCCGCGACTTCCTCTTGGGCTCTGCCGACGACTACCGAGGCCTGCCGCCAGCGGACCTGAAGCGGCTGCGCGTCGTGCTCGACCAGGCGCATGCGGCCGGCCTGAAGGTGGTGCTGACGATGCTGTCTCTGCCCGGCTGTCGATGGAAGCAGCACCACGGCAACCAGAACGACTTCCGGCTCTACCTCGAGCCAAAGTTCCAGAAGCAGGCGCGGGCGTTCTGGCGAGATGTGGCTCACGCGCTCCACGGTCATCCCGCGCTCGCTGGCTACAACCTGCTCAACGAGCCGCGCCCCGAGCGAGATGCACGCACGCGGGCCTTCGACTTGAACGCGCTCTATCGCAGCCTCGTGCAGGGCATTCGGGAGGTCGACGCGACGACGCCCATCATCCTCGACGGCTCCGATGACGCGTCTCCCGATGGGCTCTCGCGGCTCGCCGTGCTCGACGACCCGAACGTGCTCTACGCGTTCCACTTCTACGAGCCGTGGCCGTACATCGACCACACGACGAAGGGCCGCTTTCAGTACCCGGGCGACGTCGAGGGCACGGCGTGGGACGCGGAGCAGGTGCGGCGTGCGATGGCTCCCGTGATGTCGTGGCAGAAGAAGAACGCGCTGCCTGCCTCACGACTCTGGCTCGAAGAGTTCGGCGTGCCACGCACCAAGCCCGGGGCTGCGGCGTGGCTTCGCGATGTTCTGCTGGTCGCGCGAGAGCAGGGCTGGCACTGGGCGGTCTACAGCTTCCGCGAGGACACCTGGGACGCCATGGACTACGAGCTCGGCGAACGGGCGCCCGGCGCGGCGTACTGGCAGGCGAAGGAGCGCGGCGAGAACGTGGTGCTCGAGCGCAAGCCGAACGCGCTGTGGAACACGATTCTCGACCAGGTGCGGCTTCGCGCGGTTCCCTGATGGCCTGCTCTCGAACTCCGAAGGCCTGACGGTGGCGCGGTCGGAGCTGCGACGCCTGGTGTTCTGACTCGCCAGCCCGACGTTCCAGCGCGGGTCTGACGCGCACGCTCTGGGCCTCGCTTTCGCCAGCCAGCAGCGCTCCCTTTCGTGTCCGAAGAATGCGAGCGTGCGCGCTCGAGGTGGCCGACATGTCAGAGGGCAGCAACCCACTCCGTGACCCGTCGTTTCTCCTCGGAGAGCTCGAGCGCATCGCAGGGCTGGGCACCTGGCTGATTGAGACCGGGGGCGGCGTCACCTGGTCGGCAGGCGCGTTCGCGCTGCTCGACGTCGACCCTTCGACGTCAGGCGTCGAGGCGCTCGCCAGAGCGTTTCACCAGCGGGTGCACCCGGACGATCGCGAGCGGGTCTTCGCGGCCCAGGGCGCGCTCCTCGAGCAGGGCCTGCTGCCGGTCATCGACTACCGCATCGTGCGTGGCAACGGAGAGCTCCGCTGGTTGCGCGGGCACGGCTCGGTGCTGCGCCGGCCCGATGGCACCGTGCTGGGCAGCCTCGGTGCGTTCCTCGACATCACCGAGGCCCGGGCCACCCTCGCGAGCCTCGCCCGGGCCCGCTGGGCGCTCGAAGAGTCTCAACGCGCCGCCGGCGTCGGCACCTTCCTGGCCAACCTCGTCACCCACGAGGTGGAGTGGAGCGACGAGATGCGCCGGCTCGTGGGCCTCGCGTCAGGCGCGCTGGTCGATGGGCTCATCGCTGACAGCTTCACGTTCGACGACGATCGCCCAGCGGTCAGAGCGTGGCACCAGCGAATCCTCACTGGCGAGAACGCGGGCTCGCAGCGAAACCGCGTGAAGCGCCGCGATGGACAGGTGCGGTGGTTCCAGCATTGCGCGGTGGTGCGGAGCGACCCCGACAGCGGCGCCACCATGCTCGTCGGGTCCTCGCAGGACGTCACCGAGCAGCTCAAGCTCGAGGAGCAGCTGCGCCAGACCACCGCGCTCGAGGCCGTCGGCACCCTCGCCGCCGGCGTAGCCCACGACGTCAACAACGCGCTGACCGTCATCGCCAGCAGCCTCTCTCTCCTCGAGCGACGGGTCGACGCCAGCTCGACCGACCTCGTACGCGACGCCAGCCGCGCCGTGGAGCAGTGCGCGACGCTCACGCAACAGCTCCTCGCGTTCGCCCGGCGCCAGGCCGTCGTGCCCAGAGTGCTCGACGCGCGGGAGCTGCTCGCGGCCTTCTGTCAGATGATTCGTCGCGTGCTGAGGACCGACATCACCGTGGCGGTCGAGACGGTCGGCGAGCCGGCGTGGGTGACCATCGACCCCGCGCACCTCGAGTCGGCGCTGATGAACCTCGCCGTCAACGCCCGCGACGCGATGCCGAAAGGGGGCGCGCTGACGTTCCGGCTCGTGTTCGTCGATGCGGGCACGCCGCGCCCTGATGAGGCGCCTCGAGGGCCGCTCGTGCGCATCGACGTGGAGGACTCGGGCGTCGGCATCGACCCGGAGCACCTGGCGTCGGTGTTTCGGCCGTACTTCACCACCAAGGTCGCCAGCAAAGGCACCGGGCTCGGCCTGGCCTCGGTGCTCGGCACGCTGCAGCAGAACCGCGGGGCGGTCACGGTCAGCTCGACGCTGAACAAGGGCAGCTGCTTCTCGCTGTGGCTCCCCCGCGAAGCCCATGGGCCGGCTGCCGAAGTCGAGCCAGCACCGAAACGACGCTCGGCGCGCGCGAAGCTCCTCGTCGTCGACGACATGGACCTCGTGCGACGCTCGACGTGCCGCGTGCTGCTGCACTCAGGCTACGAGGTGGTCGATGCCGCGAACGGCGCCAGCGCGCTCGGCGTGCTCGAACACACCCGCGTCGACCTCGTGCTGTCAGACCTGCTCATGCCGGGCATGGATGGGCGCGAGCTGGCCCGCGCGGCCCGCAGCGCAGGGCACCAGGTGCCGTTCGTGTTCCTGACTGGCTACGCCGACGCCGACGCCGACCTTGACGCGCTCGCACAGCTCGGCCGGGTGCTGCTCAAGCCCTTCACGCCCGAGAAGCTGGTCGCCCTCGTCGAGGAGTCGCTCCGCGGAGCGCCCCCGTGATGGCACGGGTCCTCACCAGCCCGACGTGCCCGCGCTCCCCTTGAACGGGCCAACGAGATTTCGCGTCACCCAGCCGCCGTAGAACCCGCCGGGCTGAGGCGTCACCTGCTCGTCGTCGACGAAGCACGCGTCCATCGGCCCGGCATAGAACGCGACACACCCGGCGAGGGCCGCGAAGTCGGCTGACGGACGCTCGTACGTCCACGCGACGCGCTCGAGGTGGCGGCCTCCGGCGACGACGTCGAAGTACGTCGCGACGCCCTTCCACTCACAGAAGCTCTGGCCCGCTGCGGGCACCAGGGCCGACGCAAGGATGTCGCCTCGCGGCAGGTAGTACGTCGGGGGATGAGACGTCTCGAGCACACGGAAGCCGGCGACCGTGTCGGCGATGGTCACGCCGCCGAGCACGACGCGAAGTCGCTGTGGCACGCGCTCGAGGCGGGGTGGGCGCGGGTAGTCCCAGACGCGTTCGATGTTCATGCGCCTGCCTAACGAGCAGCGCGCACGGGCACCACGTCACGAACTCCGCTCGGTCGTCTGGCGCCCCCGACGTCGAAGTGAAGCGCCAGCCGCCGCGACCGAACGCTGACGGCGAGGTCAGAAGCTCGACATCACCACGCTCATCATCGGCCCCTGGCGAACCCGTTCAGCGGTGGCTCTGGCCCACTTCGCGCGCTGCGCTTTGAGGGCCGCACGGCCGAGCGTCTTCTCGAGCGAGGCGGTCGCGAGCGTGCCGCTCTGCTTCGGGTCGGCGCTGGGAACGAAGCGGAGCCAGCCGGAAGCCCTCAGAAGCTCGCGCTCGATGGCCTCGAACGTCACGTCACCGCGCCGGGACACCACGCGTTCGCGCGCCTCGTCGCTGTCGAGCTCGAGCAACGCTTTCCAATGCTTCGAAGTAAAAGGCACGCCGCCGATGTTCACCTTGACCTGGTCACTCTCGAGCCACGGCACGACGCGCTCGGGGTCGGTCGCCACTTCGTAGAGCGCGGCCATCGAGCAGCCGCCGTGCTCGGCAACCTGGCTGTCGAGGTGCGGGTGACCGAACAGGCTGCGGCCTTCCATGCTGCCGTTCAAGATGGGCGAGGCGTAGCCGACTGCGCTCATCACGTGAAAGCGAGGCGCGTCCTGGTTCACGACCAGCGCCACGTCGGCGAGCTCACCCAACCTCGTGATGCGGTTCTCGAAGAGGGCCGCTGCTCCGCGCTCGATGGGCTGGGTGCCGAGGACGCAACGCAGGGCCGTGCTCTTGCCGACGCGGTGCACGGACCAGCTGAACGCCCTGGGGTCGAGCTTCTCGGCGACCGCCACGTCATGAAGGAAGAGCTTCGCCGCGTCGAGGCTGGGCTTTCGCTTCCAGAGCAGCAGCAGCTCGCACGGCACGGGCACCGGGAGTTCCTCTCTCGGCGCGGGCACCGGTACTGCCTTCCGGGGGCGTTGGGCATTCCACTCGGCGAGCGCGACCCTCCAGTCGTCGTTGATGGTCACCGAGACCGCCTGTGCGTCGTCGCGCGGCTCTGCGCGCTCGAGCTCGATGAACCACGCGACGTCGAGCCCCGCGTCAGCCTCGATGCGACCGACGCCGAGCGAACGAAGCGCCTTCTCTTTCGTGCGGCGTGCCTTCGCGCGCGGGACGAACGGGTCTTCGTCGAGCGTGGCGACGCGCGCGGGCAACTGGCCATCGAACGAGCTCGACCACCGCTTGCGACCATTCTCATCGAAGGCGTCGACGTTCTGCTCGAAGACGGTGCCGCCGGTGAGGCGCAGCTCCCAGGTGGGCACGCAGAGGTGCTTCGCGAGCGTCTTGCCGAGGTCTGCATCCCACAGCTCGAAGCCGTCGCCAGAGAGCACCCCATTCTCGAAGATGGTCACCAGCGTGAGCCCGGGCGCGCAGGGGTGCCAGACGAACTGAAAGACGGTCGCTTCGTCGAGCCCGGCGTCCTCGAGCGCCTGACCGAAGAGCACCCGGCTGGCGGCGAGCTTCGGGAGCGAGCGGGTTTCGAGCAACAGGGCGGTGTACTGGAGAACGGGCATGGCGTGAGTCCTTCGGAAGGTGGGTTCTCGCTGATTGGTCCGATAGCGCGATTTCCGTCACCCGCGCCTCCGAAAAGCTGGAGCAATCGGGGGAAGAACGAGGCGGCGTCGCTACTCGAGCACCCAGCCGGTGATGACTTGCGGCGCGGTCGACGTGCCTCCGAAGTAGAAGCCGCCGGCCCACTTCAAGGCGCTCGTCGACGAACCCGCACAGCGTCTCGGGTGCTCCGCCTGCACGTCGATGACGCGGCCGCGAATCGTGCCGCTGAGGTGGAAGAGATACCGGCTGCCGTTGGGCCCACCGATGGAGAGTTCGTAGCGCAGCGGGCCCTCGGCGCGCAGGTCGGCCTCGTCGAGCGTCACCAGACCTTGTGCTGGCGACAGATGAACACCGGCGTTGTTCGCGTAGTGCGCCAGCTCGAGCACGTTGGGAGTGAGGTCGAGCCGCCAGCGCCACGCGAACATGAAGCCGTCTTGCGCGAGGTCGAACTGCCCGCAGTCCGACAGGCCGGGGAGCTTGTTCCAATCGAGCTGATCGCCAGGCTGCACCGGGTTGGTGATTCGGTACATCGCGGAGGCGTCGAAGATGAAGTCCCAGGTGCGGCTCGGCACCGAGACGAGGCCAGCGAGCGGGAGCCGCGGCGCGCCGTTTCGGGTGACGGTGGAAGGGTGACTCCCGGCGGGGATGACGGCCTTCGCCCAGCCCGGGTGCCCCGATGTGCCCGCGTCGGGAAGCCCCGCATCGACGACGAGCCCGGCATCGAGGACTCCAGCATCGACGAGCCCGGCATCGACGAGCCCAGCATCGAGGACTCCAGCATCGACGAGCCCGGCATCGACGACGACGCCGGCATCGACGACTCCAGCATCGAGTTCACCCGCGTCCACAGCGCCGGCGTCGACGGGCGCCGAGCCGCCTGCATCTGACTCGAGCGAAGGAGCGCCACCACAGCCGACGAGCAGACCTGCGAGCGCGACCCAGGCGACCTTCATGCGCCCTTCCTCGCACGCGACCGCGCGCCCCGGGAGCAGGCCAACGGAACGATGCCGCGAGAAATGGAACCCACGCTGGCGATGCGCACGGCGTGATGGGAGAACTCTGCCGAGGCCACCATGAAATACATCGTGAAGCAGAAGCTGTTCTCGTTCGGCGACGACTTCGCCATCAAAGACGAGAACGGGAACGAGGCGTTCTCGGTCGACGGCAAGGCCTTCACCCTGCTTCGCGAGAAGCTCGCGTTCCTCGACGCGAAGAAGAACGAGGTCGCCTTCATTCGCGAGAAGCTCATCGCGCTCACGCCGTCGTTCGAGATTCTGCGCAACGGCGAGGTCGCGGCCGTCGTGAAGAAGGACCTCATCAACCTCTTCCGCGTCGGCTTCACGGTCGACGTGCCCGGCCCCGACGATCTCGAGGCCACCGGCAGCCTGCTCGACCACGAGTACACGTTCCGCCGCGGCTCGAAGGTCGTCGCCGAGGTCTCGAAGAAGTGGTTCTCGTTCACCGACACCTACGGCGTCGACGTCGCGGCCGGTGAAGACGCGGTGCTGGTGCTCGCGAGCACCGTCGTCATCGACATGATCTGCCACCCCGACGAGAAGAAGCTCAAACCGAAGGCGTGACGATCAGTCCGGATCGTTCCTGGGCGCTTTCGGCCTTCTCCGCGGCGCTCTCGGCGAATCGGGCTCGGCCTCACGCTGCGGCGCGCTCGCCGACCCACCGCGCACCTCGAGCTCAGGGTCGACCTCTTCGTTCCCCATGTTCAGGAAGTACTTCTTGAGGTGGTAGGCGGTGCGGTCCCACGTGAAGCGCGCTTCGTCGTCGAACTCTTCGGGCGCGGGTTCCCACGTGCTGACGGCGATGGGCTGGCCCTCCTCGAAGATGACCAACTCCTTCACGTGGTCGACGAGCGCGCGGCCTTCCTTGATGAGGTTGAGCGCCTCGATCTCGGTGATCTCGTCTTTGCCCACCGCGCGGAGCACCCCGCAGACGTAGCGAGAGCAGGTCGCCGGCCGGTCGTCGTACGCGCTGCAGCCCTTGCCGGTGTGGAGCACGCACGGCTCGTCGAACGACTCCTGCCCCTTGCGCTCCTTGAGCTTGAGCTGCGGGTACTTCGCGAGCTTCGGCATGTCGTCGGGGACGAGCGTGACGTAGTTGAACAAGGTTCCGTTGCAGCACATGCCGCAGGCTTCACAGAGGTCGATCAGAACAGGCTCCGGGCGAAGAGACGGCTCGAAAGGAGCGCCGAGCGTTCCCTATCTCACATCCGAACGCGCTGGTGCGCCTTCAACAGGCCACTCGGGTAGACGACGCCGCGCCACTGAATGCCGCCGATGCGATGGCCGACGATGCCCGAGCGCAGCGCCATCCACGCGGTGCCGAAGAAGCCGATGGGCCAGCAGAGGGCAGGCAACAGGGAGCGGCCCGTCGCCCGCGCGGCCAGCACCGTCGCGAACGTCATGCAGGCAGCACCGGTGAGAGGAATGAGGTGCAGCGCGGGCTCGACCGGCAGCGTGAGCGCCAGCAGCGACAACGGCATCCACGCGGCGAGGGCGGCGACCGCGATGGCTCTGAGCAGCGAGAAGCCCGCCATGATGGCGAACAGGTTCTTCTGCATCAGCAGCGTCATCTCGCCGAACGACGAGTACCACTCGAGCGTCACCTCGCCGCGGCCGTTGATGATGTCGCACGTGCCGCCGTGCGACTTGATCATCAGCGCCAGCCCGAAGTCGTCGGCCACTTCCAGTCGCAACCACGAGAAGCCCGGCGTCTTCGCGAAGGCGGCGCGGCGCACGAGAATGAAGGCTCCGGTCGCGGCGACGTGACGCGACTTCGGGTCTCTCACCGTTCGCAGCCGGCCGTTGCCGCTCAAGAGCGCGAGTGAGACGTCGAACACCGCGTCACCGACGAAGCCGCAGGTGGCGATCTGCGGAACGACCGAGAGGCAGTCGACGTGCTGCGCGTCGGCGTAGCTGATGGCCCGCTTGAGCGCCTGGCCCGAGAGGTGCGCATCGGCGTCCATGAAGAGCAGCCAGTCACCGGTGCTCTGCGCGACGCCCTTCTCCAGCGCGTTCAGCTTGCCCAGCCAGCCCTCGGGCAGCTCGGTGAGGTGCAGCACGGTGAGGTGGTCGTGGGTCTTCGCCAGCGCGTCGAGCAGCGCGCCCGTCGAGTCGGTGGAGCGGTCGTCGACGGCCACCACGCTCACGTCCGGGTAGTCGAGCGCCAGCATGCTCGCGACCGCGCTCTGTACGTGTTTCTCCTCGTTGCAGGCGGGAGAGATGATGGTGAGTGAAGGCCAGCGCTCCCGCTCGGGGCACGGCACGCTGCGCAGGAGCGGCAGTCGCAGGAGCCCTCGCATCGTCGAGCCGAGCACCACCACGCCGGCGAGCGCAGGGACGAGGACGATGACGATGTACAACGCCGTCATCGGTCATCTCCTTTCCGCGCGTCGGCTCGTACGCCATCGCGTGGCTGCTCCGCGATGACGATTCGGAGGTAGTGACGCATCGCTGCACGATACGACACCTGGAACTCCTGCTCAGTGCTGGAGATTGAGTGAGGATGAAGAAGACGTGTGGCTCGAGGCTTCGACACGACTCCTGCGCGAAGGCCGGCCCGGCGCGGCGCTCGAGGCGATGCTCGATGCGTGGAGACTCCGCAGGGTGCCCGTGCTCGCCGACCTCATCGACACGCTCAGCGAGGCGTTGACGGCGACGCTCCCGAAGCTGCAGGGCCGAACACGCAAAGGCCTGCAGGGGGTGTGGCTCGACGTGGCGAGCGAGCGTCGTGACGTCGACGTCGGGCGCCTGCTCACGGTCTTCGCGGAGCCGCCCTGGAGCGCGGTCGCGCAACGCATCGAACATCTGGCGGCCCTCGACGACCCGCGCGTCGCGAAGGCGTTCGCCGCGTTCCTGCGCGAACTCCCGACCGTCGACGGCATCGACTCGGCTCGGTGGACGTCGTTGTTCTCGACGCTGCAACGCGTGGGTGACGTGCGCGCGCGCCGGGCGCTCGAGCTGCGCGTCGCGGAGCCCTCGTCGCGAGTCGCCGTCGTCGAGCAGCTCATTCCCCACGCGCGTCGCGTGCTCGAGTCGTTGCGGGAAGACCCGACGACGACTGAAGACGTGGAGCGGCTCGAGGCGCTCGCTGAAGAACTCGCGCGGGTGTTGCAGGCGCCGCTCCCCTCGCCCGAGGCGCTGCTCACCGACGCGGCGCGGCCGAGACGCCCGACGCGCGAGGCCGAGCTGCTTCACGTCATCTGCGCGACGCCCGAAGATGATGGGCCCCGACTCGTCTACGGCGACTGGCTGCAGGAACGGGGCGACCCGCGCGCCGAGCTGTTGCTGCTCCAGCTCAAACGAGACCCGTCAGGCAGAGACGACGCGCGCACGCGACAGCTCCTTCGCCAGTACGGGCGTCAGTGGCTGGGCCCGCTGGAGCCTGCCATTCCTCAGCGCACCGAGACTTTCAGAAGAGGGTTCGTCGCCGAGGGTCGCGTGACGTTCGCGACGCCAGAGCAGCGCAAGGCCCTGATCGGTCACCCGGCGTGGAACACCTTCACCGCGCTCTCGCTCGCAGACGCCATCGACGGCGACTTCCTCGAGAAGACCGAGCTTCGAGGGCTCGAGTCGCTGCGCTCGGTTCCCGAGGGGGAACTGGGACAACTCGTGAAGCGCGCGTGGCCCTTTCGACGGTTGCGAACCCTGGGGCTCTCACGTGAAGCCGTTCACGCCCTGCACCTGGTTCAGCCGACGATGTTTCCCAGCTTGAAGGCGCTCGAGCTGAGCGTCGCGGGAGACACCGCACGCGTCGAAGCGACGCTGAAGTCGAACGGCCAGCTCCTCGCGAGCCTCGAGCGCATTCGGCTCGACCGCATGCAGACCACCAGCGTCTTCGCGATGCTCGCGTCGTTTGCGAACCTGAAGCAGGTGACGCTCACCTCGTTCGCGCCGCTCGCGTTTCACCGGCGCGAAGCCGGCTGGGTGCTCGAGCTGCTGCCCTCGCCCTTCGAGCTCCGGAAGAGGGCGAACGTCGACCGGGCGATGCGTCAGTTCATGCCGCTGGTCGTGGGCGTCATGGAGCCGTCGACGGACTGGGGCGACGACCGCCTCGTCGCGCGTGCCGCGTTGGATGCGGTGCGAAGAGACGCGAGGCTCGAGTTCGTCAAGCACACCGGGTGAGCGCGCCCGAAAGATGCACGTTGCTCGGGCATGAGCACCCGGCGCGAGTTCATTCACGGGGTTTGTGGAGGCTTCGCCGCGGCAGGTCTGTCCGGGTGCCGCACGGCGCGCGCAGCCCCTGACGCCGGCGCGCAGACCTTGCCGACGCTCGTGACGAGCACCGTCTCGCTCGTGCGCCCCTCGAGGTTCCCCACGCTGGTCGACGCGGTGAAGCACGTCATCGCGCAGGCAGGAGGCCTGGCCTTCATTCGTGAAGGCCAGCGCGTGTTGATCAAACCCGCCACCAACAGCGCCCGGAAGTACCCCGCCACGAGCGACCCCGAGGTGGTGTTCGCCGTCTCACGGCTGGTGCTCGAAGCCGGCGGCGTGCCCTTCATCGCCGACCGCACCATGTTCATGCGCTCGACCGACACCACGTTCCGTCAGCTCGGCCTGCACGCGGCGGCGAACGAAGCGAAGGTGCAGCTGCAGCCGCTCGACGACACGGCGGTGACGCAGGTGACGCACCGGCTCGCCACGCACTGGAGCGACTCGACGATTCCCATCTACGCGTCGGTCGCGAGCGCCGACCACGTCATCAACCTGTGCACGCCGCGCACCCACGCGCTCGGTGACTTCACGATGGCGCTCAAGAACCTCGTCGGCGTCGTCGACGGCGGCGCGCGCCTGGGCATGCACTTCCCCAGCGGCTTCAGGGAGCGCCTCGCCGAGCTCTCGCTGGTGGTGCCTCCCTCACTCGTCGTGATGGATGGGCGCGCCGGGTTCACCAACGGAGGACCCGACACCGGCGACCTCGCCCAGCTCGACTTCCTCGCGGCCAGCGCCGACCCGCTCGCCATCGACGCGGTGGGCCTCGGCTTCCTGCGGCTGGCGGGGGCGAACGAGCGGCTGATGAAGGGCTCCATCTGGGCGTTGCCGGTGATGAAGCGCGCGGCCGAGCTCGGCGTCGGCGCCAACGCGTCGGAGCGCATTCACCTGCTCGGCCTGAGCCCTGACGAAGAGACACCGCTGCGTGCCCAGCTCGCCTGAGCGCTCACAGCCCCAGCGCGCCGACGGCCAGCCCGGTCGCCGCGATGGCGAGCCCGGCCGCGACGTCACCGGCACCCGCCAGCTTTGGGCCGATGAAGCGCTCGAGGTTGACGAGCCGGGCGCCGACGACGCCGACGGTCACCAGCACGAGCATCGTCACCACCGTCAGCCCACCGAAGACCGCGATGACACCTGCGAGCAGCGCGTAGTCGCGCGTCACTCCGGGCGCGAGCAGCAGCGGCACCAGCGCCTCACACGGGCCGAACACGAGCACCACGAAGAGCGTCCATGCCGACACGGCCTTCTTGCGCGCGTCTTCATGCAGGTGCGCGTGCTCGTCGGCGTGACCGTGGTCGTGCTCGTGGAGCGTTCCATCGCCGTGCACGTGCGCGTGGTGATGCGGCCGCTGCTTCCACAGACGAACGAGCCCGAGCGCGGCGTACCCGAGGCCGAACGCGATGAGAATGCCCAGCCCCAGTTGCCCACGCATCGCCTCGAGCGGCGCGAGCTGCTCCACCGCGAGACCGAGCGCGACGGCGCCCAGGCCGATGACGACAGCCGACGCGATGTGCCCCGCGCCGCAGGCCGCCGTCACGGCGAGGGTTCGTCTCAAGGACCACTTCTGCACGCGAGACAGCACGACGAAGGGCAACGCGTGGTCGACGCCGATGGCGGTGTGCACCACGGCGACGCTCGCGGCCAGGCCGAGCAGAACGCCACTTCCGGTCTCGCCCATGGCGCCCGTGCTCCTTGTCAGTGCCGCTGCTTCGCCTGCTTCAAGGAGCGCGCCCGAAACGCTGGGTCGTGAAATCTCAGGGTTGAGCGCGGTCTTCGGCCCGAGCACGCACCTTCTGCGTGACACGCGTCACGGCGCAGCGGTTTCGTCAGGGTTTGCGGCGGCGCAACGGAAGGAGTTGAGTCGCGCCGGTGCTGACCGCGGCGCTCCTGGTCGTGCTCTCGGCTGAGCCCTCGCCACCGCAGACGGCCGCGTGGGTCAACCTGTCGCCGCTCGCGTACGTCGTCACCGTGCGGCGATTCGGAGCTTCTGCCGGCGCCTCCTTCGTGGTCGCGCCACGGCTCGTGCTGACGACCGACGCCGCCTGGGTTGCCGTGCCGCACCCCATCGAACAGCCGTGCGCCAACGCCGGGTGGTTGAGTTGGGTGTCGGCAGGCCTCGCGATTCGACCGTTCGGGGACGAGAGCCGGCTCGATGGCGCGTTCGTCTTGCCGAAGGTCGTCGTCCGCATCGGCGAAGCGCAAGGCCGTCAGACGGGCCGACGGGAGGATGCCTGCATCCCTCCGTACCCGAACGGCACCGACGTCAGCGTCGGTCTCGGGGTCTCGATCGGCTGGAACTGGGTCATCTGGCGGCACTTGTTCCTCGGCGCCAGCGGAGGAGGCAGCGTGCTCGCGTGCTTCAACTGCACGGACCACTTTGGGAGCGCCGGCCGCGTCACGGTCAGGCCCGTCTTCGACGTCGATGTGGGCCTTCGTGTCGGCGTCTCGTTCTGACCGTCCCACATGTGTTCCACGTGCGCACTCTCTGCGCCGGTGCGGTGTGAGCCGCTTTGACAATGTGCTCGGAAGTCCGAGGCCAGCTGATCGACGATGATCAGAGGTTGTCCTCAAAGGGGAATCACACATGAGCGCCGTCTCCGATGCAGCCCGCCGTGCGGCCGAAGCACGTCGACAAGCTCAGGCCGCAGCACAACGGAAGGCGGCCGAAGCAGCGAAGGCCGCGGCGGCCGCAGCAGCGGCGGCGGCGAAACAGAAGGCAGCGGCGGCCGCTGCGAAGAAGCCCGACCCGAAGGTGGCCATCGCGCTGGCGAAGCAAGCCGGCAACAAGCCGATGGCCTCGTCGGTGCGGCAGGTCTTCGGTCGCGATGAAGTCTCGAAGGGCCTCGGCCGCGCGCTCCGTCAGAAGGCGCTCTCGACGCTCGCGAGCCCCAACCAGCTCCCTGGCATCGAGTCGAACTCACGCTCCTTCTCTCTCGCCGAGCTGATGCGGGGCGGGAAGACGACCGCTGGCGGAGCGACCTCTCTTCGAACCGAGGTGCTCGGCGACGGTCAGGCGAACTGCCTCGAGCGCGCGGTGAAGGCGGCGAAGCCCGGCGACTCGGTCGTGCTGCTGACCGACAAGCAGGACCCCGTTGGCCACGCCGTGGTGCAGCGCCGCGATGGCACGGTCGTCGACCCGAACCGCCCGAACGAGCCGTACACGAGCCTGCGCGCCTTCCAGCAGGAGAACCCGCGCTACGGCAACCCCGCCACCATCACCGACGTGCAGGCCGAGAAGCTGCTGCGCACGCCTCCGGGGCCTGCGCGTGACGCCCTCATCACCGAAGCCGGCCTCGACAAGCTCGCCGCGCGCCGCGTTGCCGACCCTCCGCAGGTGACCGCCGACTACAACGCTCGCGCGACCGAGGGCGCCACGCAGGTGCAGGAGTCGTACGACACCGCCATCGCCGACGGGAAGACGCCAGCCGAGGCCGCCAACGCCGCCGCCACCACGCTCAACGAGCTCGCCAGCGCGTCGACCGACCCCGAGTACGTGCGCATTCTCACCGAGCACGCCGCGCCGACCATCAGGCAGATCTCCGAGGCCGCCGGCGACGCCGCGCGGGACGAAGGCGACCGCGACAAGGACCTGATGAAGGACACCATCGGGCTGCTCGCCGAGGTCGGCGACAAGGGCGGCTCCGAGGTCATCGCGCGCGAGCTGGCGACGGCGCTCCCCGACGACACCGAGCTCGAAGAAATCGACGACGCGCTGTTCGAGCACATGGAAGCGGGCGGGCAGACCGACCTCGCTCGCGCGCTCCACGACCAGCTGCGCACCCAGGGCAAGACCGAAGCCGCGAAGGGCCTCGCCGACAACGAGCACGGCACCGACCTCGAGCTGCTCGTCATTCGAGAGGCCGAAGCCGCGCTCGACGGCGGCGCGTCTGCCGAACAGGTGATGAGCCAGTACGGCGACTACCTCACCAGCCACGTCGCCGAGACGGTCGACCGCAACGAGAGCGAAGACTCGGCCGCCGCGATGGACGTGCTGGCGCGGCTGTCGGAGGCAGGCGGCGAGCAGGTGACCAACGAGATCGCCACGCAGCTCGCGACGAAGATCCCCGACAAGTCCAACCTGCAGAAGCTCGACGACAAGCTGCACGAGTTCGCCGAAGACGGCCGCGCCATCGCGCTCTCGTCGGCGCTGGTGTCGGAGCTCTCGCGGCTCGGCAAGACCGAGGCGGTCAGCGAGCTCTCCGACGTCATGTTCCGCGGCCTCGAGAACGTCACCGGCACCTACGAGTCGGCGCGTGGGGCCCGCGAGGCGGCTGATCAAGAGATGCAGGCGATGCTGTCGGAGTTCAGCGGCGTGCTGACGCCGGAGCAGCAATCGCAGTTCATCGCCAACTACCGCACCGAGCACGCCGACGTGTACGCGGCTGAGGTGGCCGCGGCCGAAGGGCTCGACGCGTACCTCGAGGCCAATGGCCCCGCGCTCGACGCCATCGCGGTCGCCGACCCGGGCCGCGCCGATGACGTGGTGGGCGCGTACGAGCAGCTCGCGAAGTCTCCGCTCCCGGCGCGCGCCGTCGAGTGGGCCGCGAGCACGATGCAAGATGGCTCGCCCACCCGCGCTGCCTTCGAGTCGCAGGCCGAGAACATCATCACCAACATCGTCGAGCCCGGCCTGCCCGGCACGCTCACGCAGTACCAGGCCGAAGCCGGCGGGAATCAGCAGACGGCGATGGCGCAGTTCGAGGGGCTCTTCAACGACTTCAAGACGGCCAAGGGCCTGCTCGAGGCGCCGGGTGGGTTCGCCGAGGCCATCAACGACGGGCAGGCGTACATCGACGCGATGAAGAAGGCGTCGACCGGTGACACGGCGGCGCTCGAGGCCATCCTCAAGGACCGCAACAGGCTCCAGGGGCTCTCGGGGCTCAACTCGAGCATCGCCGCAGCGGGCCTCGTCTTCGCCGTCGCCAACCTGCCGGGCCAGAGCGGCTTCGACCTCGTGCAGAGCATCGGCAACATCGGTGAAGGCGGCCTCGACCTCGCCGCGCGCGCCATCGGCTCGCTCGAGTCGTCCGGCCGGTTGGCGGCTGGCTCACGGCTGGTGTCGGGCGCGGCCTTCCTCCAGGCGAAGATTCTTCCGGGCCTCGGCGTCGCCTTGAGCGCGTTGAGCACCATCGACGCCGCCGGCGACTTCTTCCGTGAAGGTGGTGGCCGCAACGCCGCGCGCGCCATCTCGAGCGCGCTGACGCTGGTGGGCGGCGCGTTGACGCTGTTCCCCGCGACGGCGCCCATCGGCGTGGCGCTCACCATCGCGGCGACCGTCGGTGGCTTCATCGCCGATCAGATCTTCGGCGCCGACGAACGAGAAGCGTTCGACGAGGAGCAGAAGCGGCTGCTCGAGCCCATTCTCACCGACGCGTACGGTGAGACCGAGCAGGTGCGTGAGGCCGCGCGGCAGATCGCGTTCGGCGACCTGAACATGAACGAGATGCTCGAGACGAGCGGCCTGACGCCGCGTCAGTTCGTCGAGCTGATGGGCTCGGTGCCGTACTCGAACGACCGCTCATTCCCCGCCGTCATCGAGATGTTCGCAGGCCAGGGCATCACCGGCACCGAGCTGCTCGAGACCCTCAAGCGGGTCGAAGACGCAGACATGAGCCAGATCCTCGCGACCGACTATCTGTTCTGGCAATCGAACGCGAACTACTCGTACCTCGACGAGACCCAGCGCAAAGAGATGGACGCCATCTTCCTCGAGCAGTTCCGCGAGCAGCTCGGCTGACGGTCACGCCGGCAGTGAGTGACGCGACGTGGGCCCCAGGCCCAGCTTGCCCAGCTCATCCACCACCTGGGCGCACAGCTGCGGCACGCGCGCGGCGACGGTCGACGACAGCTCCATGTCGAGCGTGAGGCGCTTGGGTTCGACGCCCAGCAACACGACGTGTTTCGGCGCGCGGCCCATGAACGTCAGCGTGGCCAGCAGGTCGGCGATGCCCACCTGATGTGGTGACAGCTTCGTCGTGAACGCCGCCGGCACGGCCGACCCTTCGAGCCGCACCATGCCGCCGGGCTCGAGGCCCGCCGCCACCGCGTCGATGACGATGAGGTGGTCGAGGTCTTCGAGGTCGCCGAGCAGCTCGTTCGTCGACGTGCCGCCGTCGACGCAGCGCACGCCGACGGGAAAGTCCCAGCCCTGCTCGAGCGCGGTGACGGTGTGCACGCCGACGCCTTCATCGCTCATCAGCACGTTGCCGACGCCGAGGATGACGACGTTGGGCGCGCTCATCACAGCGCCCTGACCTTCACGATGGGGCGCTTCGTCACGTCGGTGAGGTGCACCGCGCACGCGAGGCACGGGTCGAACGAGTGAATGGTGCGCAGCACCTCGAGCGGGCGCTCCGGGTCGGCGAGAGGCGTGTCGAGGAGCGACGCCTCGTACGGGCCCGGCTGGTCCTTGTCGTTGCGCGGAGCCGCGTTCCACGTCGTCGGCACCACGGCCTGGTAGTTCTTGATGATGCCGTTCTCGATGACGATCCAGTGAGACAGCAGGCCGCGCGGCGCCTCGTGGAAGCCGAAGCCCGAAATCTCACCCTTGGGGAACTCGGGCTTGGCGAACGTCGAGACGTCACCCGTCGCGATGTTGTCGAGCAACAGCTTCCACTGCTGCTCGAGGATCTCGACGTTGCGCTGGCACATCACCGCGCGCGCCGCGTGCCGGCCGAGCGTGGAGTGCAGGCCTTCGAGCGGCACCTTCACCTTGCCGACGGCGTCGATGAGCCCGAGCAGCTTGGTGAGGTGCTTGAGCGTCTCTTCGTCCTTCGTCGCGACCGCCATCATCACGCGCGCGAGCGGGCCGACCTGCGCGGGCTCTCCGTTGAACGTCGGCGACTTCACCCACGAGTACTTCGCCTTGTCCTGGAAGTCCGTGTACTCGGCGTTCGTCTCGCCCTTGTACGGGTGGAGCGGGCCCTTGTCCTGGTACCACGAGTGCTTCGCGCTCTCGGCCACCGCGTCGCGGAAGTACTCGTCGCCGAACTTCACGATGGGCTTGAAGGTCTCGAGCTTGCCGCCCGCGATGTAGCCACCGTTGGTGACGAACTTGGTGCCCTTCTCGTCGAGCGGGAAGTCGGGGCAGGCGAGGTAGTTGGTGACGCCTTTCCCGATGGTGGTCCACTCCGGGTAGAAGGCCGCGACGGCCGCGACGTCGACCAGGTACACGTTCTGGACGAAGTCCTTCACCGCGTCGATGTACTCCTTGATGGCGAGCAACCGCTCCACCGAGAGCACCGACTGGCTGTTGAGCGAGATGGCGTTCGACACGCCGCCGACCGCCACGTTCTGAATGTGCGGCGTCTTGCTCCCGAGGATGGCGACGATCTTGTTCGCCTTCCGCTGAATGTCGAGCGCCTGCAGGTAGTGGGCGACGGCCAGCAGGTTCACCTCGGGCGGCAGCTTCATCGCCGGGTGGCCCCAGTAGCCGTTCGCGAAGATGCCCAGCTGGCCACTCTCGACGAGCGTCTTGAGCTTCGCGTGAACGCCGGCGAGCTCGACCTTCCCGTTGCCGTTCCAGCTCGACAGGCTCTCACCCAACTGCGACGCCTTCGCGGGGTCGGCCTTCAGCGCGCTGGTGACGTCGACCCAGTCGAGCGCGCTCAGGTGGTAGAAGTGGACGATCTCGTCGTGCACCGCGTGCGCGGCGATCATCAGGTTGCGAATGTACTGAGCGTTCTTCGGCACCCCGAGGTCGAGCGCGTTCTCGACCGCGCGCACCGACGCGATGGCGTGCACGGTGGTGCAGACGCCGCAGAAGCGCTGGGTGATGGCCCAGGCGTCGCGCGGGTCGCGGCCGAGCAGAATCTGCTCGACGCCACGCCACATGGTGCCAGACGCCCACGCCGCGCTGACCTTGTTGTCGTCGCCCACCTCACAGTCGATGCGGAGGTGACCTTCGATGCGGGTGATGGGGTCGATGGTGATGCGCTTACTCATGGCGTGGTGCTCCTCATGCCCGGCTGGTGTACCGGGAGGATGGGCAAGAGACGAATCGCCAGGATGATGGCGAGCACTTCGAAGGCGATGAGGCCGACCGTCACGGTCAGCTCACCGAGCGACGGGAAGTAATGCCAGCCCGCGCCGGTCTGGTACGCAACGAGGAACGCAGAGAGCCGGTAGACGATGCCACCGAGCGCCATCGCCATCGCGCCGAGGAAGATGCGGCGGGCCTGCATGCGGTGCTCCTTCGTCGCCAGCAGCCACAGCGGCGCCGCGAAGAGGAAGTTCTCGATCCAGAACATCAGCGCCGGCAGTGAGAGCTCGAACGCCCGGCCCAGCGCGCCGCGCCAGATGAGGTCGCCGAAGCGCACCACCAGGTACAGCACCATCAGCACGCGACCGACCTGCAGCAGCTTCGCGAGAATCTCTTTCTCGAAGGGCCGGTTGAGCCCGACCGACGAGATGGCGCCTTCGATGGTGACGGCCGCGTAGCCCATGCCGATGGTCGAGGTGAGGAAGAGAATCGGGAGCAGGTTCGACTGGTAGAGCGGGTGCACCTGCGGGCCGAACACCACCAGCAGCGTGCCCAGCGACGACTGGTGCATCATCGGGAGCAGCACCCCCACCGCGACGAAGATGAACAGCAGCCGGTCCACCTTCTTGCGCGCGTTCTCCCACCCGAGGCGCTCGAGCACGACGGGCATCAGCTCGAGCATGATGATGAGGATGTAGGCGGTGATGCAGAGGGCGACCTCGAACAGCACCGAGTTCACCTGCGCGTATTTGGGCCAGAAGATGTGCCAGAAATCCCACCAGCGGCCGAGGTCGAAGAACACCGAGATGCCGGCCTGCATGTACCCGAGCAGCGACGCCACCAGGGCGGGCCGGATCAGCGGGTGATATTCGCCGCGGTTCAAGATGTAGACGAGCAGCGCCGTCGCGAAGCCACCACCGGCGAGCGCCGAGCCCGTCACCACGTCCCACGCGATCCACAACCCCCAGGGGTAGCCCTGGTTCATGTTGGTGGTGGCGCCCAAGCCGTAGACCAGCCGCACGCCGATGACCGCTGCCATCGCCAGCACCATCACCAACAGCGACAACGTCACCGGCGTGACGAGCTTCCCACCCACCGGCGCCGCGGGAGCATGCGCGCTCATGGGGTGCCTCCCTCTGGCTTCTTCGGCTCGTCGGCGGCCCGCATGTTGCGCCGCGCTGCCGCCACCAGGATGCCGAGGAACGTCGCTGGTGCGAGCAGCCCGTAATACACGCCGTGCTGAATCGTCTCGGACGTCGCGGCGGGCGCCTGATCAGGCAGCGGCGGCTTGTCGAGCAGGTCGAACGGCACGCCCGAGAGATGGAGCACCTGCGTGCCGCCAATCTCGTTCTCGCCGTAGACACGCTCGACGTACTTGCCCACCTGACCGACGTAGGTGTCGTTGTCGCCGATGCGGCCGCGAGGGAACGTCGTGGTGGTGCCGGGCGCCAGCGACTTGCGGCGCGCGATCTCGGCCTTCAGGTCCTTCACCTTGCCGAACAGCGTCGCGCCCGTGGGGCAGACCTCGGCGCACGCGGAGTACTTGCCATCGGCGAACCGGTGTTTGCAGAGCTGGCACTTGCTGATCTGCGGCTTCGGCGTGTCGTAGGTGAAGCGCGGCACTCCGAAGGGGCACGCAGCGACGCAGTAGCGGCAGCCGATGCAGGCCTCGAGGCTGTACGAGACGATGCCGTTGACCGGGTCCTTCGTCATGGCCGAGACCGGACAGGCCGAGACGCACGAAGGGTCTGCGCAGTGGAAGCACGACTGCTTGGTGAACGCGAAGCCGTCGACGGCCTGGTCTTTGTGTTCCGCGGTGCCGTTGCGGTACGCCTTGATGACGTTGAGCGTGCTGCCCGAGATGTCGAGCGGCGCGTCCCACAGGGCGTTCACCTCTTCGCCGTTCACCTTCAGCGGCGTGAGCTCGGGCGGCATGTTGTTCGACTCTTTGCAGGCAGGCATGCAGGCGCGGCAGCCGATGCACAACGTGCCGTCGAAGAGCAGGCCGAGCGCCTCTTCAGGCATCTTCTTGTTGGGGCGTGCGTGCGCGACGCCGCTCGAGGTCGCCGCGGCGACGCCAGCGGTGGTGCCGGCCAGCTTGAGGAAGTTGCGTCGATCGATGGTCATGGGCGCTCCTCGATCAGTCGGGCTTCTTCGCGTCGTCGCGTTTGCCGAGGTTGTCGGCGAGCTTCATGCCCGCCCCGATGGCGAGACCGCCGAGCACCGCTGCAGCGCCGGCCGTCACGATGGTGGCGCCCTGGCCCTGGTCTTCCGCCGGCCGCGCGAACTGCGTCGGGGGCGTCACGGTCTTGAGCACCGCGAGGGAGTGGATGGGCTTGGTGAAGCCGATGCCCTCCTCCGTGCAGCCGATGCACGGGTGACCGGTGCCGACAGGCCAGGCGCCGCCGCCGCAGTCGTTGAAGAGAATCTGCGGGCAGTTCGCGTACGTCTCGGGGCCCTTGCAGCCGAGCTTGTAGAGGCACCAGCCCTGACGGTGGCCGTCGTCGCCGAACTGCTTGGCGAACCGGCCCGCGTCGAAGTGGGCGCGGCGCTCGCAGTTCTCGTGAATGAGCCGGCCATACGCGAACAGCGGGCGGCCCTTGGCGTCGAGGTCAGGCACCTTTCCGAAGGTGAGGAAGTGCACCACCGTCGAGAGGAAGTTGTACGGGTTCGGCGGGCAGCCCGGAATCGTGACGACCGGCTTGCCGAGCACCGTCGCGAGTGAGCTCGCGCCCGTCGGGTTCGGCGCGGTCGACGGCATGCCGCCCCACGACGAGCAGCTGCCGATGGCGATGACGGCGGCCGCGTCGGCGGCGCACTCCTTCGTCAGCTCGATGGCCGTCTTCCCGCCAATCTTGCAGTAGATGCCGTTGTCCTTCATCGGGATGGCACCCTCGACCACGAGGATGTACTTGCCCTTGTTCGTCTCCATCGCCGTCTTGCGCGCCGCCTCGACCTGATGGCCGGCCGCGGCTGCGAGCGTCTCGTGGTAGTCGAGGCTGATCAGGTCGAGGATGAGCTTGTCGAGCGTCGGGTGCTCGGAGCGCAGCAGGCTCTCGGTGCAGCCCGTGCATTCCTGGAACTGCAGCCAGATGACCGACGGCCGCTTCGACTGCGTCATCGCGTTCACCACCGCGCCGAGGGCCGAGGACGGCAGGCCCATCGAGGCGACGAGCGCCGCGGCGAACTTCATGAAGTCGCGACGCGGTACCCCGAAGCGACGCTCGGCCTCCCGGAGTGAGTCGCTCTCTTCGTAGTCCTTCGCGACGGGGCTTTTCTTCAGCCAGAGGTCGATGGCGGTCATGAACACTCCTCGAGACATGCGCGGAATCAAGGCCGGCGATTCACGCGGCACGCCAGCCCATCAGAATCCCTCGTCGGGCTGCGTCGCCCTCAAGAGTTGCGGTGGGTTCGTCCCGAGGTGGATCAAGAAGGCACGCGCGACCTGGCGCAAATCGTTCACAGCGGCCTCCGGGCCGCGGCATTTTCTGCGAAACCCTGATGACCGACGTCAAGCGGGCTGCACCGGGTGCCCACCTTCACGCACCAACGGACTGCGTTGCGAGGGGCGCACCGCCTCGTGATGGTTGCTGCACATGACGAGCGAAGTCGCCGAGTCGAAGCCGCTGGTGCTGGTCGTCGATGACGATGACGACCTCAGGCGCATGGTTCGGCTCTCGCTCCGTCAGCGCTTCGAGGTCATCGAGGCAGCGAGCGCTGCGCAGGCCATCGAGCAGGTGCGCGAGCGCGACGTCGAGGTGGTGGTCATCGACGTGATGATGCCGGGCATGACGGGCATTCAGGCGATTGCGCTCCTCAAGGAGAACGCGCGCGGCCCGCTCCCGGTGCTGTTGCTCACGGCCCTCGACGACCAGGAGCATCGCAACGCTGGCCTGGCCGCGGGCGCCGACGACTACCTCGGCAAACCCATCGACCGGCGCGAGCTCGAGCTGCGGGTGCAGCACTTCGTTCGCCTGCGCCGGCAGGAGCAGTTGATTCGCCAGCAGCTCGAAGAGCTCAGCAAGGTGACGGCGCTCAAAGACGACCTCACCACGCTGCTCGTGCACGACCTCCGCAACCCGCTCACCGCGGTGAAGAGCGCGTTCCAATTGCTCGAGCGCAGCGCCCAGCCGGCCGACAGCGCGTTGTTCGAGCTGGGGAAGAACGCCCTGGCGCGCGTGATGGAAGGCGTCGGTGACCTGCTGAAGGTGCGCATGCTCGAGCAGGGCAAGCTCAGCCTCGAACGAACGCCCGCGCAGCTCGACGTGCTGGCGACGACGGTGGTGGAGCTGCTTCGCACGGCAGCGCTCGACGGGAAGGTCGACGTTCACGTGCACTCGCGTGGCGACGTGTCGGCCTCGGTCGACGTCAAGCTCATGCAGCGCGCCCTCGAGAACCTGGTGATGAACGCGCTGAGGCACACGAAGGAGCGCGTGGACCTCGAGGTCGTCGGCGACGAGCGCCAGCTCGTCATTTCGGTGTCCGACCGCGGCCCCGGCGTGCCCGACTTCCTGAAAGACGAGCTGTTCGACATGTTTGGCTCGCTCGCGCTCCAGAAAGCAGGTGGGCGCAAGGGTCACGGGCTCGGCCTCTACCTCGTGCGCCTCGTCGCCACCGCGCATGGCGGCAGCGTGGTGGTGGGCGACCGAGACGGTGGCGGCGCGTCGTTCGTCATTACGCTCCCACGGTAGCCGTCACAGAAAGCCCCTCGACGTCCGAGCCGCGGGGTACCGTCACCGCTCCGGTTCGCTCCCCCTCCAGGACGGTCATGATGCTCCGAATTCGCCTCACGGTAGTGGCGGTGCTCGCCGTTGTGCTGTTCGGCTGCGGGGGTCCCACGCCGGGCCCGACGTGTCTCGACGGCGTTCGAAATGCAGCCGAGAGCGACGTCGACTGCGGGGGCGCCTCGTGTGAGCCGTGCGCCGTGGGGAAGGCCTGCAGTGCGGCGGCTGATTGCGCGAGCGGAACCTGCATCGGAGCCACCTGTGCCGCGCCGAGTGATGACGCTGGGTCGATTCAGCCTGTCGACGCAGGGGCCATCGACGGCGGCCACGAGGTCGACGCCGGAGTCGATGCCGGAGCAGACGCAGGGAGCGGCACCGATGCGGGAGCAGACGACGCAGGGAGCAGCGCCGATGCGGGAGCAGACGCCGGCATCGACGCAGGGCCGGAGCTCGATGGCGGCGAGGCTGATGCGGGCTTCGTGGACGCGGGGCTGCCGTTCGATGCAGGCGTTGCTGATGCAGGCGTTGCTGATGCGGGCGTAGCCGATGCAGGAAGCGCTGACGCCGGAACCGATGGCGGGGCGAGCGACGCGGGCGTGGACGCCGGAGCTTCTGTCGATGGAGGCACTCTCTGCGCCGACGGCATCAGGAACGGGACCGAGACAGGAATCGACTGCGGTGGCTCCTGCTTGAACTGCCCGACGCCGCTCGACCAACGCGTTCCCACCGACTTCGCAGACTCGGTCGCCTTCCTCTTCACCGGGGCGAACCCGGCGCAGGTCGGTGTTCAGCCTGGAGCGATTTCTCCGACGCGCCAGGCGGTGCTTCGCGGTCAGGTCTTCGACCGCAGCGGCGCTCCGCTTCAAGGCGTCACCATCTCGGTCCGCGGAGAGCCCGCCCTGGGAAGCACCACGAGCCGAGCCACCGGGCTGTACGAGCTCGTCGTCAACGGCGGCTCGTGGGTGACGCTCGACTTCTCGCTGGCCAACACCCTTCCCGCGCAGCGACAGGTGCTCACGCCGATGCGCGGCTACGCGAACGTCGACGACGTGGCGCTCGTGACGCTCGATGCACAGGTCACGACCATCACCCTGCCCGCTCCGATGATGCAGACGCACCTCTCGACCCCCGAGACCGATGCCAACGGCACTCGACGCGCATCGCTGATGTTCGAAGCAGGGACCCAGGCGACCATGCTCGTCGGTGGAGTGCCTCAACCGCTCCCGACGCTGCACGTGCGCGCGACCGAGTACACCGTCGGACCACGAGGGCGCGAAGCGATGCCCGGCCGCCTGCCTGACTTCAGCGGGTACACCTACGCCGTCGAGCTCAGCGTCGACGAGGCCATCGCCGCCGGCGCAACCGAGGTGAGGTTCTCGAGCCCCGTCGCCATCCACGTGAACAACTTCCTCGGCTTTCCGGTCGGGTCGCGAATCCCAGTCGGGTTCTACGACCGGGCGAAGTCGGCGTGGATCCCCTCGAGGAACGGTCGCGTCGTCAAAATCCTCTCTGTGACCGCGGGCCTCGCAGACCTCGATGTCGACGGCTCCATGACCGCTGCCACGGCGGGAATACTCACGACGCTCGGCATCTCGACCGACGAACGGACGAAGTTGGCGCTCGCGTTCCCAGTGGGCACGAGCCTGTGGCGCGCGCGGCTCGATCACTTCACGCCCTGCGACATGAACCTGCCGTTCGGAGTCGTCGGCAATGGCGAGCGCCCGCCGCCGATCCCGCCAAAACCTCCCAGGGTGCCTGACCCCTGCGAAAAAGGAGGCTCAGTGCTGCGATGCGAGGAGCAGAGCCTCGGTGAGAGCATCCCTCTCACGGGAACGCCCTTCGACCTCCACTTCAACAGCGCCCGCTTCTCGCGTCAGTCGACCTTCACGATTCCCGTGAGCGGTTCGAGCGTGCCGTTGGGGCTTCTTCGCATCGAAGTCGAAGTCCAGGTTCTTGGAAGACTCACGCGCGCCTCGCTGCTTCCAACCCCAAATCAGACATACACGTTCAGGTGGGATGGCCTCGACGCGTGGGCAAGGCCGGTCTTCGGTGAAACGGTTGCGAAGGGTCGCGTCTTGTATGTCTACGCGACCGCGTACACGCAGCCGCCTGATGCGCTGGCGTCGTTCGGGCTGCCAACCGAAGTGCTCAACCTCTACGTGACGAACACCGTGCGAATGGAGACCTCGCTCGTCCGAGAGTTCACGCACACCTTCGACGAGTCCAGACTTGGCGCGACCGCAGGGCTCGGTGGGTGGAGCCTCAGCGCGCACCACGCGTACGATCGCGGCAGCCTGGCCCTCGGAGATGGGCGAACGCTGCCGTCGCGAGGCGGCTTCGGCAACGTCATGACCACCGTCGTGGGAACGGGCGTCGCGGGCTTCTCGGGTGACGGCAGCGCCGGCCGATTGGCACAAATCACCCAACCTCAACGCATCGCCATCGGCCCTGATGGCAGCGTCTATTTCACGACCGAACCACAGACAGCGCCCAGAATTCGCAAACTCTCGCCCAGCGGCATCATCACCACCTTCGCTGGCAATGGCACCAACACCTTTCCCGTCGACGGAGCCCAGGCGACTCAAACGGGACTGAGGGGTCTGAACCACCTCGCGATGGGGCCCGACGGCAGCCTGTACCTCACGCGCAGCAACTCTTCGCAGTTCACTGGCGCCTACGTCGATCGAATCGGTGCAGATGGCTCGATTCGTCGTCTCGCTGGCTCGCCAACCGCAGGCGGGGCCGAAGCGGGTGACGAAGGCCCGGCCCTCGACGCCGCCATCATGGGGGCCAGCGGTCTCATCGTCGCTCCCGATTCTGGCTACTACATCGTCGGGCGATCTCGAGTCCGGTACGTGAGCCCCGACGGCGTCATTCACGCATTCGCTGGTGATGGGACCGATGTCTCTTCTGGCGACGACGGGCCCGCCCGCCTCGCCGGCTGCAGATTCCCCACCGAGGTCGCGCTCGCTTCCGATGGCGCGATCCTGATCAGCGAGTGGGGCCGGATTCGTCGGGTGGGCGCTGACGGCATCATCAGGACGGTGGCGGGGAATGGCTCCATCAACAACATCCCACCCACCGTCGACGGCCCAGCGCTGACCCTGCCGCTCTCGGTGAACGGCCTCGCCACCGACAGGGGTGGCACCGTCTACATCCTCGAGGGAGGCACCCGGCAGCTGCGCGTCCTGCGCGACGGCGTCCTCCTGACGATTGGTGGGGTTCGCGACACGGTCGCCTTCAACGGTGACAACCGACACCCACTCGACTCGAACATCTCGCCGGCCGGAATGGCGTGGCACCCGGACGGAAGTCTGTACGTCTCAGACGCCTTCAACCACCGACTGCGGAAGATCGCGTTGGCCTTCGACGACACCAGCATTCCATCACCCGACGCGAGCGAGACGTTCGTCTTCACGGGCCAGGGCAGACACCTGCGTACGCTCGACGGGCTCACCGGCGTCACGAAGACGCAGTTCACGTACGACGCGGCCGGGCGCCTCGCGACGGCCTCTACCCTGGGGGGCGTCACCACCATCGAACGCGACGTGATGGGAAACCCCACGGCGGTCGTTGCACCCACCGGCCAACGCACCCTGCTCGGCGTTGGAAGCACGGGGTTCCTCTCGAGCATCACCGACCCGGCAGGGCGCGTGACCGGGTTCACGACGCTCTCCACCGGCGAGCTGGCGACGATGACGACGCCGGCCGGTGGCCTCTACCGGTTCACCTATGACGCTGCGGGCGGGGTCATCAGAGATGAAGACCCGCTGGGTGGCTCATCGAGCTTCTCGAGCGTGACCAGCCTTGCCGGTGTGAAGACCACGAGCTGGACCAGCGCACTCGGGCGAACGTCTTCGTATGGCACAGCGCAAACGGCCCTCGGGGCGAACGCGCGCACCATCACCTCTCCCACCGGCGCCGTCTCGCAGAGCAGCTTCGCCGCGCCCGGCGTCACCACGGTCACCGACGCGTGGGGCGTCGTCGAAACGACTCGCGAGTCGCCACACCCCCGCTTCCATCAACTCGCGCCGTATCTTTCGCAGCGAACCGTCCGCGCCCCCAGCGGGCTCACGCTCAACACGACCGTCGTCAAGACGGCGACGGTCACCAACCCGGCAGACCCGTTCTCCGTCAGCCAGGAGACCGAGACGACGACGGTCAACGGGCGCGTCTTCTCGTCGACCTGGAACGCCGCGACGAGAACGGTCTCACTCGTCAGCGCGGCGGGAACCCAGAGTTCGCTCGTGACGAATGCGCAAGGCCTCATCACCGAGGAGCGGCTGGGGGCTGGCATCGACCCCATCGTGTACACCTATGACGCTCAAGCTCGGCGCACCGGCACGACGCAAGGCGCAGCCCTTCAGGTCCATGGCTACGATGCACTCAATCGAAGAACTTCGACAGTCGACGCGAACGGCCGAAGAAGTTCGTACGGCTACGACGCCACGGGGCGCCTCACCACTGCCACGCTCCCGAGCCTGCGGGTGTATTCGTATACGTACGACGCCAATGGCTATCGAACCAGCGTCACCATGCCCAGTGGCGTGTCGAACACGCAGGTGTATTCGGCCGTCGGTTTGCCGACTGTCTTTACTGCTGCAGGCGCCGGGGCACTGACCAAATCCTACAACGTCGACCGCGAGCTCACGTCCATCGTGTACCCCAGCGGGCGCACGGTGAGCTGGGCTCACGACGCCACAGGAAGAGTGGCCACCATTGGCTCACCGGAAGCGACGTTCACGCATGGCTATGTCGGCACGTCACCCCGCCCTTCTCTGGTGACGCGCACTCCGCTCGTAGGCACTCCTCAGACACTGGCCGCGACCTTCGACGGCCAGCTCATCACCCGAATGACCTTCGGAGGCGTTGCGCTTGGTCAGTTCGACTACCGCTACGACCCGAACCTGTTTCTCGTGGGGCTCCGCATCGACGCAACCCCAGAGACACTCATCACCCGGAACGCCGACGGAAACGTCACGACGTGGGGAGCGTTCTCGATGGTCCGCACTGGTCCAACCGGTGCTCCAACGAGCATCACCGGAGCGGGGCTGTCGCTCGCGCTGGGCTATGACTCCACCGCGAGGAATACCCGAAGGACGACGTCGGTCGCCGACGCCGGCGTCTTCGACGTCACCACCACGTACGACCTCAGCAGCGTCGTGACTGGACGGGTCGAGACGTCGGGCGGCTCGACCAGAACCATCGCGTACGACCATGACGTCGACCGGCAGCTGACCGCCGTTCGGGTGAACACCGTCACCGTCGAGACCTACGCCTATGACGTCGATGGCAATCGAACCAGTCGAACCCTGGGCGCCGCGGCACCCGAGGCGGTGACGCTCGATGCGCAGAAGCGCGTGATTGCCCAGGGCGCTCTCACGTTCGGCTACAACGCAGACGGCCAGATGACTCAGCGTGGCAGCGACCTTTTCCAATACACGTCGCGCGGCGAGCTGATGTCGGCAACCGTACAGGGCATTCCGGTGACGTACGCCCACGACGGGCTCCTCAGGCGCGTCGCGCGAACCGAAGCCGGACAGACACGGAGTTTCCTCTACGGGAACCTCGAGGAGCCCTTCCAGCTCACCGCCACGAAGGGGCCTGAAGGACTCACCGTCTTCACCTATGACGACTTCGGGAGCCTGTTCTCGTTCGTGAGGGCGGGCGTCGCGTACCATGTCGCGACCGACGCACTCGGCTCGCCTCGGGTCGTCACCACCACCACCGGCACCGTCGTCAAGACGATGGACTACGACGCGTTCGGCAACGTCACGGACTCGGCACCGGCCTTCGAGTTGCCCATCGGCTTCGCTGGAGGCCTGGCTGACGCCCGCACCCGCCTCGTCCGCTTCGGCATGCGGGACTACGAGCCCGTCATCGGTCGATTCACGGCCCGAGACCCACTGCTCTTCGAGAGTGAGAACCCCAACCTCTATCTCTACGTTCGCAACGACCCCGTCAGCGCGAAAGACCCTCACGGCCTCGCCAGCATCGCCGCCTCGCTCTATTCGGGCTTCGGCGGGGGCTTCAAGCTCTCGGCAACGGGAACCGGGGTCAGTCTGTGCATCGAGGCAGGCTATGGCGTGGGCGGCACACTCGACGTCAAGACCTCGTTGAACACCGACCTCGACCAGCCCGGTGCCACTCTGGCCGCGACGGTCAAGCTGAAGCTCGGCGCGGCGTCCTACACCTTCGGCGGTCAGTTCACGAACGACTGTGGATTGAAGGTCAAGTCGGAGCTCGGTCTTGGCCCCTTGAGCATCAATGAGAAGGGCGAAGTCTTCGGGAAGGACCCGAAGAAGGCAGCCGAAGCAATCTCGAAGCCATCGTTCAAAGCGGAGGCGAAGGCGTACGGGCAATACTGCTTCCGCACGCTGTTCTGAGGCTCAGGTCGTCAGGGGCAACCCGAGCGGCTGGCGGCGGGGCTGACGACGGCGGCAGCGTCGATGGTGCACGCGCCGAAGCCGTTGAGGCGAATGCGGCCCACCGCGCCGCCACCACCACCGCCACCACGGTTGTCATTGCCGCCGTTGCCCGGTGGCGTCGCGCCGGCGCCGCCGATTCCGCCATTGCCCGCGTTGTTGCCCGAGCCGCCGGGCGCCGGAGTGTTCGTGACGGTCGCGCCGTTCGCGCCAGTCCCTCCGTTGGTGTTGCTGTCGGCGCCTTCTCCACCACCGCCGCCGTTGGAGGTCAGGCGCGCGGAGCTCGTCACCGTCATCGCCGCGGCCTCGAGCAGCACGCTGCCGCCGCTGCCGCCGCCACCGCCGCCAGAGGAGTTCGACGTGCCGGGACGACCGCCACCACCAGAGGCCGAGACGGTTCCACTCACACGCAGGCTCGACGCGACCGAGAGCTGAAGCGCTCCGCCGCCCGCGCCACGCGCACCGAAGCCGGTGGTGCCGCCGCCGTTGCCACCCGGACACCCACCTCGGAGCGGCACGCTGCTGACGGCACCGAACGCGGCGCCACTCGTGCCGACGGTCGAGCCCGCGTTGTCGCCTTGACCGCCGCTGGCGCCTGCGGTGCCAAACCCTCCGCCGCCGCCACCACCGCCTCGCCCATTCGACGTCGAGCCATTTCCACCCGACGCCGCGCCGCACGACGCGAGGGAGCCACCAGCGCCCGGCGTGTCGAGCTGGGCGTTGCTGAGCAACTGCCCTGCGATGGTCGCCGAGTCGAAGACCGCGAGGATGACGGGCCGGCTGCCCTGCACCCGCAGGCTGCCCGCGTCGGTCACGTCGAGCCCGTACATGCCGAGCACCACGAGGTCGGCGCCGCCGTCTTGCGACACCGTGACGACGTTCGGCTGCGGCTGCCCGCACCAATTCACGAAAGCGACCGAGGCGTCAGGTGACGAGTCGAACACCGCAGCACAGTTGAGCGTCACCGCGCCGACGAGGCCTGCGGCAGCGACGACGGCGGGCGAGAAGTTGCTCGGCACGTAGGGGAACGTCGGGGCCGCGCAGCCACCATCGGCGCGACACGCGCCACCATCACAGTCCTGGAAGAGCGCACCGAGCGCGTACGTACAGCCACCGTCGGCCACGCAACTGCCGCTCGCGCCGAAGCATGACGAGGGCGGCGTCGTGCAGGTGAAGGACGTGCCTCCGCCGCAGCCGCCGTCATCGAGGCAGCTCTCGGCGATGGTGCACGAGTCGCCATCGGTGCACGCCGCGCCCGGCATCACCGAGTACTGACACCCCGCGTCGACGTCGCACGCGCCTGAGCCGAAACACTGGCCTGGAGGCGTCGAGCAGCTCACCGCCACGGCGTCGCAGGTGAGGCTCGCGGAGCACGCGTCGTTCGTCGTGCAGCGGTTGCCGTCGGTACACGCCGTGCCCACCGCGACGCCCGAGTACGCGCAGCCACCGTCACCGAGACACGCGCCCGTCGAGCCGTAGCAGGCGCCGGGAGGACTGGTGCACGAGAAGGCAGTGCCTGCACAGCCGCCGTCGGTCTGACACGTCTCTCCTGCAGTGCAGAGGACACCGTCGTTGCAGCCCGCGCCCGCGCTGACCTGATAGCTGCAACCGCCATCCATCGGGTTGCACATGCCGAACGTCGCGAAGCACTGACCCGGCGGGCTCGCGCAGGTGACGGTCGTGCCTGAGCACGCTCCCGTCGCGCTGCAGCTGTCATTCGTGGTGCAGGCGTTGCCATCGGAGCACGTGGCGCCAGCGTCGAGCGGCGCGTACGAGCAGCCAGCGTCACCGCGACAGACGCCTGATGAAGCGAAGCACGGGCCTGGTGGCGTGGTGCACATCGCCGTGCTGCCGCCACAGCCACCGTCCGTCAGACACACGTCTGGCCCGGTGCAGGGGTTGCCGTCGTCGCACGAGGTTCCGGCGTCGACCGAAGTGAAGACACACGCGCCGGTGACGGGGTTGCACGCGCCCGCGGTGCCACACTGGCCCGTCGAGGCCATGCACTGCACCTGGGTACCTCCACACGAGCCCGCGAGGCAGCGGTCTTGCGTGGTGCAGAGGTTCTGGTCATCGCAGGTGAAGCCCTCGCAGGTCGGTGCTGCGCAGTCGGCGCGCGTGTCGCAGTCGTTGTCGAGGCGGTCTCCACACAGCTCGGCCGCGGCAGGGTTGATGGTGGCGTTGGTGTCGGAGCAGTCGGGCCCGTCCTTCGAGGCCGCGCGAAACCCATCGGCATCGGCGTCGACCGTCGTCGGCAACGGCCCGACGCTCAGGGTCACTTTCGTCACCTCGTCCTTCACGAAGGCCTGCTGCGCGGGAGCGCTCTCGTCGTTGAGCAGCTGCGGCGCGTCACAGCCCTTCCCGACGAAGCCGCGCGCGGTCAGCGTCACCGTGCCGGTCAGCGCATCGCTCGAGTACACGGCGACGACGAGCCGGTCCTTTCGCGCGACGGGCTCCGACACCACCTCGGCGCCGCCGGCACTCTGCGCGACGACACGGAAGCAGGTGCTGCGCACGGTAGGCGCGACCTCGACCGTCACCTGAATCGCAGACCGCGACGCCGGGCAGCCACAGACGACGAGCCCGAGCACGACGACACAGCTCGACCAGAAGGACCTTTGACGCTCCACCCTCGTCTCCTTACGCTCGTTGGATGGGACTCTCGCGGCCGCTTGGCCTGCTCCTCATCGTGGCCGGAATCTCGGCGCATGCACAGGTTTTCGAGGGCCTCGACCTCACGCCGAAGAAGAAGCCGAAGACGCGCGTGAGCGTGACGCTGACGGTGCCGGTCCCGGGCGCGCAGGTGTTCATCGATGGCGAAGCCGCTGGAGAACCTCCGCTTGCCGAGAAGGTCGTCAAACCCGGAGAGCACACGCTGAAGGTCGAGCGCCCCGGCTACCGCACCATCGAAGAGACCATCACCGCCGTCGCGAGCAAGAAGACCGACTTCAGCTACACGCTCGTCGCCGTCGGCGCCGTCGTCACCATCGACTCGAGCACCGAGGGCGCGACGTGCAGCATCGACGGCGCCGAGCCCGAGTCGTTGCCGCTCACGAAGGTGCTGTCAGAGGGAAAACACGCGCTCGTCGTCGCGGCCGACGGCTTCAAGTCCGAGGAGCGCACCATCGACGCCGTGCTCGGCGCCGACCTCGAGGCGTCCTTCACGCTCGTCGTCGGTGAAGACCGGCCCGCGCAGGTCAACCTCGAGCCGCCGGAGCGCGACAACGACCTCGAGCTCGAGCTGGACCCGAGCAAGAAGGAGAAGAGCACGCCGCTCTACGCGCGCTGGTACGTGTGGGCTGGCGTCGGCGCGGTCGTCGCGGGAGCCGTCGTGACGGCGCTGGTGGTGACGGCGCCGAAGCCCACGCCCGACCCGAGCATCGTCTGCGGCGGGCCGTGTGACGCGACCGTCGGCTGGCCGCTGCGCTGAACAGCGGAGTGGCTGATTCAGAAGTTCCGGTGTGCTGGATATAGGTACATCCAGAACCAGATGGGTCTGAGCAAGGTCTCAGCGTCTACGCCGTCGATCCACGATCGAATGGACGCATCGATGGCGGCGTCTGCGTCATCATTGGCGAGGTCGAACGTCGCTTCGACGAGCGCACCGAGCGCATCACCTTCGAGCACGTGCGAGCTGCGCGAGAGACACAGTGCAGCTTCAGAGGTGACGGGGGCGTAGTACAGGTCGAAGGTCTCAAGGTCGCCCTTCAGCGCGCTGATGCACAGTTGCTGATACCCGTCGGGCGTCACCTTCGAAGCGCGTAGCGAACGCAGCGCCCGCGCGCGCAGCACGACGTTCTGAGCGTGCGTCGCCGCATGCATCAACTTCCTCACGGCCGCGGTATCGCCCAACGCCGCCAAAGCACCCAACGCCGTCAGCCGGATCAGCGGTTCGTCGGAGTCGACAAGTCGGTCGATGACGTCACGCGGGGGCTGACCGTCGAGCGCCATCAGCCCGGCCAGGCCGGCATATTGAAATGCTGAGACGCGGGACGAGCACGCCCACTCCAGCAACGGCCGCTCCCGAGGAGTCGGGCGTACGAAGCGGAGCGCTTCAGCAATCACCCTCTCGGGCATGTGGTCGAGGAGCGGCGGAGGATCCAGCAACAACCGTCGCGTCGCGCAGGCCATCCGCAACGGCTCCGCCAGCGCTTCGTCGTTGCGGAGTCGATCGAGGTCCTGCGCTCCTGTGGGGAGGCCCGCGAGGCATTGAACAGGTGACCAATATGAAACCCGTTCGCCCGCCAGCAGCCGCCGATTCACTTCGTCGATACGTCGCAGCGTCGATCGCCGAAGCATGTCTGGCGGAATGCGGCTCACCAGGTAATCGACAGGGAGCGCCAGGTGTTCGGTGGCCACTGCAAGCGCAGCGGGATGAGCGGCGAAGATCGCGTCGACTCGATCGGGCGTGTGGCCATTCAGCGCTCGTTCCAACTTCTGGAAGTCGAGCGACTGGGGTGATCGGAGCACGAGCGCCCGAGACGCCGCGAAGGACAGCGTTCGCCAGGCCAGCCGCTCATCGAGACAACCTTCGTCGAGGGCGCGAAGAAAGGTGACCTCCCGCAGCCTCGGCGCGATTGGGCAGCTGAAGCTCCAGCGCAAGAGAAGGTCACGTGCGACGGAGCCCGACAGAGACCGGAGAAGCGCGAAGACCGATTCCTCTTCACCAGAAAGGATCGAGAGATCGACAAGCGTCGGGACCGTGGAGAAGTCGGCCAATATTTGGCGGGATGCAGTCGGCCCTGTCGACACACCCGAGCCAAGGGCATCGGTGAACTCGGCGAGCAGTAACCGCGCGCTCGCGCCGGTCAGTGGCAGTTGCTTCTGCAACATCGCGCGCAACACCGAGGCGCGCACCCAGTGGCTTTGCTCGCGATCCAGCAGAAGGGCCTCGAGCTCGTCGCGATACTCACTGGTCGCGAATCGTCGGAGAAGTGAGGCCGCAGCGTCGTGGCGATCCCGCTTCGACGCGTCGTGAAGGGTGGCGAAAATGGACTTAAGCCAGACGTCGCGCTGCGAAAACCCGGTCATTGTGCGCCAGAAGGGTGCCGGTCGGCGGAGCCGGAGCGGTCAAACCAGACGACCGCTGTCAATCTTGTCGCAGGAACGCTGACCAACCGTCAATCGGTCGATGGCCGCCTGGAGTACCTCCCCAGCGCTGAGCTCGTCTTTCTCGACATCGAGAGCCCCAGCGCGATGGCTGCCGGCACCACCTGCACGAAGAGCACCGTCACACGTGCGCTCACGGCCCCGTAGACGCCGACCCCGATGGCCGAGATGAGGAAGAAGCGCTCGAAGGCGCGTGCCACGTCGGTGTCGCGACGAACGACGCTGAAGCCCAGGCCGACCGCGAACACCAGGTTGTAGACGCCCTGATTGCCGGCAAGCACCGCGTTCGCTTCCGCCTCGGCCGCCGTCATCACGAGGAGCTTCTGGGCGAGCTCGCTCTTCCACAGCAGCGTCTCGAGCACGAAGAACCAGCCGTGGAGCAGCGCGACGACGCTGGTGGCGATGCGAGACGCGGTGTTCATGGACGGCGAGCCTACTCGTGCAGCGAGGCCACGCGGGCGCTGCGTGGTACGAGCGCTCATGCTCACGACCCAGGCTCCGACTCCGAAGGCCGTCCTGGTGGGCGTGCAGCTGCAGAGCGTCACGGACGTCGAACACGCCGCCGACCTGGCCGAGCTGGCGCGCCTCGTTCAGACGCTCGGCTACGAGGTCGTCGCGACCGTCTCGCAGAAACGAGCGGGGCTCGCCTCGGGCACGGTGCTCGGCAAGGGCAAGCTGAAGGAGCTCGCGCAGCTGACGGGCGGCACCGGTGAGATTCCGTCGAGCGCGAAGGACACGAAGTCGAAGGCGAAAGAAGCGTGGGAAGCCGAGGAGGAGGAGGAAGCCGAACCAGAGGACGAGCCCGCGTCAGTCATCGACGACGAAACGTTGAAAGAACGCGCGACGGTGGTGGTGGTCGACCACGAGCTGTCACCGAACCAGGCGCGCAACCTCGAGAAGGCCACCGGCGCGCAGGTCATCGACCGCACCGGCGTCATCGTCGACATCTTCCATCGGCACGCGAAGAGCCGTGAAGCGCGCGCGCAGGTCGAGATTGCACGCCTGACGTACGTCGCGCCGCGGCTGCGGGAGTCCACCGGCAGCAACGAGCGGCAGCAGGGCCGTGGTGCTGGAGAGTCGGCGCTCGAGCTCGACCGTCGCAAGATCCGCGACCGCATCGCCGAACTGAAAGAGCAGCTCGCCACCATTCACGCCGACCAGGACCAGCGCCGCTACGCCCGGCGCGACCAACTGCGCGTCGCCCTCGTCGGCTACACCAACGCCGGGAAGTCGTCGTTGATGCGCGCGCTCACCGGCAGCGAGGTACTGGTGGCCGACAGGCTCTTCGCGACGCTCGACACCACCGTGCGCGCGCTGCAGCCCGAGACGCACCCGCGAATTCTCGTGTCCGACACCGTCGGCTTCATCAAGAAGCTCCCGCACGACCTGGTCGCGTCGTTCAAGTCGACGCTCGATGAAGCGCTCGAGGCGTCGTTGTTGTTGCTGGTCGTCGATGGCTCCGATGCGACCTGGCAGGCGCAGCTCGAGGTGACGCAGGACGTGCTCGAGGAGATCGGCGCGGGGCCCGTGCCGCGACTCATGCTCTTCAACAAGGCCGACCGGCTCGACGCCGCGACGAAGGTGGCGCTCGCGAAGAACCACCCCGACGCGGTGGTGCTCTCGGCGCACGATCCGGCCGACGTGGCAGCGCTGCGGCAACGACTCATCGACTCCTTCGAAACGTCGATGGTCGAAGGTGAGCTCGTCATTCCCTACGCGAAGCAGGCGGTCGTCTCGCAGGTGTACGAGAACGCGCGCGTGGTGTCCGAGACGTTCGACGAAGCCGGCCGGAGGATGGTGGTGCGCGCGCTCCCGGGCGCGATGGCGCGCCTCACCCGGCTCGTCGCTGGCACCTGAGCTCGTCTCGAGGAGGAGCGCTGGCCAGCGCACTCGGCCCTCTGCGCCATCGTCAGCGGGTCTGCTCGAGCGCCTGCTTCGACTTCTGCAGCAGCGCGTCGTCGAGCTTCGACGCCTCGAGCAGCTTCACGGCGCGCGCGAGGGTGACGGCCGCGTGGGCCTTCTTGCCGACCCCCAACTGCGCACGGCCGAGCCCGCTGAGGGCCGTCGCGTTCCACGGGTCGTCCGGGCCGGCCTGCTTCTCTCGCACCGCGAGGGTCGCCTCGAACAGGGGCAGCGCCTGCGCCGCGCGGTTGCTGTCGAGCAGACACGCGCCTTCGACCTCGTTCGTCACCAGCACCTCTTCGTGGTCGGCCGCGAACATCTCGACGAAGTGCGCGCGCGCCGTCTTGAACGAGCCAACCGCCTCGTCGGGCCGGCCCGCCGCGCACTGCGTGGCGCCTATCGACCGCGTGGTGACGCCCACCATCAGCGCGACCTTCGACGACTCGAAGATACCCAGCGCGCGGCGCCCCAGCGTCAACGCCTCGTCGTACCGCTTCAGCTCGGTCGCAGCGTTCGCCTGCACCATCACCAGCCGGCCGACGTGCGGGTTCATCGCTCCGAGCGCCTTCTCCTGGTCAGGCAGAATTCCGGCGACCTCGTCGTACGCCTCCTGCGAGCGGTGCAGCGCCATCAACTGCTCGGCGACGCCGTAGTGCGCCTGCCCCACCTTGTAGTGCGTGCGGCCCAGGAGTTTTTCGAGCTGCACCGCCACGTCCTTCAGCACCGCGACGGCCTCTTCGTAGTGCCCCTGGCCTCCGGCGCTGGCGCCCATGTTCGCGCGCATCAGCACGGTCTTCGGGTGCGCCTCGCCCTGGTTCGCCTTGCGCAGCTCCCAGGCCCGCCGGTAGCGCGCCTCGGCGCCGCGATAGTCACCCGTCGTGCCGAGCAGGTGCCCTTCCTGATTCGCGACGCGCGACTCGAGGTCGAAGTCGTCACCGACGCGCTCCCGCACGGTGCCGGCCTGCCACACCCACTCCTGCGCCTCCTTCATGCGGCCGAGCTCGTTGAAGAGGAACGAGAGGGCGACCGCGGCGATGACGGCGTTGCGGTCTGACTTCGCCACCAGCGCGCGCGCCCACGCATCGCGGAGCACCGGCTCGGCCTTCGTCAGCTCACCATCGCCCTGCGTCAGCAGCCCCAACGTGAGGAGCGCCTCGGCCTCGAGCGGCGACCAGCCGACGGCGTGGGCCTCGAGCGCTGCCGTCGTGGCGATGGGCAGCCCCTCTTTGAAGCGGCCCGCCTCGTTGAGCGCCTGGGCACGCGCGAGGTCCTGCTCGATGCGTGAGACGCGCTCGACGACCTGCGGCTGCTCGGCGCGCGGCGTCGGCGCCAGGAGCGTGCTCGCGTTCGCGCAGACCGACAGCGGCGTCAGCGCGTTCACCGCGTCACTCGCGCGCGCCAGCGATGTGGCGTCGGTGGTGGCGAGCACTCCCAGCACCCCTTCGACCTCGACGAGCCGCCGGTCGAGGCACGCCATGCGCGCGGTCAACAGCTGGTCGGATTGCGCGCCCTTCACGCGTGTCGCTTCACATGCCTCACGGTGCATCGTCGCCCAGTCGGCGCCGTACACGTCGAGCCCTCGCTTTGCTGCGTCGAAGATGGGCGTGCCGTCGAGCGAGGCGAAGTGGGAGCTCAGCGACGTCTTCCGGCTCTCGGGCCACACGGCGGCGACCCGCGCGGGCCCCGAGGTGCAGAGCGCATCGGGCCGACGGAGCCCGACGACGAGCCCGATGGCGAGCGCCACCGACAACGCGACGCCGATGAAGGCAGGCCAGCGGCCAGGCGGGCTGGGTTGAATCGCGGCGAGCAGCTCGTCGAGCGACCCGAACCGGTTGGACGGCTCGGCGGACAGCGCTCGCGTGAGCGCCTGCTGCACGGCGGCGGGCCCGACGGGCTTGAAGCCGGCCTTCACGACGGCGGTGGTGTTGCGCGCGAACGGCCGCCGCCCTGAGAGCGCCTCTGCGAGCGCCACCGCGAAGGAGAACTGATCTGCCCTGCCGTCGGCGCGCTGCCCTGCGAGCTGCTCGGGCGCCATGTACGCAGGCGTTCCGACGAGCGCACCGGTGGCGGTGTGGAGCCTCGGCGTCTCGAGCTCGCGGGCATCGACCGGCAGCACCTCTGCAGGCCGCTCGGCGTCACCGACGTCACGCGCGAGCCCGAAGTCCGACACGCGTACGCGGCCGTCTTTCCCGACCAGCACGTTCTCGGGCTTGAAGTCGCGATGCACGAGGCCGGCGGCATGCGCAGCGGCGAGCCCCCGCCCCGCCTGGAGGAACGCGTCGAGCACCTGCGGCTGTTGCGGCGCGCCCTTCAGCCACTCGCGCAGCGTCTGGCCTTCGACGAACTCCATGGCGATGAAGACCGAGTCTTGAAAGGCGCCGGCGTCGTGCACGCCGACGAGGTTCGGGTGGGCGACGCGCGCGAGCGACTTGGCCTCGCGCAACAGCCGCTCCTGCGCGGCGGCGCCTTCGGTGAGCGGGTGCAGGAGCTTGATGGCCACCTTCCGGTCGAGCACCGGGTCGTACGCGGCGTACACCTGCCCCATCGCGCCTTCACCGACGAGGTCGAGCACCACGTACCGGCCGACCGCCGCGCCGCGCACGAGCTTGCCCGCGGCTCGAGCCTGCGCCGTCGTGCGCGTGACGAGGAACGCGACGGCCACCCGGCAGCGCTCGCACTCGCCGAGGTGCGCCTCGATGCCGGCGCGGTCAGGAGAAGAGCCGGCGACGAACTCCAGCAGCGCGCTCTCGGAGGGACAGGTCGTCACGGTCGGCGAGCTTAGTCGCTCTGCGCGGCCGGGCGACGGCGCATGCACAGGGTCTCAGCTGGGCGTGCCGTGTGATCAGCCGGTGTGGATGCCGACAAGGTCGCGCGCGCGGAGCAGATGGCCTGCCTGGCGTCGGGCGAAGCGGCCGAACGCTCAGCCGCGCCGGCAGAGCAGCAGCAGCGCCAGCACCACCAGCGGCGTCGCGTCGAGCCCCGCACAGCCACAGCCGGGCTTCGTGGGCTCGGGTTGCGTGAACCAGAGATGACTCGAGACCGTGCGCGGCGCTCCGTCGACCCAGACCTCGCCACGCCAGCGCGACTCGCTCGACGGTGGTGACGTCACCATGCGCTTGAAGGTGAAGGGGTCGTCGGTCACCTCGACCGTCTCCACTGCGACGCCATTCTCGAGGAGCTTCAGCGTCTGGCCACGGCCGCCCGTCACGGTCGCCTCGAGCGTCGACTGAGCGCTCCGCACCGTGTCGCCGATGCGCGCGTCACCGACGGAGAGCTCCACCATCGGGTCTGCAGGGCCCTGCAGCTTCACCACCGTTCGCCCTTCACGAATGGCCTGGACGAGGGCATCGACGGACAACGACTTCGCGAACACCATCGTCGTGGGGTTGCCGATGGGGCTGTCGAAGGTGCCGGTCGCGCGTCCGCCGGAGTGGTCGTCGCTCCCGCCCACCGCTGCGGCGTGGGAGCCCTGCGCGAGCTGACGGTCCCAGAAGGCGAGGGCCTGCGCGCCGAAGAGCACGCCCGTCTTGTCCCACCCACCGGTACCAATCTCGACGGCGCCGATGCTGGTGGCCGGCAGCTTCTGTCGCCACGCACAGCCGATGCACAGCTGGCCGAGGTCGAGCACCGGGTGGTTGATGGAGAGCACCGCCTTCTGCTCGGCGAACGACGCGACGGCCGCGTCGAAGGTCGCGCCCTCGACGCCGAAGCGGTGGTCGACGCTGCGGGTGGCCCCGATGCCGTTGAGGTGGCCCGCGTAGGTGGTGAACTCGACGCCGGGCACGAAGAGGAGCGCCGGGTGACGCGCTTGTGCGGCCGTCATGAAGTCGAGCTGCGAGACGGTGTTGTGGTCGGACAGCTCCACGAAGTCGAGGCCGCGGCCGCGCGCGAAGGTGGCGATGGCGTCGAGCGTCGGCGCTGCGTCTCCGCTCTCTCTCGAGTGCACGTGCAGGTCGCCGGCGTACCAGCGCGTCGTCGTCTCGAGCGCGGCACCGGGAGTCCACGCGGTCTGCGCGCGGTCCGGCTGAGGCGCCAACGTCGCGACGGTGCGGAGCTCGACCTCGAGGCGGTACCGCGCCGGAGCGCTGACCACCTTCGCCTTCCCGATGACGACGTTCCACGTGCCGGCCTCGATGGGCCGCGCGAGGTAGCTGCGCGACGCGGCGCGTTCACCGACGACGATGGGCTCGACGTTGCCGCCGCCCCAGCCCCGGAAGCCGCGCGGGTCGGACAGCCCGTAGTCGAGGATGTTCTCGGACTGCTGCACCGGGTGGCGGACCTCGACCTCGACGGTGCCTGCGGGGACCTGGAACGGAATCAACACGAAGTCGGAGCCGGCCTCAGGCAGCGCGCCCTCGAGCACCAGCGGTTGCGCGAACGCCGACATGGAGAGGAACACAACCAGCCATGAAGCCCGCATTCGTGCCCCCGACGCCTCGTTTCTCCCTGATCAGCTCACAACGCGAGCCGTTTGACGACGACGCTGTCGGCAATGATGTCGACCTCGATGAGCGCATCGATGCCCTCATCGGCATTCCGCACCCGCAGCCGCTGCAAACCTGCCGGGAGTGGCACCTCGAGCAAGGGCGTCTCTCCAAGCAACCGTTTGCCGAGGTACACCTTCGTCCACGGCTCGGTCTCGAGACTCAACTTCCCCTTGCGCGCGAGCTTCGCCGGGCCCGAGCCGGCGCGTGCCACGGCCCGGTTTTGAGCGAAGTGCCCCGCATCGGGGAGCGCCGACTCCACCACGGCCCGTGGCTGTGCGTCGTTGCGGACGTCGTCGAGCGTCAGCGCTCCGAGAGCGGGCGCCTGCGCACCGGCGTCGACCTTCGCCTCAACCAGCGCAGGCTGCGGTGCGGGCGGGACACCCGCGGTCTGACCTCTTCGTGCCGCGCCTACTCCAATGGCCGTCGCGAGTGCCACGACCCCGAAGACGGCCGCTCGGATCCAGACCATCGCTCGATGCTGCTGCGGCGGCGCCATCGCGGGCACGCCGGTGCTGGGAAGCGACTCATTCGACTGCGGCGACGGGGTGAGCTGGGTGACGCGTTGAAAGGCGGGCAGCTGCTCGATCTCCTCCGCGAAGGCCTCGCGCATGGCGGTGCGGAGCAGCACCGTGCGCTGTTCGACTGGAAGGTCCTTGCGGTAGTCGTCGAGCTGCTCGGCCATCGCCTCGCCGTCAGAGAACCGGTCGAGCGGGTCCCATGCCATGGCCGTCGCGATGAGGTCGTCGAGCCGTTGATCGAGCCGCACCCGATCGCTCGCTCGTGGGAGCGCGTCGCCTGAGACCAGCTTTCCCAGAATCACGATGTCGTCGGCGCCTTCGTACAGCCGGGAATTCGTGACCAACTCGAACAGCATCACACCGAGCGCGAAGACGTCGACTTGAGGGCTGAGCACCGATTCCAGCGCCTGCTCCGGGCTCATGTAGGCGACCTTGCCCTTGAGGACCCCCGTCGCGGTGCGGGTGCGCCGGCCTGCGGCCGACGCAATGCCGAAGTCGAGCACTTTGGTGTGGCCTTCGTAGCTGACGAAGATGTTCTGCGGAGACACGTCACGATGGACGATCTCCAGCGGCTGCCCGTCGGCGTTCTTGCGGCGATGGGCGTACCCCAGCCCGCGCGCAGCGTCCGCGACCACCTCGAGCGCGAGTGAGAGCGGCATCGACGTGCCACGCTCGTGCAGCCGTCGCGCGACCCGGCCGAGCGTCTGGCCGGCGAGATACTCCATCACGAGATAGTACGAGCCGCCGTCCTGCCCGAGCTCGCTCACCTGCACGACGTTGGGGTGGTGCAGCTGCGAGACGATGCGCGCCTCGTCGAGGAACATCGACACCATCGACGGGTCGTCGTCGGGGCTGGTGATGATTCGTTTGAGCACGACCAACCGCTCGAAGCCGGCCGGCCCCAGATGGTGCGCGAGCCAGATTTCGCCCATGCCGCCACGGGCAATCTCGCGCAGCAGAAGGTACCGACCGATCGAAACGCCTCCCGCCCAGGGTGTCGGTGGCTTCTCGCTTCGCGTCATTTCCACTTAGACTCAGCGTATGCGATTCGTCTGGTGGGTGGGGCTGTTCTGGGCCACGCCCAGCTGGGGTCTCCCAGCCCTCGACCAGGCGAGGGCAGAGCTCAGAGCGCTCGACTACCCCGCTGCCGAGAAGGCCCTCAAGGCCGCAGCGACCGCGACGGGGCTGACCCGCGCTGAGGCGTTGGAGTTCTACGAGCTCAAGGCGTTGACGGCGGCAGGCTTGAACCGCATGGCTGAGGCACGTGAGGCGTTCACCACGCTGCTGAGCCTCGACCCCACCTTCAAGCTGAAGGGCAAGCCCGCGCCTCGCATCACGACCACGTTCTTCGAGGCGCGCTCGGCCGCGCGAGAGCACGGCGCGCTCGAGGCGCGTGTCACGACCCAGCCCACGAGTGGCCGGGTGGGGCCGGTGCAGGTGAAGGTCTCTGATGCCGCGAGGCTCGTTCGAACCGTGGTCGCCGAGCTCGAGGCGGAAGGAGTGACGCGCTCCGTGGAGCTCCCTCCCACGGGGGGGACCATCGACGCGACGGGCCGCACCGTCCGCGTTCGGGTGACGTTGAAGGGCGAACGCGACTGGGTGCTCTCGACGCTCGAGCCCATCGGCTTCGAGGCTCCCGCGATGCCAGCCGTCGTCACGCCGACGACGGCATCGCCCACCATCAGCGAACCAGTCGTGGTGGCCGCACCCCGCTTTCGCCCGCTCGCGTACACGCTGGCCGGAGTGGGAATCGCGACGCTCGCGACAGCGGTCATCTTCGGGGTGCAGGCACAGAACGCACGGGTCGCCTTGCAGGGCACCGAGCTCACCCGCACGCAGGCGCTCGCCCTCGCGCCACAAGCCGTTCAGAACGCGACCATCGCCAACGTGCTCATGATCGCGGGGGGCGTGCTGGTGACGAGCGGAGTGGTGACGTTTTTACTGGGCCTTCCTCCTCCGCCGGTTGCCATCGTTCCGACAGCCAGTGGCGTGCTCGTCGCAGGAGGCTTCTCGTGGTGAACACGCGCATCACGCTCCTGGCGGCGCTCCTGCTGGGCGCCTGCGACTGGAGCCCCATCGAGGTCGATTCGCGCACCTACCCCTGCGCCACCGACGCTGACTGTGGTTCAGGGTGGAGCTGTCAGGCGTCGGTCTGCGTCTCGCTCCAGAACGGTGGGGGTGGTGGCGCGGACAGTGGCGCCGGTGGCGGGGCCAGTGCTGGTGGTTCGGCATCATCGGACTCCGGTCTCGGTGACGCGGGACTCGACGCAGGTTCGGACGGTGGCATCGACGCTGGTGGAGTCGACGCTGGCGGAAGCGACGCTGGCGGAACCGACGCGGGTGGAGTCGACGCTGGCGGAACCGACGCTGGCGGAACCGACGCGGGCCGGAGTGACGCCGGGGCCGATGCTGGTGGTGTCGACGCCGGGCTGCAACTGGGGTGCACAAACACCGTCTGCTGGGTCGATCCCCTGGCGCCGGGGCCGATCAACAGGGCCGCGATGGTTCGACCGCGCACGGCAGTCCTCGTGAACGACTCCTTCATCGTCGTCGTCTCAGACGCCGGCACCGTCACGCTTGGGCACGACGCGGGCGATTGCTACGACCTTGGAGGTGGGCCGAATGGCGACGTGTGGCTTCAATGTTACGGCCAGATCCTGAGACTGCAGCTCGAGCCTTCGCCACGTCTCATTCCTGCGCTGCCGTCCTCGGGCAACCTGTCGTTCTCGACCGACGGCGGCGTCTGGCGTCGGTCCAACTCCACAATGAGCCAGTGGGTCGGGTTTGGATGGGTTGACACCCAGCCCGTGTGCCTCGCCGGCGAGAACCTGGAGTCGTTCTCTGCCATCACCGCGAACCTCGTCCTGGTGGCGTGCGGGGGCGTCCGGAGCAATGGCCCGTTCACGGTCCTCCGGGTCGCGGACACGAGCCAGGTGAGGACGCTGGCCGTGCTCGACGCAGGGCCGGCGTTTCTTTCCGCGTCCGACGACTTCCTCCTCGCCTCAAACGTGGGCGCCAGCCTCGAGGTGTTTCTCGACGGCGGCACCCGACTTTTTCCCGTGCCCGGCTCCAATACCTCGTCAGTCGTGACCGCGAGCGACGGGCGGCCCCAGGCCACCATGGGCCAGACGACCTGGAGGCTCGACGAGATGCTCTTCTGGCAACCCCTCACGAACACCCCGGGCTTCGTGGACTCCTGGGGGGCGGGCGGTCTGGTCCGGGGGACTGGCCCGGTCACCTTTTTCGGAAACATGACGAGGCCCGCCATTCCGACCTACGACCCTCTGGTCACCGGGAGGACCCGCGGCACGTTCGTCGATGGGCCGAAGCCGCGGGTCGTCATGGGCCCGCGTCTGTTCGAGCTCGAGCCGACGGGGTTGCGTTTCATCCAGGCGAACGTCGGAAGCCCTGCGTCGGGGCTCCGTGATGGTGGCTTCGTGGCGGTCAGCTCCGGCCCCGGCTTCCAGCTCAGTCGCGCCATCGGTCGTTCGCCGTCCTCCATTCCAGTCCCAGCACCGTACTCGTCGATGCGTGGGACTCTCCTGCTGAGGACCGGCGAAGTCCTCGCCGTGTTGAGCGGCGCGACCGACGGGGGTCACCTCTTTCAGGTCGAGCTCGATGGTGGATTTACGCGTCGCTCACTACCCATGGTGAACCCTGACTTCCTCGCGCGGTACGGCGAGTCGGTGATCGTGGGCCGTCAGAACCCACCGGCGATCCTGGAGCTCGGCGCAGGCTCGCTGACCTCTCCTCCCGGCAGCGTGCTGGACGACGTGTGCACCGAGGGAAACCTCATGCTCGCCAGCACCACCACCGGCCTGTTCCTCTCAGAGGATGGCGGCCAGACGTGGCGGCTGCTGGTGCTGGTGCCGGGGTTCGTCGCGCGCATCACGTGCGGAGCCGGGTTGCTGGTCGGCCAGTGGGGCCAGAGTATCTATGTCAGCGACGGTGGCTCGCTGTTGCACACTCAGCTTCCCACCAGCTTGTCTTTTGGTTCACCCTACATCGACCCCGAGACGGGGCGAATCTGGCTGTCGTCGATGAGCGGCGACATCGCTTATCTGCGGTGACGAGACGCCGTCTGACGACAGCCGCTGATCAGCTCACCGGCTGAGCGTCTTCGAACAACGCCTCACTCGCCGGCGCGGCCTTGCGTGGGCGGCCACGCTTCTTCGGCGCCTCGGTCACCTCGACCGTCTCGCCTTGCGGGCCCTCGACGCGCACCACCGGCCTTCGCAGTCTCGGCAGCACCATCGTGTCGAGCTTCTGCCGCAGGCCCTCATCGGTCTCGGCCATCACCGTCAGCCACGCCTGAAGCCGGTGCGCCTTCTTGAGCAGCTGCTCCTGCTCTTCTTCGAGCGCGCGGCGGGCGGCGTCGAGCTGCGCCTCGGCCAGCGAGACCGACTGGTGACGCTCCTTCACCTTCGCGACCAGCTCGTGGAGCATCGGCGCGTCGACGTCGGGGAACTTCACGTCGGGCAACGCCGAGAAGAGGTGAATGAGGCGCTGCACGTCGGGGCTGATGGGGTCGGGCTCGTTCATGGGAATGTCTCCGGGAGTGACTGAATACATGTTCAGTGTCCCATTCCTCACGCGCCGACGCAACGAAACGCTGGAGTCTCGCCATGGCTGGTCGATGCTTCGGTCGTGAAAACGACCCTTCCCGTCCTGCTCGCGCTCTCGTTCTCCACCGCCTGCGCGCCGCGCCTGTATCTGCGCCACGAGACGCCGCCACAGCTCAACGCTGGCGGGGTCACCGTCGTCACCGTCCAGGGTGTCACGCCGCAGAGCGGGCCGAACGTGCTGCTGGCGCTGATGGACCCGCTGAGCGGACTGGGCGCCGCGATTCTCGAGCCAGAGGTCGTCGCGATGACGGAGCGCGAGCTGGTGCAGACCTGCGCGATGGCGGTGGCGAATCGGTGCAACGCCCAGCCGTGCGCGCAGCCCGAGGCGACCTTGTCGGTTCAGCTCCAGAGCGTTCGTGCCACCGGAGGCACCGCGCCGACACCCGGCCAGACGAACGGCACCGCGCTCAGCGTTCGCACCGACGCCATCTTCACGCTCACCCGAAACGACGGTACCCGCATCTTCTCGCAGGATTACTACGGCCGGCGCAGCGGTCCGACGCCCAGCGTCCAGAAGGACGGGCGTAACAACTTCTCCGACGCGCTCATCTCGGTGCAGCTCGCGGCGCGGCTCGCGCAACAGGCGATGGACGCGATGGTGAGCGCCTTCGTCGCAGACCTGAAGCCAGGCGAGACGACCGACACGCTGATCCTCGAAGAGCCCGCGCCCCTGAAGGACGCGGTGAAGATGGCCACCGACGGAAACCTCGACGGCGCGCTCCAGCAGCACGAGGCGTACCTCGCGACGAACCCCAACGACGGGCGTGGGTGGGCGAACGTCGGCGCGCTTCAGTCGGTGCGCGGGCAATTCCAGGAAGCCCTCGCGGCCTACGAGCGCGCGGCCCAGCTCGGCGGTGACGAGCGCTTCCAGCAAGAGGTCGTCTACGCGCGCAACCGCATGTCTCAGCTCCAGTACCTGCAGACGCTCAAGCGCGCAGCCTGCGGCACGCCGTTGCGGTGATCAGGCCCGGCGCCGTCTCAGTCGGAGGCTCGTGCGTCGCGAGAGGGTCGGAAAACGACCCTGCAACGACACGAGCTCAGCCCGTCACGCGCGCGAGCAGGTGCGTCTGCGCTCCGTCCTGTGAGTACAGCCCGAAGCCGTCGACGGTGGGCTGAAACGCGACGGTCGCGGGCAGGTACACGGGCGAGAGAAACCTGAACTCCACTGCCTTCGGAGTCGCGTCGAGCGAAGACCACCCTCGCGCCGCCAACCACATGCCGTGCATCAACGCGCCGCGATGGCCCATCAGCCGCGCCGACCAGCCGCTCATGTGAATCGGGTCGACGTTGTTCGAGAGCGCGGCGTACGCGCGGCCATGACCGTCGGGCAGCAGCCACCGCTCGGCGCCTTCGAGGTTCGGCGGAGGCGGCCTCGGCTTCGAAGGCCCGGCAGAACCCGTCTTCGTCCGCTTGAACGCGAGCGTCGTGCTCCGCCACGTGAGCCTGCCGTCGACCGTGAGCTCGCTCGTGATGGCCAGCTCGAAGCCACGCTCCACGGCGGCCACGGACGAGAGGACACAGCGCATCGACCAGGCGCCCGGCACCAGCGGCGCGAGCAGCTCGATGGTCTCTCTCTTGTGAATGAGGCCCAGCGGCGGGAACGGAAAGCGCGCGTCGTTCACCAGCGAGAAGTGCAGGTGCGTCAGCAGCGCGTACGGGAAGGTCGGCGCCAGCCCGTCACGCGTCCACTCCACGAAGCTCGAGAAGCGCGCGGCCAGCTCACGACTGAACTGGAGCGGACCTTCACGCACGATGCCCGTCGTCGACGTCGCGTCGGCCGGCACGCGGCGCTTGAGCACGGTATTGAAGACGGTGCGCCCGGCATCCAGCACCAACGAGAGACGTGGAGCGTTCACTCCGCCAGCCTCGCACGTCAGCTGCGGCTCTATGCTCGGGTTCGCCATGCAGACGCCCCGCCCGCTCGAAGCCACCGTCGCCCGCGCCATGCTCGACGGGTTCGAGACCCACTACGCCTTGATGCGGCAGACCGGCCGCGCCGCGAAGGGCCTCTTCGAAGCCCGGGACTGGAACGCGCTGCGCCGGCTGCAGTCGGAGCGCATCGGCTGGTACGACACCCGCGTCGCCGAGAGCGTGGAGCGGCTGACGAAGGAATTCGCCCCCGACGTCTTCACCGACGCGCACTGGGGCGCCGTGAAGCTGTCGTACATCGCGCTCCTGCTCGACCACCGGCAGCCCGAGCTGGCCGAGGTGTTCTTCAACTCGGTCACCACGCGCGTGCTGCACCGCGGGTACTTTCAGAACCGCTTCATGTTCGTGCGGCCGAGCATCTCGACGGAGTACCTCGACCTCGAGGAGCCCTCGTACCGCTGCTACTACCCCGCGCGCACCGGCCTGCGCGGCACGCTCGCCACCCTGGTGAAGGACTTCGGGCTCACCCGGCCCTTCGCCGACCTCGAGCGTGACGTGAACTGCGTCGTCAAGGCGCTGCGTCGCGCGATGCCGCGGCCGTTGAGGGTCGAGCCGAACTTCCAGCTGCAGGTGCTCGAGACGCTGCTGTACCGCGGGCAGGAGGCGTACATCGTCGGGCGCGCGCTCAACGGCCTGTCGATGGTGCCCTTCGTGGTGCCCATCGTGTTCGACGGCGCGGGGCGCCTGGTGCTCGACACCGTGCTGCTCGAACCGAAGCTGCTGTCGACGCTCTTCTCGTCGACGCGCGCCTACTTCCTCGCCGACATCGACGTGCCCTCGACGTGGGTGCACTTCTTGAGGCGCATGCTGCCCACCAAGCCGCCGTGGGAGCTGTACGCGATGCTGGGCTTCGGCAAGGCGTCGAAGGCGCTCTTCTACCGCGACTTCCTGCACCACCTTCGGCACTCCACCGACCCGCTCACCCTCGCGGCCGGCACCGCAGGCCTGGTGATGGTGGTCTTCACGCTCCCGTCGTTTCCGTACGTCTTCAAGCTCATCCGCGACCGGCCGCGGCCACCGAAAGACGTCGACCGCGCGATGGTGAAGGACCGCTACCGGCTCGTGAAGCGCGCCGACCGCGCAGGCCGCATGGCTGACACGCTCGAGTACGCCGACGTCGCGATTCCGCTCGCGCGCTTCTCTCCTGCGCTCCTCGAGGAGCTCAAACGCGAAGTGCCCTCGCAGCTCACCTTCGACGGCGACAGCGTGGTGTTCGCGCACGTGTACATCGAGCGCCGCATGACGCCGCTGGACCTCTACCTGCGCAAGACGAGCGGGCCCGAGCTCGACGCCGCGGTGGACGACTTCGGCCGGTGTCTCGAAGAGCTCGCCGCGGCCAACATCTTCGCGGGCGACCTGCTCTACAAGAACTTCGGCGTCACCCGCCTCGGCCGCGTCGTCTTCTACGACTACGACGAGATCGACCTGCTCACCCAGGTGAACTTCCGCGTGATGCCGAAGGCGCGAGACGACGAAGAAGAGATGCGCGGCGAGGCGTGGTTCCAGGTCGGCCCGAAAGACGTCTTCCCCGAAGAGTGGAGACCGTTTCTCTTCACCGACCCGCGCGTGCAGGCCGTGCTCGAGGCGAAGCACCCGCAGCTGTTCGAGGCGTCGTTCTGGAATGGCGTGAAGCAGGGGCTCGAGTCGGGCCGGCCCGTGCGCGTGCCGCCCTACCCGGACTCGGTGCGCTTCGAGGCGAACCGGAAGCCAGGCCTCCGCGCTGGACATACGCTGTAAGTCTTCATTGACAAGGCGGCATCCGGGGCGTACTTACGCCGTAAGCAGCCGTGCCGGCCGCGAACGGGAGTTCACCATGTCGCTCTACGAGTTGTTCACGTCGAAAGGCCGCAGCGGCTTCGGGTACGGCTCCACGGCCGAGCAGGTCACCGCAGGGCTGTCGCTCGACGGCAAGACGGTGCTCGTCACGGGCTGCACCTCGGGCCTGGGGCAGGAAGCTCTGCGCGTGCTGACGATGCGCGGCGCCGTCGTGGTGGGCACCGCGAGGACGCTCCAGAAAGCACAGGCCGCCTGCAACGCCGTGACGGGGAAGACGGTGCCCCTCGCGTGCGAGCTGTCAGACCCGGCGAGCGTCAAGGCGTGCGTCGCCGAGGTGAAGCGCCTGGGCCTCACGCTCGACGCCATCATCTGCAACGCCGGCATCATGGGCATCCAGACCGAGCAGGCCTTTGGCTACGAGAAGCAGTTCTTCACCAACCACATTGGCCACTTCATGCTCGTCACTGGCCTGCTCGGGCAGCTGACCGAGACGGGTCGCGTGGTGATGGTGAGCAGCAACGCGCACACCATGGCGCCGAAAGACGGCATTCAGTTCGACGACCTCGCAGGCACTCGCGGGAAGGCGGACATGGCGACCTACGGGCACTCGAAGCTGGCCAACCTTCTCTTCGCCAAGGAGCTCTCGCGCCGCTTCGCGGGAACGAAGAAGACGGCCAACGCCGTGCACCCGGGTGTCATCCACACCAACCTGGGCCGCAACACGAACCCCGTCTTCATGTTCTTCTTCGGGTTGCTCGGGCCGCTGATGCTCAAGAGCGTCGCACAGGGCGCCGCCACCGAGGTCTTCGTCGCGACCAGCCCCTCCCTCGCGACGACCTCTGGCGAGTACTTCGCCGACTGCAACGTGGCGAAGGCGCGGGTCGATGCAGACGATGCGGTGATGGCCCGCCGTCTGTGGGAGGTCTCGGAGCGGATCGTCGCAGACCTCCCCGCGTGACGAGCACTGGCAGCCCTCGAGCGTGGCAGGCACAGTGCCATCAGCCGGGAGCGAGCCTCCGGCGTGAAGGAGGGGCCAGATGAGCGACGACCCACGGGAGCGGCTCGAGGCGGAAGCGCAGCGGTTGCGACAGGAACGTGAGCGCGCCAGCGTCGAGGCTGCGCAGGACACGCGTGACGCCGAGGCGCGCGCGAGGGCCGACGCGGCCAGCTTCAGCGAGCGACGTCTCTTGCTCTCGGTGACGCGCTTCACGATGCCCCTGGTGTTCTCCACGCTCGCGGGCGCATTCAGCTTCTGGGCCGTCAGCCTCGACAGCGAGCTGAAGCAGCCACCGGCGTGGACCGGCTGGGCCATCGGGGTCTGCGTCTCGCTCTTCGCGCTGGTGCTGGTGCGCTTCTGGGTCTTCGGGCCGAGGCGCTATCGCCGGTGGCTCGAGGCCCTGCCCTTTCGCGTCGTCGGGCTCACCGAGCTGCTCGGCTCGAGCAGGGCCGTCACGAAGGTGCAGGTGACGCTCCGGTTCCACGACACCCTGGCGCCGCTGGCCGTCGTGCAGGAGCTCGTGCTGGGCAAGCTGCCCGTCACCGAGGCAAACGAGCGCGCGACCGTCACGGAGCAGGGCAAGACGTTGATTGTCACCCGAGAGCTCTCCACGGAATCGGCGAACTTTCCTCTGCATGGGTGGGTGCGCGCCGTCACCGAGCGGGTGCTCCGCGACGTGCACGCGGCGTATCGGCTCGAAGAAGCGCGGGTCGAGGCGCTCGACTCCAGGCCCTTCGACCACGGGAGCGGAGACTGAACTGGCCGGTCACCACGCGCGAATCGACACGCACTGCCAATCGCGCAAGATGGGCGCTCCCCGAAACTCGGAGTCACCGTGCGCCGCTTCGTCATCATCGCCAGCTCATTCGTCGTCTTCGCGTGCGGCAGCTCCAGCGGGAGTGATGGAGGAACGGCTGGCGGCGGCGCAGCGACTGGCGGCGGCTCAGCGACTGGCGGTGGTTCAGCGACTGGCGGCGGCTCAGCGGCGGGAGGAACGGCAGGGGGCTCCTCGTCTGGGGGCGGCATGGCCGGCGGCGCAGGTGGCGGAGCGCTCCCCGACGGCGGCACTGGCACGCTGACGGGCCCCAC
>JAUXRI010000084.1 GCA_030681895.1 Myxococcales bacterium | reverse complement strand
CGGCACGGGTGAGCGCCACAAGCTCCGAGCGACGGAACGCACCAGCGAAGCCGACGAGGAGCATCGCCGCGTCACGCTTCCCGATGAGCGTCGAGGGCAGCGCCGCCACCATCGCCCGCAGGTCGACCGCCGTCGCCGGTGCGGCCTGCTTCTGCGCGATGCCCAGCGTGCGCCTGATGCCGCCCAGCACGGCGCGCACGGCCTCGGTGCGTGGTGAGGGCAGATCGGCCGCCCGGTGGGCCTTCGAGACGGCCGCCATGGCCTGCTCGATGGTGGCGACCTTCAGGCCCCTCTCGGCCATGGAGGAGAGGAACAGCGCGCACGTCTCGGGCGACGCCGGCAGCGGCTGAACCCCGCGCCCCTCGCACCACCTGGTGAAGTCGCGCCAGTGCCGGGTGTACGCCCGTCGTGTGGCTGGCGAGCTCGAGGCGGCCGCGAGACGTCGGAGCCGCTCGACCTCTTCCGAGGAGAAGCGCTCGAAGTCAGAGCGCAGCACGAGCGCGGCTGGCTCTTGAGAATGACTGCTCTCGGCGCCTACTTCTTCGGCTTCTTCGTCCTCTCGGCCTGGTGCTGCTCGAGCGCGAAGCGCAGCAGCTGCGTCATTGCCTCGTTGCGTGAGAGGCCCAGTTCCTTCGCTGCGGCGTCGATAGACGCGAGCAGGTCCGACGGGCAGCGGTAGTTCACCGGCGTCGGCGGGGTCTTCGTCTTGTCCTTCGGCATCAGTACGGGAGCCATGGTCCACAGATACCACCTCTTGGTTGGGCGCTCTAGTTGCGCACGTGGTACCGTCGATGGTATCACTTGGCGGTACCGCACGCAATGCGGTCAACAAACGGGAGGAACGCACATGGAGAAGCGCTCGATGATGGTCGACCTGGAGAAGCTGGCTCGGAAGTACCCCTCAGAGGTGGCGAGGCTTCGTGAGGCGATGGAAGTCGACAAGAGCCTCAAGAAAGTCCGTCTCCACTTCGCAGCGCTGACTGGGAACCTGGACGCCAAGGGCCGCCTCAAGCGACCGTCGTTCGATGGGGTGCCCGGCATTCCCGCGTGGAAGGCGGCTCGCATCCTCGGCTGGAGGACCGAGGTCGTGGGGGTGTTCGCCCTGATAGAGGGCCTGAGGCGGCTCCCCTACGAAGACGGACGCATGTACTACTGCGTCGAGGACGTGAAGCGTCTGGCGAGCGTGGAGAAAGCGAAAGCGGCCGATGTGCCCGGTCGGCTCGTACCAACTGCGCTCAGCCTTCGTGAAGCGGCCGAGGCCATGAAGGTGACGCCGAGGGTCCTGAAGCAACTCATCCGCGACCGCCGAGTGCGCGCCCACTACCGAGGCGATGAGGTCCGCATTCCGATGTGCGAGCTCGAGCGACTGAAGTGCGTCGAGGAGGCCGCATGACGCCGGCCGAGTTGGCCGAGCTCGCGCGGCTGGTCTCCGCGCAGGTGCTGACCCATCTCGACGCGACATGGAACCGGCCAGCGGCCGTCTCGCTGGAGGAGGCGGCGCGGTTGCTGTCGTGCAGCCCGAAGCACATCGGGCGCCTGGTGAAGTCGGGCGAGCTGCGACAGGTGACGATCGGCAGCCTCCGCCGCATCCCGATGTCGGAGGTCCTCCGCCTCGTCTCGCTGCCGGCTCGAGAGCGACACGAGGCGCCTCGGCCGCGCCCGCCGGCCATCCCTGAGTCAGTGCGACTGAAGGCGATGCTGCGAACTCACTCGCACGCCGTGCCGGCGTCCGCACAGGGCCGGGGGTGACCGATGGCGACGACACTCGACGAGCTCGCCGCGGCCCTCCGTCGCATCGAGGAGTACTTGGCTCAGCCCGCGGCGGCCGCGCCGTTGCTGCTCAAGTTCCCCGATGCGGCCACGAGGCTGGGCATCAGCATCACGACGCTGCGCGAGATGGTGGCGCGCGGCGAGCTCCGCACGGCCACCGTCGGCCGTCGCGCGATGGTGCCGCTCGCCGAGCTCGAGCGCGTGGCGACGCCGGACGAGGCGAGGGCGGCCCAGGCACGCAAGCAACGGGTGAAGGCGTGGGTGTCCATCGAGAAAGGCCGCGCGAAGCGGTAGAGTCGCTGCGGGGCGTAGGCCGACGGGCCGACGGCGCGGTTCCCTCCCTCGCGCTCGCCCCGACGTCTTCATCTCGAGACCAACCGAGAACGACACTTCTCCTCGGCCAGTCCGGCGCCGGCGATGCCCTTCCGCCGACGTCGGACCTTCATCAACCTCCGAGCATTCGATTCGCAGGGTCGCTGTTCGAGAAGACGCCGTCGATGGTGGCCGACGCAGCCTTGCCGAACATGCGGCCGCCGTCCGGGTAGCCGGGGTCGCCGGCCACCGGGTACGTCGTGTAGCCGCGAAGAATCTTCCACGTGGCCACGGTGACGCTGGCGCCGATGGCCTCTGCCAGCTGAAGTTGGTCCGCAGCCGTCACGGCGATGATGCGCACGCCTCGATTCCTGTCAAACGCATCGGCCGCTTCGCTGGCGTCCTGAAGCACGAGGATATCCCCAGCAGTGACGCCGGTGGAGGTGAAGTCCGAGCCACCGCCTCCAACAAGGATGAAAGTGTCGTCGCTCGCAGTGTCGCCATCGCCACATGCGGCGGAGTCTGTTCGCGTGATGGCCGACTCGGTGTCGAGGAGGAACGGGATGTCTGAGAGGACGTCGCCGGCCCACACCGCCGTCACCTCCACCTGTCCGGTGTCGGGAATCAGGTTGAGCGACTCCGTCTTCCACATGACGTCGACGTAGGTGTCGAGCAACGTCGTCTGGCCGCCACGCGTGAGGCTCAAGATGAAGTAGTCGCCGAGGTCGAGCTCCAGCGCTTCGAGGCCGTAGCGGAACGAGATGACGGGCCTGATGATGGACTCGACGGGGAACTGCGACGTGATGCGTTCGAAGCCTGTGCCCGAGGGGACATGGACGTTCCCGTAGCCGAGACTGACGTCGGCATACGTGGCGTCGATGACCTTCGTGAAGGGTCGCCCCCAGGCAGCGAGGTTCCCCTCCGTGTCGCTGCCGTGGTCGAACGGGCCATGGCGCCCCGGCGGCAGGTAGCCCGAGGCGTCGCCCACCTGGAGGAAGACGCGATTGTACGGGGCCCAGCGCTGCCCCTGACTCGGCGTTCGGACGTCGAGCGAGTCGGCCACGATGCGCGTCTCTTCGAGGCGCACGGCCGAGAGCGCGGCGGCTCCGACGTAGGCCTCGTAGGTGGCGGTGTTGGACAGCACTCTCACCTGGCCGTCCTGCAGCGCGGTGAGGTCGAACATGCCGGCAGAGCAGAGCCCGCGGAGAAGGCCCCGCAGCTGGCCCGCCTCGGCGATGACGGCAGGCTCGGCGCCTCGGAAACTCACAGAGCCGATGTCGCCGACGTAGAGCGCAGCTCGAGAGGCCGGGCTGTGCGCCGCGACGTCGTCGAAGCTGGTGTCGTCGACGATGATGGAGCCGCGGGCGTACTGCTCGAGCAAGTCCCGCGCGACGTTGCTGAGGAGGATGCCGGGAGCGAAGCCGCCCGTGGCCGAGCTCGGGGCGGTTGTGTACGTGTGAGAGGAGAGAGGGAAGGCGCGGCACAGCAGCGTGCCCACCTTCGAGAAGAAGGTGTCGGTGAAGGTCTTGCGGAAGCCGACGGCCGTCCCGTTCGAGCCCGGCCCGCCGAACTCGCCCTCGAGGACGTCGTTCATTACCCACGACGAGTTCAGCATGCCGACGGTGTCGAACTGCACCAACCAGATACGCCACGTTCGCCCGTCGCGCGTGATGTTGAAGGGGCTTCGGTCGAGGAAGTAGAGCGCCGAGTTCGAGGGCAGCGAGCCGAAGACCGAGGACTCCAGACTCTGCAGAAACGAGTCGGGCTCCGAGGCCGTGAGGCTGGTGTTCGTGGTGCAGCAGATGACGTGCGGGTGGTAGCGCTGGTCGCCCGAAATCATCCGAAGCAGGGGAACGCGAGCAGAGCCGAAGGCCAAGGGGAGCGGCCGGGTCTCGTCCGCGACGAACTGAACCCCGGCGGCGAGGACACCCGAGGACGCGGCCCACGGCGTGTTGCCGTTGTTCGTGCTGGCGTGGTTCAGCCAGGAGTTGAGCGACGGGGTGAGGCTGAGGTCGACGGCGTCGCCGAGGATGTCGTCGGCGAGCTCGAGGAAGACGCGCGACTCGTTGCGGCGAGGGTTGTCGAGGGAGATGTACGTCCCCGCCAGCTGCACCTGGTTGTCCGTCGGGTTGGCTGGGTCGAACAGCGCGACGTACACCCGGAAGCGCGCCTTCATGACGGTGCTGCTCACCGTCGACGGAGCCGTCAGCCAGTCGAAGGCGCCGTCCGTGTTGTCGAGGACGAGCGAGACGGTGCCGGCCGCCGGTGTGCCGTCGGTGCTGAGGCTGCGCTGTAGCCGGCCAACGCTGGAGATGCCGCCGTTGAAGTAGTTGTTCGACGGGAGGTTGAAGAACCCCGGCACGGTGCTCCACCGCTGCGTGACGCTCGACACCGACAGCGTGGTGGCGAACCTGTCCGTTGAGACGTCGACGAGAATCGCCATGCCGGGCGAGGGCAAGGCGGCGAGCTGCTCGAAGGTGCTCACCAGCGCGCCTCGCCTGTGAGAACCGGCGTTCCCGAGGCGTCGATCATCGCGCCACCGAGCCCAGCGGCGTGCTGATGGCTGCGAGGTACGCGGAGTGCCGACCGGCCTTCCCGATGCTCCTCATCGCGTCAGAGACAGACATCCCGCCGGCGGTGAGCGCGTCGAGATCGGCCTCGAAGGCCGCCTGAAGTGAAGCCTTGGACGTCGCCTTCGCGGCCTGCAACGCCTCAGCTGCGTCGCGCCGGGCCCGAGCCAGGCGAACCTCGAGGGCGAACTCGGCCTCAGCGCGCGCCGCTCGAGTCGCGCTGTTGCGCGCTCGGGTTGTCGGCGGCGCGACGCCGGTGAGGACTACCGTTCCAGGGGGAAAGTCGACCGGGTTCGTGTGCATGAAGGCTCCTTGGAGAAGTGCGGCCCCGCCGGGACAAAGGGACGGAAAACCCGGCGAGACCGCGGTGAAGAGGGGAAAGTGCGGCCTCGCCGAGTCAGGGAAGCGGCGCCCCGGCGAGACCGCGGTGAAGTCACTGAACTTGAGAGCGCTGATGCTCGATGCGCTGGCGGTCGACCTCGACGATGTGCTCGCGAGCCCGCTGCGCGATGAGCTCGCGGTTGTGCGTCACGATGGCGCCGACGAGGCCATTCGATTCGTCGAAGTCCGACTGCCGCGGGCGAACCCGAGAGGCCGAGGTCTCGTAATTGGCGGTGGCGCATCGCGCCCGGTGTTCGGTGAGGAGCTTCGAGAACTCGACGTCCATCGCCTCGGCAGCGTCGAACAGCGCGACCGACTCAGCCCGAAGCTCTCTCTCGACAGCGGCGCGCGTGGCGTCGGCGAGGGCGGCCTCCGCTGCGTCCTTCTCGGCCGTGGCGAGCTCGAGGCCGGCGACAGCTTCCCGCTCCTGCGCCTCGAGCGCCTGAATCCTGCGCTGCGTCGTCGCCTCGCTCACCAGCGTCTCGGACGTGGGCTCGGCGATGGCCGAGAGCTCAGCCAGGCGAACTCGAGCAGCGGCCAGCTCGTCAGTCACGCCGGCGAGACGCGCGGACGCTGCAGAGAGGCGGTCGGTCGAGCCCGTGAGGGCAACCCGGGCCTCTTCGATGGCGTCGCTTTCGGAGAACGACGTCTTGAGGGCGGCGCGGGGAGGCGGGCGGAACAGGTTGGCGAGACGCGAGATGATGGACACGGTGGGGCTCCTTGCTCAGTTGGGAAGGGAACGACGGGAGGGGCGAGAGACAGCGTGGGGCGGCCGGGGCGGCTGGGGCGGCCGTGGGCGCGACGACCGAACGAGGGCACGTGCGGCCTCGAGCTGCAGGGCGCTCGCGTTCATCTGAGCCAGCAGGTGGGTGACTCGGACGTCGAGCCTGACTTCCATCTCCACATCCGCAGGGTTCATCGGCCGCCGGCGGAGCGAGCGGAGAAACCTGCGGGCGCCGCAGAGCTCGTCATTCATGGCGCGGTGAGCTTCTTCGAGGCGGAAGAGCGCGCGGAGTGCCTCGGTCTCGTCAACCATGGGTCGACCCCGCGAGCTGCTCAACCGTCAGCCCGAGTGCTCGTGAAAGCTTCTCGATGGTGCGCTGCGTGGCGACGCCTCGAGCAGCCAGCCGCATCGTCGACTGACCGAGACGCGCCTTGATGGCGAGCCGGTAGAGGTCGAGCCCCGCCGCACGCCGTGCTTCGTCGATGCGCAGAGCCAGGGAGGGCAGGGCCGCCGCCACCTCACGACGGGGCGGCGACGCGGGCGGCGTGCTGACGTCCGCATGGGGAACATGGCCGAGGTCGTTCATGGACCCAGAGTCCCCGCCGAATCATGCAAGCTTCAACACCCATCAACAGCGCTACCGACGACGCTGGTAACGACGGAAATCAGGGGGTCGAGACAGAGGAGTTCTCATCGGCCACGGGCGCGGGCTCGGCCGCCTTCCGTACCTGTCCGCGACGGGTGGAGAGCTCGAGCACGCCCCAGTATTTCCGAACCGTGCGCTCACAGACGTCGAGGTGCTCGGCCGTCTCGCGGGCCGATCGACCCTCGGCGAAGTGAACGAGCACCGCCTGCTGCAGGCGTAGCTTCGCCTTCCCTCGTTCGATGGCGGCATCGCGGAACTCTTCCTTGCGCTGGCGGTCGGCGCTGGCGCTCACGAGGAGGCCTCAGCCAGGCGCCGCCGGTCGTGCTCGGCATGCACGGCGCTGAAGAACTCGGCGCCGGCGGGCGTGACGGCCACCACGCCCATGTTGAGGAGCCACTCAAGCAGCGCCTCTGCCTCGGGAGTCACCTCGGGGACGGAGCCCAGGCGCTTGAAACGTGCGTCGACCTGGCGCTTCGACTTCTTCGGCTCACTCTTCTTCGTCTTCATCGCCTTCTCCTCTCGTGGGTGATTCGTCGATTGCGCCGGCTCGCTCGAGGATGCCGAGCATGCGACGCGCACGTTGGGCCCGCTCAGCCAGGGTGCTGCCGTCGTCGATGAGTCCGCGGGGGATGTGCAGGCGCTCCTCAACCTCCTCGCCGCGCGCTCGACGGGTCGCCCGCTTGGCGATGTCGGTCACCAGCGCGAGCTCGTCCGGCGTCGTTCTGCGGAGCCACTCCGAAGGGCTCACGGGCGCGTCGATGTCGACGTCGAGCTGTACGTGCTCGGGCGGCTTCCCGAACCCGCGCGCCATGGAGTCGCTCGCGGCCCTGATGGCATCCGACGCGCTGCCGGTGCCGGCGAGGTAGTCCTCCATCGTCTTCCGCCACACCTGCAGGGCCAGGGGTGAGAGCTCGCGGGCGGCCTTGGCGAGCTCGGAGTCGACCTTGGGGCGGCCGGTAGGGTTGAGCGTGCCGCCGATGACGCGCCCCTGGGGGTCTCGATGAACCGACATCAATGCTCTCCCTCGGTGGCGTCGCCCGCCATGCGCTGCAGCATCAGGACGAGCCCGCTGTCGTCCGTGCTGGGCCCCACCTCGTGCGTAAGGACGGCCACCCGCTCGGCCGGCTTGCCCCAGCCGCGGTTGAGCGACACCTCGGCCGCCCGAATGGCCGTGGCCGCGTCGCCCGTGCCCTCGAGGTAGTCCTGCATCGCCTTGTCGAGCACCGCGACCGACCGCGGCGTCAGCTCCTGGAAGGCCTCCACGAGCTCAGGGGGCGTCTTCGGCCGACCGATGGGGTTGAGACTGCCCTCGACGACCCGGCCGCGCTCGTCGCGTCGCAGGGCCTTCTTCGTGTTCGCTTCGTCCATGCGTGTTTCCTCCAGTTCGGGTCCAGTTACTTGGTGGTTCTCGGGTAGTAGTAGGGAGGTTTCAGGGAGGAGGAGGACTCCAGTCTCTGTCCCTGTAGAACTCACCGTTTCAGGGGTTCTCGGAGTTCTTTCCTTGCGGGCCTTCATTCTTCGACCCCTTCCAGTCGACGAATCGCCGCCCGTCGCACCCTGATGGCGTTGGCCACGCGGGCGTGCTCGAGCTCGCCGCGCTCCACCATCGCGTAGACCGTCGCGGTCGAGACCTTGAGCAGCTCGGCGACCTCGCGAACGGTCAGCAGCTCTTCGAGCAAAGGGGACTGTGCGTGGATTGTGCGTGGAGCAGTGGCCAAGACGGGCGCCCGTGGCTGAAACACCACGTTACCCATCGCCACAAGCCCTCGAACTGGCTCGTGCTGGCCGGTGCTGCTGCCTCCTGGCTCTCCCCTCGAGTCAATTCCCAAGCTCGGGGTCGAGGGTTCGAATCCCTTCCGCCGCTCAACAGAAGGCCCCGAAGTCGCACGAGAGATCGTCGCGGTTTCGGGGCCTTCGTCCTTCGGGTCGCCTACGCCTGCCGCGGAATCAGCGCCTCCATCGGAATGTGCAACTCGTCGAACAGTCGGCGAATCATCTCAACGGTCAGGCCGCGCTTCCGGCTCATGATCTCTGAGACCCTGCTTCTCGAGCCGAGGATGGCGACGAGGTCCTTCTGTTCCATACCGGCCTGATCGAGCCGGAAGCGAATCGCGGCGACCGGGTCAGGTTCTTCCATGGGGAACGTTCGCTTCTCATAGTCCTCGAGGAGCAACGCCAGCACCTCGAGCGAGTCGTGAGCCTCCGATCCCGGCCTCGCATTCCAGAGAGCCTCGACTGCCCTGAGCGCTCGCCGGTAGTCCCGTTCGTTGGTGATGACCTTCAGCTTTGGCTTCTTCATGGTCGACTCCTCGTCTTCTTGTGCGCCTTCTTCGCCCCCGGCACCCCGACCTTCGTCACGTCGATCGAGTCGTAGTCGTCGTGCGTCCCCACCCATTTGATGAGCACGAGCTCGATGCTGTACTTCACCCACACCACGAGCCGGTACTTGTTGCCGCCGATGTTGAAGACGATGCGGCCGTCGCCGACGACATCTGCGCTTCGATAGAGCTGCTGCACTTCGGCGGGGCTCTTCCAGGTGGCCGCTTCGACTTCTTTGAACCACGCGAGGAGTGGCTGCTTCGCGTCTGCGCAGCCGGGCCGTTCCCAGAGCTTGCGGAGCAAGGCCCGCGAGATGACCTTCATGAGCCTACGATGACATGTTCCCGTATTGGGAACAATGGCGTGAGATGCCGTGACTGGACGGCCGTGAGTGGCGCCACTGACGGTGCCCCCTCGTTCGTGGCAGGGTCCACTTGTGGGCGCTCTCCGATGCCGTGTTGTCATGGTCGGCCTGTGCGCGCTCGTCAGCGCCTGCTCGGTTTCAAGTGCGCCCCCGCGTCAACCGGTTGGCACAAGCTCGCAAGCCCTCGGGCTCGAAGCGACTCGCCTCCAACACACTCCCTCAACGGCGAGTCTCCCGGTCTCCGAGACTCCGGGCGGCACTGTGGACTGGCTTGAAACCGGTTTCGGGGCCTTCGCTCTTCTCGCCGCGAGCCTCACGGTGCGTGTTTGCATTCAGGAAGATCGCGCTCGACTTCCCACACGTAAATCGCGGTGTAGGGATGGAGCCATCCCTGCGTTTGCAAATGCGCAAAGAGGCCTTCTTCGATGATCAACTCGTGCCCGAGGAAGCGGCCCAGATGGGTGCGGCTTCGGGGGGGATAGCGAGCGGCGGCCCTGCCCTCAACGGACACTCTGAATGCCCCGTTGATGCATCGAGCCGTACCACTCAGACGCAGCGGAGAGTTCAACGCGAGCGCGACGCGTGGCGAATCGGTGACCACCGCGGCTCGCGACCAGGCGATGACGTGCGGGACCAACGCGACCGGCCCGTCGCCGCGAAGCTTCCGCACCGAGCGGCTCGCCATGTCTTCCACTGCGAGCCGAACCATCGGTGATTCCATTGCGAAGTCGCTGCGCCAGCGCCGCTCGCCGCCGTTGGGCACGAAGAGCAACACCGTCTCGAGGGCCACCTCCGGATACCCGATCGCCAGACCTCCGCCCGCCATGAGCAGGTTGAGGCTCGCCACCTGAACCATCTCCCAACGCGAAAGTGATTTTGTGCGTTCGAGGTGGTCCGCGAGCAGGTCGGCTCGCGCTTGAAACTGACGTAGCGTCAGCGGGGCGCCAAGGGCCATGACCGCGAGACCCGCCGACATCGTCACGAGTCTCCACTTCACGCTGCGGCGCATCACTGCAGCCCACGTCACGAGCACAATGCCCAGGACCGGTAAGGGAAGTCCCCAGATCGTGAACGGGGCTATGGCGGCGAGCGCAAGAAACATCGTTACTCCCCGAAGCACGTGGGCGGGCCGAACGATCATGCGGGCAGCATCACCACGTTCGATTGGACCAGTGGCCCGAAGCTCGTAAGCCGTCGAAACAGAACGACGAACGGTCACCAACGGCCAGCGAGCAACGACGCCCGCTTTGGGCTTCTGCTCGAGCCAAGCTCCGAGCGTGCCGCCATCTCCGCATGCCTGAGCCAACTCAAGAGTGGGTGGAACATCAGCCGAATCGGCCAGCGAGGTAGTCCCGAGTCCGCGTGTCGGTCGCTGACGTGAACAGCTGCTCCGTCGGGCCCGCTTCGACCAGCCGCCCCATCAGCATGAACGCGCAGTCATCCGCCAGCCGACGCGCCTGCGCCATGCTGTGCGTCACCACCAGGCTCGTGTACTCGCCGCGGAGCGATCGCAGCAGCTCCTCGATCGCCTGCGTCGAGCGTGAGTCGAGCGCCGAACACGGCTCGTCCATCAACAGCACGCTCGGCTTGAGCGGCAAGAGCCGGGCGATGCACAGGCGCTGCTGTTGCTCGAGTGACAAAGACAACGCGTTGGTGCCGAGCCGGTCCTTCAGCGAATCCCACAGCTCGACCCGCTGGAGCGCGTCCTTCGCCCGCGCGTGCAGTTCCTCTTTCGACCACCGCTCGAACAGCGACGCTGCCAACGTGACGTTCTCGAGCACCGACAACGGCAACGGGTTGGGCCGCTGAAACACCAGGCCCACGTGCCGTCGCAGCTCGTGCACCGACACCGACGCCGCCAACACGTCATGCCCGAGGATCTCGATGCGCCCGGTGATGCGCGTGTTGCCCGCCCGCTCGTGCATTCGGTTGAAGCACTTCAGCAGCGTGCTCTTGCCGCACCCCGAAGGGCCGACCAACGCGGTGATGCCTCCCTGCTTCACCGACAGCGACACCTCACTCAACGCCTGAAAGGCGCCGTACCACATCGACACTTCACGAACGTCGATCGCGGCGGCGCTCATCCGAACCGGCCTTCGAGGTAGCCGCGGGTGAGCTCGTGCTGAGGAGCGTCGAAGAACGCCGCGGTCGGCTGCACCTCGATCACCCGGCCTTCCCACATCATCGCGGTGCGATCGGCCAGGCGCCGCGCCTGGTGAATCAAGTTGGTCACGAGGACGATCGTCACCTGGCTCCGCATCGCCTTGAGCAGCTCTTCGATGCGCGCCGTGGTGACCGGATCGATCGCGATCGAGAACTCGTCGAGACACAACACCTCAGGCTCGTGCGACAGCGCGCGGGCGATGGCGAGCCGCTGCTGCTGGCCTCCCGACAACCGGGTCGCTGTTTGATCGAGCCGGTCCTTCACCTCGTCCCACAGCGCGGCGGCGCGCAGACACTTCTCCGCCCGCTCCCGCAGCTCGGGACCCTTCCGTGCTCCCGCCATGCGCGGCGCGTACGTGACGTTGTCGATCACGCTCATCGGCAGGCCCACCGGCAACGGCGCGACCAGGCCGACGCGACGACGGAGCGCCGCCACATCTCGCATCGCGAAGACGTCTTCTCCGCCGACTTCGACGCTGCCCTCGACGCGCAGGCCGACGACCTCGTCACTCAGCCGCGACAGGCACGACATCAGCGTGCTCTTGCCGGCCTGCGCGGGGCCGATGATGGCGACGATCTCTCCCGCGCCGACCTCGAGATCGACGCCACGCAGTGCCTCGACGCCGCCGTACCAGGCGCGTAGCCCCTTCACTGCGACGCTGGCCGCCGCGCTCACCATCGGCGGTTCTTTCGATGCCGGCTGCGCAGCACCACCGACACGGCGTTCGCCGAGAGCACCAACGCGATCAGCACCAGCGCGGTCGCGGCCGGGTAGCTCTCGGGCACGCCCACCACCTGCGTCGTGATGGTGAAGAGGTGCATCGACAACGCCATGCACTGGTCGAAAACGTTGTTCGGCAGCGACGGCAGGTAGAACGCCACGCCGGTAAACAGAATCGGAGCCGTCTCTCCCGCCGCGCGCGACACCGCGAACACCACGCCCGTGAGAATCCCCGGCAACGCGTTGGGCAACACGATGTGCCACACCGTCTGCGCCCGGCTCGCGCCCAAAGCCCAGCTCGCCTGTCGAAACGAGTACGGCACCGCCAGCAACGACTCGCGCGTCGCGGCGATGACGATGGGCAGGTTCATCACGGCCAGGGTGAGGCTCGCGGCGAGAATGCTGGTGCCCAGCCGCATGAACACCACGAACGCGCCGACGCCGAAGAGCGCGTGCACGATGCTGGGCACTCCGGCGAGGTTGACGATTGCGAGGTGCACGAAGTCGAGCACCCGTCCGGGCCGCGCGTACTCGGTCAGGTACACCGCGCCCGCCACGCCGAGCGGCACCGACACCAGCAGGCTGAGGCCCACGAGATAGAACGTGCCGACGATGGCGGGAAAGATGCCGCCCGCCGTCATGCCTGCACGCGGAGGCGAGAGCAGGAAGTCGAGCGAGAGCGCTGGTGCTCCCCGGTACACCAGCACCGCGAGCACGATCAGCGTCGGTGCGGCCAGCAAGACGGTCAGCGTCCCCAACGCGAGCGACATCACGTGGGAGCGGCCGACACGTCCCCTCGTCTTCTCGGTCGCCTCAAACACGGTGCGCCGCCCGGCGGATCAACCGGTCTGCCAGCCAGTTGATGACGAAGGTGATCACGAACAGACACAGGCCGATGGTGAAGAGCGCGCGGTAGTGCTCACCGCCTTTCGGAGCCTCACCGAGCTCGGCGGCGATGGTCGCGGTCAACGTGCGCACCGGATCGAAGATCGAGTGCGGAATACGCACCGAGTGTCCCGTCGCCATCAGCACCGCCATCGTCTCGCCCACGACGCGACTGACGCCGAGCAGCACTGCGGCGAGGAGCCCATTGCGTGCGGCCGGCACCACCACGCGGGTCGTCGTCTCCCACCGCGTCGCGCCCAGCGCCTCGGCGGCCTCGCGGTACGAGTCGGGAACGGCCCGCAGCGCGTCTTCGCCCAGCGAGATGATGACGGGCAACGACATCAACGCGAGCACCAGAGCGCCGTTGGCGACGTTGAGTCCGACCGGCAGATCGAGCACCGACACCATGAGCGGACTGACGACGGTGAGCGCGATGAATCCCCAGACGACCGAGGGGATCGCCGCCAGCAGCTCGATGATGATCTTCCCCGGCTCGCGCACGCGGGGAGGCGCCAGCTCGGCCAGGTAGATCGCTCCCAACAGCCCCACTGGTACCGCCGCTACCATCGCCAGCGCGGTGACCGAGAGCGTGCCGACGAAGAGCGCGAGCGCGCCGTAGCGCACCTTCACCACCGAGTCGGGGAACCACTCCGTGCTGGTGAAGAACTCGACCGCATCGAAGCGACCGAACAGAAACGGCCAGGCCTCACGCACGACGAAGAGCATGATGCCGAACAGCAGCACCACCGCCGCGAAGCCACCGAGTCTGATGCCCAACTCGAAGAGGCGCTCGAGGCCCAGGCTCCACCGGCTTCGATGGAGCCGCGCGCTCACGGCGCCTCGCCAGCGGCCACCACCGGATCGACGGCGACGTAGCCGGTGCGCTCGAGCACGTGCAGCCCTTCGTCAGAGCCAACCCAGTCGAGGAACGCGCGCTGTGCGCTGGTCGGATTCTCGAACGTGTACATGAACAGCGGCCGGGTGATGGGGTACTCGTGCCGACGCGCCGCGAGCGCGGTGGGCGGAACGCACGGCTGGCCTGGCCCGCGTGAAACGCAGACCGGCTTCACCCGATCGTTCAAGTAGCCCATGCCCACGTAGCCGATGGCGCACGGCGTGGTCTCGACCAGGCGAATCGTCTCGCTGGAGCCGTTGAGATCGAGGCTCCCCAGGCGCAGGTCCTTCTTCGGGCCCACCACCGTCTCGCGGAAGTACTGAAACGTGCCGGAGTTCGACTGACGGCTCACCCGGACGATCTGATTGTCGCGACACCCCGGCACCGTCACGCCGAGATCGCTCCACGACTCGCAGGTGCCGCCTTCACCGAAGATGCACGCGAGCTGCTCGAACGAGAGCGAATCGGTCGGGTTCGCGGAGTTCACGAAGACGGCGAGCGCATCGAGCGCGACGACGTGAGCGACGACCTTGCGGCCGTGGCGATTGAAGGCCGCTTCGGCTTCTTCGGGGCGGATCGCGCGGCTCGAGTTGGCGATGTCGACCGAGCCTTGAATGAGCGCGGCGATGCCAGTGCCCGAGCCTCCGCCCGAGACCTCGACGGCGATGCGCGGGTGGGTGAGCACGAAGGTCTCGGCCCACGCCTGCGCGAGGTTGACCATCGTGTCGCTGCCCTTGTTCTGCACCACGACGCGATCGCTCGGCCCGCGACAGGCGGTCAGGAGCAGCATCATGAGGAGTGCAGGCCGGAGCATCACCATCACACTCACCATGCGCGGATGACGCAGCTGCGACGCTTTGGTGACGACTGTGTCGCGCACTCGCCTCGAACTCAGGGCTCACTGCATTTCCTGCGCGGTTGTCCCGTGGTGCCGAGTGTTGTGCAGGTTCTGCATCGAGCGCGGCGCTCGAGAATACGTTCAGCGCGCAATGCGTCGCTGTACACTCACTGCCGTTTTCCAACCAGAGGCCCACCCATGCGGTTCCTGCTCGTCGCGATCGTCACGCTCACCTCGTCGCTCTCACTCGCCCAGCAGGTCAAAGTTCAGACCGGAAGTGGAGGCGTGCAGGTCGATACTGGTCCTGGCGGCGTTCAGGTCGACACCGGCACCGGGACGACGGTGAAGACGAAGGCCGGCAACGTGACGGTGAAGACGGGGCAGGGAACGACGACGGTGCAGACGGGCGGAGCGAACGTTCGCGTCGAGACGAAGCCTGGTTCGGTGAACGTGGCGGCGCCGCCTCCTGCCGTCGTTCAGCCGGCTCCCGTGCCCGCGGTCGCGACCGACGTCGGTGATGACGACGAGGAACTCGTCATTCAGGAGAACGGCCAGACCATTGAGCACACCTGCGGCGCCGATCAGCAGGTCATCGTGAACGGAAACGACAACGGCATCACGCTCCACGGGCCGTGCAAGGACGTGCACGTCAACGGCGACCGCAACCGCATCGCGACCGACTCGGTGCAGTCGATCGTCGCCAACGGTGATTCCAACCAGATTCAGTGGCGCGCGACGCCGAAGGGCAAGAACCCGAAGGTGTCGACGAACGGCAACAAGAACTCGGTCTCGAAGCTGCGCTGACTCACGGCTGCGGGAGGCCGGTGACGAACGCCTTGCGGATCTGCCGCCCGCACTTGAGTGAGTCCATCCCTGCGCCCCCGGAGAGCTCTCGGCGCGAGACGACGCCGTACAGCGTCTTCGTCGAGTCGATCCACGGGTAGAAACCGAACGCGCCTGCGCTCGAGAACGCTCCGTCGCCGACACCCGGAGCGTCTTCCACCCAGTGTCCGTACGAGTAGTGCATCGCCTCGTCGCCCGGGCTCCCCATCGCCGTCGGACAGCTCGGCCCACGGAGCGTGCACGTCGCGTTCGCGCCGAGCTGGGCCTTGATGGCGAGCGAGCCGGAGAGGATCTTGCGCAACAGCCGTGCGTAGCCCGTCGCCGTTCCGTTCATTCCACCGGCGAGCTGCGGGCTGTTGAACCCGAGCGTCAGGTCTGCGCCCAGGACGCGCTGGAACTCGGTCTCGAGCATCGCGTTCGTCATCGCGCCCATGCCGAGATCGACGCCGTACTTCTGGAAGTGCCCGCCGCCGTAGTCGAAGCGGCCGACGTTCGCGGGCGTCAACACGCCGTTCATTCCGCTCAGGTGACACGTCGCCACCGTGGTGGTGCCCGCGCAGCTCGTGAACGAAGAGTACCCGGCCCGCATCGTCAACGCGTTCACGTCGAGCTGCGTGAGGTCGGTTTTGAGCCGCTCGACGACGTACGCGCCGAAGACCCACTTCGACGCCGAGGCGATCGGCAGCTCGGTGTCAGCGCCGTACATCGTTCCCCGCGCACCTGAGGCCAGGCCTCCATCCACGTCGCCAATCTCCCAGTAGAAGGGCTCGATCGCGGTGCACAGCGGGTGGGTGAGCGCGGTCTGTCGCGCGGCGGCGGCGCGGATGGCCAGGGTCAGCCCTCCGTCGGCCGCGAGGCCAGCGTCCGCGACCAGGCCAGCGTCGGCAACGAGGCCCGCATCGACCGTGACACCTGCGTCCACGGTCACGCCCGCGTCCACCACGACGCCGGCATCCAGCGTCGTCCCTGCATCGGCCGCTTCTCGACCCGCATCGCGTTCGGGCTCCGTTCCACCATCGACGTCGGGAGCAACGACAGGGCCGCACGCAACCACCAGCAAGCAGGCCACCAGACACACGAATCGCGAGTTCATGGCTCACTCAACCCGCGCTGCCCGTTCTGGTTGCGCGGGTATTTTCGAGCGCGTCTTTCGACCGCAGCCGCTAGCGTCCGCGGCCGCATGTCGCCCGTCCCTCCGCACCCGCTCCAGCGCCGCCTCGCCGCGGAAGATCTGGTTCGACTGCGCAGGTCTGACGAGCACCGTCGCGCCATCGCTCCACAACGCGCGGCCCGAATCGACCCCAACCCGCACCAGATCGACGCCGTCGTCTTCGCGCTCGCCCGGGTCCGTGAAGGTGGCTGCATTCTCGCGGACGAGGTTGGGCTCGGAAAGACCATCGAAGCCGGGCTGGTGATCACCCAGCTGCTCGCCGAAGGCGCTCGACGCGTGCTGCTCATCGCTCCCAAGTCACTCGTCGGACAGTGGCGAGACGAGCTGTTCAACCTCTTCGATCTCGACGCGCGCGAAGGGCAGGCCAGGCCGGGCGGGTTCGACGGCCCCGGAGTCTTCCTCATCAACCGGGAAGCAGCCGGCTCGGAGAAGGGGCGAGACGCGCTGCTGGCGAGCGAGCCGTTCGATCTGTGCGTCATCGACGAAGCGCACGAACTCTTCGCGGGCATCTACAAACGCTTCGCGGCCTCGGGCGACTACGACGACGACGCTCCGGCAGCGCGAACGGCGGGGCGCGTGAGAGAGGTGCTGCAGGCCGCGCAGACGCCCGTGTTGCTGCTCACCGCGACGCCGATTCAGAACAACCTCGCCGAGCTCTGGGGGCTCGTGCAGTACGTCGACCCGCTCGGCACCTTGCTCGGCGATCTGCCGACCTTTCGCGAAGTGTTCTGTGCCGACGACGATCGCCAGCTCGCGCCGGGCCAGGAAGACGAGCTGCGCAGCCGGCTCAAGCACGTGCTCCAGCGCACCTTGCGGCGTCAGGCCCAGTCGTTTCTCGAGAAGCCGTTCGTCAATCGGCAGGCGCGGCTCTTCGAGTACGCGATGAGCCCCGCGGAGCGCGCGCTCTACGACGACGTCACCCGCTATCTGCTCGAGCCCGGCATTCGCGCGTTCCAGGGCCGGCACCGCAAGCTGTTGCTGCTCGGGTTTCATCGGCGCATGGCCTCGTCGACGCGCGCGCTCGCGGCCTCACTCGCCCATGTCGCCAGCCGGCTGCGTCGCATGTCGGCGGGAGAGCAGCCGGATGATCGCGATCTCGAAGCGATGATCGGCGATCTCGAAGACGACGAGCTCCTGCTGTTGCCGGAAGACGAGCCAGTCGATGCGCCTGCCGGAGACTTCGCCTCCGAGATCTCCCGCGTCGAGTCCTTCGTGGCGCGCGCCAACGCGCTGGTGAGCGACGACGGCCGGTTCCGTTCGCTGCTCAAGGCGATCGAGTTCGTCGCGGCGCGCGCGAAGGCGGGGCAGGGGGCGAGCAAGCTGGTCATCTTCACCGAGTCGCTCGTGACGCAGGAGTACCTGCGAGATGCGCTCGTCGAGAGCGGGCTGGTTCGTGGCGACGAGGTGACGCTCTTCCGCGGCACCAACGACGGGCCCCGCGCACAGCAGGCCCTCGAGCGATGGCGCGCGGAAGTCCCCGCTGGTGAAGGCCACACCCCGAGCAAAGACATCGCGATGCGGCTGGCGCTCGTGCACGAGTTCCGGACCCGCTCCCGCGTCTTCATCTCGACCGAGGCCGGCGCCAAGGGCCTCAACCTGCAGTTCTGCAACGCCGTCGTGAACTGGGATCTGCCGTGGAATCCGCAGCGCATCGAGCAGCGCATTGGTCGGTGCCATCGGTACGGGCAACAACACGACGTCACGGTCATCAACTTCATCGCGAAGGACAACGAGGCCCAGGCGCTCACCTTCGACATCTTGAGTCAGAAGCTCGAGCTGTTCGGCACGGTGTTGAGCGCGTCCGATCAGATCCTCCATCGAGCAGAGGGGCCAGGTGGGGACGTGCTGGTCGGCGCGCTGGCCGCCGAACTCGAAGCCGAGCTGACGCGCATCTACGAGCGTGCGCGCACGATCGATGAGGTGAACGCCGAGCTGCGGGCGTTGCGAGAGAAGGTCGCCGAGGAGCGCCGCCGCTTCGAAGAGACCCGCTCGCGCACCATCGGCGTCATCGAGCAGCGCTTCGACGATGAGGTGAAGCGCGTGTTCCGGCTGCGGCGCGAGGCGGTGCCGGAGTCGTTGGCGGAGCTGGATCGAGAGCTCGCTCGAGTCGTGCGGGACTTCCTCGTCGCCAGCTCGACGCCGTTCACCGAGAAGGACGGGCTGCTCGAGGTCGGCGGCGTCGTCACGGCGATCGGCGCGTCAGCGGAACATCAGTCGCTCCACCTCGCGCACCCGTTGGTGAAGAAGGCCGTCGAGGACGCACGGCGCTTCACCGGTGGCGGAGCGATTGCGGTCACCCGGAAGCCCGCATGGCAGATCGACGCGACGTCAGGCCGGCTGCGGCTGGTGAAGGCCTCGTACGATGGCTTCGAGCGGGTCGAGCTGTTGATCCCCATCGTCGTCCTGCCTGACGGTGAGCTGCTGGACCCGGCGGTCGCGAACGAGCTGCTCCGAGGTGAGCTGCGCGCCGCCACGCCGCCGACGACGCGCGTCGACGAGGCGCCGATGCTCGATGCGCAGGAGCAGGCGCTCTTTCTTCTTCAGGCTGACGTCGACAGTGCCGAGCACCTCCGCTTCGAGGCTGCGTCACTGCAGGCCGAGCGCTTCCTCGATGATCGGCTCCTGGTGCTGAAGAAGACCCAGCGCCTGATCGACGCGCGCATCGAGAAGGCCGAGAGCAAGCGTGACGGCGCGATCGGCTCCGAGGCCCGCACCGACGCCGAGCGGGTGCTTCGCGCGGCCGGGAGCGAGCTCGAACTCGTGCAACAGAAGATCGCCAAGCTGAACGCGCGCGACGATCACCGTTACCAACGCTACCTCGAGCACATTCAAGCCAGGCGCTACACGGCGCCGCGAGTCGAGCTCCTCGTCGACATGGATGTGGTCTTCACATGAAACCGTCGGAGGACGACATCGTGCTCAAGCTCCTGCACACCGCCGATTGGCACCTCGGGCGCCGCTTCCGCTCGTTCACCGAAGACGCCAGCCTGAAGCTGTCTCGCGCGCGGCTCGAAGTGATCGAGCGCATCTTCAACGAGGCCGAGCGGCATCAGGTCGACGCTGTGCTTTGCGCCGGAGATCTCTTCGACGAGCCGCAGCCCGGCCGCGAGTGGGTCGACGGTCTGCTCGAGGCGCTGAAGAAACGAAGCTGGACCAATCGGCCGGTGTTCCTGCTTCCAGGCAATCACGACCCCATCGAACCCGACTCGGTGTGGCTCGACGCGCGCTTTCGCAAGAACCTGCCTGAGGGCGTGCACGTCGTCGAAGCGGCGAAGGAGTACCCGCTGGCGAACGGCTGTGTCCTCTGGGCGGTGCCGTGTGAGTCGAGAGCCGGACAGCTCGATCCGACGTCACGTATTCCGAAACGCGCGCCCGGCGATGAACGGGTGCGGGTCGGCCTCGTTCACGGCAGCACCTTCGACGCTCCCAACGCGCAGACGAACTTCCCGATCGCTCGCGACGCGGTCATCGATCGCGGTCTCGACTACCTCGCGATCGGCGACACGCACGGGTTCCGCTTCATTCCTCCGGATCGAAAGCAGCCGCCGACGATCTATCCAGGTGCTCCCGAGGCGACGGCGTTCGACGAGAAGGATCCCGGCTCGGTCGCGGTCGTCTTCATCACCCGGCAGCGGCGCGCGATGGTGAACCAGCGCCGGGTCGCAACGTGGGACTGGGAAGAGGTGTCGGTGACGACGATCGCCGAGCTGCGACAGCTGGCGACCCGGCAGGATCTCAAGTCGCGTGTGCTCCGGCTGCATGTCGACTTGCGGCTCCCGGCGCCTGAGCTCGACGAGGCCGAGCAGTTGCTCGAGCGGCTCGCTGGAACCGAGGCGAGGCACGGCGCCGTCGGGGTGCTCGATCTGCAGCGGCACTGCCTCGAGCTCGATGTCTCGAACGTCGAAGCGTGGAGCCGCGCGTTGCCGTCCGTTCTCCAGGCGGCAGTGACGAAGCTGCGAAGCGCCGCTGAAGATCCGCTCCGCCGCCCCGCTGCTCAGCGCGCACTGTTTCATCTGTTCCGCAGCACCCGGAAGGCGTCCTGACGCATGCGCTTCGTTGATCTCGAGGTGAGGTCCTTCCAGGCGATCGCTTCCGCCCGGGTGGAGTTCTCGCCGGGCCTCAACGTGCTCTACGGCCCCAACGATCTCGGCAAGTCGACGCTGGTGACGGCGTTGCGGGCCGCGCTGCTGACCCCCGCGAAGTCGAGCGAGGGCGACGCGTTCGTGCCGTGGTTCCGTGACGCGATTCCGCGCGTCGTGCTCACCTTCGAAGCAGACGATGGACGGTTCTGGCGCGTCACCAAGGAGTTCGGAGAAGGCAGCGCCGAGCTCAAGTCCTCGAAGGACGGCACGAATTTCACGATGGAGGCGAAGGCGCGTGATGTCGACGCGAAGCTCCGTTCACTGCTCGAGTGGGGCGTGCCGTCGCCTGGAGGGAAGGGCGGTCCGCGTGGAGCCCCTGACGCCTTCCTCGTCAACGCGCTGCTCGCTGGGCAGACCGAGGTCGAAACGATTCTCAAGCGGAGCCTCGATGACGACGTCGCCGATACCGGCAAGCTCCGGCTGACGCGCGCCCTCGCGGCTCTCGCGCAGGATCCACTGTTCAAGAAAGTGCTGCAGACCGCGCAGACCGAGGTCGACGCGTTCTTCACGACGACGGGTCGAAAGAAGTCCGGCGCGAAGTCGCGTTTCACGATCATCGGCGATCGAGTGAAGGCGTTGCAGGACGAGCTGGCCCACGTGCGAACGCAGCTCGAACAATCGGCCTCGACGGAAGCGATGGTGAACGAGCTGCGAAAGCGCTCCGAAGCAGCGCACCGCCGTGAGCGTGAAGCGCTCTCGCTCGTGGAGGTGTCGCGTCGCGGCGTTGAACAATCACGCTCGCGCATCGCCGCCGAAGCGAAGGTGCACGAGGCACGCGTCAGTCTTCAGACGATCGACGAGGTGCTCGCACGAGGTGCGGCCCTCACGAAAGAACTCAAGCAGCTCGAGCTCGCCGCCGCGCAGGACGAAGCCGCGAAGACGAAGGCCGAGGCACTGGCAACGGAGTGCGCCAACGGAGTGCGGGCCGCCGAAGAGGCGCTCCAGCGGGCGAACAGCGCGGCCGGCGCACGGGAACGGGAACTCAAGCGCGCGACGCTCTCGAGCAGGCTGTCGGAGTTCGGTGCGACGATCGCTCGCCTCGAAGCGCAACGAGACAAGGCCCTCGCCGCGGTCGAACGACGCAAGACGCTCGACGCCGCGAACGCCGAGCACCTCGCGCTCAGCAGGGATCTCGCCGCGCTCGACGCGAAGCTCGCTGGGGTGCAGCAGAGCGCAGATCTGGCGCACTCCATTCTCGACTACGGGCGCTGGCGTGACGCGGTCCGTGGCTCCGAGCGGCTGACCCAGTCTCGAAGTGAGGCGACCGCGCTCGAGAACAAGGCGAAGACGCTGCTCGAGAAGGTCGCCGCGAACGAGGTCGTCCTCGGAAAGGCCGAACGAGTCGACACGTTCCCGTCGTCGGCCGAGATCTCGAAGCTCGCCACCCTGGAGCAGGATCTGAAGCTCGCCGAAGCGCGTATCGGTGGCGGGCTGACCGTCGCGGTCCGGCCGCGAGACGAGCTCCGACTGCACCTCGAGATCGACGACGAAGCGCCGGTCGACGAGGTGGTGCGCGCCGACAAGGAGCGGACCTTCGAGGCGGAGCGGAAGCTCGCGCTCACGATCGGCCAGATGGTCGAGGTCGAGATCACCGCCGGCTCGAAGCAGGATCGCCAGACGCGCGACGCGCTCTCGAAGCGGTTCCGTGCCGAGTCGCGAGAACTCTTCGCGCGCGCAGAGGTGAACTCCGTCGTCGCGCTGCAGGCTCGGCAGCAGGAGCTCGAACGGGAACGAGAGGCGCTGAAGACGCTCCGGGCAGAGACCGATCGACTGAAGGCCGACGCCGCGAGCGCTTCGCAGCACGCGCAGTTGCTGCTGAGAGACGTCACCGGTGGCGTGTCGGCTGAGGAACTCCAGCGGCGGCGCGATCGCATTCCTGATGCGCAGGTGGCCGTCCTCGCGAAGGCGTTCGAGTCGCTCGGCGCCGAATGGGAGAAGGAAGCGGAGTCGCTCGAGGCTGGCGCGAAGAAAGAACTCACGTCGCTGAACGAGTCGGCTTCGAAGAAGAGGGGACTCCTCGCTGCCGCCGATGAACGCCGGAAGGCCTCGAAGCCGGCGAAGGACGAACCGACCGACGTCACGCTCCTGGCGACGCAGAATGAACTCGCGAGCTGCGCGACCGAGCGTTCGACCGTCGAAGCGGCGCTCAAGTCGCTCGAAGCAGAGCAGGGCTCCGAGGTGAAGTCGGCCCAACGCGTGCTCGACGAGTCGAAGCAGAAGGCGCTCGCGGCCGAGCAGTCGAAGGGCACCACCGCGAAGCAGCTCGAGCTCAGTCGTGCGTCGCTGAACGAGAAGCGCGGTCAGGCCTCTGCCCAGCAGGCCGAGGCGGAGCGGCTCGATCGTTCGGGAGCGCAGCGCGCGTTCGATGAGGCGCAGGCGGTCTTGAAGCCGTTGCTCTCGACGCCGCTCGTCACGCCCGAACAGCTCGCCGAGACCGAACGCATTCTCGCCGCGATTCACGCCGAGACGGTCGAGGCCGACGCCGAGTTCAACAAGGCCGATGGCGCGCTCTCGAAGGTCGGTGGGCCTCAGGTTCGGGAGCAGGTGCAGAACCTCGAGGAGGCGTTGACGGCCGCACGGGCGCAGGAGGCTGAGGTCGAGCTCGACGCCGAGTCGTGGAAGCTGCTTCAGGAGACGCTCCGTGAAGCCGAGAACGCCGAGGGCGGGCACCTTGGACGCGCGCTCTCGGGCCCGGTCGCCGAGCAGTTTCAGGAGCTCACCCGTGGTCGCTACGGCGCCGTCGAGCTCGGGCCTGGGCTCACCACCGCGTCGATCACCGCTAACGGAGCCTCGACCGACGGCGCCACGGTGCTCGACGCGCTCTCGGTCGGCACGCGCGATCAGCTCGCCAGCCTCGTTCGAGTCGCCATCGCCCGGCAGCTGAAGTCGGCGCTGGTCCTCGACGATCACCTCGTTCACACCGACGCGTCCCGAATGAGCTGGTTCGTCGACGTCTTGCGGAAGACGGCCCTCGACGCCCAGGTGCTCGTCTTCACCTGCCGGCCGCTCGACTACGTCACTGGTGACGTGCTCCCGGGCGAAGTGACGAAAGACCTGGCCGGCGGGAGCCTGCGGCTCGTCGATCTCGGTCGCTCCATCGAAGGCTGGCCGGAGCGGAACCGGTAACGCGTCGAAAGCAGGCCGTCAGTCAGGCGTGTCGATTGGCGTCGTCGAACCTGTTGACAGTCGCGCGGCCCTCACATAGTTCCGCCCGGCTTTTGCAGTTGGCCCTGTCGTCTAGTGGCC
>JAUXRI010000081.1 GCA_030681895.1 Myxococcales bacterium | reverse complement strand
CTTCCACCCTCGGCGATGCCGGTGGCCTTTGCTCCAGAGGCCGTCGCGGTGAGCACTGTCGCGACTCCACATTGGCTGGTGCGCATCGTCGACGCGCTCGTGCACCGGTTGTTGGTCGCGCCGATGATGCCCGGCGAGCAGGTGAGGTTGGCGCCACACACGTCGAAGCCCTTCGCGTCACACGCCTGGCCCGTGCTGCGAACCGGAATCGCGGTGGGCCCGACGATCTTCGGCATGCCCGTATGGCCCGCGCCGTCGCGTGGAATCGCGACCAGCTTCGGCACCTGCTGATCGAGGCCTTCACCACTCTGCATGCGCAGGAAGAACGCTCCGTCGACCGCAAGCCCGAGCGCTTCTTGATCGAAGGACGAGAGATCCGGCGTGCCGTCACCATCGGAGTCGATGGAGATTGCCTGGCCCTGCGCGTTCTGGAACTCGAAGCGGATGTTCGAGAGATCGTCTTCAGGCTCGGTGCCCTCGATGAGGATGAGCGGACCGCCGCTCGCCGACCGGTAGAACGCCATGCGGCCAATCTGCGGCGGGAGGCCCTCGTCACAGCTCGCCGGCGTGCCCCGACACCCGAGGCCGGGCGCACAGCGCGACGCGAGGAAGAGGGGATCACACGTCTCTCCACGCGCGCGAACCGTCTGCTCGCCCACCGTCAGCACCTGCTCGTCGGACCGCTCCGAGGTCGCGTCGACCAACGCCACGCCCACCTGCGCCGGGCCCATGCCGGTCGCGAACACGCCGCGCACCGTCGCTCCGCCCGTCACCACCTCGCCCACCCACTTCTTCCCCTCGAGCGTCAACGAGCCCTCGGACGAGTCGCCCTGGCCATCGCGGTTCGTGTCGAGCGCGGCCAGCGGCATGCCCTGCGCGTCGAGCAACCGCACCCACACCGCCACCGCGTCGACGTTGCGGTCCTTGCCTTTGATGGAAATTCGCAGGTCGCGGCCGGTGCGGCCAGCCACCTGGGCTGTTGCCTCGGTGAGCTCTGGCTTGAACACCACGCCACCGTCGGGGGTCTTTCGATCGGTCGCCGCCGAGCCGCCACCGGCGCCAGCGCCGCCTCCGTCAGGGCCTCCAGGCATGGCTGCGCAGCCACCGAGCACCAGACCGAGCACCATCACTGCCGCGTTCCGCTTCATTCGAAGAGCCCTCCCCGGGCTTGAAACAGAAGAAGGGGCAGGCATTGCTGCCCGCCCCCTCGTTCATCGACACGTTTGGCGATGCCTTACAGCTCGCAGGCCGTCTTCACGGGAGTGCCAGCCGACGTCACGACGATGTCGGAGCCGTCACCACAGTCGACGGCGTCGTTCGCGCCCGCCGTCTCGATGAAGTCGTCGCCGCCCGCCGAGCTGATGGTGTCGAGCGCCGAGCTGCCGACGATGCGGTTCGCCGAGTCGTTCGCGACGACGGTGCAGGCGCTCGCGCTCGGGCAGGTCAGGTTCTCGACGTCGATGCCGATGACCTTCGACTGCGTGGCCGAGGCGACGCCGTCCATCGTGACGTCGATCACCGCGCCGAAGGCCGCGAAGCTCACCGTGTCGAGGCCCGCGCCACCCGCGAACGTGTCAGCGCCGCCGCCGATGCCGGCCGTCGCGCCCATCACGAAGGTGTCGTCGCCCGCGCCGCCCGAGAGCACGTCGGCGCCAGCGCCACCGGTGATGACGTTGTCGAGCGCGTGGCCGGTCACCGTGCAGACGACCGCTGCGGTCGGGCAGATGAAGTTCTCGATGTCGTCGCGAATGTTGTCGAGCTCGCCGCCCGAGTTGCCGTCGTTCGCCGCGTTGCCGAGCATGGTGACGGTGACGGCCTCGAGGCGCGCCGCGTAGCTGACGGTGTCGGTGCCGGCCTCGCCGTACACCACGTCGTCGCCAGCGCCGGTCGACGCCAGCAGGCCCATCAGGAAGGTGTCGTCGCCCGCGCCGCCGTAGAACGTCTGGGCGCCGGCCTCGCCCGTGAAGGTGTCGTTGCCCGTACCGCCGCGAACGATCTCGACGTCGACCGCCACCGTGTCGGTCTCGCCCGACTCGCCGTCGTTCGCGCCTGCGCCGACCGTCACCGTGACTGCCGCCGACCGCGCCGCGTAGGTGACCGTGTCAGTGCCCGCGCCGCCGTTGTAGACGTCTGCGTCGAGCGCGCTGGTGCCGCCGTTCAGCGTGTCGTTGCCGACGTCGCCGTACATCGTCTCGTTGCCCGCGCCGCCGGTGAGCACGTCGTCGCCGACGCCGCCGTAGACCGTGCTGGCACCCGCGTACGCCGAGCCGCCCGTACCGAAGCCGCCGCTCAACGCGTCGAAGGTGTCGTTGCCGCCGCCGAGGCTGAACGTGTACGCGATGGTGCCGCTGCCCGTGACCGCGATGTCTTTGAACGCGTCGGAGTTGATGGCGATGTCGGTCGCCAGTGCAGTGCCGCCGACGGTGATCTTGTCGGCCGCGGCGCTCACGCCACGGACCTTGAAGATGTCGGCGCCAGCGCCCATCGCGGCCGTGATGCCAGCAGCCGCCGACGTGCCAGGCGCGAAGGTGCCGTTGGCGAAGTCGATGATGACGGTCTCGGCGCCACCTGCGCCGGTGATGGCGATGTTCTTCACTGCCGCGCCCGTCGCGCCTGTCGCGAAGACGTCGTTGACCAGAATGTTCCCGCTCACCGCGTGCTTCGAGATGATGGCGATCTCAGCCGAGGCCATCGTCACCGTCAGCGTGCCCGTGGCGAACGCAGGCGGAGTCGCCAGGGCGGCGAGCGGCTGGGCCAGCTCCTCGACGCCCGAAATGTCGCCCTGGTCGACCGGCGCTTCGGTGGAACCACAGCTCGTCATCGCGACGATCGCGAGGCCTCCGACGATCGTTTGCCACTTCCGCTGAATCGACATGTTGATGCTCCTTAGGAGTGAGGCGAAGAGGAGTTCTCCACGCCGGTAGGGTTGGTTCCCCCACAAGGAGAGCAATCGGCACGCCATGCAGGGCGCTGAAGGGCCGAACGCAGATCTCTGCGGTTGCCTCGTGGATCAGGACACGCGTCAGGAACCCGTCAGGGTCGCGGTGTACCCGCGGGGCCGGGACAGACCCTTATCGAGCTCCTTGACGGGGCTCATGGGAGCGTCAGCGAGCGCCGCAAACCTCTAGACGGACTCGCGGCAACGCGACAAAGACCCGCCCATGTCGCCTGTCGTCATCATCGCCATCGTCGTCGCCGTGATCATCGTGGTCGCCGTCATCGCCTCGCGCCTCTCGTCGATGCCGAGCGCACCCAAAGCGCTCGCCGCCTCGACGTGGACGGTGACGGAAGTGGTGAAGGAGACGCCCACCACCGTCAGCTTCGGGGTCGACGCGACGGTGGACTTCCAGCCCGGCCAGTTCGTATTGCTGCGGCCGAACGCCTCGCTCCCGTGGCGCGCCTACTCGTTCAGCCGCGCGCCGGGGCAGCCGCTGCGGCTGACCGTCAAGCGGGTCGAGAACGGCAAGGTCTCGACGCACCTCACCTCGCAGCTGACCGCAGGCGACAAGCTCGAGGTGAAGGGCCCGTTCGGCCAGTTCGTGCTTCCGGCCATCGTGACGAAGGCGCTGTTCATCGCCGGCGGCAGCGGCATCACCCCGTTCCTCTCGTGGCTGCACACGCTCGATGGCCGCGGCTGGCCCTTCGCGATCACGTTCATCATTGGCAACCGCTCGGCGCAGGAGCAGATCCTGAAAGCAGAGCTCGACGCGCTTCAGCAGAAGTCGCAGGGGAAGCTGACCTGCGTGCACGTGACCGACGACGTTCAAGGCCCGCTCACAAAGGAGCTGCTCGGATCGCTGCTCGAGAAGGTCGACGTGCCGTCCTTCATCGCGATGTGCGGCCCCGAGCCGATGATGAACAACGCCCGCGAGCTCGCGACCGCGAAGTTCCCCGGCGTCACCGTGCTCGAAGAGAAGTTCTCGGCCAGCCCAGAGGTGGTCGGCGCCGGCCCGGGCACGACGCTCGAGCTGATGCAGGACGGCAAGGTGAAGCCGTTCGAGGTGAAGCAGGGCGAGCACGTGCTCGCGGCGGCGCGACGCGCTGGGTACGATCTGCCGTCGGGGTGCGAGATGGGCGCGTGCGGTGCCTGCCGCGTGAAGCTGATCGAAGGCGACATCCAGATCCCCGACGACGCGTGCCTGTCGGACGCAGAGAAGGGCCAGGGCTATCGGCTCATCTGTGTCGGGAGCGCGAAGGGCAAGGCCCGGTTCGAGTCGTCGCCGTAGCCGAGCTGTGGGCGCTCGCCGAGGTGAGCAGGATGCTCGGCGAGCGGAAGACGCGTCGGTGAGCGGCGCGCAGCCTCGTCACTTCGCCGCAGGAGCGTCGGGTGCCTTCGCGGGCTCAGCGGCCGCCGGAGGAGGCGCCACCGGCGCGGCCACCACGGGCACCGTGCGCTGGATGAGCACGGGGATGTACGGGTTGAGCTTCCCGAACCACCAGAACGCGCCGACCACCGCGAGAACGCCGACGAGGAACGCGTAGAAGCCCCAGGGGCGGCGCTCCTCGGCGAAGGGATCGACCGTGTCGAGCCGCGAGCCCGACGGCAGCGCCGCAGTCCGCGTGAGTGACGCACCGAAGGGGATGTTCAGCTTTGCGTTCGCGTTCACCGCCCAGCCGTTCGCGTCGAGCAGCGGGCCGATGTTGCGCTGCCGCAGCTTGAGCCAGGCGATCAACATCGACGGCCCCGAGATGAGCAGCACCAGGCCCACGACACCGAGTGGCATCAGCCAGCCCAGGCCGAAGAAGCCCTGCAGGAGGGCGCCGAAGGCGGCCGTGATGCCACCGACCGCGACGCCGAGGGCCGCGACCACGCCGACGTCGAACTTCTTCTCGGGCGGCTTGACCTTGCCCGTGTCTGCCGCCGTGCCGACCGCCGACGCGCTCGCCGTGAGCTTGTCGTTGGACTCGGCATCAGCCGCCTGCGCGCGTTTGCTGATCTGCTCCTCCACGAAGCGCAGCACCTTCTTGTACGGAGACCAGAACGCCTGGCGGATGGAGATCGGGTTGTCGACGAGCTTGCTGATCGTCGCGTCCCAGTCCTTGCCGTCGCGGTCGTAGAAGATGCCGTTGCGGCCCACCATCAGGTTGTCGCTGTCGCCGTTGGTGAAGGCCGCGGCGATCGTCATCTTCTCGCCCGTCGAGGGCCGCGCGCAGTCGACGTACGCGAGGTAGGCGCGAGACAGCGGCGCCATGGTGGCGTGCTTCGCCGCGTCCTCCACGCGGATGCAGAGCTCGCACGCGCGTTGATCGAGGTAGAGCGTGCCGACCTGGAAGATGGCCTTCTCCTTGCGCTCGTAGAAGTCCTTGAACGAGACGAAGTTGTTCGCGAGGCGGAACAGGTCGCGGTTGAGGCGCACCAGCTTCTCGACGGACGCGAGCGTGGCCGCCGTGCCTTCCTGGGCCTTGTCCTCTTCGAAGAGGGCGTCGATGGACTTGCGCGCGCCGTCAGCGGCGAGGGCCTGCAGCCTGGGCACGCCGAGCTTCTCGACCGCGGCGCCGGCCTTCTCCTTGTTCCACGCCTCGTATGCGTCGAACTTGCCGCGAACGGTCAGCCACTCGGCCTCGGTCAGCACCGTCTTGTCGCCGATCAGCGGCTTGAGCGTCTTCGCGGTGAAGGTGGTGATCGCCGCGCTCCACGCCGGGTTCACGCCTTCGGTCAGCGGCAGCGTGCGGTTCGCCTCGATGCGCGCGAGCGGGAAGCCGGCGACCTCCTCGCTGGTGATGGTGAGATCCTTCGCGGCGACCGCCAGGTACTCCTTCTCTTCACGGTTGAGCGCCTGGAGCGCGCGGGCGTCGAACGCCGCGAGGCGGCAGCGGGCGAAGAAGTCATCGAGCTTGCCCCGCACGGCCTTGAGCGCGTCGAACGCACCTGCGGTGTCGGTCTTGAGCACCATCAGCGCGGCGTTGCCTTCGGCCTTCTTGAGCCACGCGACGTGATCGACGACGTCCTTGAAGAAGGCGTTCACCTTCTCTTCGTTGACGCCCTCTTTGCCCGAGCGGTCCTTCACCGACCCATGGCAGGCGATGACGTCGACGATCAGCTGCTTCGTCGCGTCGTCCTTCGCCGACTCGGGCGGCAAGACGCCGTCGCCATTGAAGGGCAGGCTGTCGAACGCCTTGGTCGCTTCGCCGGTGTCGGCCACCGAGATGCTCCCTGCCGAGCTCTTGCCCATGCCGCCGAGCACCGTCTTCGCGGCGGCGATGATGCGCTTGCCCTCGTCGGTGGTGTCGTTGATCGCCGCCAGCTGCAGCTCCGAGGCGCCCTTCAGGAGATCGTCGGGGTTCTTGAGGAGCCCGCCGACCCACTTCACGGCGCCGATCAGCTCGGGCGCACGAATGCGGCCATCTTTGTCCGAGTCGATGAGCTCGAGCGTGCGCGAGTCGAACGCGAGGCCCTTCGTGGGGCAGGCGAGCGCGACCCACAGCTTCTGATCGAGCTGATCGATCGCGAGCAGATCGGCGCCAGAGTCGAAGCGCACCTGGTCGAAGCCGCCAGCGCGGAAGAAGTGAAAGGGTCGGGTCGCCATGGGTGTGCCTCTCCAGAAAGTCAGAAATGAAAACGCGGAGCACCGTAAGAGGCGGGCAGCACACCGGCCACCAGAAATGCTCGACGCGGGTCAGTGGAGCTACAGGCGCTCGTCGATGGCGCGGTTCGACATCTCGTCGGCGGCGCGGTTCATCTCGCGCGGCACGTGCACGAACTTCACGCGCTCGAAGTCATTGAGCAGCACCAGCGCCTCTTCGTACAGCGGGCGCAGCGACGCGCTCTTCACCTGGTAGCGGCCGCCGAGCTGCCGCAGCATCAGCTCGGAGTCGGCGAACACCTCGACCTCGCGAACCGACAGCTCCCGCGCGCGACGCAGGCCCAGCAGCAGGCCCATGTACTCGGCGTAGTTGTTGGTCTGCTTGCCGAGGAACTTGCCGATGCGATCGACGACCTGACCCGAGGGCTCGACCAGCACTGCGCCTGCGCCCGCGAGCCCCGGGTTTCCCCGTGCGGCGCCGTCGGAGTACAGCCGGACGCGTGAGAAGGCAGGCTCGGCGGGCTCGTCGTGCCCGTTGCCGCCTTCGGTCATCATCGCGGCCTTCTCGAGGATGCGCAGCAGGCGCGCGCGATCGAGCTGGGGGAACGCGCCCAACGTGGCGACCAGGGGCTCTTCCCTCGCGAGGAAGCGCAGGACCGCGCTGGAGAGCGCCTTCCCGGTCAGCAGTTTGGACTTCGGCGTCATCAGGTGGGTCGACGTTACTTCGTCGCGGGCGCTTCGAGCACTTCCAGGGCGTACACGATGCGGGAGCACGCCGGGCACTGATCGACCCCGCGCGAGGCGACGAGGGTGTTGTACAGCTGCGCGCTCAGCTTCATGCCGCAGCCCTTGCAGATACCCGGGGCCACCAACGCCACCAGGGCCGGCATGCGCTTCTTGCGGATCACGTCGTAGCGCTTGAGCAGCGGGGCATCGACGCTGCTTGCGGCGCTCGCTCGGCTGCCATCGAGCGCGCTCACGGCGGCCTCGGCAGCGGCGAGCTTCGCCTTGAGCGCGGCGATCTTCTCGACGAGGCCCTTCGACTTCTCGTTGAACTCGGTGTTCTTCGCGCGCACGACTTCACGCTGAATCGTCGACTGGCGGCCGAGCTCGATGACGTCTTCGGCCATCGTCGTCTGGCCCTTCTTCGCGATGTCGATCTCGCGGGCGAGCGCGGAGTACTCACGCGTGGAGCGCTGCTCGGTGAGCCGCGTCTCCCACTTCTTCACCTTCTCTTTGTCGTCCGAGATCGTCTGCTCGAGGTTCAAGCGTTGCTTCTCGAGCTCCTCGAGCTTGGTGCGCTCTGCGTCGACCGCGACCCGGGCCGCTGCGAGCTGCTTCTCGAGTTCGCCGATGTCCTTGGGGTACGCGTCGGCATTCTTCTTGAGCGCCGCGACCTCGACGTCGACCTTCTGCAGTGCCGCGAGCGCCAGCAGTTTTTCCCGCAAAACTTCCTCCGTGCTCCGTGGCGCAAACGCGCCGTGACGCGGCCTCTACCTGAACGACATGGGCCTTGCCACTCCTTGTTACGTGGTCGGCCGGCTGCTGGCCGCTGCCCGTTCGGCAGCGGTCTTCGTGGCGCGGCGAAGGTTGAGCAGCTCGACGGCCAGCGAGAACGCCATGGCGAAATAGACGTACCCCTTCGGCACGTGCGTGCCCATGCCGTCGGCGACGAGCATGGTGCCGATCATCAGCAGGAACGAGAGCGCGAGCACCTTCACCGACGGGTGGCGCTCGACGAAGCCGCCCACGACGTCGGCGAACATCATCATCGTCAGCACAGCGATCACCATCGCGGTGATCATCACCCACAGCGCCTGCGCCATGCCCACCGCGGTGATGATCGAGTCGAGCGAGAAGATGAGATCGATCGCGAGGATCTGGAGGATCACCGAGAACATGCCCTTGCGCCGGGCCTTCGCTTCGGCTCCCACCTCGGCCGCCGCCGCTGCGTCTTCCTCTTCGTGCCCCTCGACCTTCGCGTACAGCTCCCGCGTCGCCTTGAAGATGAGGAAGAGGCCACCCGCGAGGAGGATGAGATCGCGCCCGGTGAACTCGTTCTGCAGGATGGTGAAGAGCGGCGTGGTGAGGCTCATCAGCCAGCTGAGCATCGAGAGCAGGCCGACGCGCAGCACCAGCGCCGCGAGCACACCCAGGCGAACGATGCGCTTGCGCTCGCTGACGGGGAGCTTCGCCGCGATGATCGAGATGAAGACGATGTTGTCGATGCCGAGCACGACCTCCATCGCGGTGAGCGAGAGGAGCGCGGCGAGTGACTCGGAGGTGAAGGTAGGCATCGTGGTCAGCGCTCCGTAGCGTTTTCGGCGAGTGACTGCAGCTCCTGCCAGCGCGCGTACAGGCGGTCGACCTCACGAATCGCGAGCTCGAGCTCGGCTGACAGGCTCATCAGCTGCTTCGAGTTCGAGGTGACGGCGGGATCCTGGAGCTGCGCCTCCAGCTGGGCCTTCTTCGCCTCGGCCACGTCGACGGCCGCTTCGATGCCGTCGAACTCGCGTTGATCCTTGTAGCTGAGGCGGCCACCCTTCTTCGGTGGGGCGGTGGCGCTCTCGGGCTTCGCCGCCGCCTTGACCTTCGGCTCCTGCGAGCTGCCGGGCGGTGGGCGCAGGCGCTGGTACATCGACCAGTTGCCCTCGTAGCGAACGACGCGGCCGTCGCTCTCGAACGCGAGGATCGAGCTCGCCGTCTTGTCGAGGAAGTAGCGATCGTGCGTCACCAGCAGGACCACGCCCTCGAACTGCATGAGCAGGCGCTCGAGCACGTTGAGCGTCTGCAGATCGAGATCGTTCGTCGGCTCGTCGAGCACCAGCACGTTGGCGCCCTCGAGGAAGACGCGGGCCAGCAGCAGGCGGTTGCGCTCTCCGCCCGACAGCGCCTTGACCTTCTGCTTCTGCGACAGCAGCGGAAAGCCGAGATCGTCGAGGTAGTCCGACAGGCGCACCTTCTGCTTGCCGAGCAACACATACTCTTCGCTCCACACCGCTTCGGCGACCGTCGCCTCTTCGTCGAGCCTGGCGCGTTGTTGATCGTAGTAGGCGATCTTCGTGCGCGGGCCGATCGTCACCGTGCCGCTGTCGGGTGGCAGCTGGCCGAGGAGCGTTCGCAGGAGCGTCGTCTTGCCGACGCCATTGGGGCCCACCAGCCCGATGCGCTCGCCGGGTTGGACGATGAGGTTGACGCCCTTGAAGATGGTGCGCTCGCCGAAGCGTTTGGTGAGCTGCTTCGCCTCGATGACGGTCTGAGAGAGGCGCGGCGCGGTGGCGACCTGCAGGTCCGGCACCTTGGGGCGAACGAAGCCACGCTCCGACAAGAGCTTCTGCGCGCGTTCGATGCGGGCCTTCGACTTGGTGCGGCGCGCTTCGACGCCCTTTCGGAGCCAGGCGACTTCCTGCGCGATCCACCGCTCGCGTTTGTGCTCGGCCAGCGTCGAGTTCTCGATCTGCACCATCTTCTGCTCGAGGTACGTCTCGTAGTTGCCGGGGTAGCTGATGAGCCCCGAGTCGGCGGTGCCCGGAGCGTTCACCTCGACGATGCGATCGACGAGCCCGTCGAGAAAGTAGCGGTCGTGCGTGACGAGCAGCAGCGCGCCCGAGAACGAGTCGAGCTCCTCTTCGAGCCACGCGACGGTATCGGCGTCGAGGTGGTTGGTGGGCTCGTCGAGCATCAAGAGGTCGGGCTGGGACAGCAGCGCGCGAGCGATGGCGACGCGCTTCTTCAGGCCACCGGAGAGCTCCGACACGGGCCGCTCCCATTCCTTCACGCCGAGGCGATCGAGCAGCTTCTTCGCGTGAAACCCCGTGTCCCACCCGCCGAGCCGCTCGATGGACTCGGACAACGTCGAGAGCCTCGCCAGCGTCGTCTCGTCACCCGGGTGGGTCGAAAGCTGCGCCGAGAGGGCGCGGTGTTCGTCGAGCGCGGCCTTCAGCTTCGCCTGCGCCACCTCGAGCTCGCTGGCCACGGTCGCGCCTTCGGGGAAGGTTGGCTCCTGGGGCAGCCACTCCACGCGCGCGCCACGCTTCACCTGGAGCACGGCCGAGTCGGCCTTCACTGCCCCGGCGAGCACCTTCATCAACGTCGACTTCCCGCTGCCGTTGAGGCCGACGAGGCCGACGCGCTCTCCTTCTTCGATGACGAACTCGACGCCGTCGAAGAGCGTTCGGCTCCCGAAGGTGACGGTGACGTCAGCGGCGCGCAGCAGGGTCATGGTGCGCGCGCGCTTAGCACGCGGCTTCGTAGTGTGAGGGGCCTCAGAATTTCGTCGATTGGGCAGGGACGGCGCCGCAACCGCGCAAGGTGACGAGCCCGTGGGGCGGCACGGCGAATGCTCTTGTCGGGCGCATGCGCACCCTGATCCTGACGTCGGCTCTGATGATGACGGCCTGTTTCGCTCCGGTAGACGAAGGTCGTGATGGCGGTCGAGGTGGCGGGACGGCTGGCGGTGGGGTCGCCGGTGGCGGCGTTGCTGGTGGAGGTGTTGCCGGTGGAGGCGTTGCCGGTGGAGGAACGGCTGGCGGTGGTGTTGCTGGAGGCGGCTCGGCAGGTGGAGCCGTTGGCGGCGGCACCGGTGGCGGCCTGCGATGCTCCGACGCGCAGTGTGGCGTGGCGCAGCTCTGTTACGACTGCGGCTCGTTTTCGGCCTGCGCCGATGGTTGTTCTCCGACGAAGCCCTGTCCGAGCGGCTCGCAGTGCGTGCAGACCCGGCAGATGTGCCTCACGTGCCCCTGTCCTCAGTCGCGTTGCGAAGCGCCGGCCTGCGTCGACGTCGATGGCGATGGGTATCTGCCGCAGCAGTGCCAGGGCATTCCCGGAGGCGACTGCGCGCCGTTCGACCCCACGGTGCACCCCGGAGTGCGTGAGTCGTGCACGAACGGAAAAGACGACGACTGCAATGGCCTCATCGACATGGCCGACCCGGCGTGCGGCAGGTTGTGCGGCCCCGCGCCCTCCTGCGGCTCGACGCTCGACTGCACCCTCGGCTCGACGTCGTGTGGCTCGAGCGGCTGCTGCGAGGGCTGCCCGGTGTTGTCGCCGCCACTGTGCATGATGGGCAGCTGCATCAGCCCACCGGCGCCGAACCCGGACACCGGGTGCATGCTCGACATTCGCTGCATCCCGTGTGGCGTCTGTCCGGCAGTCGTCGCGCCCGTCTGCGCGCAGCTCGGCCGAGGTGACGCACGCACGTTCCAGAACCGCTGCCACGCGACGACCGGTGGCGCGACGGTGATTCACGAAGGTGCGTGCGTCTCAGGTGAAGGGCTCTCGTGTACGCCGACGGGACCAGGTTGTGTCTCGGGCACGTACTGCCGCGACGCCTGCCCCGAGTGTGACGCCGATCTGCGCCGCTGCACGAAGGAGGGCGCGTGCGTGAACGACCTCGACTGCCCCGCGGGCGGGCCGACCCCTGCGCCGATCACGTGCTCGAACGGCGCTCAGGCTCCGATGCGTTGCGTGAACAACGCGTGCGTGAGGGTGTGCGCACCCTGAAGAAGGTCACGGGTCCACTGGGTCGCACGGATCAGTCCGGAGCCACGAAGCAGCGGACGGCCGACAACTGCAGGCGCGCGAGCTGTGCCGTGAAGAGCTTCTGGATTCGCCCAGTGTCGGCCGAGCGCAGCCCGATTCTCGCGGTGAACTGATCGCGGGCGATGATCGGCGCTTCGCCGCGAACACGAAGCACGGGGCCGAGCTCACGATCGAGGACCGAGAAGATCGACAGGCACCGCTGCTGCCACGCGCCCAGGGCGTCAGCGGGTCCGCGCACTGTCAGCCAGGCGTGAACGTCGTCAGGCCGGTTCGCGAACGCCTCGAACAGCACGGCGCGGGTCGAGGGGATCATCGCGCGGGTGATCGGACGATGCGGCTCGGCTGGACTCACGATGGTGAAGTCGTCGTGCTCGAAAGACGGTGACGGAGCGACGCTGATGAGCGCGCGACGGTCGAGCCCCGCGAGCCAGCGCTGCCACAGCCGAAACGCAGCATCGGGACCCGCTGCGCAGAGGTCGCGATCGTGCAGCAACGGTGCGGCGAGCAAGACCGCCCATCCGATTCCGCCGAAGTAGCCGAACGCGTTGCCCTCGAGGGCGCGCTCCCGGCTCCACGCGCGGACCTGTGGAAGTACGGCGTCGAAGACCTGCGCCCGGCCGTGTCGCTCGAGCGTGGAGCGCAGCGCGTTCGCGTCGATGACACCCAGCGCAAACCGCCGCGAGTCGTCGTCTTCGGCGTTGGCCTCGATCGCCACCACGTCGAAGTGGCCTCCGCGCAGCACCTGCCGAGAGATTCTCCGGCCCGCAGGGAGCCGGTCTTCGAGCGCGTCGAGCACGGTCGAGCTGCTGCCTTGCACGGTGACGAGGAGATCGAGATCGCGGCCTTCGAGGCTCGGCGCGTAGGCGCGGGAGCCAAACGGTTGGACGGTGAGCTGCACGCCGAGGTCGTCGCCAGTCGACGCGATGGCGCTGCGCAGCGTTCGTTCGAGCTCCGTCTGAGGCGGCGCAGAGCGTTCGTGGTCGCGATGAATGCGCCCGTCGCCAAGGGAAACGGTGGAGTGGACGTGGAACACCTCGTCAGGCCGCTCGAGGACGGTGACTGCGCCGGCCGTCCATGACACCGAGAAGCCGCGGAGTTCCTGTTTCAACGCTGACAGCGTCGAGCGGTCGCCGTGCGCGAGCCGAGCGATCGTCAGGTGGGGCGTGAACGAACTCCCGTCACCGCGGTTCTGTTCGACGCACCAGGGGAAAGCCTCGACGAGCCGCCGCTGCAGGGCGTTCACCTCGGCAGGATTCGACGGCGTGAGCGCGAGCGTCGTCGTGCTGTGGTGCTCGAAGGTGATGAGTCGATCGAAGCGCACCTCGAACGCCGCGAGGCTCGTGACCGCCTGAGCCAGCGCCGGAAGCGAGTCGTCGATCGTCGCGGGCTCCACGAAGCCGTAGAGCAGGGTGACGTGCGGCGGCCAGCGGGTGAACCGCGAGTCATGCCTCGCGCGCAGTCGCTGGAGCGGACCCCAGAGTTCGACGGGCGGACTGAGCACGACAGCGCTGCGATGAGAGGTCGTCGTGCTCCGTCTCGGCTTCAGGCCAATGGCGAGGCCGAAGTGATCTGACGTCGCCTGCCCGTGGACGCCGAGCAGCCGTGCGTTGCTCGCGTCGAGGCGTTCCCCGAAGACGAGAATTCGGTCGAGGCGGCTCGAGCGGCCCCGCTTCGTCAGCGCACCGGCGATCGGGTTCTTCTCGACGTCGTAGGTCAGCCCCGGGAGTGTTGGCGCTGCAGCGCTCCAGGCGTCGAGTCCATGGAGTCGCGTCACCAACGCGTCGAGCTCGTCGTCCTGCGCGTTGAAGTCACCTGCGATCACCAGCGAATGAGACCCGAGCAGCGTCTGCGAGAGGCGCACGAGATCGCGTTCACGCTCCGCCCTTCGGCTCGTTTCACGATCGCTGGGCAGGTGCAGGCCGGCGATCACCAGATCATCGAACCAGCAGACGATCGCTTCGCGGCCCGTTGCGAACTCGAGCGCGGCGGTCTGGCTGGGCTGAGCGCGTGACAGCAGAACGACGTCGGAGTGCTCGCTCGAAACGACAGTGAAGCTGCTCCGGATCGAGCCGTTCGCCATCAGCAGCGAGAAGAACGTGTCGGTCACCTCGGTGAAGAC
>JAUXRI010000078.1 GCA_030681895.1 Myxococcales bacterium | reverse complement strand
GGCCACTTCTCACGCTTGCGGTAGAACTCGGCGACGTACAGCTCGTGGCGCGCCAGCCGGCGGCGCACGTCGGCGATGATCTTCTTCGCGGGCTCCTGGTACTCGGACTTCGGGTACAGCCGGGTGAACTCGTTGAGGGCGATCAGCGCGCCCTTGAGCTCGACCTGGTCCTTCTCGATCGCCGGAGGCAGCAGGAAGAAGTCTGAGGGGATGTCGCGGAAGTGCGTCTCGGCGCCGCGGAAGGCCGCGTAGTCGACCTTCGGGTGCGTGGGGTGCAGCCGCACGAAGTTCTGATACCGGTCGCGGGCCTCGACGTACTTCTCCTGCTCCCACGACGTGTCGGCCAGCTTCAGCTCGGCCTCTTTGGCGACCTCGAGGAACGGGAACTTGGTGCGCGTGTATTCGAAGTACTTGCCGGCCTCGACGTAGTTCTTCCCGTCGAGGGCCTCGACGCCCTTCTTGTAGTTCTCGTCGCCCTCGGTCGAATACAGCGGGTCGTCGTTGCCCGAGAAGAAGCTGCTGACGCTCGCGCAGCCGGTCGACAGGGCGAGCAGGAGGAGGACGAGAAGGCGCATCACGACCATGGTGCCTACCAGAACGCAGGGGCGGAGGTGGCATTACACGCCACCCAGACGTCACCCCTCCAGGTCGGCCTTCAGGCGAAGCAGCTGCTGCGTATTTCGCGCGCAGGTGAGCGCCGCCTCATCAGGGTCCATCGACTTCAGCTCCGCGACCTTCCGCGCCGTATGGCCGACGTGCCCGGGCTCGTTCTTCTTTCCCCGGAACGGCAACGGCGCGAGGAACGGGCTGTCGGTCTCGACCATCAGCCGATCGATCGGCGCGAACGTCACGGCCGCCTGGAGCGCCTCGGATTTCTTGTACGTCACCACCCCCGAGATGCTCAGGAAGAAGCCGAGGTCGAGGTACTTGCGGGCCGCGTCGGTGTCTCCGGTGAAGCAGTGAATCATGCCCTCACGCATGCCCTCGCTCCGCAGCACCTCGACGCACTCGTCATGCGCGTCACGCACGTGAATGATGACCGGCTTCTTCAGCTGCTTCGCGAGCCCGCACTGGCGATGAAACGCCTCGACCTGCTCGGCTTTGGGGCTGTGGTTGTAGAAGTAGTCGAGGCCGGTCTCTCCGACGGCGGCGATCTCAGGCAGGGCGCAGAGCCGCTCGAGCTCGAGCCAGTCGGCAGGCAACGCGGCGGCCGCGTCATGCGGGTGAATGCCCATCGACGGCGTGAGGAAGTCAGGGTGGGCACGCGCCACTTCGAGCGCGAAGCCGAAGTCACCGGGCTTCTGGAACTGGCCGACGACGACGGCGTGCACGACGCCCTGCTCGCGAGCCCGCGCGATGACCTCGGCCGTCGTCGGAAAGTCCTTCGGCTCGAGGTGGCAGTGGGCGTCGATCAACTTCACGACGAGAACTCCTTCAGCATCACCGCCAGCTCGGCCTTCGATTCGTCGTCGGCGAGCGGCACGCTCGACAGCAGCACAGCAGCCTGCGGAGCATCGAGCCTCAGCAACCCTTCAGCGACGTCGAGCAGCACGTCGTCGGAGACGAGCTTCTCGCCCAGCACCTTCGCGACGTCTGCGAACACCGAGGCGTCACCGAGCCGGCCCAGCCCGCGCGCCGCGGCGCCGCGACACTCGTCGTCTGGCGCACGCAGGATCTCGATCAGCCGCTCCTTCGCGCCGGGCGCCTTCACCTCGCCGAGCAGCTCGATCGCCATCGCGCGATCCATCGACCAGCCCTTGCCCGCTCGTTTGAAGAGGTGCTCGATGCCGTCCGCGTCGCCGAGCTGCGCGAGGGCCCCAGCGAGCTGCGTCTTGTCGAAGGCCGGCAGAAACCAGCCGTTGAAGGTCTTCTTGAGCTTCGGGAGCGCGTCTTTGTTCCCCAACTGCGCGAGGGCCGCGGCAGCGCGAAACCGCAGGTCCGCGTCTTCGAGCGCCGTCAGCAACGTCTCGAGCCCGGCGGAGTGTTGGAGCGCCACCATGCCTCTGGCCGCTTCGAATCGAACGGGGAAGATGTCGTCTTCGAGCGCCGCCGCCAATGCCCCACGCGCTTCGGGCAGAGCGAGATCAGCCAACCTGCCGACTGCTTCGACGCGAACACGGTGTGCCTTGTCGCTCATGTTCCGCACGAGCACGTCCTTCGCCTCGATGGGCTCCAGTACCTCGCTCGCCAGCGCCAGGCCTGCGCAGCGCACCTCTTCCTGGGTGTCGTTGAGCAGGCGCACGACGTCGGCCGCAAAGTCCTGCCGGGCGTCTCGAGGGGCGTCGGCAGCCGCGTCACAGATCGCCTCGGCGGCCTCGGCGCGCAAGGCCGCCGACTTCTCGCGCTCGAGCGCCAGCAGTGCGCGCTCACGTGACGTACGCCATGAGACGGCCGGCGCGGTCACTTCACCTCCGCACCGGGCGGGACCTCGCCGGGGTCGAGGAGGACGAGATCCTTCCCGCCCTTCCCCGCCGTGAGGATCATGCCGCGTGACTCGATGCCCTTGAGCGCGCGCGGCTTCAGGTTGGCGACGACGACGACGTTCCTGCCCATCAGCGCCTCGGGTGCGTACGCCTCGGCGATGCCAGAGACGATCGTACGGGGAGTGCCCTCACCGAGATCGACGGTCAGCTTGAGCAGCTTGTCGGCCTTCGGCACCTTCTCGCACGCGAGCACCTTGCCCGCCTTGAGCGCCACTTTCGTGAAGTCGGTGAACTCGATCTCACTTGGCGCCACCGCGACGTCTTTCTTCGGCGGCTCGGCCTTCGGCTGCTTCTCTTCGGCCGGAGCCGTCAGGACGATCAGCTTGTCGACCTGCTCCTGCTCGAGCCGGTTGATGAGCGGCGACGGGTCTCCGATGCGCGCGGTTCGATCGAGCAATGGGTACGCGGCGTTCTCGAGCCGCTTGAACGTCAGCCCCTCACGGTTGAGCTGCTTCGCGAGCTTCTGCGCGAGCTCCGGCACGATCGGCTCGAGGAGCGCGGTGAGAAGGAACACGATCTCTGCCGCTTCGGAGAGCGACTGGTGGGCCGCCTCGCGCGTCTCGGGAACTTTGAGCTTCTTCCAGGGCTCGTGCGTGGTGAGGAACTGGTTGGCCGCGTAGCCGATCTCGAGGATCTGCTTCACCGCCGCGCGAGACTCGAACGTCACGAACGCGTCCTTGATGGCCTTGAGCTTCGCCAATGCGCCCTCGACGAGCGGCTTGCCCAGCTCAGGCTTTGGCGCGGCGAGCTGCCCCTGGAACTCCTTCGCGAGCAGCGTGAGCGTGCGGTTGGCGAGGTTGCCGAGGTTGTTCACCAGCTCGGCGTTGACGCGCTGGAGGAACTCTTTCAGCGACAGATCGATGTCCTCGGGCCCGTTGCCGAGCAGCGAGGCATAGAAGAAGCGCAGGTAGTTCGGGTCGAGCAGGTCGAGGTACGGGCGCGCGTTGATGAACGTGCCGCGCGACTTCGACATTTTCTCGCCGTTGACCGTGAGGTGCCCGTGAATGTGCACGTGCTCCGGGACTTTCAGCTTCGCGACCTTCAACACCGCCGGCCAGAAGAGGCAGTGGAAGTAGACGATGTCTTTGCCGATGGTGTGAACGATGCGCGCGTCGGCGTTCTCGTCCCAGTAGTCGAGCGCGCTGGCGGCCTTGCCGGTCTTCTTCGCCCACTGCTCGGTCGACGCGATGTAGCCGATGGGCGCGTCGAGCCAGACGTAGAAGAACTGGTTCGTCTCGCCCGGAATCGGGAAGCCGAAGTACGGCCCGTCACGCGTGATGTCCCAGTCGGCCAGCTTCTCGAGGAACGCCCCGAGCTGCGCCGCTGGGCCGGGGTTCATGAAGGCGGGGTTGGAGACAGTCTGCTTCAGGAAGTCGCCGTGCTTCGAGAGCAGGAAGAACGCGTGCGACGACTTCTTCCACACCAGCGGCTCACCTGAGATCGCGCTGCGGGCGTCGATCAGCTCTCGGGGCGCGTAGGTCGCGTTGCAGACTTCGCAGGCGTCGCCGTACTGATCGGGTGACTTGCAGTTGGGGCAGGTGCCGCGAATGAAGCGGTCGGACAGCCAGCGCTTCGACTTCTCGTCGAACGGCTGCTCGACGTCCTTCTTGCCGATGGAGCCGGCCTCTTTCGCGCGCCCGTAGATCAGGTTCGCGTAGTGCTGGTTCTCGGGGCTGTTGGTCGACGCGTAGTGATCGTGGCTGATCTGAAAATCGCGAAAGACCGAGGTGTGCTCGTCGTACCACTTGGCGATGAACTGCTCGGGAGACAGGCCCTGCTTGAGGGCGTTGAGCTCGATGGGCGCGCCGTGGGTGTCGTCGGCGCAGAGGAAGACGACGTCTTCTCCGAGCGAGCGCAGGGCGCGCACGTAGACGTCGGTCTGGATGTGCTCGACGAGGTGGCCGAGATGCACGGGCCCGTTGGCATACGGCAACGCGCACGTGACGAGGGTTTTGGTGGGCATGGTCAACGCTCCTGCTCTCGGCGAATGACGTGCATCTGGCTTTCCCACGCGGCCGCCTTGCCGCAGAGGGTCCAGAAGAGGCGCTCGAGCACGAGGTTGCCCTCGTTGCCTTTCGAGCCACCGAGCTTCAACGCGAGATCGGCCTCGGCACAGGCGACGAGCGCACGGAGCAGGTCCTGACGGCCCCACTGCACGGCCGACTGCATGCCCATGAACGCGGCGTACGGGTGCGGCACCTTCGTCTTCGCGGCCTTCGCTTCAGCCTCGATCTTCGGCCAGAGGCGCGCCTGAAAGTCGTTGTAGTTGCGCGGCGGTTTTCCACCCGAGAGCTGCGCCATGCGCTCGTACGAGAGCGTGAGATTTCGCACGATGCCGCTGACCGCGCCGAGAATGGCAAGGGGTGCGGCGCCCTGGGCGAGCGAGTCTTCGAGGTACTTGTTGGCCGCCTCGAGGCTGCGCTTCTGCACGGCGTCTGAGAGCTCGAGCCACTCTTCTTCGCGCGCGTGACCGACGAGCAGCTCGATGTCCTTCACCGTGATGGTGGGCTTGTCGGTGTGCAGGGCGAGCTTCTCGAGCTCACTGGCGAGCAGACGGAAGTTGGCGCCAACGCGATCCTTCAGGCTGTCGAGCGCGCCGGGCCCCAGCTTCTTCTTGTGCGGCGCGAGCGTCTCGTCGACGAACTCGGTGAGATCGAGATCCTTCAGCTTCGAGGCGACCTTGAACTCGAGCAGCGTCGCGTTCGACTTCACCAGCTTGACGAAGGCGCTCTTGGTCTCGAGCTCGGTGGCGGCGATGACGAGCACCTGGCCCGTCGCCGGCTTCTTCGAGAGCCAGTCGTTGAGTACCGTGTCGTCGCTCGACGGCGCCGACACGTTCTCGGCGACGCAGAAGGCCTTCACGTCCTTGAGGAACTGCGTGTCGACCTCGGCGAGCACCACGCCGAGCTCACGCTCCCAGTCGTCGGGTTTGGGACTTCCCGAGGCGGACGGATCGAGATCGGCGACGCCCCACCCTGCGCGCGCGGCGATGGAAAGCACCCGGCGCGCGGCTTCCTTCTTCCGGTTCGCCTTCCATGCCTCACGCGCGCGGCCGAGCGCGTCGGCCCGGCCCTTCTTCGGCGCGAGGAACTCGGGGTCGCGCAGCAGCACCACCTTGCGCCCGCCGAACATCGGAAACGTCGCCAGCTCGGCGGCGATCTCACGTGGCGCCGCGGCATCGAGCGTCACGCAGTTGAGATCGGCCGCGCCGCCGGGGACGAGCTTCGACAGCAGGCGCTCGGCGGCCTTCCGAACGAGAAACTCCTCGCCCACCAGCAGGTAGACGGGTGACTCGTTTCCAGCGTCGAGGTCGTTCAGCGCGTCTTCGAGTTCGTCACTCACGGCGCGCCGTTCTTGTCATGGAGCGTCGCGGATGTCCTCCGCTTCGAATCGCGGCCGTTCACTCGACCGGGTGGGCGTTTCGACGGAACTGCGCGGGCACGTCGTCGAGGTGCTTCGCCATGCGCACCAGGCCGTCGGCGTCTTCGTAGATCCACGCGGAGGCAGTGCGCGGCGGGTGTTTCGCACCCGAGCTCCGCACGCTCCTCCACGGCAACACCTCAGCCAGCCCTGCGGGAATCACGCCCGCAGAGACCCCCGCGGCGCTCACGAGGCCCAACAGCATTCGCGAGAGCCGTTGCCCGAACCTGCGACCGAGCAGCGCCTCGACGAGCCACGTCTCGACGACGACGACTCCGACGATGAGCAGCGGCGCGCCGACCCACAGCCAGCTCGCATGAACCTCGAAGCCCAGGAGCCTCAACCCCAGCGCGAGCACCACCACGCCGAAGAAGGCGGTGAAGAATGCGCTCACCAGGCAGAGGAGCCGGAACACCTCTGCGCAGGAGAGCCGACACGTGGCGCTCCCGCAAGTTCACGGCGAGCGCCTCAGGCGAGCAGGCCGGGCAACGGGCCGGAGCCGGTGTCCAGGCTGCCGTGCTGCATGACGTCGGTGAACCCCATCCAATGGAAGGCGGTGACGAGCAGGCGGTGCTGGGTCGTGTTGGTGACGGTGCGGTACTGGTTGCCGTTGAAGCCGGTGCCGCCGGCGACGATGAAGGGCACGTTGTTGGCGTCATGGGTCCACCCCACCCCGAGCTCCGAGCCCCAGATGACGAGGGTGTGATCGAGCACCGAGCCGCCGCCGAGGTCAGGCGTCGCCGCGAGCTGATCGAGCAGGTGCGCGAAGCGCTGCGAGTACCAGGTGTAGACCTGCGTCATGGTGGCCTGTGACTGGGCCGACGAGTCGTGCGACAGCGTGTGATGGCCGCCGGTGGTGAGCCCCAGCCACGGGTAGAGCGAGTTGTCGTTGTCGGCGATGCGCATCTGCAGGCTGACGACGCGGGTCAACCCACAGCCCAGCGCGGCGGCGGCGAGGTCCATCTGGCGGTCCATCGCGGTCTCGCTGTTGACCCCGGTCGGCGCGCTCGGCGTGGTGCAGCGAGGCGTCGCCTGCTCGAGCCGGGTCTGGAGGGTGGCGATCGACGTTGCGTGGGCATCGAGGCGCGTGCGATCGGCGCTCGAGAGCACGGCCTTGCGTGAGTTCATGTCGGCGCGCACGACGTCGAGCACGCGCTGTCGGCGCTCGAGCTTCTGCGCGGCGGCCACGAGATCGGGGTTCTGCGCCGCGAACAGCGTGCTGAACGCCGTCTGCGGAACGTCGAGCGGGTTCTTCACCACGCCCGGAGCGCTGTAGATCATGCGGGTCGCTGGGTGCAGGCCGCCGCAGAAGGTGCCGAGCTCGATGGTGCGGTAGGGCGTCTCGTTCGCAGGCAGGCGCGCCGCGATGGCTTGATCGACCGACACACCAGTGCCCCACCCGAAGCACTGGTTGTGATCGGTGCGGCAGAACGTGGTGACGCCAGTCTGAATCGGCGAGCCGGTCCACAGCGCGGGCATCGTGTACGTGTGGGGGATGTAATAGGCGGTGCCGTACGGCACCCGAATGCCGTCGAGAATCGCGAGGCGTTGGCGATGCGCTGCGAGCGGCGCGAGGATCGGCGAGAGCGTGAAGGTCGAGCCCGCGCCGCCGGTCGGCCTCCAGTTCGGCCAGATGGTGCCGTGAGGCGTGAAGAACAGCACGACCTTGCGCTTGGGCGTCGTGGCCTGCGCCTGAGCCAGCCAGGGGAACAGCGCGGCGGCCGAGCCGGCCGAGAGCAGCGCACGTCGCGAGACCCTCACAGCGCCCCCTTGCGAAAGTAGTCCGACGCGAAGAACTCGACGAGCAACGTCTCGAGGCCACGTGCTCCGACGGCTTGTTCACCGAGCCGTTCGGCCCAGCAGCCGAGCGACGCGGGCTCGGGAATGCCGGCGGCGTAGCGCATCCACTGCCTGGTGAAGCAGGTGCGAATCTCTGGGCGTCGCGCGAGTGCGCCGGCCAGGCCAGTGGGGCCACGCACGTGCGCCTCGTCGTCCGAGAAGTAGAGCGTCGACGAGTCGTCGATGGGCTGCCCGTTATCGAGCTCGCGCCATCGGCCCAGCTCGTCGAGCTTCTCGAGCGTGAAGCCCACGCCATCCATCGAGCGGTGGCAGCCCGAGCAGCTCGGATCGTTGAAGTGCGCCTCGAGCCGCTTGCGGAGCGTCGAGCCCGGCATCGACGGAGGCAGCGTGACGCTCAGGCCCGCGGGCGGCGGCCGCGGCGGCGTGCACATCACGTTCGACAGAATCGCGAAGCCGCGGGCGGTGGGGCTGGTGACGTTGGCGTGGGCCAGGGCGCCCATCACTCCGGGCAGTGAAAGGATGCCGCCGCGACGCTGAGGGTCGAGCTGAGTCACTCCGGCGGTCGTGGCGATCACGTCGGCGCCGTAGTGGGTGAGCAGCGCCCGGGGCGCCACCGTCTCGGACGCTGTCCAGAGCGCAGGCAGATCGCCACCTGAGAGCGTCGCTTGCCGGAAGAAGGCAGCGGGCTCTTCTTCGAGTGCCTTGAGCAGGGGCTCACCGAGCGCGACGAGGTCGGGGCGTGCATCAGCCTGGCGAAGGCGCTCGAGCTCGAGCCAATGCGAGACGAACGCCGTGAGCCCGTTGACGCTGCGCGCGTCGCTCAACATGAGGCGCACGCGCGCACGAACGCCGTCCGCCGTGTCAAGGGCTCCTGCGGCCGCCGCGGTCGACAGCTCGGCGTCGGGGTTCTCGCCCCACAGCGCGAGTGACAGCCGGCTCGCGATCGCGGGGCCATCGAGCGCGCCATCGGTGCCCAGCGGCTCGTCGAGGTAGAGAAAAGACGGGCTCTGCAGCATCGCCTCGAGCACCCACTGCGCGCCCTCGGTCGGCGTTCGTCGCTGGGCGACGCCGGCTTGATAGAGCGCGAGGTACCGGGCCCGCTGGGTCGCGTCGAGAGGACGACGGAAGAGTCGCGGGCCGATGGTATCGAGCAGCCAGTCGGAGCAGTCCGTCGGGGTACAGGACACGAGCGACACCCGCGCCACCACGCGCTCGGCGTACTCCATGATCGCCTGCGCCGCGGCGTCGTCGACCGAGGTCGAGACGTTGCTGGGGTAGGTGAAGAGCTTCTCGTCGGACACCGCGAACGCCTCGGTGACACCGAAGAGGCGCTCGACGGTGCGCTCGACGTGGTGACGATTGAGGCGACGAAGGGGCACGCGCGACGGCGGCAACGGCAGGCTGAGCTCGCACGGCACGACGGCTGGTGGGCCGACGGGCGGGCGCGGCACGGGCGCGACGGCGGGTGGCGGCCTGAGGCCAACGATCGCCCCTTCACACCCGGCGAGGAGCGCCAGAAGGACCCAGGTCGACGAGAGCCGGAGCATCAGCACCTCGACACTCGAGCACACTCGCTGGTCGACGCGCGAGAGGCCGTCAGAACTGCGCCCAGCCCGGCACGCGCGGGTACGGGATCGCGTCGCGGATGTTCTGCAGGCCGCAGAGGTAGACGATGAGGCGCTCGAAGCCGAGCCCGAAGCCCGCGTGCGGCACCGAGCCATAGCGACGCAGATCGCGGTACCAACCGTAGTGTGCAGGGTCGAGGCCCATCTTGCGCATGCGGGCGTCGAGCAGATCGAGCCGCTCCTCACGCTGACTGCCGCCGATGATCTCGCCGATACCGGGCGCCAGCACGTCCATCGCGGCGACCGTCTTCCCGTCGTCGTTCATGCGCATGTAGAAGGCCTTGATGCCCTCGGGGTAGTTCATCACCACGACAGGGCGGCCGACGTGCTCCTCGGTGAGGTAGCGCTCGTGCTCGGTCTGCAGGTCCTTGCCCCACTCGGGCGCGTACTCGAACTTCTTGCCCGACTTCTTGAGGATCTCGATCGCCGCGCCGTAGTCGATGCGCTCGAACGGTGAGGTGACGAACTTCTCGAGGCGCTCGATGACGCCCTTCTGCACGCGCTCCTCGAAGAACTTGAGGTCGTCCATGCGCTCGTTGAGCGTCGCCTGGAAGACGTACTTGAGGAACCGCTCGGCGAGGTTGGCGTCGTCGTTGAGATCGGCGAACGCGATCTCGGGCTCGATCATCCAGAACTCGGCGAGGTGGCGCGTGGTGTTCGAGTTCTCGGCGCGGAACGTCGGTCCGAACGTGTACACCTTCGAGAGCGCCATGCAGTACGCCTCGACGTTCAGCTGGCCCGAGACGGTGAGGTAGGCCTCCTTGCCGAAGAAGTCCTTCGAGAAGTCGATCTTCCCAGCCTCGGTGCGCGGCAGGTTGGCGAGATCGAGCGTCGAGACGCGGAACATCTGGCCTGCGCCTTCTGCGTCGCTGGCCGTGATGATCGGCGTGTTGACCCAGAAGAAGCCCTCTTCGTGGAAGAAGCGGTGAATCGCCTGCGCGGCGTGGTGGCGAATGCGCGCGACGGCGCCGAAGGTGTTGGTGCGAACGCGAAGGTGGGCCTGCTCGCGCAAGAACTCGAGCGAGTGCTCCTTGGGCGTGATCGGGTAGTGATCGGGATCGTCGACGAGGCCGAGCACCTGCAGCTCGTCAGCCTGAATCTCCATCGACTGCCCCTTGCCCTGGCTCTGCACGAGCGTGCCGCGCGCGATGACGCTCGCGCCGGCGGTCAGCTTGAGCACGCCGTCCTGGTAGTTCGGCAACGTGGCGGGAACGACGACCTGCACCGGCATCTGGCTGGAGCCGTCGTGCACGTTGACGAACGAGATGCCGGCCTTCGAGTCGCGGCGGGTGCGCACCCAGCCCCGCACTTCGACCTTCGTGCCTGACTCGATCTTCCCGCCCAGTGCCGCCTTCACGCTGATGAGTTGCATGACGCGGGAGTTACCGTCGACCCTGCCTCGCTACAAGCGTGACGAGCGGCTCTTGCGCGCCCGGGGCCTCGTGTGGGACGTCTCGAACGAATCTGGGGGCTTCATGAAGACCTACGCCGTCGTCATCACCAGCCTGCTGGCTGGCTGCACGCAATCGAGCACGAGCACCGTCACGTCGCCGCCGCCGCCCGTCGCGAGGGTCGGCGCGCCGCTCACCGCCACACAGGACACGGTGTTGACCCTCACGCCACCCGTCGTCGGCCAGCAGGCCGGTGCGATCGTCGCGCTCTCGGCCGATGGCACGCTCGCCGCCGTCGGCGTTCCGCGCGATCCGTTCACACCAGCGCAGGCGACCCTGGCTGGCTCGGTGCGCATCTTCAGCCGGGTCGCCGGAGCGTGGACCGAGACCGCGACCGTGCGGTCGCCGACGCCAACGACGGGCGCTCAATTCGGCCTCGCCTTGAGTCTCAGCGGAGACGGCTCCCGCTTGCTCGTCGGCGCGCCGCTCGAAGACGGCATGGCGGGCGCCGACGTGGGTGCCGCGCGGGTCTACGTGCGAACCGGCTCCGCGTGGACGCTCGAAGCCACCCTGCCGGCGGTCGATCTCGTCGCGACCGACTACTCGGGCATCGTGGTCGCGCTCAGCGTCGATGGGGCGCGCGCCTTCGTCTCAGCGGTTGGAGATGAAGTCTCTTCCGGGCCCTCGAACGCGGGCGCCGTGCGCGTCTACGTGCGCAACGCGAGCGGCTGGAACCTCGAGACGACGCTGACGAGCGCGGCGGCAGCGGCTGATGACTCGATGGGCTTCAGCCTCGCGACGAACGGCGATGGCTCACGGCTGATGGTCGGTGTTCGCTCCGACGACACGGACGCGGGCGTGAACGCAGGCACGGTTCGGGTTTTCGTGCGCACCGGGTCGACGTGGGTCGAAGACGCCACGATCTCGGCGAGCGACGCAATGCCAGGCGACCAATTCGGCAACGCGCTGGCGTTGAGTGCCGATGGCCTCGTCGCGCTCGTGGGTGTCAGCAACGACGACACCGACGCAGGTGTCAACACGGGCTCCGTTCGGCCGTTCGCGCTCGTCGGCGGAGTCTGGGTCGAGCAGCCGCCGATCTTCCCGCCAGACGTGAACTCGGCTCCTGGGTTCGGTACGGCCGTGGCGCTCCGGGCCGATGGAGCGCGCGCGGTCATCGGAGCGCCGCAGGCCGCCGCAGGAAACGGCGCGGCGCGGGTCTACACCCTCGAGCCGGCAGGCTGGGCCGCCGACACCGCGCTCACCATCACTCCGCCGATCGTCGGCGCGCTCGTCGGCAGCAGCGTGGCGATCTCGGCAAACGGAGAGGTGATTCTCGTGGGCGTCCCCAACTTCGACGCGCCGGCCGACAACGCCGGTGGCGCGGCCCTGTTCAGTCTCGTCGGGCTCACGACGGGCTTCGTGTGCTCGACGGCGAGCCAGTGCGCGACGGGCAACTGCGTCGACGGCTTCTGTTGCGACACGAGCTGTGGCGCTGGCGCGGCGACCTGTCAGGGGTGCTCGATGGCGAAGACGGGCCTGGCGAATGGAACGTGCGGATTCTCGCTCTCCGGTCGCGTCTGCAGGCCATCGGTCGGGCCATGTGATCCGGCCGAGGTCTGCAACGGTGCGACGGCCACGTGCCCGGGCAACGTCCTGTCTCCGAACGGGCTGGTATGCCGCTCCTCGGCGGGGTTGTGCGACGCGCCCGAGCTCTGCACGGGAACGACAGGAACGTGCCCGGCCGACGTGATGCGACCAGCGGGTACTCAATGCCAACCTGCGAGTGGCCTGTGCGACGAGCCGGATCTCTGCGACGGCGTCGATCAGTTCTGCCGACCTCGCTACAAATCAGCGGGCACCATTTGCAACACGACGATCGTCGGGCCTTGCGATGCCCCGGACGAGTGCACCGGCACCGCGCCGGACTGTCGCCCCAGGTACTTGAGCGGCGTCGAGTGCAGAGCCTCGGTTGGAGAGTGCGACCTGCCCGAGATCTGCTTCGGCTCCTCACCGAACTGTCCGCCCGACCAGGTGATCTCGGCAGGCATCGTCTGCCGCTCCTCGCGCAACCTGATGTGCAACCCGATGGAGTCCTGCGATGGCGTCAGCGCGGTGTGCCCAGCGGACGTCAACATGTGCCTGATGGGCGAAGAGACGCCGATGTGTCTGCCGACGGTGTGCCCTGAGCCGCCGCCACCGGCCCCCATGCCGCCTCCTGCGGCGCGTGGCTGTTTCCAGATTGGGCCCGGTGGCCCTGCGCTCGTCGAGTTTCTGCTGGCGACTGCCTTCTTCATGTCGCGGCGCCGACGTTCAGCCGCCAAACGCTGACTTGAGAATGGCGTCTTGATCGAGCCCACTCTTTCGCGCGGCCTCGACGTCGAGGCCCAGGCCGTGGCCTCGTCCGACGCCTGAGAACTCGACGGTCGCGCCTGCCCACGTGATGCCAGTGGGGCACGACGGCAGCTTGAGCGGCCCACGGAGCGGCTCACAGCTCGACGCCTGCACGTCTTCGAAGGTCGAGCCCTCTTCGGTGACCGTGCGCACGACGCGCAGCACGCCGGCGCTCGACTCGAGCCGCGTCACTGACGACAGCGAAAACCCCAGCGCGCGTTCGACGTCTTTCCTCGGGCGCGTGGCCGTCCACGGCTCGTCGCCGCCACGAGAGAACGGCAGCCAACCCCGCTTCCCGATCGAAGGCCTCGTCAACGTCTCGGCGTCGCTCTCGGCCGGCCGCGTGGTGCCTTGAAACACCTGACAGTGCGTGGTGTCGCAGACGGGCCGGGAGCCGTGGCGTTCTCGGCTGTCGACGTTGTGCGAGATGACGCGTGCGAGGGCGGCGCGCGGCTCTCCGACGATCGACGCGTCTTCCGAGGACAGCACGCCAGTGACGTAGAGCAGCCGGGTGGTGCGGAAGATCGCCTCACTGCCGGTGCGCGCGCGACGTTCCTTCTCGCTCACGGCCATGCCTTGCGGCGGCACGTAGGGCGCGGGCGCCTCTCGACGGAACACTCCGGCGTAGGGCCGCCCTTCCGTCGTCTTCGGAATTCGCACCTCGAACGGCGCGGTGAGACAGACCAGCCGGCCTTTGCCCAGCACGTCGCCCAGCCGCGCCCAATCGCTCGAGAGCGCCAGGGGGCCGTCAGGCGTCACCGCGAAGCCACCACGTTCGCAGCGCAGGTCGACCTGACTCGGCGTGAGCAACGAGAAGACCTGCACCTCTGCCGGGCCGCGGGCAGCGAGACGTTTCGCGCGATCGACGATGGCCAGGAACTCGTCCGGGAACTGCCGCGGCGCGCGGCCGGGCACCACCATCACGATCACGAAGTCCTCCATCACGCCGACGAGCCAGCCCGCGAGCGGCCGAGACGCGCCATCACGCACGGTGCCGGTCTTCGTGCCGAGCTGCGCGAGTCGGTCGGACTGCGGGAGCTTCGCCAGCGTGCCTTCACGTCCATTGCGACGCATCGTCACGACGAGGTCAGGCCGGGCCTCTGCCAACAGCCGATACGCCGCCGCGAGCCCGAGCGGAGAGAGGCTCAACGTCGAGCGCAGGCCGATCGCCTCGCTCATGTGCTCGGGCAGCCTCGACATGCCCAGCGAGAGGAAGACCGGCCCCCATGCGCCGAAGGTCTCGACGCCCGGCGACTGAGCCGCCCAGTCGAGGAAGTAGCCGTTGCACGAGAGCAGCACGGCTTCAGGCGCTCGCATCGTCTGCGGCAGCAGGTCACCGCACGCCCACTCCTGATCGCCGATTCGAGGGCTGAGTCCCGGCGTCGTCGAAGCCCCCGCGAGCAAGAACGGCTTCAGCGTCGAGCCGAACGGTCTCGGCGTCCCAATCTCTCCAGCCGACGCGAACACCTCGCCCGAGTGGCGGCTCATGATCAGCCACGCGGCATCACCGGGCGAGCGATCGATCACGGTGAGCTCTTCGATCGTGAGCGGCGACCACCTCGAGCGGCCATCACACCCTGCCAGCCGGCGAGCGATGACTCGGGGAATCCGATCGGTGGGCCCGCGCGACTCGACGAGCAGCCTCGCCAGCGCCCGCCGCGCCTTCTCGGTGTCGAGCGACGCGCTGCCAGTGAGCACCTTCGCCGCGTCGGAGAGTGACTGGTAGTCGCCTTCTCGCCACGCCTCGAGTTCGCCCGAGGTCGTGATCGCGAACGCCTCGTGGAACAGCGTGTCTGCGCTCGCCGGGGCGCACGCCTGCAGCAGAAACTGATGTGCGAGTTCATGCGCCAGCCACTCGCGCTCGGCGGCCGTGAACGCGCCGGGGCTGAGCTGACGCAGGAAGACCCGGCCGAGCTCACTCTTGCCGCCCTTCCCGGGATCCAGCCGGCTCTTCTCGATGACGACGCCGATGCGCGCGACCGGCGCTGGGCGTGACGCGTGCGCCTGGAAGACGGCGTCCAACGACTCCCAGCTCGCCACCGCCGCCTTCTGCACCTCGAAGGCCGGCTCGAGCCCCGGCGCCACCGTGAGACGCGGCACCGCCGAGAGAATCAGGAGCGCCGCGAGGCTCACTTCGAGATCGAGAGCTTCGCGCTGGTCGTTCGGCCCGACACCTGGCTCGCGTACATGTCGTCGAGCGTCGCCGGCGGTGCAGTGAAGCTGCCGGGGAACTGCGCGCGCATCACGTAGCCGATGACGCGCGGGCTCGCCGACCACCAGGCCTGCTCTTCGAAGTACCAGGTCATGCGCTCGGGCGTGTACGCGCGCTTCTTGAGCGACTCGTGGGTGAGAGGCAGGCTGAGCGGCGCGCCGCGATAGGCCTTATCCTCCTGGAGCACCGTGAAGCCGGCAGGAATCGGGTCTTCCATCACGTAGTAGGCCGAGCGGATGCTGCGCCACTTGTCGTCGTTGCGCGCGTCGATGGTGAACTCGACGTACACGTCTTCTCCCTGTTTCACCGACTCGCCGTCCTTGAGCGCGACCTTCTGATCGCCACGCAGCACGAAGTACGCGCGGGCGATCGACATGCCCTCACCCTTCGGCTGAACGAACTCGAGCGGCACGCGCACCCTCGCCTTCCACGTCGCGACGCCTTCGAACGCACCGACGGTGAGCTGGTTCGCGCTGGGGTCGACGGTGGCCGTGAGCCCGAGGCCCGCGGGCACGAGCTCGACCTGGGCGCCTTCGACGGTCGGCGGAGCGAGCCGCTTCATCGCCTTGATGTCGCGCTCGATGAGCCACTGGCTGTGCAGCAGCGCCGTGCTCCGCTCGAACGTCGACAAGCCCGGGTCCGAGAGGAGCTGAAGCACGCGGGACCTGGTGCGCTCGATGTCGCCGTCCTTCGTGCTGGCCGCGTGAGCGAGGATCGCGGTGAAGCCGACGTTGCGCAGCGGGTAGCGGAAGAAGGACTCGTCGGGCTTGAACACCGCGTTCGAGATGACGCCCTTGCGTGACTCGTCGGCGAGCGAGGCGATGCGCTCCTTGAGATCGGGTTCGTTCGAGACGCCGGCGTGTTCAGCCGCGAGGACCGCGAGCGCGAGGCCGTAGAGATCGTCGGGCTTCGCGTTCTGAACGAGCAGGCGCACCTTCGCCGCCTGACGAGCGCCCTGCAGCCGGGCGAGCACGTAGGTGCGCGTCGCCTCGAGGCCCGGAGGAAGGTCCGTGCGCGCGTCGAGCCACGCAGCCGTCTCGGTGATGCGCGCATCGTTCTTGTCGAGCAGGCCGGCTTCGGTCGCGTACGCGAGGCCGTCGAGCGCGATGAGCGTCATCTCGACCGACGGCTCGGAGTAGCCGGAGAACCACGTGAAGCCGCCGCCCTTCACTTCGAGATCGAGGATGCGAGCGGTGCCCTGCACGGAGCGGCTCTTCGCTTCCGAGAGAAGCGTGAGGCTGTCCTTGTCGAGCGCGTCGAGCTTCTTGAGGCGCTCGAGCGTGCGGTACAGCGCGATGTTCGGCACGGTGGTCGAGACGAGCTGTTCGACGCAGCCGTGCGGGTACGTCAGCATGTCGCGCGCGTTCGAGAGGGCGACGTCGACGAGCGACGGAGCGAGCACCAGCCGGCTGGTGAGCACCTGGGCGCCCTTCGGCACAGGCAACGACAAGGCGCCGCCGCTGACCGACGAGACGGCGATGTCTTCTTCGATGGCCGCCGGCAGCACGGCGAGGCGCTTCACGTCGGCGATCGGGTCTCCGATGCCGCGGGCCTTGATGCCGAGGCTGATCTCGCCGGTCTTGTCGGCCTTCAGCTCGATCGGAACGATCGCTTCGCCACCCTTCGCGAGCGTCAGCGTCTCGGTCTTCGCGTCCAACGTCGCAGCGCCCTGGCCGACGTAGTCGAGCGTGACGGTGCCCTGCCCCGGCCCGTTCTGCCCGGGCGTGACGCGAATCGAACCGGTCGCCGTGTCGCCCTGTCGCATGAACTGCGGAAGGTTCGCGGCCACCACCAGCGCACCACGCGTCGCGAACTCGGCGGTCTGCTCACCGAACCGGCCCGAGGCGTCGACCGCGACGGCGGTCACCGTCCACAACGTCTGCATAGAGTTCAGCTTGAACGAGACGGTCGCGCGGCCATCACGATCGGTGACGATCGCCGGGTTCCAGAAGACGGTGTCGTCTTCCTTCTTCGGCTTGGTCGGCGGCTTCACGGCCGCGAACTGACGTCGCGGGAGCTTCGCCAGCTGCATCGCGATGCGATCGCCATAGCCGTAGCCCTGGAACTCGCTCGAGGTGAACGTCGACACGTTGTCGCGACCCACCGGGTAGAAGAAGTCGACGATGCCGGGGCGGAACTCGGTCTGCAGGGCGTAGACGGCCTTGTCGACGACGCCGACCGACACCTGCGCCTGCACCGGGCGCCCGAGGTGATCGGTGACGCGCAAGGTGAGCGTCTGCGTGGTGAGCGGCGCGGCCTCGGAGCGCTCGGGGCTGACCTGCACCGAGAGGGTGCGCTCCTTCGGCACGATGCGGAACCCGGCGATGCGCTCTTCCCACCGGCCTGACGTCGAGGGGTACGCGATGGCAGCGTAGACGGCGGCGCCGAAGCGCTTCTCGATGGGGAACTTGTAGACGACCGTCTGGCCCTTCACGGGCACCCGCTCGGTCTTGAAGATGCCAGCGCCTGTGAGGGTGACCCACACGCTGCCTTCGTTGGCCTCCTTGATGCCCCAGCCTTCAGGGAGCAACGCGACGACCTCGGCGGTATCGCCCGGCTCCATCACGCCACCAAGCGCTTCGAGCGTGAGCGTCGGCACCTGCATCACGGCCTCACCGCTGCCGCCGAGCACGAGGGTGGTGGTGGTGCCCGTCCACGCGAGGCCCTTCTTGTCCTTCAAGGTCACCTGCGCCTCGACGACTCCGGGCTTCTCGCCCTTCACCTCGAGCCGCGCGACGCCCTCTTCGGTCGTCGAGAACTCCTGCTTCGAGAGGTTGGTGGTGGTGCCGTCGGCGCCGAGGAGGACGAACTGCACCTCGCCCTTCGTCACGCCGTAACTCTTACCGGACAGGGTCGTCGCGCGAACCGAGAAGCGCGCGAGATCGCCCGGCCGGGTGACGCGCTGACGGGCCAGCACGGTGCCGAGCAGATCGCTCTCGGCGAGGAAGAACGACTTCGCCGCGTTCGCGAAGGTGCCTTGATCGTCGCGCGCGCGCACCGAGACGGAGTACCGCCAGGGCTTTCGCTCATCGCCAGCCAGCAGCGCGGGCACGGGCACCGAGATCTCCGCTTCGCCTTCTTCATTGAACTCGGCAGCCTGCTCCCACACGTCGCCGTAGCCTTCCGCGGAGGCGTAGAGCTTCTGGGGCACCGAGAGCGTGCCTTCGTTCGTCGAGGGCGTTCCGTACGTCACTGCTGAGCCCTTGCCGCCGAGGCCCGAGTCGTCGACCCACGTCGGAGAGTCGACCTGCGTGCGGTACAGGTACACCAGGTACTTCGTGTTCTTCGGAGCCCCACCCGCGTAGCGCCGCACGCGCAGCTTCGCGGTGATCTTCCCGCCAGGCGTCACGGTCTCTTCGTCGGTGAGCACCTCGACGAAGAACGTGGGCTTCACGTACTCCTGCACGCGCGCTTCGGACTGGTGCTCGGGGCCGTCGACCTTCGCCGTCAGCCGCAGCACGCCGGTCGGCAGGCCGGTCGGAACCGTCAGCTGACCTGAGAACGCGCCGAACTCGTCGACCTTCGCCTTGCCCTTCACCACGGGCCCATCGGAGAGGAGCTGCACCTCGATCTCGGGCTTCTTTGGCGTGAAGAGCCGCGCGAGCGCGCTGTCAGGCTGACGCAAGACGCCGCGGAACCGCACGGTGTCCCCTGGCTTGTAGATGGGGCGATCGGAGTAGAGGAAGACGTCGGGCACCACGGCCAGCGTCGAGAAGAAGTCGGTGTCGATGAGCGCGGTGTCAGCACCAAGGGTCGCAGTGACGATCAGCCGCGGCTCGGTCGCCGAGAGGCGCACTTCGCCGTTCTCGTTCGTCTTGCCCTCGACCAGCTGCTTGCCGGCCATCACCTTGACCGCCACGTTGGCCTTCGGCTGCTGATCTCGTCCCGCGACACGCACCAGCACCTCGGTGTCGGTCTGCTTCACGACAGCGGTGAGATCGGTCACCACCAACACGACCTGACCTTCGACCGAGCCCTGGATCAGCTGCACCACGTAGACGCCAGCCGGGAGTGGATCGAGCCGCACGCTGCGATCCTGGAATCCAGAGTTCCCGTTCCATGCCTCGAAGCCCGGCACCGTGAAGTCGCGATCGGTGCCGCCGAGATCGAGGTTGAGCCACTGGCTGCGAACGAGCTCCATGTTCGCGGGCACACCGATCAGGCGCTCCGGGCCCTGATCGAGCTGCACCGGGTCTTCCTTGATGGGCGTCGGCGCCTCTTCGAGCGCGGGGATGAGCGTCTTGCGGAAGGCGCCGCCCAGCGAGAAGCGGAGCAGATCGACAGGGCTGCCCACTGCGTTGATGCCGCGAGAGAGCGCGCGCCCCGGGTTGGCCAACGTGGGGGGTGGATCGTACGCGCGACGCAGCGCCTGCTGGGCCTTGATGAAGGTGTCGAGGTTCTTGGGCTTGAGCACCCGCAGCTCGACCGCTTCCTTCTCGGCGAACGAGACCTCGAGCTGAGCCTGTTCATTCGGCCCGAAGCTGCGGGGCACCGTCACGTACAGCGGCTTGGCGAAGGCGGGCGCGGCAACGAGCAGCGCGATCAACACCTGGAGCGACTTCATGACTTGAACCCTCCCGAGACGATCTTCCCGTCAGCGCCGACCGTGGCTCTGAAGCCCATCGTTGGCAGCTCTTCGAGCAGCTTTCGGGCTGCCTCAATCTCCTGCGGGCCCGTGGTGGCGTTGGGCGCCGGGTGCTCCGAGAGCCAACCGTCGATGGTCAGCTGCTGCATCACCTGACCGAGGTTGACGGTGAGCGACAACGACGAGCTCTGCGACAGGCCCTTCACGATCGGCTGCGCCGACTGGAGCATCGAGGGCTTCTTCCCGCCGCACGCTGCCTGCAGGTCGGCCATCAGCTCCTTCGTCGACGCGAACGCGAGCACCGAGCAGGCCTTGCCAGCCTGGAGCGCGCCGTTGCCCTTCGTCATCGCAGCGGCCAGCGCCTTCTCGTCACCAACGTCGGCCCAGAGCACGGCGACCTCGGTGTTGCGGTTGCCACGCGGGTTCCAGATCACCGCGACCTGACGAGGCGAGCCCATCGGCCACACCTTGCGCGTCTTCCCGAAGTCCTCGCCTTCGGCGCCGAAGGTGTCGCGCAGTGACGTCGCGCTCAGCTCCTTCGGGAGGTTCACCGCGAGGAAGAGCACCACGCCGCTCTTCGCCGGGACGGCTTTGAGCAGCTCGGGCGACGGATCCACCGCGGCGAGCCGGCTGCCTTCTGCGACGGCGTCGAGGCCTTTGGGGACGAAGCCCGTCGCGTCCACCCCGAAGTCGAGCGAGGCCAGGTTCCCGATGCCGAGCATGGTGCCGAAGCCCTGCGCGCCACGCCCGCTCTCGCTGATCGCAAAACCGAGCGACACCGACACGCCCGCACGAGGCGCGGCGGCCGGGATCTCCTTGCACATCGCCAACATCGCGGCCTGCGGGCGAGGCGCCAGGACGAGCCGATCGCCGAGCCTTGCCGCGAAGATGATCTTGTCGGCGAGCACGATGCGGTGAATCGACTCGTTCGTCGCGCCACCATCGGCCGCGCCAGTGCTCGTCACGCAGCCCGGAGGATTGAAGCCACCCGACCCGGCCACACTCACGAGCGTGTCGAACGCGCTGGTGGCTGCGTCGTTGGGGGCTGAGACGACGATCGCCGGCGCACCTTTCGCGCCTTCTCCGCCGTACCAGACGATGCGGTACGGAGACGCGAGCACCTGATCGAGCACCAGGTCCGTCACGGCGCCCTTGAAGACGTCACCGATGTCTTCGCCGCGCGTGCCGAAGAAGCCACCCCACGCCGCGATGAAGCCCTGCCCCACGGGATCCTTGATCGCCTTCCCCAGCCACGCGTTCTTTCGAAGCGTGTCGTGCACCACCTTCGGCTCAGCGACGTCGATCCAGAACAACTCGGGCGTTTCTTGCGCGGGCGCGGCTTCGAGCTCGCCAAAGCCGACTTGCGGCCGTGTCGCCGTGTCGAACGCGCCGGTCTTGATGGGCTGGCTGCTGATCGGCCCATCGGGCGTCGTGGTGGGCGTGCCTGTGGTTGGCTTCTTGCGCGCCTGCATCACGCCGACGCCGATGGCGACGATCGCGAGGACGGCGACCACTCCGATGATGGGGCCTTTGCCACCACCCGAAGGCGGCGGCGGGCTCGACGGCGGTGGTGACGGCGGCTGGTTGGCGCTCATGACATCCACTCCTTGAAACGGAAGAAGCCGAGGAACGACGGGTTTTCAGGCACCGGGCGCCACTCGCCAGGCGCGTCACGCATCAGCTCGCTCATGCGGCCGACACGCACGGGCGCGTCCTTCTCGCCCGGGTGGTACACGACGTGGATCTCTGCGTGCGCGCGATCAGCAGGCGCGACGACCAACATCAGGTGGAAGACGTCGCCCGAGTCACGCGCCTGGCGGAACGCGAGCACGTCTCCGGTCTTGATCGACAGCTTGCGCTCGTCACGACCCAGACCGGTGAAGCTGAAGCCGAGCAACGTCTCTGCGTCGGCGAAGTCGGTCGGGCCTGAGCTCGAGCTGAACAACGGCGTCTCGAGCCGCTTCGGAGCGATGCGCTTGTAGGCCTGTCGCACGCTGAAACGAACCAGCCCCGCACAGTCGCGCTGCTCCGGGTGCCACCGGCCGTCGATCGTGCGCACCTGCGCCAACGCCGTCTCTGCCGTCACCTGACGCAACAGCTCGACGCTCGGAGCTCCGGGCGTGCCAGCCATGACGAGGAGCAGCAGCGCGCTCACGATCAGTAGCCCTCGCCACCTTCGCCGCCACCTTCGGTCTGCACCGACTTCGCGGCTTCCTCGAGGTTCGACGGCCAACGCTCGTCGGTCGGCGCCGGCTCTCCGCTCGGCACGTAGACGAGCGCGCGCCCACCGCCGAGGTTGAGCACCCAGGCCAGCACGCGCGTCGAGCCCGGCGTCGCGAGGGGGATCTTCACCGTCTTGCGGATCTCGTTCGGCGTGCCTTCGAAGAGCGAGATGTTGAGCGTCGCGATGGTGTGCGCCTTGTCGCCGCTCGGCCAGTAGTTCGCGGCGATCAGGTACGTGCCTTTCGGTGGCGCGCGGTGGATGTAGAGGTACGGGCCGTAGCCGGGCTGGTCGAAGCTCCCCGACTGCTCGTTCAAGAAGAACGTGCCACCCGACGGGCTCGACGTGTCGGCCCAGTACACGTGCGCCATCTTGGTGGCGTCGAGGGTACGCCCTGCCTCGCTGGCGTCGGTCGGCTCGTACAGGTGCAGGTCCGTGTACACGCCGTCGGTGTCGCTGGTGAGAATGACCTTCATCGGCACCGGAGGAATCTGCGCGTACGTGGTGGCCTGCGCCCGCGCGGTGCCGGCCTGGTTGGTCGCCAGCACCGTCACGACGTTCTTCCCCGACGCGGCCGGGAACTCGCGCGAGAACGTGCCGCCACGCGTCCGCATCAGGTAACGATCACCGTTGATGCTGACGACGACCGGGTCGATCGAGCTGTCGCTGATGCGCCCTTCCACCTTCAACATTCGACTGACGGACCAGCCTCCAGTGGGCTTGGTCAACGTCACCGTCGCGAGGGTCGAGCCCCGGCCGACAGGCACTCCGTCGTTGCGCGCAGGAGCGAGCTTCGGCTGCGCGAGCGCCATCACCACCAGAACGTGAAGCATGTGTGTGCCCCCAGAAGGGTCTGCGAAAAGCGTGAGGATTCAAGGGTCGCGCCAGCTTCAAACACCAGCAGAAAGCGTGGCCGATCAGGGCCCTGCACGAGCCGGCCGTCGCACTCCACCCGCGCGCGTGGCCCGTCACCCACTCGCGTTTCGCTGACCTGAGTCTGACTTGCCTCGGAGCAGAATGCGGCGCGGAGGGGTATACGGCTGACGGGTGTCGCACGGAGATCTGCCAACGGTGTCGTCGCAGCGGTGGAACCGGTACGACCGGTTCGTCGACCGCTTCATCCCCGAGGGGCTCTCTCCCGAAGAGCTCCCGAGAGCGCGGCTCTTCGTCACGGCCTGGCTGCCCGTCTTTCCCTTCTGTGTCTTGTCGGGGACCTGGTTCGCGCTGACGCGCTCGTGGGGCATGGTCGCTGCGTTGACGGCGGGCTTCTGGCTGGGCCTCCTCATGCTCTGGCTCCTGAAGGCGACGCGGAGCCTCCCGCTCGCGGCGCACGGCTCGCTCCTCGTCGGCTCCCTCCTGTTCGCTGGGAGCGGCCTCACACAGACGCCCCCTGATCCGACCGCTCCCACGGTTCTGGTGGTCATCCCGCTCTCTGCGGCGTTCGTGCTCGGCCGCCGCGCCGGATGGATCTGGCTGGGGCTGAGCATCGTCATCGTGACGGTGACGCTCGTGCTGGTCAGCCGCGGCATCGCGTTGCCGTACAAAGACGAGCAGCCGGTCGTCACGCAGGTGCTCAACTTCGCCTACGCGATGCTCGTGGTGCTCGTGTTCGCGCGCAGCGCCGATCAGATGCGCGCCAGGGTGATCGAAGAACAACAGGCCGCCGCGAAGACCAAGAGCCGCTTCCTCGCCAACATCAGCCACGAGATCCGCACCCCGATGCACGGCGTGCTCGGCATGACCGAAGAGCTCCTCGCGACGCACGCGCTGACGCCCGAGCTCGCGGAGCGCATCGCGATCATTCAGCGCAGCGGCCATCAGATGGTGTCGTTGATCAACGATCTGCTCGACCTGACGAAGATCGACGCGGGCAAGCTGTCCCTCACGCCGGGCCCGACTGACGTGAGGCAGGTGGTGGGTGACGTCGCGGCGCTCTTCTCACCGCTCGCTGCACGCAAGGATCTCGACTTCCAGACCGTCATCGAGCCCGCCGTGCCGATCTGGATCAGCACCGACTCGCTGCGCCTCAAGCAGGTGCTGACCAACCTCGTGAGCAACGCGGTGAAGTTCACCGAGACCGGAGGCGTGAAGCTCGATGCACGCCTCGTCGACGGCGCGCTCGTGTTCGAGGTGACGGACACTGGCGTGGGCATCGCGGCCGAGGTGCTGCCCCGCCTCTTCAGCGCGTTCGAGCAGGGCGATCCCTCGTCGACGCGCCGCCATGGAGGGACTGGCCTCGGCCTCGCGCTCTCGCGTCAGCTCGTCTCACTGCTCGGTGGGGCGCTGACGGTCGAGTCGACGAAGGGCCGGGGGAGCACCTTTCGCATCACGATGCCGGTCGTCGCTGCGCAGGGGGGCGCGGTGACCTCCACGCCCCACACCCAACGCCCTGCGGCGCGCCTCATGGTGTTGGTGGTCGACGACAACCCGATCAATCGCCGCGTCGCAGAGGGCCTGCTGAATCGCGCCGGTCACGACGTCAAGAGCGCGGCCAACGGGCAAGAGGCGCTCGACGCCATCGCAGCGATGCCGATCGACGCCGTCCTCATGGACTGCCACATGCCGGTGATGGATGGCTTCGAGGCCACCGAGCGCATTCGAAGGCTCGACGCTCCGCGCGGGCGCACGCCCATCATCGCCGTCACCGCGTCAGCGTCTGCCGAAGATCGTGAGGCCTGCCAACGCGCCGGCATGAACGGGTTCCTCGCCAAGCCGGTGTCGTTCAACGAGCTCGTCGAGGCGCTCGCGACCGTCACGCCCGGCGCGGGGCACGAGCGGAGCCCCGAGTGACGACCTCGATGAGCTTTCCGTTCGAGTGGCGGTGCGCGTCGTGCCGCTTCGAGCAGTGGGTCCATGTGAAGGCGCGTGGCACGAACCGCTTCCCGAAGTTGGATGGTGGGAATGCGTCGCTCGAGAACGGTCTCGCAGAAGATCGCGCGCGGCAGGACGCGTGGCGCTCGGCGAAGATGAAGCTGGCGCTGCGGCCGTGCCCCCGATGTGGAGCGATCGATCGCAAGACGGTGACCGCGACGATCGTTCGTACGTTCGTGGTGACGAGCCTCGGATCGGCAATCGTCATTGAAGGAGCGCTGGTCTTCTTCAGAGTCGCCCTGCTGTCCCCCTGGCTGCTCGTGGCGGGACTCGTCGCGAGCCCCATCATCGGAGCGTCGACGACGGCCTGGCTCTGGTACCAGCGATGGCAGCCCAGCCGGCGTGACGTCACTGTGCCCGATGAGCAGGCACCAACGGGCTGAGGGCGGTCATCGAATGGCCCTGCCCCGACGCATTGGGAGCAGCAGCCCCAGGAACGCCCACGACAAGAGCGCGCCGATGAGGAAGACGGCTTCCCAGCCGAGCCGGTCGACGAGCGCTCCGGACACGAGGCCGGTGGGTGACTTGCCGATCACCTCGACCGCGGCCAGCAACGTGAAGTGCGTCGCGCCGACGGTGCGATCGACCTTCGACATCATGAACGCGAACATGCAGGTGGTGACGAGCCCCGCGAAGAAGTGCTCGAGGCCGGTGATGGTGGTGATCACGCCCGGGGTCGGCGGGAGCAGGCCCGCAGCGAGCGCCCACATGGCGACGAGTGAGATGGCGCGAATCGCCGAGGTCGTTCCGACGGCGCGAAGGAGCGACATGCGCGTGGCGACGAGGCCTCCCGCGATCGAGCCCACCAGGGAGCCGAGCTGGCCGACGAGCGCGAAACCCGCGACGTCCTCCTTCGAGTACGCGAGCACCCGCTGCAGGTACGGCTCGAAGATCGAGTCCGAGAGCGCCTCGCCCATCTTGTAGGTCGCCACGAAGAGCACCAGCCAGACGCCGCCGGGTCTCGCGATGAGCTGCCACGATCGTCGCGCGATCTCCTTGAAGCCGGGGCGATCGACGAGGCCTCCCGGCGTGACGGCCCGCACCGGCTCGTCCACCCGGAGCATCACGATCGACGCGAGCGCTGCGATGGCCGCGAGCGCGAAGAAGCCCGGGCCCCACCCCAGCCTCGGCAGCAGCAGGCCGATGAAGATCGAGCCGCCGACGGCCATGCCGATCTTGTAGGCCGAGACCTGCGCTGCGTTTCCGGCTCCGAGCTCGGCGTCGCTCAAGAGATCGACCGCCAGCCCATCGACCGGCACGTCTTGCATCGAGGCGAACAGGTTCATCAGCAGCACGATGCCCAGCAGCGGCACCAGGTACTCGGGGTACGGGGTGAACCCCGCCGCCGCGAGCGAGAGCGCCAGGACGATCATCAACGGCACGATCCACGACTTGCGGCGGCCGAAACGCTCCGAGCCGTAGCGATCGACGAGCGGCGCCCAGATCGGCTTGAAGCTCCAGGGGAGCGAGAGCAGGCCGAGGAGCGTCACCGCCGTCATCGAGATCGTCTTGTCGTCGGCGAGGAGCAGCTTGAGCCCTTTGGACTGAAAGCCGAAGGGCACGCCCTGCACGAAGTACAGCAGTGACAGCAGGCCCAGCTTCCAGGCCGCGGGGGCGCGACGCTCCATGACTTCAGGCGGCGAACATCTCGATGAACATCCGCTCCAACTGCAAGCGCGCGGCACCGTTGCGCTGGGTGATCGCGTTGCGGGCCTCGTCGATCAACACGCTGCGCCGGTGCACGCCGGCGGCTGAGACCTTCGCCGCAGCCGAGACCGCGAGCGCCTGGAGATCGCCGTTGACCAGCGTGGCGCCCGGCACCTGTGCGCAGCTGACGTCGCGCAGCCAGACCTGCAGGACATCGAGCGCGATCTCCGCGGTCGCGCGATCTTCGCCCAGGGTCTCGGCGAGCGCGAGCCAGCCACGCGCATCAGCCGGGTCCAGCGCCTCGAAGCGCTCGATGATGTCTTTCCGCTCCGCGAGGCCGTCGACGTCGAAGGCCAGCGCGCGCGACATCGAACCCGCCGCCATCGCCGCGGCCTGCCCTGCCGCAACATCGTCGACGCCCTTCTTGCTCTTCTTGATCTGCTCCGTGAGGAACTCGACCGACAAGGGCCCGAACGCGGCCTTCGAACACCGGCTGCGAATGGTCGGCAAGAGCTTGTCCGGCGCTGAGGACACGAGGATGAGCACCGTGCCCGACGGTGGCTCCTCGAGCGTCTTGAGCAGCGCGTTCTGCGCAGGCTGGTTCATCGCGTGTGCGCCGACGAGGATCGCGACCTTGGTCTTCGACTCGAGCGCGCGGAAGGCGAGGCGCTCCTGGAGTTGGCGGATCTGCTCGATGCGAATGTCACGTGACGGCGTGCGCTCGAAGTCGCTGCGGCCCGCGACGCCTCGCTTCACCTGCTCGTCTTCGGGCATCACCATGGTGACGTCCGGGTGGTTGCGCTTCTCGACGCGCCGACAGCTCGCGCAGGTTCCACAGCCGACGTTGGGTTGTTCGGTGCAGCAGAGCGCCTGCGCGAGGCCGACCGCCGCCAGCTCTTTGCCGACACCGTCAGGGCCGTGGAAGAGCCACGCGTGGTGCACGTGCCCGCGCGCGAGGGCCGACTCGAGGGCGGCGATGGCGCGGTCCTGACACTTCACGGAAGAGAGCGGCATGGGAGCGCCCTTCTAGCGTGACTCCCGAGCGACGCCACCGTGCTAGGAGCCCGCCCGCATGTCCTTCTTCCACGGCAACGTCGCGTTGGTGCTCGGCATCGTCGCCCTGGTGCTGACCGCGATCGTCCGCCGCTTCGCAAAGGAAGAGCGGCTCCGCGAAGACGTCTTCGGAGCGCTCGTCTGGTTCCTCGTCTTCGTGACGCTGCGCGGCCTCATGTTGTGGCTGGAGCCGTCGTTGCCGAAGGAATGGCACCAATACGTCCGCGCCATCTGGATGTTGGCGTTCGCCTTCGGCGTCGTTCGGCTCGGCGTCTCGGTGGTGTTGTGGACTCGAAGGCGCCTGAGCTCGAAGTCGACGGCGAAGATCCACCGAGATGTCGCCGACTTCCTCCTCTACGTCGCCACCGCGATTCCCATTCTCAAGACGCAACTCCAGATCGACGTCACGACGCTGCTGGGCACGTCGGCCGTGCTCTCACTCGTGCTCGGCTTCGCGCTCCAGGACACGCTCGGCAACCTCTTCAGCGGCCTGTCGCTGCAGCTCGATCGTCCGTACCAGGTCGGCGACTTCATTCGGGTCGGCCATCATGAAGGGCGCGTCGTGCAGACGTCGTGGCGTTCGACTCGCATCGAGACGCTGCGCAAGGAGCAGATCACCCTGCCCAACGCGCTCACCGCCAAAGAGCCGATCATCAACTTCAGCAAGGGCGGGCAGCCGGTCGCGATCGATCTCACCATCGGCACGGCCTACGCGGCGCCGCCGACGAAGGTGAAGGCCGAGATCCTCGAGGCGCTCGATGAGAGCCCCCTCATCTTGAAAACCCCCGCGCCCTGGGTGCGCACGTGGGCCTTCGAAGACTCGTCGGTGAAGTACCTCGTGCGTCTGTGGATCAACGACTGGGCCGCCGTTCCGCACGTGCACGACGAGGTCTTCGCGCGGCTCTGGTACCGGTTCGGCCGCGCTGGCATCGAGATTCCCTTCCCACAACGCGTCGTCACGATGCGCGCCGAACTGCCGCGGCTGCAGGGCCTGCGCGAGGAGCTGCTGGGCGAGCTCGATCTGCTCAAGCCGTTCTCGAGCGACGAACGCCGGGCCATTGCTGACGCGGCCACCGAGCGCTCCTTTGGGCTCGGCGAGGCGATCTGCGTCGAGGGCCGCGAGGGCGAGACGTTCTACGTCGTGGTCTCGGGTCGGGTGTCGGTGCGCGTTGGCCAGCCGGCGCGAGAGGTCGCGACGCTGACACGTGGCCAGTGCTTCGGAGAGATGTCGCTGCTCACCGGAGAGCCGCGGGTGGCCACGGTCGTCGCGGTCGATGACACGGCTGTCCTCGAGTTCAACCGCGACCAGTTCCAGAAGTTCTTCACTCAGAAGCCCGAGCTCGCGGAGCAGCTCGCCGACTTCCTCGCCCGACGGAAGGCCGAGCTCGCCACCGGAGTCGAGGGGGCCGACGCGCACAAGGCCGACGCCGCGGGGCTGCTCACCCGGTTGCGACGGATCTTCAGGCCCTGAGTTTCCGACTCAGGCGGCGCCGAGCCTGATCACCCGGCGCGACGGCCGATTCGACACTCACCGCGCAACGGGCACTTCCGGCAGTTCTCCTTCACCGGGTGAACCGGGCACGCGCCGCTCATGCCGAAGTGACACAGCGAGAAGTCGTACCGAACGGGATCATCGGGCTCGAGGTGCCGCAGCGATTCGGTGATCTCCTCGGCCATCGCCCAGCCCTGTGTCTGCCGTGAGGTCAGCCCGAGCCAGGTCGAGAGCCGCGCGATGTGCGTGTCGAGCGGAATGACGAGCTCGGCCGGCTTCACGCGAGTCCAGATACCGAAGTCGATCGCGTCCGGCCCTCTCACCATCCATCGCAGGTAGAGCGAGAGCCGCTTCGCCGCGCCGTTGCCGACCGGGAGCAGGTGATCGAGCCCGCGCGTTTTACCCAGCACGCGGACGATCTCGGCCCTCGGCGCGGCGTCTCGAATGGTGCGGGCGAACGTCGAGAGCGCCGCGCGGTTGTCGCCGCTGGTGCGCCGCGCTTCGAGGAAGGTCGCCTCGAGGCTGCCGTGCTCACGAAGACACGCGCCCATTCCCATCAGGAGCACGCCGACGTCGGCCGGCAGGTTGAAGCGGTAGACGAAGCCGTCGAGCACGGAGTTCAGCTCACCCACCTCGAGCGACTTCAGACGGGTCGCGGGCCGCTTCCCCAGCTTCGACAGCACGCTCTCGATCTTCGGCTTGAAGAGATCGGCACGACCGTACGCGAGCGACGCCGAGAGCAGCGCGACGATCTCGATGTCACGCGGGTCGGTATAGCGATGGGGGAACTCGACGGGATCGAAGCGCATGCGATCGATCCACGGCCTGTCGTCTGCGACCGCGTCGAGCAGTGGCTTGAGGCGTGCCGCGCGCGCCCGCGAGAGCGTCACCGCGAGACTTCACGAACCAGGTGACCCAACTCAGGGAGCACCAGCTTGTTCATCGCGAGCGTCGCACCGGCAGGAGACCCGGGCAGCGCGAACACCACGATGCCATCCCACACTCCAGCCAGCGCCCGGCTCGCCATCGCAGCGGCGCCGATCTGTTGGAACGACAACATACGGAACAGCTCGCCGAAGCCGTCGATGCGGCGCTGGAACATCGCCTCGACCGTCTCGACCGTCACGTCGCGCGACGACAGCCCGGTGCCGCCGGTCAGCACGATCGCGCGCACGCCCGAGTCCTTCGCCTGGACCATCGCGCGGCGGATCTCCTCGGGCAGATCCTTCACCAGCGACGAGCCCACCACCGAGTGGCCAGCGTGCTCGAGCAGGTGCCGAATGAGCGGACCGCCACGATCGGTGCCGCCGTCGCGCGTGTCACTGCAGGTGACGACCCACGCGCTCACGCTCGCTGGAGCGCTCTCGCGGTGCTCGTGAACGGGGCCGTGATCGTGTTCGTGATCGTGGTCGTGGCCTTCGTGTCCCATCGTCGAACTCCTTCACGGTTTCTGCGGAAAGCCGATCACCACGACCTGCCCGTCTTCGACGTCGGTCTTGAACGCTGTCTGATCATCACAGATGCCCGGAGACGTCGCGTTCTCACCCGTGTCGAGATCGAAGCCGACCTCGTGACATGGGCAGATGACGAGGTTCTTCTCGACGCGCCCGCCAGACAGCAGACACCCGCCGTGGTTGCACCAGTCGTCGAGCGCCTTGAGCTTGCCGCCCACGCACGCCACCAGGACGTTTCGTTTACCGACCGCGTAGCCCCGGAGCTCTCCTTCCTCGAGGTTCGCCGGGCCAAGGGTGGTGCGGGTGTCGCTCATGCGAGCGGCTTCCTAGCCACCTTCAAGGCTCCCCGCTCGGTTGAATGAGGCTCGGCGCCAGAGTGTGAGGTGAGTATTCTGTCTGCATGGTGACCGCGGACAAGTCGGTGGTGGTGAAGGCCCTTCGCGATCTCGGCGCCTACCTGCAGCTCAACGGCGAGAACGCGTTCAAGGTGCGCGCGTACGACATCGCGGCCGAGCGCATCGCTGGGCTCTCTGAGGATTTGAGCGCCCTCGTGGAGCAACAGAAGCTGACCAGCCTTCCAGGCATCGGCGAGAGCATCGCGAAGAAGATCGAAGAGCTCGTCACCACCGGAAAGATGACGGCGCTCGACGAGATCAAGGCCCGCTTTCCTCCGAAGATCCTCGAGCTGATGACGGTGCCCGATCTCGGCCCGAAGAAGGCGCGCGCGTTGTTCGATCAGCTCGGCGTCGGCAGCCTCGACGACCTCGAGAAGGCCTGTCGCGACCAGCAGGTGCGCGGGATGAAGGGGTTCGGTCAGAAGACCGAAGAGAAGCTCCTCAACGGGCTCGAGATCGCCCGGCGCGCAGCGTCGACAGGAGGGCGGAAGAAGCTGGCCGACGTGCTCCCACAGGCCGATGCGCTGCTCGAGTGGATCAAGAAGGCTCCGGGCGTCACGCGCGCCAGCCTGGGAGGCTCGGTACGCAGACAGAAAGAGACCGTCGCCGACGTCGACATCATCGCCGCCGCTCCGGACCCGCAGCCCGTGTTCGCCCACTTCCAGAAGTTCCCGCTGATCGCCGAGCTGATCGGCGCCGGCGAGTCGAAGTCGTCCGTTCGCCTGAAAGAGACGGACCTGCAGGTCGACTTGCGCGTGCTCCCCGACGAAGACTTCGCCTCGGCGCTGCACCACTTCACCGGCTCCAAGGCCCACCACATCAAGCTGCGTGGACTCGCGCTCGAGAAGGGCCTCACGATCAGCGAGTGGGGCGTCTTCCGCATGAAAGAAGGCCAGAACGCCGCCGCCAAAGCGGGCGTCGCCAAACACGAGAGCGCCGAAGCCAAGCTCCCGATTCGCGACGAGGCCGACCTGTACGCGCTGCTCGGCATGCAGTTCGTCCCGCCGGAGCTCCGCGAAGACTGGGGCGAGATCGAGGCCGCGCTCGCGCACACGCTCCCGGCCGATCTCGTCACCGCGAAGGACATTCAGGGCAACGTGCACTCCCACACCACCTGGAGCGACGGGGTCAACTCGCTCGAGGAGATGGCGCGCGCCGCGAAGGCCCTCGGCTTCACGTACTTCACCGTCACCGAGCACTCCCAGACATCGGGCTACGCCGGCGGGCTCACGCTCGAGCGGCTCAAACAACAGTGGGACGAGATCGATCGCGTCAACGAGACCGTGAAGGGCATTCGCTTGCTCAAGGGCATCGAGAGCGACATCCTCGAAGACGGCCGCCTCGACTACCCCGACTCGGTGCTCGAGCAGCTCGACGTCGTCATCGGCTCGATTCACCAGCGCTACAGCCAGGACGAAGATCAGATGACGAAGCGCGTGCTCAACGCCTTCGACAACCCCTTCCTTCACATCTGGGGGCACCCCACCGGCCGGCTCATCAACAAACGCGAGCCCGCGCCGATGCGCATGGACGAGATCCTCGACAAGGCCGCGAAGAAGAAGATCACCATCGAGGTCAACGGCTGCCCCGATCGCATGGACCTGTCGCCCGAGCATGTGCGCAAGGCGCTGGAGCGGGGACTGAAGCTGTCGATCAGCACCGACGCGCACTCGGTGAACGAGCTCTCGGCGCACCTGCCCTTCGCGCTCGCCTCGGCCCGAAAGGGCTGGGCGCGAGTTCAAGACGTCGTCAACACCCGCGACGTGAAGGGCTTCCTGAAGGCGATCCGACGGGACTGAAAAACGCCACACGTCTCCATGCGTTCGATACAGTCGCGACGAACTCATGGCCGCCGCCACTGAAAGCCTGGTCGGTCAGACGATCGGCTCGTTTCGAATCACGAAGGTGATCGGCCGCGGCGGCATGGGCACGGTCTATCTCGGCGAGCACACCGTCATCGCCAGCCGCGTCGCCATCAAGGTGCTGATGGAGCGCCTGGCCACCGACGAGAACCTCGTCGCCCGGTTCTACGCCGAGGCGCGCGCGGTCAACCTCATCGGCCACGAGAACATCGTCAACATCTTCGACATGAACGTGGTGCCGCCGCATCGGTACTACCTCGTGATGGAGTACCTGGAGGGCAAGCCGCTCAACTACCTGATGACGGCGCCCATCCCCGCGACCACCAGCATTCCGATTCTGCTGCAGGTCTGCGACGCGCTGCAGGCCGCGCATGACGCGGGCATCGTGCACCGCGATCTGAAGCCCGAGAACATCTTCATCATGCGGCGCGGCAAGCAGGAGAACTTCGTCAAGGTGCTCGACTTCGGCCTCGCGAAGCTCCTCGACACCGAGCGCGCCGATCAGCACACCGCCGCAGGGTTGATCGTCGGCACGCCCGAGTTCATGTCTCCGGAGCAGGCGAACAGCCAACCGGTCGACGGCCGCGCCGACATCTATGGCCTCGGGTGCATCGCGTGGCTGATGGCGACCGCGCGGCTTCCCTTCCCCCAGCGAGGGCTCACCGATCTGCTCGTAGCCCACCGCATGCAGATGCCGAAGCCACCGCACGAGGTCGTGCCGTCGGTGCCCGTGCCGCTGAGCGACGTGATCATGAAGTCGATGGCGAAGGACCCTGCCCATCGGTTCCAGTCAGCCGCCGAGTTCGGCAAAGCCCTCGAAGAGGTCCTCGACTGGGTCGCGAAGACCTCGACGACCGTCGCCATCGCGACGCCACCGCCACCAAAGCCCGGGGTGCCGCCGCCGCCGCCAGCGTTCACCACGTCACCGGCCAAGGGCCCGGCCCAACCGCGCTTCGCGGCGAAGTTCACCGCCGCCGTCGAGACCGTCGACGGCCGCTCGCTCGGCACGTTGACCTGCACCGACATCTCTCGCGGAGGCATGTTCCTCGCGGCCGAGTCGCCGCTGCCGGCCCTGTTCTCGAAGGTGAAGATCACCCTGACCGAGGGCGGCGGCATGCTCCTCGGAGAAGTCGTGCGGCACGTCACCGCGGAACAGGCGAAGGCCTGGGGCATGTCGAGCGGGTTCGGCGTGCAGTTCGTCGATCTGACGCCGGTGCTCCGCGACACCGTCACGCGCCTCATTCAGGGCCTGCCCGTCAGCCAGATGCCCAAGGCCACCATCTCGGCCAGCGACGACCCCGAGACCGAGAAGGTGCTCGAGCACTTCCGCCAGCGCATCAACGGCGATCACTACGTGGTCATCGGCGTCTCGACCGACGCGGAGTCCTCCGAGGTCCGCACCCGCGCCCGCGAGGCGATTCACGAGCTCGAGCGCGCAGGGCAGGCGACGATCTCCTCGAACCAACGCTCGCAGCTCGACGCGGCGATCCAGCGCGTGAAGGCCGCTGCCGACGTGCTCGGCAACCCGATGCACCGCGCCGAGTTCGACGCCAACCGCGGCAATTTCCGCGGCGTGATGCGGTGTCTGCAGGCCGGCCTCACGGTGGTCGATCTCGAGCGCCTGCGCACCAGCCACCTCGCCGCCAACCCGAACGCCTCGGGCGGCGCCTACGTGAAGCTGCTCGCCGCGAATGCGTACGAGAGCAGCCGCCAGCTGCGGGAAGCCGTCGACGCCGTCGAAGCGGCGCTCTTTCTCGACCCGCTGAACCTCACCTGCCACCAGCGTCGCATTCAGCTGCTCAAGAAGCTCCGTGATGGAGTGCCGGCGTGAAGAGCTACCTGCTCTCTGCGCTCAAACGAACCAGCGCGACGGGCCGCGACGCCTTCAACAGACAGCACGCTGGTGACTGGTTGGTGTGGGAAGCAGGCGCCTGGAAGGCGCCGCGCGCCAGCACGCTGGTGCTCGGGTCGGTGGCTGAGGCCGCGCAGGCCGCTCCCGCCAAAGGCGCCGAAGCGCTCGCCATCGGTCTGCCGGCCCAGCTCACGGTCACGATCGGCCGCTCCCACGACGTCGACATCGAGCTCAACGACGGCACCTTGTCGGGCCATCACCTGAGCCTGTTCCGCACGCCAGACGGCCGGTGGACGATCGAGGACCCCGGCTCGAGGAACGGGACGACCGTCGAAGGGTTGAAGCTGAAGGCCGGCATGCGCATGCCCCTTCGCGACGGCTCGATCATCAAGGCGGGCCAGGTGACGTTGACGTTCCAGACCTCCGAGGGGCTGTGGCAGCGGCTGGTGTCCTGATCGACAAGCGGTGGCTCACGCAGTCGGCGGTGCGCGAGGCGCTCGTCGTCTGGTGCCTCGGCTTCGGAGCCATTCTCGTCGCATGGCTGGTCTACCGCCCCGCCGCGAAGCTCGTCGCCACCGTCGGCTTCCTCTACCTGCCCGTGCTGGCAATGAGCGTGCGCGGCGAGGACTACCGCGACTTCGGCCTGTCGACCCGAACGCTGGGCCGTGACGTGAAGCAGTTCTTCGCGGTCAGCGCCGTCGTCTTCCCCCTCTTCATCGCGGTGTACGTCGGCTTCATTTACGTGCTGCCGCATCTGCCGGGAGCGCTCGTGCAGCTCGTCACGCCGTACGTGGGCGTTCCGCGCTTCTCGTTCCGGCTGCCCGACCGGTTCCTCGAGTGGGTGATCGATCAGACCTTCGTCGTCGCGCTGCCCGAGGAGTTCTTCTATCGCGGCTACCTGCAGACCCGCCTGCGCGACGCCTGGCCGCAAGGCCGCGTGTTCTTCGGCGCGAGGCTTGGGCCGGCGTTCTGGTTGACGGCGCTGCTCTTCGCGCTGGGTCACCTGGCGATCTTCGAGGTGTGGCGCCTGGCCGTGTTCTTCCCTGCCCTGCTCTTCGCGTGGATGCGGGAGCGCACCGGCTCGGTGGTGGGCGCCGCGCTCTTTCACGCCGCCGCGAACCTGCTGGTGCAGGTGCTCGACGCGAGCTTCTTCGCCCGTTGAAGTTAGACCGTCTGGAGCTGGAGCGACCGGCCCACGGCGATCGAATGACCGCCGACGACCTGGACCCACTGCTCCGGCTTGACCGGCGCGTTCGAGAACACCACCGAGCGGCGTCGACGGTGATCGCGGACCAGCGCGGTCGCCGCCTTCTCGTCGCCGGTCAGCTCACACCGCGCGCAGGCGCCTTCGCCCTCGAGCAACCGGTAGAAGAGCGGCGCGTCACCTCGGGCGGTCGCGATGACGATGCGGCCGTTGGTGGCCAGCATCGCGACCGACGCCCGGTGCGCCTGGCCCGCGGCGTCTTCGACGTGCTGAGCGGTGCGAGACAACAGCTGCGCCGCGAGCGGCGCGGGGAGCTCGGGATCTTCGGTTCGGCCCAGGCTCCGCAGCTCGGCGAGGAAGGTCGCGAACACCGCCTCTTCGACGGCAGGCCCTCTGAGCGAACGCTGGAGGAAGTCGGGCAGCTGCTCGGCGAGCCGCTCCCTCGTGGCGTTGCTCGCCGACGGGAGCAGACCGGCCATCGCGAAGAGCCACTGCCGCATGCGAAAGGGTTGGGCGACGTCTTCCAGCGGGCGGCCGATGGGCGGGGTGTCGGCGGCATACAGGGCGGTCTCGGAGCTGGGCTGCTCCCACATGTCGGCGCGTGTCGCCCCCACGCCATAGCGGCGCTGCACGAGCTGGGCGTCGTCGTAGGCGCCGAGCCCCAGCACCAGGCCTTCGTCATCGAGCGTCACGAGCGACCTCGCGCGCGCGAGCTCGCAGCGCATCAACGTCGGGTCGGAAGTGGCGATGGCAAACAGGCGCGTCATGACGTCCCTATTCTCGGCCGCTGACCCTTCAACTGACAATCTGGCAGCCCGCTTCCCGGCCTCCCTGACTGAAGTGGGTGTGCCGCAACAAATTCACGCAAGGCCCGGCACTTGAGTAGTCTTCGCCACCATGTCGGAAATTGCCGTCGGCATTGATCTTGGCACCTCGTATTCGTGCGTTTCGGCCGTCATCAACGGCCAACCCACCGTGCTCCCGAATGAATGGGGAGAGCTGACGCACGCCTCGGTCGTGTCGTTCCTCGACGACGGCTCGGTGCTCGTCGGCAACGCCGCCAAGAAGAACATCATCACGAACGCCGAGCACACCGTGTACTCGGCCAAGCGGCTCATCGGCCGCTTCTTCTTCTCCGACGAGGTGAAGAAGGCCCAGTCGGTGATGCCGTACAAGAGCGTCGAAGGCCCGAACAACTCGGTGCGCATCACGGTGCGTGGGCGAACGTTCTCGCTGCCCGAGATCTCGGCCCTGGTGCTCAAGGAGATGAAGGCGATCGCCGAGAGCTACCTTGGCCAGCCCGTCACCAAGGCCGTCGTCACGGTGCCCGCGTACTTCAACGACAACCAGCGCCAGGACACCAAAGACGCGGGCCGCATCGCAGGCCTCGACGTGCTGCGCATCTTGAACGAGCCCACGGCGGCGGCGCTCGCGTGCGGCTTCGGCCGCGACATGAACCAGCGGGTCGTCGTGTACGATCTCGGCGGCGGCACCTTCGACGTGTCGATCCTCGAGATCGGCAAAGACGTCTTCGAGGTGCTCTCGACGGCGGGCGACACCTACCTGGGCGGCGACGACTTCGACGATCGCATCATGAACTGGTTGGCCGACGACTTCCTCGCGCGCCACAAGCTCGACCTGCGGCAGAACAAGTACTGCCTGCAGATGCTCAAAGAGGCCGCCGAGCGCGCGAAGATCGACGTCGGCCAGGCGAACGTCGCCACCATTCACTGCGCGGGCATCTGCCAGGACGTCAACAACAACGTCATCGATCTCACCCAGACCCTCACCCAGGACGCCTTCAACCGCATGGTGATGGACCTGGTGCAGCGCACCTTCAAGGTGTGTGACGAGGCGCTCCAGAGCGCGCGAATGACCGCGGCCGACGTCGACGCGGTGATCCTCGTTGGTGGCCCGACGCGCCTGCCGATCATCTCGAACTCGGTGAAACACTACTTCTCGAAGGAGATGATGGCGGGCGTCGACCCCGACCAGGTCGTCTCGCTCGGCGCCGCGCTGCAGGCCCACGCCCTCGTCGATCAGCGCACCGAGACGTTCCTCGTCGACGTCACCCCGCTCTCGCTCCGCATCGGCACGGTGGGCGGCTACACCGAGAAGATCATCGAGAAGAACACCCCGATTCCGATCGAGAAGTCGAAGACGTTCACCACCAGCCGCGACGGCCAGGACAAGGTGAAGATCCGCGTCTACCAGGGCGAGTCCAACCGCGCCGAAGAGTGCGAGCTGCTCGGTGAGTTCGAGTTCGCCGGCTTCCGCATCGGCTACCGCGGCGACGTGAAGATCGACGTGACGTTCGAGATCGACTCCAACGGCATCGTGAACGTCGCCGCCACCGATCAAGAGACCGGTCAGCGCACCTCGACGACCATCAGCCTCTCGTCAGGCCTCTCCGAGAACGACATTCAGAAGTCCATGAAGGACAACGAAGGCATGCAGCTCGCCAACCACCGGGACCTTCCGTCACCGGCCTGAGCTGACTCACTGCGATGGCGCCACCAGACGACCAGAACGGCAAACCCCCGGGCATTCCTCCGGTGCCGCAGGTCCGTCCGCCGACCCAGGCTCGGCCCGCCGTGACGCCAACCATCGCACCGGTCCGGCCCCCGTCGATTGCGCCGTCCATCGCGCCGTCGATTGCGCCGTCGATTGCGCCGTCGATTGCACCGTCGATTGCACCGTCAGGGCCGAGGGTGACCACCGCCCTCCCTGCGACTCAGGCGCCGAGCCTGACGCCAGTGAGCCAGAGAGTGCCGCCGGGCGTCCCTGCGCCACCGGGAGCCCCAGCGCCACGAGTGCCACCGCCTCCGGGCGCGCCTGGGGCCCGCCCCGTGCCCCCGCCGCCGGGAGCGCCGGGCTCGACACGACCGCAGACCTCACCTGGCATCGTCGCTCCTGCGCTCCCGCAACCCGCCCCCAGCGGACGCACCTCGTCTGCCGCGATCATCGCCCCGGCCTACCCGCAGCCAGTGGCGGCGCCACCGTCGGCCGCCCGACCCTCGTCGCCGTCCGTCATCGCCCCCGCCTACCAGCAGCCCGTGCCTTCCCAGCCGCCACCGTCTCTCGAGCCCATCGCGCCCCCGTTCTCGGGCGGCCCGCCTGGCGTCGGGGCTCCACGTGCGCCGGCAGTCGCGCCGGCAGTCGCGCCGGTGGCGATCGCGACGCGCGCCAGCCCGCTCCCCGCCACGGGCGCCGTCGAGCAGGTCACGCCGCAACAAGCGCAGCAGCTGGCGATCATCGCGGACGGGCTCGACGGGCAGGACTACTTCCAGCTCCTGCAGCTGCCGCAAAGCGCGGGTGCTGGTGAGATCAAGCGCAGCTTCTACCGCGACAGCCGCATCTATCACCCCGATCGGATCTTCCACCTCACCGACGTCAAGGTGAAGGAGGACATCGGCGCGATCTACCGGCGCATCACCGAGGCGTATTACGTGCTCCGCGACGACGCGAAGCGGAAGAAATACCTCGTCGACATCAACGCGCCCGACCGCGCGGCGAAGCTCCGGTACAGCGAGGCGTCCGAGGCCGAGCTCAAGGCCGAGGCCAAGAAGGTCGTCGAAGAGGAGTTCGGCACCACGCCCAAAGGCCGGCAGCTCTACAAGACGGCCCTGCAGGAGATCGAGCGCCAGCAGTGGTCGGCCGCCGAGCGCAACCTCAAGAGCGCGCTGATGTACGAATCGTCGAACGTGAAGTTCAAAGAGAAGCTGGCGCAGGTGCAGGTGAAGCTCGAAGACCAGCGCAAGCTCAGCGGCGACTCGTTCAAGATCAAGTGACGCTCGATCTCGTCATCCTCGGCCTGGCGCTGGTGTTCGCCCTGTGGGGCTTCTTCTCGGGGGCCGCACGGCAGATCGCGGCCCTGCTCGCGGGCGTGCTGGCCTGGGTCGCCGCCGGGCCCGTCGGCCAGTTCTACGGGCCCGTGTTTGCGAAGCACCTGACGACCTCGGCGTTCGTCGGCGTGGTGCTCGCGACGCTCGCGGCCTTCGTCGTGGTGTTGATCGTCGTGCAGATCGTCGCGACCCTCGTCATTCGCCGGCTCTTCGCGGGCCGTGACCCCAACAGCCGGACGCTCGATCGCGTGCTCGGCTTCGTGATGGGGGGCGGCAAGGTGCTCGCGGTCGTCTACGTCGCGCTCTGCGCCATGAGCTTCCTCGAGGCGAACGTCAGCATCATGGGCAAGAAGCTCGCCTTCACTCCGAAAGACTCCCAGCTGATGGCGTTCGTGCGGAAGAACAACCTGCTCGAGCACCGGCAGTTCTCGGGAGCGCACGATCTGATGCGGGTGGCCGAGCTCTCGAAGGACCCGAAGGGCCAGCAGCGCCTCAAGGAGAACCCCGACTTCGTGGCCCTCTCGAAGGACCCCCGCTTCAGCAAGGTGATCAACGCGGCGGCGATGCAGAAGGCGCTCGAGACGGGCGACATCAGGGGCCTCATCGGGAGCAACGAGGTCGTCGAGCTCATTCAGGACCCCACCTCGGCCCGGCGGCTGGAGCGCATCGGCGCGCTCCTGCCCTGACGCCGCGCAACGATGGTGGATCGGGCAGTCAGATCCCTATAGTGCGCGGCCACGATGGCGAACTCGACTCCGCAGCAGCGCTGGACGATTGGCGACTCTCTCGACACCTACGCGATTCGAAACTGGGGCGCGGGGTACTTCGGCATCAACGAGAAGGGGAACGTCTGCGTCCATCCGGGCGGGCCTGACTCTCCGAACTTCGACCTGAAGGACCTGGTCGACGAAGTGCGCCGCCGCGGCATCAGCCTGCCGTTGTTGATCCGGTTCACCGACGTCTTGCGCGATCGCGTCGTGCATCTCAACGAAGCGTTCCGGAAGGCGATCAAGGAGTACGGCTACAAGTCCGCCTATCGCGGCGTGTACCCGATCAAGGTGAACCAGCACCGCTTCGTGGTCGAGCAGATCGTCGACGCTGGCAAGCCGTACGGCTACGGCCTCGAGGCAGGCTCGAAGCCCGAGCTGCTCGCGGTGATGGCGATGGTGGACGACCCCGAAGCCCTCATCATCTGCAACGGCTACAAGGACGAGGAGTACGTCGAGACCGCGCTCTACGCCTCGAAGCTCGGCCGACGGGTCGTGATGGTCGTCGAGAAGCCGTCAGAGCTCCCGCTGATCGCCGAGGTCTCGCGAAAGACGGGCATCCCTCCGCGGCTCGGCATGCGCGTTCGCCTGTCGACGCGCGGCGCGGGCAAGTGGGAAGCCTCGGGCGGCGATCGCTCGAAGTTCGGCCTCTCGGCCGCCGAGCTGATGCAGGCCATCGCGTTCATGAAAGAGACTGGGCTCCTCGAGACCTTCGAGCTGCTGCACTTCCACCTCGGCAGCCAGATCTCGAACATTCGCAACGTGAAGAACGCGCTGCGAGAGGTCGGCCGCTTCTACGTCGAGGTGCACGGCCTGGGCGCGCCGCTCAAGTACATCGACGTCGGCGGTGGCCTCGGCGTCGACTACGACGGCTCGCGCACCAACTTCGCCTCGTCGATGAACTACTCGACCGAGGAGTACGCCAACGACGTCGTCTCGAGCGTGATGGAGGCGTGCGACGCCGCGCAGGTGCCGCACCCGGTGCTCGTCAGCGAGTCGGGCCGCGCCGTCGTCGCCCACCACGCCGTGCTGATCACCGAGGTGCTGGGCAACAGCGACTTCGAGGCCGGCCCCGTGCCTGAGTCGCTCCCGGCAGACGTGCCGATGGTGGTGAAGAACCTGTTCTCGGCGCTGCGCGAGGTCACCAACAAGAACCTGCTCGAGACCTACCACGACGCCCTCGAATACAAGGACGAGGTCCTCACGCTGTTCTCGCTGGGCCACCTGAGCCTCGAGCAGCGCGTGTTGGCCGAGAACTTCTTCTGGGCCATCTGTCACAAGGTCCTTCGCATGGGGAAGGAGTCGGGCGAGACCTCGGAGGAGCTCGAGGCGCTCGAGCACCTGTTGTCCGAGACGTACTTCTGCAACTTCTCGCTGTTCCAGTCGCTCCCCGACTCGTGGGCGATCGATCAGCTCTTCCCCGTGATGCCGATTCACCGGCTGACGGAGCGGCCGACCCACCGCGCGGTGCTCGCCGACATCACCTGCGACTCCGACGGGAAGATCGAGAAGTTCATCGATCGCCGCGAGGTGAAAGACGATCTCGAGCTGCACGCCCTCAACGACGACGAGTACTACCTGGGCATCTTCCTCGTCGGCGCGTACCAGGAGATCCTGGGCGATCTGCACAACCTCTTCGGCGACACGCACGCGATTCAGGTCTCGCTGGCGCCGGGCGGTGGGTACCTGATCGATCGCGTCGTCGAAGGCGACTCGGTCACCGAGGTGCTCAACTACGTCGCCTTCAACAAGGACGATCTCATCGCGAAGATCCGCATGAAGGCCGAGCTCGCCCTGCGCAGCGGGAGCATCACCCTCGACGAGTCACGCAAGATCCTGCAGGTCTACGAGCAGGGCCTGGCGGGCTACACGTACCTGGAGCGTGAGGTCGACGCGAAGAGCTTCACCGCCTCGAACGCACAGCTGCGTCTCGTGCCGACCGACATTGCGCCGCGCAACCCGCGCACCGGAACCTGAGTCAGTCGGGCCAGCGGAAGGTCATCGGCACGTTCACGTCGGGGTGAAGACTCCGCGCGACGGGGCAGCCGCGCCCGATCTCCTCGAGCCGGGGGCGGTGCGCAGCCGGAACGCCGCGCGGCATGCGCAGCTCGACGGTCAGCTCGCCCACGCGCCTCGGCGGCCCCGCCATGTGCTTGACGACCGTCGCCGACGCGTCGCCGAACGTCAGGCCCTCTTTGGCCGCCAGCAACGCCATCGTGGTGAGCGCGCAGCTGGCCAGTGACGCCCCGAGCAGATCGGTGGGAGAGAACGACGAACCGTCGCCTCCATTGTCTCGCGGCGGCACGGTGCGCAACACTGCGCCGCTCGGGCCGTGCGACAGCGTTCCCTCGATTCCGCGAAGCTCGAACCCCATCTCGACACCAGCCATGAGCCACTCCTCGATTGCACTTCGCCCCCCACGAGGGGGTCTTGAGAGCAAAACCATGCGCGCCTTCTTGTTTCCAGTGTTTGCCGTCTTCGCCCTCCTCCTCACGGGGTGCCCCACCAAGCCGCCCTGCGCCTCCACGTGCACGGGGTGCTGTGACTCGAGTGGCCTGTGTCAGCTCGGCTCTCAGTCAGCGGCCTGCGGCAAGGGCGGCGCGCTGTGCAAGTCGTGCTCGGTGACCGACACCTGCTCCTTCGGGAGCTGCCAGAGCATGTTCGGAGGCACCGGCGGCGGAACTGGCGGGTTCGGTGTCGGCGGAGGCTCGGGCGTCGGCGGCGGGACGGGCGTCGGCGGCGGCACAGGCGTCGGTGGCGGTACGGGCGTCGGCGGCGGCACAGGCGTCGGCGGCGGCACGGGCGTCGGCGGCGGCACGGGCGTCGGTGGCGGCACGGGTGTCGGTGGCGGCACGGGCGTCGGCGGCGGCACGGGCGTCGGCGGCGGGACGGGCGTCGGTGGCGGCACGGGTGTCGGCGGCGGCACGGGCGTCGGTGGCGGCGTCGCGGGCGACACGTGCCAATCGGCCGTCGCGATGACGCCGATCAGCTCGACGCAGTTCACCGCGACGGCCACGCTCACCGGCGCGGCGGACAATCACTCGGCGACCTGCGGCGGTGCTGGACGAGACCTCGCCTTCTCGTTCGTCGTCGTCTCTCCCAGTGACGTCTCGTTCGCCATCACCAGCCTCGGCGGCAGCGCACAGCCGATCGGCTACCTGCTGCGTGACGACTGCACGAGCGAACTCCGCTGCCACACGGGGACGGCCCCGAGCGCGGGCGTGGTCCTCCAGCCCGGCAGCTACCGGTTGATCGTCGATGCCTTCACCTCGACGGTGACTGGCAGCTTCACGGCGACCGTCACCCTCTCGACGCCAACGCCGCAGGTTGGAGACAACTGCGGCTCTGCGGAAGTGCTCTCCCTCACTGGCGGCTCGGCCTCGGCCAGCGGAAGCACCGACGGCTACATGGACGACGTCCTCAGCTCGAGCTGCAACTCGGTGGGCCCCGATCGGTTCTACCGCGTCACGCTCGCCACCACGGCGTCGCTCACGGCGACGGTCACACCCGGGTCCAACTCCTTCGCCGGGCTCGCCCTCCTCGGCCCCACCACCATCACCTCGTGCGCCAGCGCCTCCGAGAGCACCTGCACGGCCGGCACGTCGAACGGCAGCGCGACGACGATCTCGGCGCCTTCGCTCAGCGCGGGCACCTACTACCTGGTCGTGAAGAACCTCGGGGCGGGCCCAGGCGCGTACAGCCTGTCGGTGACCAGCACGAGCGCTGGGGTTCCCGGCGACACGTGCGCCACCGCGGTGCCGCTCACGTTCACGGCGGGCAGCGCGAGCACGAGCGGCACGGTGGTGGGCGCGTCGAACGACTTCGCCTCGAGCTGCGCGACCTCGAGCCTCGACGTCGTCTATTCGTTCACGGCCACGGCGGGCCAGGTCCTCACCACCACCGTCACGCCGGGCAGCAGCTGGCGCCCCGTCGTCTCGCTCGCGTCGGGCTCGTCGTGTAGCTCGGCGGCCGAGGTGATCTGCCATGCGGCGACCGCCACGGGGAACTCGGCGACGATCTCGAGCGCCGCGCTGACTGCGGGCACGCACTACCTCAGGGTCGACTCGGTCTCAGGTGCTGGCTCGGGCACCTTCTCGCTCTCGGCCACCCTCTCGGCGGGCACGACGGCGACGGGCGAGAACTGCTCGAGCCCCATTCCTCTCACCTTCGTGGGCGGAAGTGCGTCTGCAAGCGGCAGCACCTCGACCGCAGTCCATGATCGAAGCAGCTCGTGCGGAGGGGCCGCGGCCGACCGCGTGTACTCCTTCACGGTGAGCGGCACGCGCACCTTCTCTGCGTCAGTCGTGCCCGGGAGCACCCTCCGGCCCATCGTCTACGTCACGGGGCCAGGGACCTGCTCGACCTCGGTCACCGAACTCGCCTGCCTGGCCGCAACGGCCACCGGCCTGAGCACCTCGTTGCCCACCCAGACGCTCACCTCGGGCACCTACTTTCTCTGGGTGGACAGCTGGAGCGGATCCAGCGGCACCTACACGCTCAGCGCGTCGCTGCAGTAGCGGGCGGCTTCAACGTGAAGTGACTGGCCTCTCGCTCCCGCGCGATGGCGGCCTTGTCGTCTTCGTCGTCGGGCGGGTTCAGCCACTTCACCATCTCGTCGGCCTCCCACGCATACGGAGCGCCGTTGAGCAGCATGCGGCCCTCGGCCACCGCGCGCGTCGCCTCGAGGAGGGGGATGCCGCGAACGTCACGACAGAGCGCCTCGAAGCGGCCTTGCCGGCTCGAGTCGACGAAGCGCGCTGACTGCCGCGCCGCCCACGCCATGTGGAACCACGACGGCCTGAACGCCACGCCATCGAGGAGCAGGCGCGTGGCGATGAGCGTCAGCAGGTGCGTCATCTCCTTCGCGAGGCCCAGCCCCGGCACCTCCTGGCCCGGGAGCTGCGGCCGGGTCGACGAAAAGCGCGCCCGCGGGTTGCGCAGCGAGAGCCAGTTCACGAACAAGAACGTGCCGGAGCCCACGCGCCGACGCTCCACCTCGAGCTCGACGAGGATGACCTGCGAGCCCGTCGTGGAGTCTTTGCCCAGCAGCCGCGCGCGATCGTACGAGCCGGCCCGATCGATGACGACGTGCACGTCTTCGAAGCCGAGGCGCCGCACCAGCGGCAGCACCCGGTACTTCTCGAGCGCAAACTCGACGCCCTCGGCCGTGTAGAAGGCGAGCAACCGATGCGGCCCGGTGCGCGGAAGGCCCAGGGCCTCGGCCACGTCGGCCTCGGTGAGCAACGGCGCGTTCCCGAGGCTCTCCGGCTCGAGCGTCTTCGAGATGCCCTTCATGCGGGCCGCGAGCGGGTCGAAGTCGGTGGGGATCGGCTCGTCCGAATGCCTGGCCAGGACGAGCCCCGTGCCGGCGAGCACTTTCCACGCGTGTGACGTGTAGCCACCTGCGGGCACCCAGACCTGGGGGAGCTCGGCGAAGTGCTCGAAGACGCGCAGATCGCGTCGGCGTACGCCAGCCAACGAGAGCCCGAGCGTGCCGAGACGATCTCCCGCCAGCACGTCACCACCTGCCAGCACGAACGCGAATTCGACCTTCGGCATGCGGCTGAGGAGCAGCTCCAGCGCCGCGAGGTAGGGCTCGTCTGGAGCGCCCGATGGCAGGTTCACCTCATCGACACCTTCGAGCGGGCCCCACGCCGTCCCGGAGATCGAGCCCAACCAGACCGACGCATCGCGGCCAAGGCAGGCCGAGGTCCCGTCCGGCGGGTGGCAGTCGAGATCGAGCACCGCCACGCGGCCCGAGAAGCCATCAGCGCGGAGCACAGCGATGGCGACGGCGACGTCGTGCACCACGCAGAAGCCAGCGCCTCGCGTCGGCGCCGCGTGATGGAAGCCGCCCAGCAGGTTCAAGACGGGCGAGGTGTGCTCGAGCGCGTGACGGGCCCCCTGAACGGTGCCGCCGGTCGCCAGGCGCACCGTGCGCAGCACCTCATCGACGTAGACGTCGGTTGGGTCGACGGCGAAGATCTGCGCGAGCGTCTCGACCTTCTGGAGCGACTCCAGGTACTCGTCGGTGTGCACGCGGCCGAGATCGCCGTAGCTGACCGGTGACGGCGACAGCACGTCGTGAGCCGTCAAGACGCCCGCCGACAGCAGGTAATGGAGCGCGTCATCGGCCCTGCGGGTCTCGAGATGCGCAGGACCGGCCTCGACGCCGCTCAGCGGGAGCCGATAGGCCTCGTCATGAAAGACCTTGAGCCGAGCGCCGCGATCGAACCAGCGCCTCAACGATTGGGGGAGCACCGAAGGAGACGCTCAGAAGTCGATGGTGACGACGCTGCCGCCTTCACTGTTGGTGGCGGGCTCTTCCTTCTCGGAGCGGCGGTCGCGAGCCTCGTCGTCATCCCGGTGCTTGGGGATCTCCATCTGAGGGCGCTGGCGCTCCTGGCGCTGACGCTCCGCTTCCCGACGGCGCAGCTCTTCGATGATGTACCCGTCGAGCATGTTGGAACTCCCAGAAACCGCCGTGAGACTGACTCAATGATAACCGTCCCGGCCCGCCGAACAACACAGCCAGACGCTGTCGAACAGCCCGAATTCACTGGGCTGCCGTGAAACGTCAAGTCACTTCGCCGCTTCGATGCGCTTCTTGAAGTTCTCGAGGAGCTTCGGCAGCTGACTGTCGACCAGCGCGTTCAGGATCGTCTTCGGCACCAACGGGCCCACGGTGACTTCGATGCTGTAGGTCCCCCGGGTGGTTCCATTGCCTAGATCTTCGAGCACCCAGCCGCCCTTGTTGTCCTTCATGAACTCGCCGTCGATGAACGACCAGCTCACCTTGTTGGGCTTCTCTTCCTTCATGTGCACCGTGTACTTGATGACCTTCACCACCTCGGCCTCGTAGTGCACGTCGACCTCGGCGCCGCGGCGGTTCGAGGTCTTGATCTTCTTCACCTCGGGCAAGAAGTCCGGGTAGCGCTCGTAGTCAGAGATGATCTCGAAGCACTTCTCGAGTGGAGCATTGAAGACGACGGAGCGGGTCGCGCCAGGCATGTGAGGAGTCTCCGGGGGAGAGGAAGAGCAAACCGGAGCGTAGCAGCACCGCGTCAGGCAGCAGGGAAATTGCAGCCCGTCACATCGGCTTCTTGTCGAGCCGGTGGGTCGCGGTGACGAAGCGCGTGGTGCCCGTCTTGGAGCGCATCACGACCGAGTGGGTCTCGGCGCCGTGCGCGAAGAAGCGCACGCCCTTCAAGAAGTCGCTCGTAGTCACGCCGGTGGCCGCGAACATGACGTCGCCGCGGGCCAGCTCTTCGGCGCGGTAGATGCGGTGCTCGTCGTCGATGCCCATCTTTTTCGCCCGCGCGCGCTCTTCGTCGTTGCGGAACTTGAGCCGGCCCTGGAAGTCGCCGTCGACGCAACGCACGGCGGCCGCGCCGATCACGCCCTCGGGCGCACCACCGGTGCCCATCAACAGGTCGACGCCGCTCTCTTCGAAGCAGGTCGCCACGGCGCCCGCGACGTCGCCCTCTTCGATCAGACGCACACGAGCACCGGACGCGCGCACTTCGGCGATCAGCTTCGCGTGACGTTCGCGGTCGAGGATCACGACGGTGAGCTCCGAGACGACGCGGCCGAGGGCTTTGGCGACCGCGTTCAGGTTCTCCGTCGGCGTCTTCGCCAGAGAGATGCAGCCGCGCGCGCGCGGGCCACAGGCGATCTTCTCCATGTACGTGTCGGGGGCGTTGAGCAGGTTGCCCTTCTCGGCGAGGGCGACGACCGAGATCGCGCCAGGGCGGCCGTACGCGCAGAGGTTGGTGCCCTCGAGCGGGTCGAGCGCGATGTCGACCGGCGGCGCGCTGGTGGTGCCCTTGCCGACGCGTTCACCGATGTAGAGCATCGGCGCTTCGTCGCGTTCGCCTTCACCGATGACGACCGTGCCGTCGATGTTCAGGGTGTCGAAGGCGCGGCGCATCGCATCGACGGCGGCCTGATCGGACTCGTTCTTGTTGCCACGCCCCATGGTGTGCGCGGACGCGATGGCGGCCTGCTCGGTGACGCGGACGACTTCGAGGGCGAGGTTGCGGTCCATGCAGGCTCCTTCGAAAAGACGCACTCAGGGCGCGGGGGAGGCGCTCAGCAGTCGCACCACCTCAGTGGGAAGTCCAGTGGGTTTTCCCTGAGGACCGACGCACGCATGCACCGTGAAACCGGTCGCGAGTTCGTCTCGGCCGAGCTCGCGTCGCACCACGTATTCGAAGCGCAGCGAGGCGCGCCGAAGCTCGACCAGCCGCACCTCGATGAGGATCACGTCGTCGTATTTCGCAGGAGCGCGGTACCGGGCGCTGGCCTCGACGACCGGCAACCCGAAGCCCTGTCGCTCGAGCTCGACGTAGCTGCCGCCGAGGGAGCGGAAGAACTCGCTGCGCGACAGCTCGAAGTAGCGAAAGTAGTTCGCGTAGTAGACGACGCCCATTTGATCGGTGTCGCCGTAGATGACGCGCGTCTTCGCTTCGATCACCCGCGTGGTGGGCGCTGGAGGAGGCATCGTTCGCGGCGCTTACCACTTCAAGACGCTCGACCGTGCCTGCGAAAGCGACCAATCTGCGCGCCCCCATGATGAGCCGCCTCGTCGCGTTCTGCTGCGTCGTCATCGCCCTCCCCGCCTTCGCCAGGCCGCCGCGCCTGACGGTCTTCATCAGCGTCGACGCGCTGGGCACCGACGTGCTCCAGAAACACCGGCCACGGCTGAAGGGCGGCCTCGCGCGGCTGATCAACGAGGGCGCCTTCGTGCCGTCGGTGCACTACGAGTTCGCGGAGTGCGTCACGGGCGCGGGCCACACGACGCTCGTCACCGGCGCCAACCCGTGGAGGCACGGCGTCGTCTCGAACAAGATCTTCAACCGCGCCACCGGCAAGCTCGACCCGATCTTCGCCGACGCGAATCACCCGATCCTCGAAGCGCCCATCGGCAACGACGACGTCTCGCCCGCGAACCTGTTGGCCGAGACGTTGTCGGACCGGCTGCGCGCGTCGACGTGGAGCGGGGGCAAGTCGCTCGCCCTCTCAGGCAAGGCGCGCTCGGCCATCTCCATGGCGGGCAAGCTCGGCGAGGCGTGGTGGTTTCACGAGCAGCTCGGCCGCTTCGTGACGGGCACCTACTACCGCAAGGCCGTGCCGACCTGGGTGCAGACGTTCAACGACAAGAAGCTCCCCGATGGGTACCACGGCAAGAAGTGGGAGCTGCTCGGCCCCGTGAAGGAGTACCGCGGTGAAGACGAGCGCCCGTTCGAGTCCGACTGGTACGGCATGTCGCGCGTGTTCCCCCACCCGCTCTCGGGCGGACTGCCGTCGCCCGGCCCGCAGTCATATTCGGCGCTCGCGTCGAGCCCGATGATGAACGAGGTGATGGTCGAGTTCGCGAAGGCGGCGATCGAGGGTGAGCAACTGGGCAAGGACGACGTGCCCGATCTGCTCTCGCTCAGCTTCTCGGCGTTCGATCGCACGTACCATCTGTACGGCCCCAGCTCGTGGGAGATGCAGGACATGGTGCTGCGCCTCGACAAGGCGCTCGGCGACCTGCTCGCGCTGCTCGATCGCGTGGTGGGCCGCGGCAACGTGGTGGTGATCCTCTCGGCCGATCACGGCGGCGCTGGCATTCCCGAAGAGTGGGCGGCGCTCGGGCTCGACGGGAAGCGCGTGCCGCCCTCGTCACTCTCGACCGCGGTGAACGACGCGCTGAAATCGAAGACGGGCCTCGAGAAGACGATCGCCTCGATCGAAGAGACCGACGTGTACCTCGACCTGAAGGGCCTCGCCGACAAGAAGCAGGACGTGATGGCCGTGCGCCGGCAGGTGGCCGACCAGCTGCGCTTGCTGCCTGACGTCGCGGTGGCCGTCTCGCGCGACGATCTCGAGGGGCGCGACACGGCGGGGCTCCTGCGCGCGCTCCAGCTCGGGTTCCACCCCGATCGCAGCGGCGACGTGTTGATGATCTTGAAGCCCTTCCGCGTGCTCGAGACCGAGGAGCGCGGCACGTCACACGGCACGCCGTACTCCTACGACTCCGAGGTGCCGCTGTTCCTGTGGGGCCGTGGCGTCAAGCCGGGCATCTCGGCGGCGCACGCGCGAGTCATCGACGTCGCGCCGACCGCAGCAGCGCTGATGGAGCTGGGCGCTCCGGCGCTCAACGAGGGCCGCGCCTTGAACGAGCTGCTCGCCCTGCCGAAGTGAGTCCCCGCGCTCCGCACGTCACCATCGTCGAGCCCGCGCTCCCTGCTGCGGAGTTCGAGCGGCTGCGCCGGCGCATCGTGAAGCTGGGCACGGAGCGACGACGGGAGAGCTACCAGACGACGTTCTGGTTCGACCTCGCGTCAGCGCCCAGCAACGTCGTGGAGCGCGCGGTGCTCGCGTTGATTCCGCGCGTATCTCCAGCCCGCCGCGCGCGCGTCATCGGCGTCGAGTGGTGGCTCTCGCGCATGCGCACCTCGAACGTGAAGGTCGACTTCCACGTCGATCGCGACAACGCGCTCTTCGACGACACCGGGCGCACGGTGCGGCCCCTCACGTCGTCGCTGCTGTACGTCACCTCGAGCGTCGGAGGGCTGCTGGCGGTGACGACGAAGAAGCCAGACGTGCGGAGGCCGGCCTGTGCTCCCGACACCGACGACTTGGATCTGGTCGAGCCTCGCCCCAACCGGTTCGTCTTCTTCGACGCGAAGCTGACCCACGGTGTCCTCGACGCCCGCAACGAGCTACCCCTTCGGCGGCTGCCCACCCAGCGTGCGTGGCGCATCGCCATCGCCATCAACCTCTGGCACCGCAGACCGCGCCGCGTGCCGACGTTCGGGGAGTCGGTTCATTATCGAGGGTTGGCAGAGGGCCCCCGTCCCGCCTAGGTTCGATGTCGATGGTTCGAGCGCTGCTGCTCAGCACGCTGTTCGCTTCCTTCGCCTGGGCAGGCCCGGACGAGGCATCTGCGCAGACCGAGCCGTTCGTGATCGAGGCGTCGTCAGCGCTGAAGCTGACGGTCGCGCACGAGTTCCAGCGGCCCGTCGCGCGCGAGCGCATCACCTACCTGCTGAACTACTGGTCCGAGCGCTTCGGCGTGCAGAACGAGTGGCACGGCGACCGCGTCTTCTTGAGCGGCAAGGTGTGGGGCGTCGAGATTCGCGCGGTCTTCACGGTGCAGGAAAAGTCGGTGATCGCCGTCGCGAATGATCCGCGCACGATGCTGGCGTCGGCCGCGCAGGGCTACGTCTACAAGAAGCTCCGCAAGTACCTGCACCCGACCTACGAAGACCCCTGAGCCGTCTAAGCGCTCGGAAGTCCAGTTTTCTTTCATGTCGGACGGTGTGGGAGCCTACTTTCTCGCACACAGGCTTCGCTGGCCGGCTGCTGATCAGGATCGCGCGGGTGGCGGCAAATCGGCCTGGGAGAACTCTGGCTTTACAGAGCGAGTTCGCCGATCACAATTGTCGGCCTCATGTCGGAGATCGCGCGCGGCCTGGTCCGCGACCTCGAGGCTGTCGTCACTTCGCCTCCACACCTCAGCGTCATTCCTTCCAGCGGGCTGACCCGTTTCCACCAGCGCCTCGTGACCGAGGAGCTGACCGGCAAGCAGGGAGATGCCCAGCAGCGTGTCGTGCGCGCGCTGTCGGAGGCGAAGGTCGATCTCAACCCGCACCAGCTCGAGGCCGCAGTGTTCGCGCTCGACTCGCTGCCGCGCGGTGGCTGCATGCTGGCCGACGAGGTCGGGCTCGGGAAGACGATCGAAGCAGGCATCGTCGTCAGCCAGCTCGTCGCCGAAGGGAAGACGCGAGTGCTGATCCTCGCGCCGGCCACGTTGCGGGCCCAGTGGCAGACCGAGCTCAAGGAGAAGTTCGACCTCGACTCGGTCGTCGTCGATGGCCGCACGGTTCGCGCGACGGGCAACTGCTTCGATCAGACCGCTCCGGTGGTGATCGCCTCGCACCCGTTCGCGGCCAACCGCAGCGAGCTGCTCGCGCAGATCACGTGGGATCTCGTGGTCATCGACGAGGCGCATCGGCTCCGCAACTCGCACAAGCCGGGGAACAAGACGGGCAAGGCGCTGAAAGCGGGCCTGCGCACGTCACCCAAGCTGTTGTTGACGGCGACGCCGCTGCAGAACGATCTCTCGGAGCTCTTCGGACTCATCTCGCTCCTCGACGAACAGATCCTCGGGCCGGAAGAAGCGTTCCGCGCGCACTACCCGGTCGACCCCGAACACGGCGGACTCACCGAGGTCGCGTCGCGAGACATCAAGGCGCGCCTGGCGCCCGTCGTTCAGCGCACGCTGCGCCGGCAGGTACGCGAGTACGTTCGCTACACGAACCGCCGCTCGGTGGTGGAAGACTTCACGCCGCTCCCCGAGGAGCAGGCGCTCTACGACGACGTCTCGGAATACCTGCGCCGCAACGAGTGCGCCGCCATCGAGCCGGGCAAACGCACGCTGCTGACGATGGTGTACCGGAAGCTCCTGGCCTCTTCGACCTACGCGATCGCGCCGACGCTGCGCCGCCTCGCCGAGTCGCTCGAGAAGAAGCTCGAGTACGCGAAGCTGGGCCAGAGCGGCACGGCGCTCCTCTTCGAGCCCGAAGAGACCAAGCAGTACGTCGAAGAGCAGGAAGAATGGCAGGACGACCCGGCAGAGCGCCCGAAGACCCTCGACGCGATGAAGCGCGAGGTGTGGGAGCTGCAGACGTTCGCGACCCGCGCCGAGCGCATCAAGGTGAACTCGAAGGGTGAGGCGCTCAAGCGCGCCATCGATCGCGTCTTCACCGTCGCCCGTGCACACCAGTGGCCCGAGAAGGCCGTCATCTTCACCGAGTCGAAGCGCACGCTCGAGTACCTCTTCAACCTGCTCTCGGCCTACGGGTTCGAAGGGAAGATCGCGAAGCTGACCGGTGACGCCGGCTCGCCCGAGGCCCGACGTGCGCTCGTCGAGGACTTCCGCGATCGTGCGCAGATCCTTCTCTCCACGGAGGCCGGCGCCGAGGGCCTCAACCTGCAGTTCTGCAACCTGGTCGTGAACTACGACTTGCCGTGGAACCCGCAGCGCGTCGAGCAGCGCATCGGCCGGTGCCACCGGTACGGCCAGCTGCGCGACGTGATGGTGCTCAACCTGCTCAACCGCTCCAACGCCGCCGACGCGCGCCTGTACGAGCTGCTCGAGAAGAAGCTGAACCTCTTCGACGGCGTGTTCGGTGCGTCGGACGAGATCCTCGGAGCGCTCGAGAACGGCGTCGACTTCGAGAAGCGCGTGCTCGACATCTACCAGTCGTGCCGCATGCCCGAAGACATCAACGCGGCCTTCGACGCGCTCCGCAAGGACATGGAGTCGCGCATCGATCAGCGCATGACCGAGACGCGCTCGCTGCTGATCGAGCGCTTCGACGGTGACGTGCGCAAGCGGCTGCGGGTCGCGACCGAGAACGCGAAGCAGGCGCTCAAGAACCGCAAGGCCAACGAGCAGTCGTTGACGGGCGCGGTGCTGGGCAAGGCGGCGACGGGCCGAAAGCAGCTCCAGCTCGCTGCGAAAGAGGTGCGCTCGCGCGTCTCGGACACCGGCAGCCAGATCGTCCTCGACGGCAGCACCTTGCCCGCCTCGCTCGATCACCTGCAGGGCAAAGAGGGCTGGTGGTTCGTCTACCGCTTCGAGATCTCGGGCCTCAAGCCCGAGGAGCGGCTCCTGCACATCGTCCTCTACAAACACGGCGAGAGCTTCCGCGTGGTGCCGTGGGCCGACGCCGAGGGGCTCGCGCGCGCAGGGGCGAAGGAGACTTCCGCCCGGCCGCAGACCTTGAACAGCCCGACGCTCATTCACGAGCAGGCCATCGTCGCCGCGAAGGACGAGGTGACGCGCCTGTACGAGAAGCGCAGCGTGCTCGAGCTCGACGCCGCCAGAGATCGCGCCGATCGTTTCGCAGAAGACAGCCTCTACACCGCGCGCCAGCAGGTCGACCGTGCCCGGGGCGAGTGGGAAGAGGCGCGGCTCGCGGTGCTGGCGATCGACGACGGCGCCGAGCGCATGAAGCCGCGCGCGACCGCTGAGCGACTCGAGCGGGAGTACCGACGGAAGCTCCAGCAGCTGCGCCAGGCCGAAGACAGCCGCTACCTCGAGAAGGATCGCACGCTCGCCGCCCAGGCGCAGAAGGCGAAGGTCGTCGCCAACCGCACCCTCGTCACCAGCACGTACTTCTGGGTCGAGTGACCGGTAGTAGAGTCGCCGGGTCTGAAGCCAGGGGAGGCGTGATGGCGCGCATGGTGAAGGTGCTGCTCGGAGTGCTGCTGCTCGCGGCGGCCTCGGGCTGCAAGTCGGGCTCCGATCGAATGAAGGAGCGCCAGAAGGCCCGTGAGGCCGAGAAGAAGGCGCAAGAAGACGCCGCCGAGGCCAAGCGCAAGGCATCGGAGCCGAAGATCGACTGGGCGAAGCTCGACGAGTTCTGGGAGCCGCCCGGCGCCGTGAAGATCGCCTCTGGCAAGCCCTGCCCCGAAGGCCTCTGGGCGCTCTTCCCGACGACGCCCGGCGAAGGCGCGGAGCAACAGGCCAACGAAGCGAAGCGCGAGAAGCTGCTCGAGAAGGTGATGGGGCAGACCTACGTGGTGCAGCTGCGCCACAACCAGGGCGTCGAGCTGCGCAAGTACAACGCGAAGAAGAAGCGCCTCACCATCGAGGTCGAGGGCCTCGTGGAGTGCTTCGACGGCGCCGGGCTCCTCTCGGTCGCGTGGGGCGATCCGGCGAAGCCGTTCCGGCCGAAGGACGACGACGAAGACGAGGGCAACCCGCCGCAGTCGGTCTGGCGCGCGCAGCCGCTGTTGTTCCCGATTCCGTTCGACAGCGCCGCCGAGGCGAAGGCCTTCATCGAGAAAGACGGCATCGGCACCATCGCGCGCCTCGTCTTCACGCTCGGCAAGCCGGACGTGGACACGAAGTTCAAGAAGACGATGAAGCCCAACGGTGAAGAGGGCGAAGACAACCTCGACTGGGGCGCCGGGCGGTTGGTGCGCGTGAAGTTGATTGGCGCGCGCATCTCGAGCGACTTCGAGAAGAAGCTGCTCGCCGAGAAGAAGGCGACGCCCTAGCTCACTTCTTGCGGGCGACCTTCGAGCGGTTCGCGCGTGCGGTGGCCGTCTGGCTCTTCGCCCTCGCCGTTCGCATCAGGGCCGTGTCGTTCCGCCCGCCGTGTGCCGACTTGCGGGTCGACTTGCGTGACGGCCGCCCCGAGGTGGAGTCCTCGAGCGCCATGCTGGGGCCCTTGTCGCCTCGTTTGGTGACGTTGCGGGTGTCGGTGTGGGCCGGGTCCAGGTGATGCACCTTCTTCACGGCCTTCGGCTTCTTGGTGCCCTTGCGCTCAGCGTCGTACCGGAACAGCTCCGCTTTCGTGGCCACGGTGCGCCTCCTGTTGGTTGCATCTTCACCCTAACGCCGAATCACGAGGGCGCGAGGGCAAGGTGTGACTGCGGCGCGGAAGCTGATTCGACGCTTGAGCGCGCGTGACAGGCGTTCAGGCGCTGCGCTCGAGCGTGAAGATGCGCGCCTTCACCTCGTCGGTCAGCGCGACCTTCACGCCGGCGCCATCGAGCAGCACGATCACCGCGTCACCTTCGGCGACGAGCTTCTGCTGCGCCTGGCTCTCGAGGCGGTACCCCATCACGAAGCTCGTCGTGCCGAACGACTTCACGGTCGCGCTGACCGTCACGGTGTCCGGGAACGTCACCGGCGCCCGGTAGTCGATGGTCGCGCGCGCCAGGATCGGCCGAAGCGCCGGAGCCCCATCGAGCTCGATCGCTACGCCGATGGCCGCGAAGTACGCGATACGCGCCGACTCGAACCAGCGCAGGTAGTGCACGTTGTTCACGTGGTGAAACGCGTCCATCTCTCCCCACTGCACCGGGAGCACCAGCTTCACCGGATATCGCCCGAGCTCGCTCATCGTCAGACCTTCAGACGAATCGCCGAGGGGAGCAGGTCCACCCGGCACGGCAGGCGACCCGGCTGCTCGCCATCACAGTCGATCAACACCTCACCGTCGGCCTCGGCCGTCATCGTCTTGCACTGGCGCGTCTGCGTGCCCGCGTATTCGAGATGGCCGCCGTTGTAGATGCCGCGCTGCTTGAAGATGAAGTCCGAGACGCCGAAGCCGCTCCACAGCGTCACGTCGAAGATGCCGTCGCTCACGTCGGCGCTGGGCGCCACCTTCATGCCGCCGCCGAAGTACTTCCCGTTGCCGATCGCCACCACGGTGATCGGCAACGACTCAGCCGGCTTGCCGTCGAACGAGAGGCGCACGGCGTGATCGCGGTACTTCGTCAGCGCACGCAAGGAAGCGAGTGAGAAGCCGAGGCGGCCACCGAAGCCCTTGATGCGGGCGACCTCCTGGTCGACCAGGCCGGAGACTCCGAACGAGAGGATGTTCGCGAAGTAGCGCGACTCCTTCTGGCCCGAGTGGTTGACGTACTCGCACAAGCCCACGTCGAACGGCCGCGTGTCGGGCGTCTTGAGCCGCTTCACGGCGGCGTCGAAGTCGGTGTCCCAGTCGAAGGAGCGACGGAAGTCACCGCCCGTACCTCGTGGCAACACGCCGAGCGCCGCGTTCGGGTTCAGCGCCTTGCCGCCCTCGAAGAAGCCGTTCGTCACTTCGTTGATGGTGCCGTCGCCGCCGACGGCCACGATGCACTCGAAGCCCGCCTTGAGCGCCGTCGCAGTGATGCGCGTCGCGTCCATCGGCTTCTGCGTGAACTCGACGCCGAAGTCCGACAGCGTGCGCGCGATCGTCGCGGCGAGCTCGCCCCAGCGTTTGCCAGTCGTGCCGTTCGCGCTCTTCGGGTTGACGACGAAGAAGGTCTTCATGTTTGGGTCACCCATCGCTCCAGCAGGCTCACGAGATCGATCGCGCGACGCCCGGCGCGTTCGAACATGCGCGTCGACGTCGGGCAGCCGGTTACCACGGTCACGTTCGTGTCTTCGGAGATCTCGGCTGCCTGCCGCCTGGCGATCTCGACGGACGTCTCGGGCATGGTGCGCGGCACCAGGCCTCCCCCGCCGGAGCAGCCAGCCTCGCGACGCATCGACGGCGCTTCCACGATGGCGGTGACGGCCCTCGACAACAACGCGCGCGGCTCGTCGTACAGGCCCAGCCCGCGGCCGAGGTGACAGGCGTCGTGGTAGCCGACGCGCTCTGGCAACGGCGGACGATCGGGAGCGTGCGGCAGGTTCTCGTGCAGCACCTCGACGACCGTGCGCATGCGCGTGGGGAACTTCACCCCGAACTGCGGGTACAGCTTGCGGAAGGTGTACGCGCAGCCGGCGTCGAGCACCGCCACCTCGGGCGTCTCGACGAAGGCCTCGGCGACGGCGCGCGCGTGTGACGCGAAGGCCTCGAAGCTCCCGGCCGCGAAGAGCGGGTAGCCGCAGCACTTCGACGCCGTCTTCGCGACGCCCATCGGCGCACCGAACGCATCGGCCACCGCGAGCGTCTGCTCGATGAGCGCGGGCCGCTTCACCAACGAGGAGCAGCCCGGAAACAACGGGTAGCGCACCGGCCGCTGGGCACGCCACGACGCGACGAGCGAGCCGAGCTCGTGGCCGAACGGGTTCTGCGCCTGCTGAAACGTCGCGAGCGTCGACGCAGCCCCGCGCGGCTGCAGGCCCGCCGACACCGCCAGCTGTCTGGCGCCGAAGAGGCTGTGCGCGACGGGGTTCTCGTGGCTGCAGAAGCTCGTGCAGCGCCCGCATCCCGTGCACGCGTGGATGGCCGACGCCGTGTCTGCGTCGAGCGGCCGTTGGCCCGTCACCACGTGGTGCACTGCCGACATCTTTCCCCACGCCGACAGCGACTCGTTCTGCGTCGCCTCCGAGACCGGGCACGAGAACCGGCACGCCTTCGGGCACGCGGCGCAGGTCGAGCTCGTCTCCTTCACGTCCGGCAGGCCGCTCACGACGTTCTCCCCAGTGCGTGCGTGCGATCGAAGGCCGCGATCAACGAGCGGGTCAGCGGGCTGGGCGGATCGAAGGCCGCGACGGGAACGCCTCGCGCGATGACGGACGAGAGCGAGACGCGGAACAGCTCGACCGACGTGCCGACCGTGAGCGCGCGCGCGATGGCCGCCCACGAGACCTCGGACTCCGGACCGTCGACCTCGAGCTCTCGCCCCTGCCCTTCGAAGCGGCCGCCAGCCTGCTCCGCGCACCGGGAGAAGAGCTCGAGGCTGCGCTCCACATTCGAGGCGCTCCCGCGCACCGTCACCTCGACGAGCGTTCGCCCCGCGCGCCCTCGAACGACTGCGCGGGCCACCACGACGCCTGCCGAGAGCGCCTCTCGAAGCGCGTCGAGCGCCGGCACGTGGCTGGTGAACGAGAACAAGCGACGCTGCTCGACGTCGTGCGTGGGCATCAACCGCAACGTCGCCGACGTCACCAGCCCGACCAGACCGCCAGCGCCGATCAGCAGTGATGCGAGATCGGGACCGCTCGCGTGACGCGGGCCAGGAGGTGACGCCACGAGGTGGCCATCGGGCAACACGCCCGTCACCCGCGACGCCACGCGCTCGAGCCGGCCTGGCACTACGACGCGATACGCCTGCGCGGAATCCTCGACGAGCGCACCGACCGACAGGCTCCAGGCCGCTGGTGGCAACGGGCCCAACGACAGACGCTGTTCATTCGCGCTGACTTCGACGTCACGAATCGACACACCCGCACCGGCCTCGATCGTCATGCTGCGATCCTCGACTTTGCCCAGTCGATCGAAGCCGCTGCGATCGAGCCGCACCTCGGGGCCGAGTGACGCGCCGCGCTCCTTCAGCACCATCAAGACATGCGACAGCTCGCGTTCGGTTCGTGGGCGAACGACGAGGCCCGGCCCATCGAGGTGCGCGATCGGCCCGAGGGATTCGAGGAGTGTCCTCACAGGCCGAGCTTTCCGGGGTTCATGATGCCGTCGGGATCGAACAAGCGCTTGAGCGTCGCGAGCGCGTGCCGGCCGTCACCGAGCGCGTCCTGGTAGGCGCGGGCCTTCTGCAGGCCGATGCCGTGGTGGTGGCTGACGTTCGCGCCAGCGCTCGTCGCGGCGCCCAGGGCGGCGCGCCACAGCTGCTCCGAGCGCGCCTCGGCCGCGTCGACCGGCACCGGGGTGCCGATGAAGGTGAAGTCGAGCGCGCAGCCGTCTGCGCTGGCGTGGCTGAAGTGACAGAGCACCACGGCGAAGGCTCCCGCGGCGGCGCGCACACGCTGGTACACGTCGAGCACGCGCTCCCACGGCGCAGAGACCTCCATCGTGTCGAACGACGCGCCCGTCTCGGTCACCCTCGCGTGGCGGAAGTTCGAGTCGTTTCGGGAGCGAAACCAGTAGCGGCCCGGGCCTTCTCCAACATCCACGGCGCCCATCGAGAGGCACGCCGCAGCGGCCGCGCGATCTTCAGCCTCGGCGTGTTTCACGTCACCTTCGAACATCACCGCGAGCCGGCACCTCGTCACCACGCGACCGAGCGGGTTGAGGAGCCTGGGCCACGCGAGCGCCCGGGTGGCCAGCGCGCCCACGAGTCCTGGCAGAAAAGACGACGCGCTCGAGCCCGGCTGCTGCGCGTCGAAGGCAGACGCGAAGGGATCAGTGAGGTGCATCGCGGCCGGCCGCAGCCCTTCACGAAACAGGCGCCTCACCGCATCCAGCCCGCGCTCGACGGATGAGAAGTCGAAGGCCCGAAACACGCGGGCCTCGGGGCGCGGGTGAACACGCAGCCGCGCCGAGGTGAACGTGCACAGCGTGCCCTCGGAGCCCATCACCAGCTGCGCGAAGTCAGGGCCGGTGAAGGGGCGCTCAGGTGTCTCGAAGCGCTCTCCGGTGCCCAGCACGCCGCTCACCGACAACACCATGTCTTCGATCTTCCCGTAGCGCGCCGACAGCTGCCCGGCGGAGCGCGTCGCCAGCCACCCGCCGACCGTCGACATCGCGATCGACGCGGGAAAGTGACCCAGCGTCCACCCGCGCGCTTCGAGGCGACGCTGCAGGGTCTCACCCATCACGCCAGCCCCGACGTCGACGCAGCGGCGCTGGGGATCGACGGGACCAATCGAGTCGAAGCGCTTGAGATCGAGCGCGATGCCACCAGTGGTTGCGATCGTTCCTCCGCAGACGCCCGAGCCGGCGCCGAACGGAATCACGGCGAAACGAAGCTCCCGCGCGAGCCGGATCACCTTCGCGACGTCGTCATCGGTGCTGGGCCAGACGACGGCGTCGGGCGGTCGCGGCACCCGTCCCTGCCGGGCCCACACCGTCGCGAGCGGCAACAGATCGCGCGCGTAGGCGAGGCGGTCGAGCTCCTTCGTCGAGACCCGGCCCTGCACGGCAGCCGACAGCGCGCCCCTGGCATCGAGCACCGCCTGGCGTGGTGGTGGCAGCGCATGGACGGCGAAGGACGCGATCGTCACGGCCCGGTCCTTCTACACGGCCCGCTGGAGCCCGCGTGAGGAGATTGGCGGATGGTCGCGGGTGTCCTACACGTGAGGCATGGCTTCGCGCCGTCGCAGGCTCATCGTCGTCTTGTCTGTGCTCTCCGTGCTCCCGATGAGCGGGCTGGCGGTGGGCTGCGCGCTCTCGGGCCCGCGGTGGAGCGGCGCAAAGACGGCGCACTTCGACGGCGAGAGCTTCTTCACCCCAGACGCGCCACCGATGCCGGGCAGCTTCGGCAGCTTCGAAGGCCTGAAGAACTTCCTCAAATGGCAGACGGCTCGCGAGCGTGGGCCGTGGAAGCCGTACCGCGAGGAGCCGTTCGGCGCGGCACCGCCTCGCGACGTCACCTCAGGCGCGATGCGCGTCACCTTCATCAACCACGCGACGACGCTCATTCAGCTCGACGGCGTGAACGTGTTGACCGATCCGATGTACTCGCGCCGCTGCAGCCCGACCGACATCGCCGGGCCCGAGCGCGTTCGCCCGCCAGGCATTCGGTTCGAAGATCTCCCGCGCATCGACGCTGTGGTCTTGAGCCACAACCACTACGATCACCTCGACCTGCCGACGCTCAAGCGGATCGCCGAGACGTGGCCGCGCGTGCAGATCTTCGCCGGCCTCGGCAACAAGGCGTACCTCGCGCAGCGGGGCGTCGAGAGCCTCGAGCTCGACTGGTGGGAGACCAGGCCCGTCGGCGACATCACCATCACCTCGGTCCCCAACCAGCACTTCTCGAACCGCGGCCTCACCGACAGCAACGGCACGCTCTGGAGCGCGTGGGTGATGACCGGCGCGAAGGGCCGCGCGTACTTCGGCGGCGACACCGGCTACGGCCCGCACTTCTCGATGATCGCCCAGCGCCTGGGGCCGATGCGGCTGTCGGTGCTCCCCATCGGCGCGTACCGCCCTGAGTGGTTCATGTCGGCGGTGCACATGTCGCCATCGCAGGCCGTTCAGGCGTCGCTCGATCTGCAGTCGACGGTGGCGGTGCCGATGCACTTCGGCACCTTCGGGCTTGCGGACGACGGAGAAGACGAGCCGGTCGAAGCGCTGAAGACCGCGTTGTTGACGAAGCCCGCCCCGTTCACTGTGCTGGGGTTCGGTGAAGGCCTCGACGTTCCTCAGGAGCAGCCATGAAGTCCGCGTTGCCGCTCGTGTTCGCGCTCGCCTTCGTCGCCTGTAAGCCTCGCGAAAACGAAGCTGGGCTCGTCGCCGTGGTGACGCTCGAGGCAGGGCTCGTCTCGAAGTGCCTGCAGGTCGAAGTCGGTGCGGGCGGCACCCGGCTCATCAGCGACCCGGTGCTGCTCGCGGGCAAGACGAAGATCTACGTCGGTATCGCGCAGGGCACCTTCCCCGCGCAGGTCGACGTTCGTGCGCTCGGGTTCACGGACGAGCAGTGTCAGGTGCGCGCGAGAGAAGAGAGCACGCTCGTCTCGGAGACCTTCGACAAGACGGTGGTGAAGCAGGTCGAGCTCACCCTGAAGAAGGTGGCGCCGAAGACCGAGACGGCCTGTAGCGACGGGCTCGACGACGATCTCGATGGCCAGCTCGACTGCGGCGACTCCGACTGCAACGACCAGGCGTGCACCAGCACCGCCGCCTGCCTGGTCTCGACGCGCTGCTCGAACGGGACCTGTGGCGGTGGGCAGATCAAACAATGCCTGTCGCCGCCGACGACGTGTTTCCAGACCGTGGGCATGTGCGCCGCGGCCGACGGCGGCTGCCAATACACGGTCGCGACCAACGCGATGTGCACCGATGGTGACTCCTGCACGCTGATGGATCGGTGCGAGCTCGATGGCTCCTGCCGGGGAACCCAGCGCTCGTGCGCGCAGAGCGGGAATGTCTGCCTGGAAGACACCGGCGCGTGCGCCGACGGAGGATGCACCTTCGCGCCAAAACCGGACGCGGGCTGTGACGACGCCGATTCCTGCACCGTGGCGGATCGCTGCAGCGCCGCGGGCACCTGCTTGGGAGAGCGCGTCAGCTGTGTCGCGCCGGCGTGCCGGGTGGTGGCGACCCGCTGCAACGATGACGGCGGATGCGTCTTCGATGCCGTCGATGCTGGCACGGCGTGCGACGGGGGCCTCTGCTCCATCGCCGGTGATTGCCTGCCGCGCTTCCCGTATCAACCGACGAACTTCGACGTCGTGCAGGTGCGCGCCCCGCCCATGGCTCCGACGGTGCTCGATTGTGGCGAGACGACCATCGACACCTCTGGCACCGGGCTGCCGCGCACTACGAACTGGTGTGGCAACCAGGTGTTCGAGGCGTCGATCATCAAGCAGGACGGCGGGCTCGACGCGGTGTTGGTCTCGATGTCGGGGCTGACGATCAGCTCGGATGCCGGCCTCACGCTGATTGGAAACAAGCCGGTCATCTTCGCGGTGTTCGGAGACGTGTCGATCACGGGCCAGATGATCTCGAAGTCGGGCGCAGCGCTGTGCACCTCGAGCGCCGGACGAGACGGCACGACGTCGTTCGCAAGGAGCTCCGGCGGGAGCGGCGCCGGGTTCTCGACCGTCGGAGGCGCGGGCGGCGACGGCTTGACCAACGGCGCTGTTGGCGGCGCCGTCGAGCCCAATTCGACGGCGTCTCCACTGCGGGGCGGGTGCTCCGGTGGGCGCGGCGGCAATCAGTCGGCTGGAGCGGCGCCAGGTGGAGGCGCTGTGCAGATCTCGGCCGCGGGAACGATGGCCATCAATGGGCGAATCGCTGCGCCGGGCGAAGGTGGCCGCGGTGGAGTGTTCGCAGCGGCGGGCAACGGTGGCGGCTCTGGAGGGCTCATCATGCTCGAAGCGCACGAGCTCACGATCTCGGGCGGCGCCATCACTGCCAATGGAGGTGGCGGGGGCGAAGGTGGGGACCTCTTCACTGGCAACCCGGGCAGCGATGGCCTGACCGACGCAGCGGCCGGCGCTCCGGGCGGCACGGGTGGCCCTCCGCTCGGCGGCAGCGGCGGCACCGGTGGCTTCACGTCGGCGCCGACGAACGGCGAGAACAACACGAACGGCGGCGGCGGCGGTGGCTCATCGGGCCGGCTCTTCTTCCGCGGCGCGGCGACCTGCAGCATCGGGCCGCAAGTCATCTTGAGCCCCCTGCCCGCCCTCGACGCAGGCTGTCCCTGACATCACCGGCCCAGCGTGAAGCGCAACGCGTCTTCGAGCTGGGGATGCAGGAACTGAAAGCCTGAGCGCACGAGCGCCTCGGGCATCACCTTCGCGCCCGCGAGGATCGTCGCCTCGGCCATCTCACCGAACATCGCCTTGAGCGCGAATGACGGCAGAGGCGCGATCGACGGCCGTGAGAGCACGTGGCCGAGCGCCTGCGCGAAGCCCTTCGAGGTGACCGGGTTCGGCGCGACGGCGTTCACGACTCCTGACACCGATTGGGTCATCGCCGCGTGGTGGATGACGCCGATGAGATCCTCGCTCGAGATCCACGACATCCACTGGGTGCCGGGGCCGGTCGGGCCACCCGCGCCGGCCTTGAACGGGGTCAGCAGCTTCGCCAGCGCGCCGCCGTTCGCCGTCATCACGACTCCGATGCGCACCAGCACCACGCGCGTTCCCAACGCCTCGGCTGCGCGCGCCTCGGTCTCCCAGTCGATGCACAGCCCCGCGAGAAACGCCGCGCCGTCGGGCCCGCGGTCGCCCACCTTCGAGGCCTCGGTCAGCACCTCGTCACCACGATCTCCGTAGATGCCGACGGCCGAGCCGCTGATGAGCACCTTCGGCGGCCGCTTCGCTGCCCGCATCGCGTCGATGAGCTGGCGCGTGTACGCGACCCGGCTGTCGACGAGCAGCCGTTTGCGCTCCGGAGTCCATCGCTCATCGGCGACACCTGCGCCCGCGAGGTGAATGACGACGTCGGCTCCGTCGATGGCCGCCGCGTCGAGCGTCTCGCCTTTTCGTTTCACCGGGCGAACGGTGTGCCCGCCCGTGGTGAGGAAGGGGATGAGCGACGAGGCCAACAGCCCGCTCGCTCCGGTCACCGCAATCGTGAGCCTGGGCGCCGCGGCGAACCTCGCGTGCCGCTCGAGATCAGCCTTCGTGATGGCGTGGCGATACCGGAACGCCGCGTCGAGCTTGCCCTTCGCGAAGCCGCCTCCGAACAGCGCGCCCACCGCCCCCATCGGCAGCTCGTAGTCGATCTCATCGTTGAGCACGCTCGAGTCCTTCGTCACCGGCTGGAACTGGTGCGTGTGCACCCACTTCGAGAAGGGCCCGCTGCGCATCTCGTCGCGAAAGAGCACGCCCTTCTCGTAGGCCGTGTGCTCCGCGATCCAGCGCTGCGTCACCGGGCCCACCTTCGCGCGAATCACCGTACGGGAGCCGACCTCGAGCCCCCCGGTGCGCTCCTCGATCTCGACGGGATCGAACGGTGGGTTGAGGCGCTCGAACGCGCCCGGCCGCTCGTGCCACGCGAAGAGCTCGTCTGACGACACCGGCATCTCACTGCGCTGGACGAAGGTCGGCATGGAGGAGGGTCTAACCGCGGCGACTCCCGAGTTCTGAGAAATCCTGATGCTCTGCGTCGGGGCGTCGCCTTGTGGCGCAGCAGAGATGTGGGCTACGCCGTGCGCCTCTTCGGGCCCGGCCGAACACGGAGTATCGATGTCACCAAAGACGTTGCTGGCAGTGGTCGCGGTGGTGCTCACCTGCTCGTGCGAAAAGCCGACGGAGCGCCTCGAGGGGGACACGAAGACGGTGACGATTCTCCCGGGCACGCCGCCCATCGATCTGCGGGCCGACGTGAACCGCAACGGCACGCTCGAGCTGGAGCTCGAGGCCGAAGACACGAACGAAGACACCTGGGACGCGACCCACGGGGCGATCTTTCTCGCCAACATCGACGATGACTCGGGCCGATGCCGGGGCACCGACTCCGCTGGCCGCCAGCTGAGCGATCTCACCCTGCCGAACTGCAACGACGGCACCGACGAGATCGTGAACGGCGACGACGACGCCGCCGATCTCGCGCCGCTCGCCATCAAGGCGTGGCCTCAGGCTCCTGCGGGGACCGTCACCCGACTGGTGATCGACCAGAACATCGCCGACAACGTGCGCCTCTTCCGTCACGCCGGAGACGCCTGGCACGTGCTCGACCCTGCCCTGCCCCTCGCGCTCGCCGACCTGCAGGCTGGCCTGTCGATCTCGATCGAAGCCAAGGACATCGTCCGCGACACCACGAAGTGGGACGGCATCGTCGACGTCACCCTGCAGGTCGTGGTGCCAGAGCAGAAGTACTGGAAGCCCGGCACGTACAGCGACACCGTGCGGCTGCGCGTCGCGCCGGTGCTGACGTCGCACCACCTGCTGCCGGTCGAGACGGCCTACGCCTCGGCAGTGCAGCGCGACCCCGACTCTGCGCAGTTCGTCACCGACGTGCGCGCCGCGGTGGCTGCCGCGAGCCCGAACATGACGCTCGTCGCTCCGGCCGTCGAAGATCAGTGGACGCAGGACTTCTTCGAGACCGGGTACATGTCGATGCCGGGGCCCAACGGCGCGCAGCGCGTGATGCGGGTGTTCTTCCGCTCGGCGAACATCGAGAACCCGTTCGATCGGAACTTCCCGATGCGGGCTGCCGGCCGAATCGTCTTCACCCGGTTCCGCGGCAAAGACGTCGCGGGCATTCAGCAGATCGATCTGCAGACCGACGGCGACACCCAGTCGCTCAACTCGTTCGGCAACTTCGAGACGATTCCCCCGTACACGCAGGGCACGAAGCAGTGGTCGCTCGGCCGCGTGCTGCGCGGGAGCGTTCGAGGGTTCGCGCCCGACCAGAGCTTCGTCTCGATGACCGAGGCCCAGAAGTACCAGGAGCCCTCCGTCAACATCGACACCTCATGGCTGTTGGTGGGCCACGTCGACGAGACGGTCACGTTCCTCAAGGCCAACACGCCGCGCGGCTGGATCATGCTGGCGAATGACGCACGCCTCGCGAAGCAGATGCTCGAGGCGGAGGTGATGCGCGGCAACGGCGCGACGCGAATGTTCGTCGGGAAGAACTGGGTCGACGAGATGGGCAACGAGCCGCCCGCCGAGACGACGATCAGCCGGTTGCTCGCGAACACGGGCGTCATGCAGGCGAGCGCCGAAGCCGCCGTGAAGGTCGACGAGCAGGTCGCGATCCTCAAGCGCGAGACCGGCATCACCGACGCCGAGATCGTCAAGGTGCCGTTCCTGCACGAAGACGTTCAAGGTACCTCGCTCGCCCATCAGGTGGGCACGGTGAACCTGTTCGTGATCGACGACAAGACGCTCGCGGTGCCCGACCCGCATGGGCCGATCATCGACGGGAAGGACCTGTTCAAGAAGCAGCTCGAAGACGCGCTGGCGCCGTACGGCTACACGATTCGGTTCGTCGACGACTGGAACCTGTACCACCGCATGGCCGGTGAAGTTCACTGTGGGACGAACGCGATGCGCGCGATTCCTTCGACGAAGTGGTGGGAGGTGACGCCGTGAAGACGCTCGGACTCGTGACGGTGCTGGTGGCGCAGGTGGTGTTGGCGAAGGGCGCGCTCGACGTGAAGGTGTCGGGGGCGCAGCTGGCGACGCTCCAGCGGGAGATCGCGGCGGCGAAGAAGGCAAACCCGCAGGCGTTCGTCGCGGTCGCTCAGGTGCGCGCGCAGATGGCGGCTCTCGACGCGAACAAGCGTGGCCGCTTCGCGCCGGTGACGCCGCGGCTCAACTCGATTCCCGACGCGACGTGGGCACTGGCTGATGCAATTGCCTTCGACGGCGCGCTCGACGAGACGCTGCCGACGTCGGCGCACATCGCGTGGCAGAGCGGCCTGCTCGAGGCCCTCGGCGCGCGGCGCGACGTGAAGACGGAAGCGGTGTTGATCGCGGCGCTCGCCGTGGAGTCGTCGCCCGAGGTGCTTCGTTCGGCGGCTGACGGCCTCGGCCGGCTCGGCACTGATGGAGCGGCGAAAGCGTTGATCGCGTCGGCCGACTCGCATCGTGGCTCGGCTCGTGAGGCCGTGTTGGCGGGCATGGGCTCGTGCCGTCGCGTGTCGGTCGCCGGCTTCCTGGCGAAGCAGCTCAGCCTGAGCACGTTCGAGAAAGAGCAGCTGGCCCTGGTGAAGTCGTTGTCGGTGATCGGCAATGAGTGGGCGCTCGAGACGCCCGCCGGAGCACCTGTGAAGGCCGAAGTCGCGCAGCTGCGCGCCATCGCGGCCGGAGCGCTCGTGAAGCTCTTCTCCGAGGCGTCAGGCAACGTTCGCCAGCAGGCGTCTGACGCGATCCTCGTCGTCAACGCGCCCGAGACGAAGGTGTTGTTGGCACAGGTCCGCGTGAAGGATCCCGCCGCGGTCGACGCGTTGATGGCGAAGACGCGCTGATTCTGAACGACTCACGGCTGCCCTGGGTTCTGGGGTTCGTCGCGGCCTCCGTGGTCGGGTGCACCAGGCCCGCGGTCTCGCGCGCCCCAGAGTTCCCCGCGCGCTACGCCGTTCACGGCGTCGACGTGTCACACCACAACGGCGTCATCGACTGGCCGACCGTGGCCGACGCGGGCGTGCACTTCGCGTGGGTGAAGGCGACGGAGGGCGGCGACGTGCGGGACGTGCGTTTCCGCGCGAACGCCACTGCGGCTCAGCTGGCTGGCCTCGCGACGGGCCCGTACCACTTCTTCACCTTCTGCCGTCCGGGCGCCGAGCAGGCGGCGAACTTTCTCGAGAGCATCCGTGGCGTGCCACGAAGCCTCCCACCAGCCGTCGACGTCGAGTTCGTCGGCAACTGCCGCACGCCACCACCGCCAGCCGACATCAGGCAACAGCTCGAGCGATGGCTGAGTGACGTCGAGCTCGCGACGGGCTCGACGGTCGTCGTCTACACGACCCCAGATGCCGCGGCGGAGATCCTTGGGGGCCTCGACCGGCAGTTGTGGATCCGCTCCATCGCGCGCCCGCCCACCGGGCCGTGGGCCTTCTGGCAGTTCGACCCCGCGGGCCGCGTGCCGGGCATCGAGGGCCCGGTCGATCTCGACGTGTTCAGCGGTGACCGCGCCGCCCTCGACACATTGAGCGGCGCAGCTCGCTGAGCCTCACGCCTTCTGCGGCGGGGTGCTCTTCACGTACAAATCGCGCAGCTGCTTCTCGTCCACGTCACCCGGAGCGCCGGTCATCAGGTCGGTGCCCTTCTGCGTCTTCGGGAACGGGATCACGTCACGCAGCGACTCGGTCTCGGTGATGAGGAAGGCCAGGCGGTCCATGCCGAGCGCGAGGCCACCGTGCGGCGGCGCTCCGTACTTCAGCGCGTCGAGCAGGAAGCCGAACTTCGAGCGCGCGTCTTCTTCGCTGATGCCGAGCGCCTTGAAGACGAGCGACTGCGTGGCCGGGTCATGCAGCCGAATCGAGCCGCCGCCGATCTCGAAGCCGTTGAGCACCACGTCGTAGCGGTAGCAGTACACCTTCGACGGGTCGAACGACTCGGGCTGCAGGTACTTGAGGTGCTCGTCGTGCGGGCGCGTGAAGGCGTGGTGCGCGGCGGCCCACGTCTTCGACTCTTCGTCGTACTCGAACAGCGGCGGGTTCACAACCCACAGGAAGTTCCAGGCGCCGCCCGAGCCGTACTCGGGAATCAGCCACAGGCGCTTGGCCAACATCACGCGCAGGTTGGCCATCACCATCTGCACCTTCGACTCTGGCCCGAACTGGAAGAGGATCAGATCGCCAGGCTTCGCGCCGGTCGCTTCGATGATCGCAGCCCGCAGCTCGGGCTTCGCGTTCTTGAACAGCGGCGCCTGCGTCCAGTCACCGTTCTCGGCGATCTTCGCGCGCGCCAGGCCCTTGGCGCCCATGCTGACGATGTCCTTCTCGAGCTCCTCGATGTCCTTGCGCGACAGCTCGTGCGGAGGCGGCGGCATCTTGGCCGTCGGGTTCGGGTTCGCCTTGCGAAACGCCTCTTCCTTCGCCTTCACGACGCTCGGGTTGTGCTGGCCGGGAGCGACGGGAGAGACGACGAGCGCCTTGATGAGTCCCTTCGCCTGCAGGGCCTCCCACATCGGGCCGACGCCACCTTCGGCGCCGAACTTCTCGATGATCGGGTTGAGCACCGTGTGCTGCATGCCGAAGCGCAGGTCGGGCTTGTCGTTACCGTACTTCGCCATCGACTCGTCGAAGTCCATGCGGAGGAACGGCGTGGGCAAATCGAGGTTGTGCACCTCTTTCCACAGCTTCTTGAGCAGGCCCTCGATCACGGTGAAGACGTCGTCTTGCGCGACGAAGCTCATCTCGATGTCGATCTGCGTGAACTCGGGCTGTCGATCGAGGCGCAGGTCTTCGTCGCGGAAGCACTTCACGATCTGGAAGTAGCGCTCGAAGCCCGCGACCATGAACAGCTGCTTGTAGAGCTGCGGCGACTCGGCCAGCGCGTAGAATTTGCCGGCGTTGAGGCGTGAAGGAACGAGGAAGTTCCGCGCGCCGCCCGGCGTGTAGCGACCCATGAAGGGCGTCTCGAGCTCGAGGAAGCCGTTGTCGACGAAGTAGGAGCGCGTCGCGGCGTTCATCTTCGCGCGCGTGATGAGCGCCTTCTGCAGCGGCGGCCTTCGAAGATCGAGATACCGGTGCTGCAGGCGCAGCTCGTCGTTCGCGGTGATGTGTTCGCTGATCTCGAACGGCGGCGTCTCGGACTTGTTGAAGACCTCGATCGCGGTCACGTAGACCTCGATCTCGCCGGTCGCGAGGTTCGGGTTCGTCGCGGGGATCTCCTTGTTCTCCTTCTTCGACCACTGCATGCCGCGCGAGCGCACCTTCGCGGCGACGCCGATCACCCACTCGGAGCGCAGCTTCTCGGCGAGATCGTGCGCCTCTTTCGAGACCGACGGGTCGAAGACGATCTGGGTCAGCCCGTCACGGTCGCGCAGGTCGATGAAGATCAGATCGCCGTGATCGCGGCGGTTGTTCACCCAGCCGAACAAGACGACGTCCTTGCCGATGTCGGCGGCGCGCAGGGCTCCGCACGAGTGGGTGCGCTTCACCTTCGAGATGAACTGATGCGACATGTGGAGTGGCTCTTCCTGGTGATGAGTGGGCTGCAAACTTCGCGGGCACCGTAGAGGAGCGGCCCCGCCCCATCAACGACGTCGTGGAGCGGGTGGGGCCTGACTTCGGCGGCGCATTCGCTAGGCTGCGCGGCATGCGTGTGTTCCTCCTCACCGTCTGCGCCGCGGCCCTCTCATGCGGCCCCAACCCACCGGCTCCTGTGCGCGTCATGGCGATCGTGCCCGTCGAGACCGGCGGCTACGAGACGCGAGAAGTGCAGCTGCAGACCATCGGCAACTTGACGACGCTCAAGGGCTCGGTCGCCGAGTTCGTCGGCGTCAACCGCGTCACCCTCGACCCGAACGATCCCATTCAGCGTGGCGGCATCGAGAACCTCACCGACGAGCAGCGCTACGAGGTGCTCGTCAAAGACAAGGGCGCCGACGTGCGCGGCAACTACCTCGACCGCGCAGGCGTGCTGTGGCCCGCCGACTTTCACACCTGGAACATGGTGACGACCTACTGGAACTTCGAGAACGCCTACCTCTACTTCCAGGACCTGCTGGCCTCGCAGACGCCCGCGCAGACGCCCGACGAGCTCAACCGCATGCGGGTGATGTACTGGCCCGAGCTGAAGATCAACGACACCCTCGTCACCGACAACGCGCTCTACCTGTCGTTCGTGAAGTCGTTCGCCATCACGCCCTTTCAGAACGAGAAACGAATTCCCCTGGCGATGAACCTGGGCGTCATCGGTCACGAGGTCGCCCACAAAGTCTGGAGCAAGCGCGTCTTCAACGACGAGGGCATTCACCCCACCCTGCGCCCGTCGACCGGCTGGAGCGGCGAGCCGTTCAACCTGCTCAAGTCCCTCGACGAGGGCCTCGCCGACTTCCACGGCTTCGGAGTCACCTGCCGCGGGCTCGCCGGCTGCCGCCCCGACATTCTCTCGGTCAGCATCGCCGACGAGGCGTACGCGAAGCAGCGTGACGTGAGCCGCGCCGACGCCTGCCTCGACGAAGGCTTGCGCGCCGCGCTCAAGTCGTTCTCCGCCGACCAGTGGATTCGCGCGCGCGAGCTCTACCTCTACGGAAACCTCTGGGCCGTCAGCCTCTACCAGGCGGGCTCGAAGACGGGCGGCCTCACCAAGGTGAAGTCGATGCAGGTGTCGCTCCTGTCCGCCTACAACGACGAGCGCGCGCAGAGCCCGGGCCTCAACCAGCTCATCAACCGCAACATCAACAGCCAGATGGCCTTTACGCCCGAGGCCGTCGGCGAGGTGATCGCGAGCCACATCGCCGACGTCGATCTGCGTCGCGCGTTCTGCAGCGAAGCGATGGATCGACTGCAGCTGCAGTGCATGCGCTCGGACTGCACCGACAAGATGCCCAGCTGTCCTGGCACCACCCGCCGTGGAACCACCTGCAAGGTGCTGCCGGCCCTGCCGTGAACGCCGCCATGAACCGACTCTTCCTGGCCCTCCTGTGTCTCGGCGTCGCCCTGCCCGCCCTCGCGCAGAGCAAAGACGACGACGCTCCGATTCCTTACGACGACGACGGCGCCACCGAGGATCCCGTCAAGCCGAAGAAGAGCCGCAAGTCGGAGCGCCTGCGCGAAGAAGACGAAGACGCCCAGGAGCGCGACGAGCGCCTCGCCTCGACCGACGACCCCAACTACGGCGTCGGTGGAGAGCTCGTCTTCGGCGCCAACCTGCTCGACGCGAGCCGTGGCGGCCTCGACCCGCGCTTCACCTTCGGCGTGCGCTTCACGTGGGAGTTCGGACGACTCCTCTCCGATGAGTACCTGCGCGAGATGTTCTTCGCCGACCTGCAGTGGCGCTTCACCGTCACCAGCGATGGCACGACGCAGATCACCAGCTGGGCCAGCCAGCACTACTTCACGATCGCGCCAGCCATCGTCTGGCCCATCTCGAAGATAGTCGGTCTCTACGGTCAGCTTGGCATCGGCGTGAACGCCGCCTTTACCGGCGTGCGCATCGATCAGACCGAGGTGCAGCTCCAGGGCGCGCGGTTCCTCTTTCAGTACGGCATCGGCATTCGCGGCCGCCCCGCCATCGTCGAGGACGAGACGATTCGCCTCACCTGGAGGGTCGAGATCACCCGCTACCTGCGCGGCTATATGCACGACACTGTCTTCGCCGCCGGCATCGGCATGATCTTCTGACGGCCACCTACATTCCCTGACACCTGGTTGCCTGACGACGCAATCTGGGTTGACGGGTGTGGGGCCCCATCGCTAGACGCAGGGGTCCATTTCACCTGATTCCTATTTCGTCACGAGGGGTTGCCGATCTACCTGGCCCCTCGCTCACTGCTCATCGAGGCGAGACATGAAGCTCCGTCTTGGGGTCGTTCTGGCCCTGCTCGTTCCTGTCGTTGCGTGCCGGGCGCCAGAGAAGCCGAAGCCCCCGCCGAACCCGCCGTCCATCACCTCCTTCACGGTGGATCAGCAGGCCATTCGCCGCGGGCAGATGGTCACGTTCAACTTCACCGTCGAACGCGCCCAATCGGTCGAGCTCGTCGACCAGACCGGCAGCGCCATCGCCGTGACCTACGACGACCTCGCGGGCGTCGGCAGCGCGAAGGCCAGCCCGGAGCGCTCGGCGTTCTACGTGCTGCGCGCCGAGGGTGAAGGCGGCCGCGACTCAGCGTTCGTGCAGGTCGCCGTCGACGAGGGTTTGCAGTCGGTGTTCCTCGTCGTCGTGCCGCAGCAGATCAAGCCGGGCCAGCGGGTCGATCTCATCTGGTCGGCCGCGGGTGGTCGCAACGTGCGCCTCGCCGCCGGAGCCCGGATGCTCTCGATGCTGGAGAGCGGATCGACCAACGACAGCCCGACGACGACGACGACGTACACGCTGTCGGGCGAACGCGCCGACGGCTCCTTGTCGTCGCAGAGCGCCACCGTCACCGTGGTGCCCGTGGTGGAGTCGTTCACCGCGACGCCGCCTGCCGCGAAGCCGGGTGAGACGATCACCCTCGCGTGGAAGACCGCGGGCGCCGATCAGATCGTCGTCGAAGAGGCGACCTTCGGGCAGCTCGTGTCGACCTCGATGAACGTCGCGATGGGCACCGTCGACTTCGTGGTGCCGACCTACTTCGCCGACGCAGGCTTCTTCGACGCCGGCACCGTCTCGATGCCTGACGGTGGCGAGAGCGATGGCGGCGAGTCGGATGGCGGAACCGACGGCGGCTCCGTGGCGCCGCCTGTGGCGCCTCCCGTGCCGCTGGTGCGTGAGGGCTTCCCGCTGCGCTTCACGCTCACCGCGCGCACGACGACGCCGGCTCAACAGGTGCAACGGGCCGTCGACGCGCGCGTGGGCCAGGGCCCCATGATCGACTTCTTCGAGGTGCCCGGCTTCGGCACCCGGGGCAAGCCGTTCGACCTCTCGTGGCGCACCACTGGAGCCACCCGCATCGAGCTGCAAGCCAACGGGCTGCCCGTCTACAGCCCGCTCGCTGGCGTCAACACCACCGGCTCGTTCCGGCTCGGGACCTTCAACGCCGACACGACATTCACGCTGGTGGCTTACGACTTCAACGGGCTGCAGGTGTCGTCGACGAAGTCCGTCAAGGCCGTCGCGCCGCCGCGCATCACCAACTTCATGGCGCCGCCGTCGGCCGCCACCGCGTCGATGCGCATCACCGTGACCTGGACGACCGCCGACGCGACGTTCCTGCTGCTCCGCCTCAAGGGTGGGCCTGCGTTCCTGCGGGAAGACGGCGTCAACGCCGTCGTCAACGGCACGACCCAGTTCACCGTGCCGCAGAAGGGCACCTACGTGCTCGAGGCGTACAACGCGGCCGGCGACAAGGCCGTCGAGGAGCGCACCATCGACTGTGGCGCGCCCGTGCTCTTCACCATCTCGCCCGAGCTCCTCGCGCGCGGCGAGCTCACCACCATGACGTGGGACGTCGGCACCGTGACGCCGGTCGACGTGGTGGGCCTCATCAACACGCCTCCTGCCGTCGCCGTGAACGCCAACGCGTTCGACGACCTCTCGACCGCCCCCACGGCCCGGCAGCTCTTCTTCGCCGACAAGGATGACGACGTCGCGACCATCACCTTGCCCAACGGCTTCGTCTTCCCGTTCGCGACGAAGCAGGCCAGCAAGCTGACGGTCTCGACCAACGGCTTCGTCGCCATTGCCAGCTCGGCTGACCCGCTGCCCACCAACGCGGACCTCGGCGACGTCGCCTACGCGGGCCCGGCGCTGCTTGCCCCGTTCTGGGACGATCTCGAGCTCGGCGTCGACGGCCGCGTGTTCTGGAACGTCGACGAGACCACCACGCCGCGGAGGGTCACCATCTCGTGGCACAAGCTCAAGCGCTACGGCGTCATGGGTGCCGAGCTCACCTTCCAGGTCCAGCTCTTCGAGACCGGCAAGTTCATCTTCGTGTGGAAGAAGCTCGACGGCCCGGGTGCCGACGGCTCCGAGGCCACCATCGGTGCGGTCGACGCAGTCGATGCGTACCAGGGCCTCGTCTCGTACAACTCTGCCACGTCAGCCGAGCTCGCGATCGACACCGAGCGCGTGTGGTTCACTGGCTCGAACGAGTTCAGCGGTTCGCGGCAGGTTCGCGTGCGTGGCCCGTCGGTGCTGGGGTTCGTGGTCGAGACCGCGACCGAGCGCATTCCCATCTACGGCAGGGCTCGAGCGTTCGGCCCGAGTGACGTGGTGATCACCGAGGCCATGCCTGCGCCGCTGGCCTCGCTCGCGTCGGGCCAGTGGGTCGAGTTCTTCAACCCCGGCGAAGCGGACGTCGACGTCGCGGGGCTGCGGCTCGAGTCGGCGTCGGGCGCGGCGAGCCCCTTCATCCTGCCTGCAGACTCGACCATCACGGCCGACGGCTACCTCGTCATCGGCCAGTCCACCGACTCCGCGCTCAACGGTGACGCTGGCGTTCGCCTCGAGTGGACCGCGGGGAGCGTCCCCCTCGCGACGCCTGACTCGGTACGCCTCGTGCTGCCAACGCCGCTGTCCGATGGCGGCACGCTCGTGGTCAGCCGGCTTGCGTGGGGTGGCATCAACTCGACGCTGCCTGACGGTGGCGCGTCTCCAGATGGCGGGGTCGATGTCGGCGTCAGCGTTCAGCCGAGCCTCGAGAATATTCTTCTCAGGGCGGGGGCGAGGCCCTTCACCTGCGGCACACTGCCGTTTGGGCCACCCACACAGATCGGAACACCTGGCGCACGGAACGAGGAGTGCTTCCCCTACGTGTTGAGCCGGATCCCCGTCGACTTCCGGGACATCACGGCCGGAAACACGGGCTTCGTCACCGGGACGTCTGGCTGGGACGACAGCGGCTTCAACCTGACGGTGCCGCCGTTCACCTACTTCGGCCAGACGTTCACCACGATTCGCATGTCGACCAATGGGTGGTTGTCGGTGACTCCCACGACCGTCACGACTTTCAGCAACAAGACGATCCCGACCAGCTCCGAGCCCTTCGGGACGATCGCGCCCTTCTGGGATGACCTCGCAGACAACCCCACTGTTCCGACGTCGAACATCTACGCGGCTCGACTCCCAGGGGTGACGATCTTCGAGTGGTACCGCGTCGAGCAGCTCGGCGACGGCGACGACATGACCTTCGAGGTCAAGCTCTTCGACAACGGGATCATCGAGTTCCACTACGCGACGATGGTGTCTGGCAGCTCGTCGAACTGGGCGAACGGCGGTGGCGCCACCCGATGGATCGAGAACCCAGAGGGCACACAAGCGATGCCGATCAGCGTCAACGAGCCGACAGTTCAGCCCAACACGGCCTTCCGCTTCACCCCGCGATCCCTGGTGACCACGCCATGAGCGCTCGTCTCTCGTCGTTCAGTGCCTTCGTCCTCCTCGGCCTCGCGGGGTGCCCCACCGCGCCTGCGCCAGATCCACTGCCCGAACCGCCACGCGTGGTGAGGTTCACCGTCAGCCCGACCACCGTCGCGCGCGGAGACACCGTCACGATCAAGTGGGAGACCAGCAACGCCGTCACCATCGACGTGGCTGACCTCAGCCGCGGTTCGCTGGCCGGCGCCGCCGACAAGGCGTCGGGCGAAGTGCAGGTGCCCGTCACGCAGCCGACGGTCTTCGTCATCTCGGCGAAAAACTCCCGTGGCGCGCGCGTGAGCTCGGTCGCAAGCGTGAATGTCGAGGGTGTCGAAGCCGCGGCCATCATCTTCACCGCGTACCCACCGGTGATCACGCCCGGGCAACCTGGCCTGTTGGTGTGGAACGCGCCGAACGCCCGCCAGGTGCAGATCGCGCCGATGGGCGGTCAGGCGCTCGACCTCCGCGGGCAAACGACCTCGGGCAGCGTCGAGGTCAGCCCGACGGCGACCGAGACCACCTACGTGCTCACCGCTGACGGCATCAGCCGCACCGTCAACGTGGTTCGAGGGCAGGGCATCACGGAGTTCTCGAGTTCGAAGGCGCAGGTCAAAGAGGGCGACGCGATCACCCTGACCTGGAAAACCGAGAACGCGACGAAGGTGAAGCTGACGAGCCCCGGGCGCGGCGTGCTCCGCGAGACGACGACGGCGGCCGACCTCGCGAAGGGCTCCTTCATGGACACCGGGGCCGCCCAGATCGACGGCTCGGCGGTCAACTACGTGCTCGAGGTCGAAGGCCGCGGCCCGGTGCTGAGCAAGGTGGTCACCATCTATTACGGCAGCGCGCCCGAGGTGCTCACCGTGACGGCGCCGAAGTACGTCAAAGAGAACCTGCGCTTCACGGTCGCGTGGACCACCATCGGCGCCGATCGCGTCGAGGTGCGCGCCGGCCAGCAGATCGTCTACCGCACGCCGGGCGGCGCCAACGTCGCGACGGGCTCGGTCGAGCTGCCGGCGCCGGCCACGCCCACCGACTACGTGCTCGCAGCCATCTCGTCACCCAGCGGCGCGACCGCGACAAAGACCTTCCGCGTGACGACGGTCACCGACGTCGGCATGGCGACCTTCACCGCGATGCCCACCACGGTGGCGTCAGGTGGGACCCCCGTGACGTTGACGTGGAGCGTGCCGGGCGCGATTCGCACCCGCATCGTCGAGAACGGTGAGACGACCGTGGTGGCCATCGAAGGCACCGCGGCGGCCATGGGCACGGCCACGGTCTACCCGAACGCCAGCACCACCTCGTACGAGCTGCGCGCGACCAACACCCTCGAGCCGCAGGTCAGCGCCGCGGCCTCGGTGACCGTCACCGCGCCGGTCACCCTGACGTCAGCTGATGGCGGCACGGTCTACCAGTCGCAGGGCTCGGCCCAGCTGGCGTGGACGGTCGGTGGCGCGGCGTCGGAGATCATCGGCTTCGGCACGCCCTCGGCCCGCGTCCGCAACGCGTCGACAGGCTTCACCGACATCTCGATGACCGGCACTGCGATCCCCTTTCTCCTGAACGCCAACGACAACGTCCTGTCGTTCGTGCCGACCGACTTCGAGACGTTCCTGGGTGGCCGCCGGGTCGAGAACACCGTGTGGGTGTCGACGAACGGCTTCCTCCAGTTCTCGACCGCTCCAGTCACCAACGCCCTGCCGACCCCTGCCGCGATTCCCTCGACGACCTCCACCACGGTGCCTGAGAACTTCGTCGCGCCCTTCTGGGCAGACCTCGAGGTCGGCGGCGGCGGCATCTTCTGGGAGATCGTCGGCACCGCGCCCAACCGCGAGCTCGTCGTGCAGTGGAACCAGGTGAAGGTGCGGAGCCAGCCCTCGTCGCGCCTCACTTTCCAGGCCCGCCTGCACCAGGCCGGAGCGGTGAGCTTCGAGTACCAGACGTTCACCACCGCCACTGCGGTCACGTCGTCCATCGGCTACCAGGGCCCCATCGGAGTCGGCTACGCACACTCGTTCGCGACGCCCGGCGCCGATGGAGGCCTGCAGCCCGGCACCCCAGCGGCCGCCTCGAGTCTCACCTTCGCAGGCGCGTCGACGTCACCCGCCATCGTCTCGACGCTCGCGGCTCCTGGCGCAGGCCTCGTGCGCATCGGCACCGGCGCCATCCGCCTCACCTACGATCAGATCGTGAAGCCCACCGACATCTTCGTCAGCGAAGTGATGAACCGGCCGAACCCGGCCATTCCGCAGGGCCAGTGGCTCGAGATCGCGAACTTCTCGAACGCCATCGTCGACCTGACGGGCTGGCAGATCGGCGGAGCAGACGGCGGCGTGCAGGCGACGCTCGGCGCGGGCGCGTCGCTGGCCCCCCGTGGTTTCCTGGTCGTCGCGCCCAGCGCAGACCCGCTGCTCAACGATGGGTTGCCGTCGACGACGGTGGCCGCGCCCGGGCTGAGCCTCGCCTCGGCCGGCAGCCTCGTGCGCATCTCGAACCCCCAGGGCTTCTTGAACACCCTCACCTACCCCGCTGGCACGCAAGGCGTCTCGTGGTCGGTCGACCGTGGACCCTTCGTGAATCGACTGGCGAGCGCAACGGCTCCGTTCAGCTCGGGGCTCTGCGCCGCGAGATCGAGCCAGACGTACGGCAACCTCTCGCCCAGCCAGCGCGGCACGCCTGGCGCGAGCGGCGACGGAGCCTGCATCGGGTACACGATGCAGACCATCGCACCGAGCTTCAAAGACATTGCCGCCACGGGCATCGTCGTGCCGCTGGCGCCCACCGACATCTGGGAAGCGGGCGATGAGGGCATCGGACAGGTGAACCTCACCTCAGCCCCAGTTCAGCTCTACGGTCGTTCAGTCACCACGCTGAGTGTGTCGTCGAATGGTTGGCTGCTGCCGAGCACCTTCACACGGGACTCTGTGTTCGAGAACAAGGTCTCTCCCGACGGCGACGACCCCGATGTGGGCGGGCTCATCGCGCCGTTCTGGGACGACCTGCGTGCACTCTCGACGAGGCCCGGCTCCGCGGTGCTGTCACAGCGCTTTGCCGCCGGTGGCGACCCGCTGGAGCCTCGTGCCCACTGGATCATTCAGTGGAACAAGGTCGAGCACTTCGCCGGCGCCGACGATCTGACGTTCCAGGTCAAGCTGTTCGACTCGGGCGACATCGAGTTTCACTACCAGACGATGCTCAGCGGCTCGACCGACAACCGTGGGACCGGGAACAGCGCGACGATCTGGCTCGAGGCCGATGGTGCTGCGCCGGCACGCGCGCTGGTCTTCAGCGTCAATCGCCCCACGATCACCTCCAACATGGCGCTCCGCTTCACGCGGGTCCCCTGAGTCGTCGACAAGGACGCCCCCATGATCAACCGACTCCTCTCTCTCGTCCTCGCCGCTTCCGCGGTCACGCTCGCGACCGGCTGCCCCAACCGGCCACAGGCGCCCCTGCCCGCGCCGGCGCCCGCGTCGGTCACTCTCTTCAGTGCCGAGCCCAGAATCGTCTCGTCGCCGGGTGACTCCATCGTGCTCGAATGGGGCACGAGCAACGCCCTCGACGTCACCATCGAGCAGGTCGGCAAGGGCCCGCTCGATCTCGGCGACCAGAAGGCGGGCGGGCGCCTGTCGATCGTCGTCGATGAAGACACGGTGTTCCTCATCACGGCGCAGGGCGCTGGCGGCACGGACATCAGAGCGTCGTCGGTGACGGTGCAGCGCAAGGCTCGCTCGGTGCTGTTCAGCGCCGTGCCCTCGACCGTCGAGGCTGGCGCGGCGACGACGCTCGTGTGGAATGCGCCGGGCGCGAAGTCGGTGAGACTCGAAGAGGTCGGCGGCGCGGCGCTCGACATCGGCGTGCAGCTCGAGTCCGGCTCGGTCCGTGTCACCCCGACCCGCAGCACGACCTACCGGCTGCAAGCCGACGACTCCGTCGCCACCACGCAGGTCACCGTGGCGCCGACCGTCGTCACCTTCTCGGCCGGTTCGAGCGTGCCGTCGGCTGGTGAGCCCGTGGTGCTCAGCTGGACGACCGTCTCGGCGACGAGCGTGACGCTCCGCCGCGTGGGCCTGGCCACCCCGCTTCCCGTCGCCGCAGGTCAGGTGACCGCGGGCAGCTTCACCGACACCGTGCCCGCGAGCCTGCCCCCTGACGCCGTGCTCTCGTACGTGCTCGAGGCAAGCGACGGGACGACGACTTCGTCGAAGGCGCTCGAGGTGCCGGTCGGCGGTGGCGTGCGCATCAACACCTTCAACGCCCCCTCCTACGCGCTCAGCGGCAGCACGTTCGCCATCACCTGGGCGACGGTGGGCGGCGAGTCGGCGGAGCTGATCGTCGACGGCCGGCGGGCGTACCTGGCGCAGAGCCGGGCCGAGGTCGCGAACGGCAGCTACACGCTGAGCGCGCCGACGCAGAGCACGCGCATCGAGTTCATCGTGCGCAACAGCCGCGGCGCCGAGGCTCGCGAGCAGCGCACGGTCGAGGGTGTCGGCCCGATCTCGTACAATTTCTTCCGCGCCGACAAGACGACGATCGCCACGGCCGGTGAAGCCGTCACGTTGAGCTGGAGCATCACCAACGCACGCGGCGTACGCATCACCACCAACACCGGCGCCGGCTTCTATCGCCAGTTCGTCGGCACCGTGGACTCGGGCTCGCTCGTGGTGCTGCCCAACGCGCGTCCCGGGTTGAGCCGGGTGACCTACCGCCTCGAGGCCGACAACGGCACGGGAGCGCCACCCATCGTCCACACCATCAACGTCGATGTCGGCGCGGGCGCGGCCTTCACGTTCTCGCGGCAGCTGCCGCTCCGTGCGCCCAACACGGTGACTGGCACGACGGTCGGCACGACGACGCAGGTCGCCGGCTTCAGGAACGTCGAGAAGAACCCCGCGGGTGAGGCGTTCATCGATATCCGCCGCACCGGCACGGTGGTGCCCTTCAGCTCAGCCAACGCCGGCAACGTCCTCCTGCCTGCCGCGTTCGAGGCCACGCTCTTCGGCACCCGCCTCAGCCGCACGCGGCTCAACGTCTCGCGGTACGGGTGGTTCCACCTCAGCACCCTGACGACCGCGATCTCTGCCCGGCCCGAGAACGACCGGGTCATCGGCGCCGCCCTCGAGCCTCTGGCGCTGGCGCCCTATTGGGCCGATCTGGCGTCCGCGACCGGGCAGGTGCATTGGCGAATCGACGGCGTCAGTGACGCTCGCCGCCTCATCGTGCAGTGGACTGACGTTCGCCCCTCGAAGGGCCCGCTCGACTCGCGCCTCACCTTCCAGGCCCAGCTGTACTCGAACGGCAAGGTCGTCTTTGCGTACCGCGACTTCTTCAAGGTGCCCGGCGGTGGCACGGTCGGCGTCGTCAATGGCAGCGAGTCTGACGAAGTCACCCCGACGATGCCGGTGGCTGCCGGTGATGTGTACCGGTTCTTCGCGCCGCAGCCGGTTCCGGCGCCGCTGAGGATCGAAGCCACGCCCTACGCCGGCTTCGCGCTCGTCAACGGAGAGCCGATGGAAGCTGAAGGCGCAGCGAACTACCCGCTCAACCAGTTCTTCGTCTCAGAGGTGAACTACCGCCCGGCCCCTGCGGTCACCAACGGCGTGTGGATCGAGATCGGGAGCAACTCCGACGCCGGCGTCGATCTCGGCGGGTGGGACATCGACTACGGCGGCGTGCAGACGTTTCAGGTCCCCATGGGCACGATCCTGCCGCCCTTCGGCAAGTTGCTGTTGGCGCAGGCTGTCGATCTCGGAGACCCGGGCGACGGTGGTTTCGAGCTGCAGGATGGCGGTGTCGAGCGTCGACGAGCCGCTGATGCGCTGTTCCCCTCGACCTTCGTTCCCCCTGCCGCGGACGCGGTGGTGCAGATCGGCATCGGCGGCAATGTGTACACCCGCTTCCCCAGCTCCACTTCGACGCTTCCGAACACGATCACACCCGGTCAGTCGTACGCGCTCGAGGACATCCGCTCGCCCTGGGTGACGTATTCGACCCCCACCATTCGGTTCATCTGCGGGAGCGTTCGACCTGGCTACGGCAGCAATGGCCAACGAGGGACGCCGGGCAGCCTGAACCAATCGTGTTTCCCCTACGAGGCGCCCGTGCCGACGAGCCGCCAGTTTCAGTCGATGTCTGGCAACGGTACACCTCTCGACTTTCGGAGCTTTGGCTCGTCCAATCGTGATGAGGGAATCTCAGTGGTGCAGCTGAGCACCCCCATCAAGGTTTTCGGAGTGGACGTCAGAACGCTGACCATTGGCGCGAACGGCGCCGTGCTGCCGTATGCCGCGACTTCGGTGACGTACTTCAACAAAGACGCGCCATCATCGGACGCGCCGACGTTCGTCATCGCTCCGTTCTGGGATGACCTCGACGGCTCGTCAAACGGTGGCGGGACTGCCTGGTTCCGTCAGGAGGCCAACGGCGACGTGTACATCAGCTGGGAGAACTGGGGCTTTTTCCTCGCACCCGGATCCGTGAACGTCCAGCTCGTGCTCTACGCAAACGGAGACGTCGAGTACCGGTACGGCGCGCTCACTGGTGGCTCGCTCGCGCTGGGCGGAGAGGCCACCACGTGGATCGACATCGGCCCGGCGGCGAGCATCATCAACCTCGACTCACCTTCGCTCGTTCCCAACACTGCGTACTACTTCCAGCTCGCTCTGAATCGCTGAGGGACGTCCCGAGTCAGACGGAGCCTCGCAGCCCATCGCCTGGCACCGGGACGACCGAATCGAGATCCTACGGTGTCGCCTGGAGCGCTTTCAGCTTCAGGCCCACCCGCTCGCGGCCGAGGTACTCGTCGACCGCCACCTGGAACGCGAGGTCGACGGGCGCTTCGGTCAATGGCGCAAGCTCCGCAAAGCCGAAGCCGATGCAGTCGAGCTGCGGCGCCGCCTCCAACGACAACTTCAGGTGACCCGGCAAGCCGGGCGTCTTGTTCTCGAGCACGCGCGGCGAGGTGACGGCCCGGCGAACGGCCAGCACCGGCTCAGGGTTGCCCATGCCGAACGGCGCGAGCGTCTGCAGCGCCTCGACGGCTTTTACGTCCAGCTCGCGTGGCAAGACCACCGCGTCGACCCGCTGCCTCGGCACCAGCTGCTCGTCGGTCAGACGCTCGCCGGTGACGTTCTCGAACGCCGCGCGGAAGTCATCGAGCCTCGAGGGATCGATGGAGAGCCCCGCTGCCGCCTTGTGGCCGCCGAACTTCGTGAGGAAGCCCTCACACGTCTTCAGCGCGTCATAGAGGTGAAAGCCTTCGATGCTGCGCGCGGAGCCTCGCCAGGTGCCGTCGTGCGAGCCGATCAGCACGGTGGGCCGGTGGAAGCGCTCGACGACGCGAGAGGCGACGATGCCCACCACGCCGGGGTGCCACCCCTCTTGGGCCAGCACGAGCCCCTTCGCGCCACGATCGACGAAGCCCTGTGCCTGGTCGATCGCGCCCTGGAGCATGTTGCGCTCGATCTGCTGCCGCTCCGCGTTCGCGGCGTCGAGCTTCTGGGCCAGCGGCCGCGCCGTCTCGAGGTCGCGACAGAGCAGCAGCTGCAGCCCGACGGAGGCGTCATCGAGCCGGCCCGCCGCGTTGATGCGGGGCCCGAGGCGGACCCCGACGTGCCCCGCGGTCATCCGGGCACCCGAGAGCTGCGACACCTCTTTCAACGCCCGCACCCCGGGCCGCGCCGCAGCCGTGAGGATCTCGAGCCCGTGCCGCACCAGAATTCGGTTCGCGCCCGTCAGCGGCACCACGTCGGCGACCGTCGCGAGCGCCACCAGATCGAGCAGCTGTTTCAGGTTCGGCTCGGGCCGGGTCGAGAAGTGTCCGCGCTCCCGCAACGACTTCCGCAGCGCCATGCACAGGTTGAACGTCACCCCACCCGCGCACAGCCACTTCGTCGGGTACTCACACCCCGGCTGCAGCGGGTTCAACACCGCGACCGCGGGCGGCATCGTCTCTGGCACGGCGTGGTGATCGACGACGATCACCTCGAGACCCAGCGCGTTCGCCTTCGCGATCTCTGAGTGCGAGGTGATGCCACAGTCGAGCGTCACCAACAGCTGCGTGCCCTCCTGGGCGAGCTTCTCGATGGCAGTGGAGTTGAGCCCGTAGCCCTCGCCGAGCCGGTGCGGAATGTACGTGCGGGGCGTGAGGCCCACGTCGCGGAGGAACGTCGTCAGCAACGCCGTCGAGCACACGCCATCGACGTCGTAGTCGCCCCAGAGCGTCACCTGCTCCTGGCGATCGATGGCGCGAAGAATCCGCTCCACGGCGGCGGGCAGGCCCTTCATCAGGAATGGATCGGGGAGCCCGGTGAGCGCGTCAGAGAGAAAGCCCTGCGCCGCCTCGGGCGTCTGGTAGCCCCGGTTCGCCAGCACGCGGGCAGTCAGCGGGTGAAGGCCCAGTTCCTTCGACAGCCGCGCCGCCACGTCACCGTCGACGTCGGCAGCCGGCCAGACCCACTTCAGCGGTTTGGCGAGGTCCCTCACGAGGCATCGAGTAGCACAGGCCCCTGACACGACCGCTCCCAACCGAACGATTCTCAACTGTTGCCCACACGCAGGGTTTTCGTCGCTTGAGCCCGATCACGCGCCTCCACGAAAATCCTGCAGACCGGGAGGTTGAGTGATGGGCAGGTGGCGTGGCCCCTGCTTCGCACCGAGACTGCCGGCCGATGGCGCGTCGACCCCTGCAGCCGCTCGACATCACCTTGCGCTACGGCCGTGGCTACCAACTCACGCGTCGGCTGTTCCTGGCCTTCTCGGTGGCCCTCACCTTCGGCCTGCCCCTGCTCCACCTGCGCGCGGTCTCGGTGGAAGGCGCGGGACTCGCTGACGATTCCCCCTGGGCGCGGCTCATTCGTTGGCTGCCCGTCGTCGAGGTTCCCTTCGTTGGAGCGCCGACCTCGATCGTCCTCTTCGGCATCGAGCTCGTCGATCCGCTCGAGTGGCTGGGCGTGACGCTTCACCGCGGCGTCTCGTGGGGCATGGTGTGGACACTCCTCCCCGGATTGCTGCTGGTGGTGCTCCTGGGCCGGTTCTTCTGTGGGTGGGCCTGCCCGTACCTGCCGATCCTCGCGGCGAGCAACGCGGCGCGCTGGTTCCTCTCGAGGCTGGGCGTGCCCATCAAGGACGTGAAGGTGCCGCGCGTCACGGCGCGGGTCGCGATGGTGGGCGTGTTGCTCGCGAGCGCGTTGTTGGGCACGCAGCTGCTCCCGCTCATCTACCCGCCCGCCATCATCGGCCGAGAGGTCTTCCGCGCGCTCTTCTTCGGCTCGCTCGGCGCTGGCGCCTTCGTCGTGCTGGGCGCGTTCCTCTTCGACACCTTCGTCTCGCGCGCGGGCTTCTGTCGCTCGTTGTGTCCCGGCGGCGCGATGTTCTCGACCCTGGGAGCGCTGTCTCCCGTGCGCATTCACCGCGACATTCCCAGGTGTACCGACTGCACCATCTGCGACGTGGTCTGCAACCTGGGCCAGCTGCCGATGACCGACAAGCTCGACGGAGGCTGTGAGCGCTGCGGGCGCTGCATCGCCTCGTGCCCGACGAAAGCGCTGACGTGGAAGCTGGGAACGCCGTCGGTGCTCCGCAAGCCCGAGGAGAAGCCAGGCACATGAACCGCCGCGGCCTCATTGGAGCGATCGCCGCCGCGGTGTCGCTCGCCGTGGTGCCCAAACGCGCGCGCGCGAACCCGAAGAAGATCCGCCCGCCTGGAGCGCTCGCGCCCGGCGCCTTCGAGCAGGCGTGCATCGGCTGTTTCCGCTGCGCCGAGGTGTGCCCGACCGCGTGCATCCGCTTCCCGTCGACGTTCTCGCTCGAGCAGGCGACGCCGCACCTGGAGCTGACCGATCGCGCCTGCGTGCTCTGCATGAAGTGCACGCAGGTCTGTCCGACCGATGCGTTGCTCCCCATCGCCGCCGACGCGGAGGTGATCGCGAAAGAAGTCCGCATGGGCGTGCCGGTGCTGACGCGCTCGAAGTGCCTGCCGTGGAACGGCACGGGCGTGTGCCGGCTCTGCTACCAGGTGTGCCCGTACCCGGACAAAGCGGTGGTGCTGGTCGGCCCACAGAAGGCGCCGCTCTTCGTGCTCGAGGCCTGCGTCGGCTGCGGGCTGTGTGAAGAGGCGTGCCCCGACGGCGCGCAGGCGATCATCATCGAGCCGCTCGGCACCGAGCTTCCCAAACCCGAGCCGATTCGCCGCGGCCCGATGCGCCGGGGCCCGGCATGAGTCGCCCGCCCCTCAACACCGTCGTTCGGAAGAAGTTCACCCGGCGCGATGTGATGAAGGCTGCTCCGATCGGCGCCGCGCTCGCTGGAGCGGGCGTGCTCGTCGCGGGAGGCCTGTCGACGGAAGCGCTCGCGAGCACGAAGGGCACCTGTCGCTTCTGCCTCATGCACTGCGGGATCATCGGGCACACGCGCGGCGCGCGGCTCGAGAAGGTCGAAGGCGATCTCACCTCACGCACCAAGGGCTTCCTCTGCGAGCACGGCTTCGCGCTGCGAGAGATGGTGCACAGCGGCGCGCGGCTGAAGCACCCGATGGTGCGCAAGGGCGACGCGTTTCACGAGGTCTCGTGGGACGAGGCGCTCACCGAGATCGCGACGCGGCTGCAGGCAGTGAAGGCGAAGCACGGGCCCGAGGCGCTCCTCATTCAGACCGGCTGGCCGATGGTGCGGCACCCGCTGGTGAACTGGCTGCATCGCTTCGCCCGCGCGTTCGGCTCTCCCAACGTCTCGAGCGTCGCCAGCCTCTGTGAAGCCTCGCTGCGCATGGGGCAGGCGCTCACGGTCGGCAGCAAGTACTCGTCGGACATTCGCCGCGCGAAGACGATGGTGCTGTGGGGCTCGAACCCGGGCGTGACGGCGCCACCGTTCCTCCACGTCGTCGCGAAGAAGGCCGACGGCGGCAACCTGATCGTCATCGACCCGGTGAAGACGGGGCTCGCGCGCGAAGCGACGATGTGGGTCCCCGTTCGGCCCGGCACCGACGGCGCGCTCGCGCTCGGCCTCATTCGGGTGGTGATCGAGAACGGCTGGTTCGACCGCACCTTCATGGAGGCGAACACGCTGGGCCTCGAGGAGCTGCGCGCGCTCGCGAGCACGTACACGCCGCCCGAGGTCGAACGGATCACCGGCGTCCCCGCGCTCGACGTGGAGCGCATCGCACGGCTGATGGCGCAGGAAGGGCCGACCGGTGTCTGGGCTGGCCTGGGCGTCGAACATCACGAGAACGGCGTGCAGACGCTCCGCGCGATCAGCTCGCTCGAGGTGTTGATCGGCCGCTTCGACGGCACTCAGGAGCCCCGCTCGGTGCTCACGCCGCCAGGCGCGCGCTTCAAGGACGAGATGCTCCCGGCGTTCTACGATCTCGCCACGCCGGAGCCCGTCCCGCCGCCCGTGAAGGCCCGCGCGCTCGGCCGGGACATCTACCCGCTGTACGAGATGTACAACCGCGAGGCGCAGGGACAATTGCTCGCCGACGCGGTGTTGCGCGACACGCCCTACCCGATTCGGGCCGTCATTCTGCTCGCGAGCAACGCGCTGGTGACGTCGCAGGGCACGCAACGGCTCGAGGAGGCGGCGGAGAAGCTCGACCTGCTCGTCACCATCGACCCCTTCTTCACGGAGTCAGCGCGCAGGTCAGACGTCGTGTTGCCCGCGACCACCTTCGCCGAGTCTCCCGACGTCGACGACGCTGACACCGTCGCCGCGCAGAGCCTCGTCACGCCGCAGCACGAGGCGTGGCCCGACTGGAAGGTGCTCGTCGAGCTCTCGAAGAAGCTTGGCCTCGGAGAGTATTTCCCATGGGCGACGATGCTCGAGGCCTCGAAGCAGAAGCACGTGCGGTGGATGAGCGATCCGCAACAACAGCCGAAGCCCTCGCTCACCGTCGAACAACCGAAGTTCGCGACGCTCTCGGGCCGCGCCGAGTTCAAGAGCCAGCTGCTCGAGCGTGAAGGCCACCCCGGCCTGCCGGTGTGGACGCCGCCGACGGAGCTACCAACGCCAGAGTTCCCGCTCCGGCTCGTCACGGGGCCACGGCCGCGCGCGTACATCAACTCGCAGTTTCACGAGGTGCCGAGCGTGAACGCGCGCATGCGCACGGCCGAGGTGATCATCCACACCGACGTGGCGCAGCCGCTCGGCATCGCGACGGGCACCCGCGTGAAGGTGACGTCTCCGTATGGGAGCATTCAGCTGACCGCCGTGGTGACCAACGACGTGCAGCGCGAGTGCGCCGTGATGGCGGCGGGCTTTCCTGACGCCAACCCCAACCGGCTCATCAGCCCCGACAAACGCGACCCCATCAGTGGCTTCCCGGCGTTTCGATCTGGCCTGTGCCGCGTGGAAAAGGCGTAGCCCCGGGCTTCACAGCGAGTAACGGCCCGAGTTACACGAGCGCCTCTCAACCCACCGGAATCGCGCCCCTGATTTCCGGCATCGGCCTCGCAAAGCACGCCCCCATGTCCATCAAGTCCTTGTCGTCCCGAGTCAGCCTGCCTGCCCTTTCCCGCGCCGCTTCCACTGAGACGGGCGCGGTCGCCACCACCGAGACTGGCGCACGCGTCGCGACCACCGAGGTTGGCGCGGCCGCCGTGTCGACGACCGAAACCGGTGCACGCGTCGCGTCGACCGAAGCCGGGGCCCTCGCCGCGCACCAGAACCTCAGCGGCTTCGACGTGTGACGTGACGCTCGACTCGCTCCTCGTCGAGACCCTCGCTCACGCTGCGCGCGCCCCGTTCTACCGGCAGCTCTGGCGCGATCGCTGGCGGAGCATCACGGGCGTCGAGCAGCTCGCGCGTCTGCCGTCGATCGACAAGCCCACCGCCTCGAAGCACCAGGCGGCGCTGATCGTCGGGGTGCGACCGGCTGGCGTTGGAGTCGTCTCGTCCGGCACTACGCGTGGAGAGCAGTACACCGATCCGCTCAACGTGCCGCGAACCGCTGCGGAGTTGTCGGCGGCGGCCTCGAGCGCGAGCGTTCCTCTCGACGAGCGGGGGTGGACGCTCTCGGTCGTCTCCGTGCATCACGGCCTGCCGAAGCGCCTCGAGGGCAAGAACGAGATCATGCTGCCGTGGCTCCACGACGCCAACGCGCTGGCGATGCTCGAGACGACGCTGCGGGCTCCACAACCTGATGGGCGCCGGGTGACGGCGATGGTGATGGGCTCGGGACCCATCAAGGTCTTCACCTCGTACCTGGCCGAGCGCCGCGTCGATCCGAAGACGTTCGGCATCGAGCTCATCGGCACGTTCTCGTACCGGCTCTCGTCGACGTGGACGGCGATCGTCGAGGAGCGCTTCGGCGCGAAGGTCTTCGACAACTACTCGTTGTCCGAATTCCCCACGCCCTTCACGACGTGCGAAGCCTGTGGGTGGCTCCATGCGGGGCAGCCGCCGATGGTGGTGGAGCTGCTCTCGCTGGATTCCGACACGCCAGCGAAGCGCGGCGCGGGCAGGCTCGTCTTCACCTCGCTGGTGCCGTGGGTCACGACGATGCCGCTCATTCGGTACGAGACGGGCGACATCGCGATCGCCGGGCCGGTGTGCAAGGCGACCGGGCAGTCGGGCCTCAAGGTGCTCGGCAGGCGGCGTCACGGGCTCGAGCTCGACGGCGCCTTCGTCCTCAACGCCGTCGACGTGCGCGATGTGCTGGAGCGCTTCACCGAGACCGAGAAGACGCTGCACCCGATGACGCGGCTGGGGCACGTGAAGAGCATCGACGTGGGGCCGCCGCGCTGGGCGATCGCCGAAGAGGATGGCCGTGCGGTGCTCCGCTTCGAGGTGCGCTTCGACCCTGACGTGTACCGTCGTCGCGCTGCCGAGCTCGAAGCCGAGGTCGCCCGACAGGTCTGTGAGCTCGACCCGCTCACCCGACGATTCGCAGGCCGCAACCGCTCACGCCTTCGCGTCCACGCCGTTCGTTCGCAGTCGTTGAAGGCGCTCTCGGAGCGCTACGACTGACGGGCATCTGAGGCGCGAACGAGGCATGAAGGCGCCATGATCCACCCGTACAACAATGCGACGCAGACCCGCTGGGACAAGGGCGAGTTCAAGGTGCAGCTGATGACCGCCGAGTCGACGCGCCCGATGGGCTTCTGTGACGGCAGCGCTGCCGACATCGCCGAACTCAAGCAGATGGCCGATGCCGAGAACGCGTCGGTGACCATCGACAAGAAGGTGCTGAAGACGGGTCGAGAGATCTGGACGCTCAAGGGCGGCGGCGGATGAAGCGCGTCATTTGACGGCTCGCGCGCGCCAGCGTCTGATTGCGACCATGTTCACTCGCGCGATGCCGTTGGTGTGTCTGGTCTGCTCCCTCGCGTTCGCTGGCGCCGGTGGGGCAGGAGACGCTCCCCTGCTCACGCTCGAGCAGGCCGTCGCGAAGGCGAAGGACCACGCAAAAGAAAAGAAGGTCGAGCTCTCGCGCCAGTACCTGCAATCGGCCGAGTTCAACCCGATGAGCGCGGCTCCGAAGACGACGGGCCGCTGCTGGATGCTGCGGTGGCAGGTGCCTCGCGCGAAGGGTGGCACGACCTTCATCAACGTCTGTGAAGACGGCCGCGTCGACGTCGAGTTCGGGGAGTAGCGGGAACCACGAGCTGCGGCGGGTCGTCTTACGCACCGTGGCCATCGTTCGGGCGATCGCAGTCCTCGGAGTTCTGACGGCGTGCTTCGCGCTCGTCGCGCTCGAGCCGCTCGTGTTCTGGACGAGGGTCTGCGCCACTCCGTCTCTCACCAAAGAAGACTGCTCGCCCGCAGGGAAGGCAGAGGCGACGAACAGGCGTCACGTTCTGCGCGCCTTGCGGCATCCCTTCGTGTCAGCCCGACTCACGGTGCGGCTGTTGCTCCCGTAAGACTCACTGCGTCGGCTTGCGGCTCAACGTGTTCTCGGCCCACGTCTCGATCACCCGCTGCAACACCTCGCGGCTCGACAGCCCGTTCGAGATCGCGACCTGGCGAACCAGCTCACCTGCGCGCGCCGAGAGGCCGATGGAGTCGAAGAGCTCTGGGCGAGGCAGTGGTGCAACCGCCGTCGGTGCGCGGGGCGGTCGAACCGGCGTGGGCGTCGCGTCGGGCGTCGGAGCGCGAGCGTGAAATCGAGTCAGCGCCCGCTGCATCGCGGAGTCGGTCGCGAGCACCACGCGCACGCGCGATCGGCCGCTGACCGCTCGAACCGCGTCTTGAGATGCGAGAGACGCAGGCGCCGTCATCGCGACCGTCAACACCCGCTCCTTGAGGCTCAGCGCGACGACGCGGTGCTCGCGCGAGAACTTCTCGGGCAACACGCCGATCGCTTCCGGCTCCTGGCTCAGTCGATCGAGCTCGACGCTCGGCAGCTCAGCCTGCACCGCGAGCGCCGAGAACAACGCCTCTTCCGAGCAGAGCCCCGCCGCGACCGCAGCCCGGCCCAGTGAGCCGCCAGCCTGTTGCTGCCGCGCGATGAGCTGTCCGAGCTGGCCCTCGTTGAGATGGCCGAGCTTCACCAGGACTTCACCGAGGCGGGGACGCGGAGTGCGGGGAACTGGCTGCAGGCTCATGGTGCACCTCTACGCACCACCCGCCACACCGGTTTCTCAGCCCAGCGCCGTCCGGTAGTCGACGTCGTATTCCTCTTCGGGAGCGGAGGCGTCGTGTTCGGCGCCGAGGAAGAACTGCTCCACCGAGCTCTCGACCTCGCGCTTCGTCTCGAGCCGGTTCACCAGATTGCGGAAGTGAGAAGCGCCGGCCAGCCCGTGCGCGTACCACGCGAGGTGTTTGCGGAAGTTGTGCACCGCCGCCTTCTCGGCCCGCACAGCCTCTTCTTCGGGCGTGAGCTTCTCGCGCGACACGCGCTCGTGCGAGACGAAGTGCAGGTGCTCGCGGAAGTGACGGAGCACGAGGGTCGCGCGCTCTTCACGTGTCGGCTTCGGCCCACCGAGGAGTTCCCGGAACAGCCATGGATTCCCGAGCGCGCCGCGGCCGATCATCACGTAGTCGCAGCCGGTCGTCTCGAGCATGCGCGCGGCGTCGTCGACGGTCTTCACGTCACCGTTGCCGATGATCGGAAAACCGTTGCCGACGTGCTTCTTGAGGTCGCCGATGACGGCCCAGTCGGCCTTGCCGGAATACCCCTGCGCGCGGGTGCGCGGGTGAACGGCGAGCGCAGCGACTCCGGCGGCGCCCAGCGAGTCGGCCATCTCGCGGAAGTTGCGGCTGTTCGCGTCCCACCCGCTGCGGATCTTCGCGGTCACCGGCAGCCCCGTCGCGTCGCGAATCAACTTCACGAGCTGCCCCGCGCGAGGCGGATCGCACAACAACGCAGAACCGGCGCCCGACTTGGTCACCTTCTTCACCGGGCAGCCCATGTTGATGTCGATGATCTGCGCGCCGTGCTGCTTCCCGATCACCGCGGCCTGCGCCATCACCTCTGGCTCGCCACCGAAGATCTGCAGCGAGTACGGCCGCTCGATCTCGGGGTTGAAGCGCAGGTACCGGAGCGTGCGGTTGTTGATGCGGAACAAGCCCTGTGCACTCACCAACTCGGTCGGGCACAGCGCGGCGCCCTGCTCGAAGGCGATGGTCCGGAACGGCATCTCCGACACCCCCGCCATCGGCGCGAGGATGAAGCGGTTCTTCAGGGTGTACGGACCAATGGGCAACATGGTGAGGGCTCCCCTAGCAGGCTCGGCGCCGTGGAGTCGCGTGAACGGCGTGGGTGAACGGACAGGCGCGAGTGACCGCAACTGACGGTTCGCGTGGTACGAGTTGGCGGGTGTTCCAGTTCCGGCTCGGCGGAATTCCCGTGCAGGTGCATGTCAGCCACCTGCTGATCTCGACCCTCCTCGCGTGGAGCTTCGCGCAGAGTGAGCGCAACGGCGCCGAGTGGCCGGGCACCATCCTCATCGACGCGGACAACCCCCAACGCGCGAAGACGATGGCCGTGGTGATGCTCATCTGGGGCCTCATCATCTCGATCTCGGTCCTGGTGCACGAGCTGGGGCACGCCTTCAGCGCGCGGGCCTTCGGCTACTCACCGTCGGTTCAGCTCCTCGGCCTCGGCGGGCGAACGATGCCCAACGCGCCGGGAGAGATCCCCTGGCACCGAGAGGTGTTGTTGACGCTGGCCGGTCCGTTCGCGGGCCTGCTGCTCGGCGTCCTGGCAGGCGGCGCGCTCCTCGGATTGGAAGCGGTTGGGCCGACCCACGCCGTCGCGGCGTACGTGCTCAAGGCCACCTTCATGGCCAACCTCTTCTGGGCGCTGGTCAACCTGGTGCCGGTCACGCCGCTCGACGGAGGCCACATCGCCCGCGCCGTCCTGATGCACCTGTTCGGGAAGAAGGGCTTCCTCTACGCGCAGCTCGTCACGCTCCTGTTCGCGGCGGCGGGTCTCGGCCTCGCGCTGTTCATGAAGGCCGCGGTGCTGGGGCTGCTCTTCGGGTTGTGGGGTTTCCGCGCGGTCTCGGTGATTCAGGCGTACCTGCGTGGCGAGCTGCCAGCGAGCGCCGTCGCCGACCCGATGATGGAGACGCTGGCCGACCTCGGCCGGAAGCTCGACGCCGGGCAGCTCGTGGAGGCCCGGGCTGCGGGTGAGGCGGTGCTGCGCAGCATCGACGTGCCTTCCGCCGCGAAGGCGCACGCCCACCGCATGCTCGGCCTCGTCGCCGTGAAGTCGTCCGATGGCCTCGAGGCGCTCCGTCACTTCCGCAACGTGGGCGACCTTCCCATTCCTCCACATGCGCTCGCCGCGGCGCACTCGCTGGTGGGCGACGACGAGACCGCGCTGCCGCTGTGGGCCGAGGCCGCGCGGGTGTCCGACGACCCCAACCTTCGCGCCGAGTACGCCGGCACCCTGCTCCGCCTCGGAAGAGAGAGCGACGCACGCGCGCTCCCGGGACTTCGACTCGCGCACGGCTATCTCGCGGCCGAGCGCGTGCTCTACCTGCGCGATCACTATGCCCGCGCCGCGCAGATGGCCGAGGCCGCCTTCGAGGCCGAGTCGTCAGCGACGCACGCCTACACGGCCGCCTGCGACTGGGCTCGCGCGAAGGAGCCTGCCAACGCGCTCCGCTGCCTCACGCTCGCCTCGCAGCACGGCTACCGCGACGCAGCAGCCGCACGAACGGACTCCGATCTCGCCTCGCTCCGCAGCACGCCGGAGTTCGAGGCGTGGCTCGCGGGGCTCCCTGGCCCATCGAAATGACGGAGCGGTGACACTGAAGTTCCCGATCGACCAGGAATGTCGGGCGCGCTGACGATCGGATGACGGCGGTGGGTGTTGATCGGGTCGAAGCACCGAACGGCCCCCACATGACCTCGACCACGACCAAGCCCGCGCCTCCGCACCAGTGGAACCTGGTGGCCTCGATTCCCTTCATCGGCTGGCACTTCCTGCTGCCCCTCGCGGTGCTCTTCCCGTTCAAGTGGGAGTACGTCGCGGTCGTCTTCGTCACCTACTACCTGCGCATGTTCGGCATCACCGCCGGGTACCACCGCTACTTCTCGCACCGCGCGTTCAAGACGAACCGCGTGTTCCAGTTCGTCCTCGCGTTCCTCGCGCAGATGGGCGTCCAGAAGGGCGTACTCTGGTGGGCTGCGAATCACCGGCACCACCACCGCTACAGCGACATGGAGAACGACATTCACTCTCCGGCGCGCAAGGGCTTCTGGTGGAGCCACATGGCCTGGATCCTCGTGAAGGACTACGAGGAGACCAACTTCTCGGCCATCAAGGACTTCGCGAAGTACCCAGAGCTCGTGTGGCTCAACAAGTACTTCCTGGTGCCGCCGCTGGTGGGCCTCGCCGTCGTCTACGCCATCGGTGGGCTGCCGTGGGCGTTCTACGCCGGCGTCGTCTCGACCGTGCTGGTGTGGCACGGGACCTTCAGCATCAACTCCCTGACGCACATCTTCGGCAGCCGCCGCTACCTCACCACCGACAACAGCCGGAACAGCTTCATCCTCGCGCTGATCACGTGCGGTGAGGGCTGGCACAACAACCACCACTTCCACCAGAACACCGCCAACCAGGGCTGGTTCTGGTGGGAGATCGACTTCACGTTCTACGCGCTGAAGGTGCTGTCGTGGTTCGGCGTGGTGAGCGATCTGCGCCTGCCGAGCGAGCAGACGAAGCTGTGCTACCTGAAATACACCGACGCGCAGCGCGCGCAGCTCAAGGCCGAGGCGAAGTTCAACGCCTGGCGCACGCCCCCGCAGCGCAAGCCGAGCGTCACGCCCGATGAACTCCCCGCGTTGGGCATGGGCATGGCGCAGGTGATGATCAAACGCTGAGCCGCAACTGCCGTGGCAGCGCGAGGGGCTTTCACACGCCCGGTCGACAAGGCCCGATGACCGGGTTCGCCTGAGGCCGTGGGCGCCGACTCGCGCTGCTGGCCGCGGCGGAGTTCGCTGTGCTTCGACCGCACCGGCGCGTCGAGTCCGAAAAGAAGCACATTGGATGTCGTTCGCTGCTCGAGATCGGGCTCTTCGCCGCTTCCGCGACCACCGCGATCGGAAGGACCTCATCGCTCGAGAGCGCGTCACGCGGGCTCGACGCTCTCGACAGCGAGCGGTCCCGCGCCAAAGAAAACGCCCGCTCCAGTTTCCCGGAGCGGGCGCGATCGACTTCAGGCAGGCACTGCGATCACATCGAGCAGGCGCCGGTCCCCGAGTTCATCAGGTTCTGGCACATGCCCGCCGTGCAGGCCGGAGCGCCACCGTCGAGGTTGCAGAAGGCGCGGCAGTTGCCCATCGCCCCGCCGGCGCCACTGACGACGCACTGGAAGCCACGCGCGCAGAGGCTCATCGCACTGCACTGGCCGCCGCCCATGACGGTGCCCGAGGGCAGACAGCCAGCCGGAGCGCCCGAACGGTAGAGCTGGCAGGCCTCCATCGCTGCGCACGGCATCTGCGTGTACGGGTCGCAGGCCGTGATGGCCGAGCACACCGGGTGCAGTTCAGACTGGCCACCCTGAACGACCGAGAACGAAATGCCGAGGTTGCACTCGGAGCCGGGGCCGCAGCCCGAGACCAGGTTGCAGAATCGGCGGCACGTCGCCGCGCCACCGTTCACGCCGACGCACTGCGAACCCTTCTGGCACGGGTCTGAAATGGCCTGCACGCACGCGCCACCTTCCACCGTGCCGCCATCGCCGAGCACGAACGGCGTGCACTGACGGGCGATGCCGGCATCGGCGAGCGGCCCGACGATGCACTTGGTGTTGGCGGTCATGCAGTCCTGGTTGATCAGGCTGCACGCGCCCGGCACGCAGCTGCCTGCGGTGCCGTTGATGTCGTTGAGCACACACTCGGTGCCAGCGGGGCAGTTGGGCGCGAGGTAGTCGCACGGCATCAGGCTCGACATGCCGCCGCCGCCGGTGCCCATCGTTCCACCGGCAGTCCCGCCGCCCGTGCTCGACGTGCCGCCGCCCGTGCTCGACGTGCCACCGCCCGTGCCCGACGTGCCTCCGCCAGTGCCCGACGTGCCGCCGCCCGTGGCGACCGAGCCGATGCACGACTTCGTACCCATGTTGCAGGTCTGGCTCGCCGCCGAACAGTTCGTACACGCGTTGCCCGAGCTGCCGCAGGCCGCGTCCGTCAGCTTGTCAGGCGCGACACACGTGCCAGCGTTGCAGCAGCCCGTGCAGTTGTTCGGGCCGCAGTTGCCGGCGGGAGTTCCACACGAGGGGACCGTCGCCAGGATGAAGCCAATCAAGGCCCCGAGAGAAATCGCCTTCACGTTCATGAGGAACTCCAGATGAGCACGACCGGTCCGGCCCGGGCGTGAAGCGCGCGCACCCAAACCCACACTGATGCACGCGTCAAGCGACGCGACTGACGGACCGCGGCAGCGATCGATTCAGCCGCCGTCCTTCGAGCCCACCAGGAACTGGAGCCCTCGGGGCTTCTCGAGACTGCACGACGTCACCGCGGCGGAGGGATCGATCGCGTCGCTGCCCTCCTGAATCGCCAGCACTTTCCGGCCCGCACCGATCACGAACGAGACCCGCTTGGCGATGGTGACGAGCGGGTACTTCACGTCGAAGGCCTTCATGAGCGCTCCGTCGGGGTCGCTCACGAAGGGGAACGGCGCCTTGAGGCTCTCCTTGAACTTGATCGAGTTGGCGCCGTCATCGCCTGACACCGCGATCACCGTTCCGTTGTTCTTCTCGATGTCGGCATACCGGTCCCGGTACGCGGTGAACTCGCGGGTTCAGCCAGGGGTGAACGCTTTGGGGAAGAAGGCCACCACCACGGGGCCGCGCTCCACCAGCTTCGAGAGCGTCAGCTCGCGCCCGTTGACGTCCTTGACGGTGAAGTCAGGCGCCACGTCTCCGACGACGGGCGACGCAGCGAGCACGAGGAGCGCGACGGTCAACATGGGTGGTGAGCTAACCGGAGCCGCCACACAACGCCACTCGCAGTGTCAGCGAGGCAGGCGAGCCCAGACCGCAGCGGCGGCTTCGCGGCTGGTGCGCGCGAGCTCGGCGACGTCGACCGACAGCGGCTTGCGCTTCCACAACCGCCACATGCCGTCGACCATCACCGACTCGACGTGCTGCGAGGCCATGCCGTGGAGCAGGTGCGACGACAGCGACTCCGAGGTGAGCGGCGTCGGCGGCTGGTAGTCGAGCACCACGAGATCGGCGACGGCGTCTTCCCGCAGCGGACCGATCGTCTGGCCGAAGGCGGCCGACGCGAGGCGATGGCCGTTGGCGATGAAGCGGAGGATGTCGATGGGCTGACCAGCGTCGCGGGTTCGCAGCGACGCCACCTGCGCCTCGGCGAGCGTGTCGAGGCTCATCACGTCGGTGCCGAGGCACGCCCGGACTCCGAACTTCGACGGCGTCGCCAGGCCCGTCTGCCCGTTCATGTTGCTTCGGCCCGCGTGCACCACCCACGCGCCTCGTGTCAGGAGCTCGGACAGCTGCGGCCACGAGAAGTGCACCGCCTGCGAGATGACCGTCTTCTCTCCAATGAGCTCCTTGGCGAACAACCGCTCGAGCGGAGCAGCACCGAAGCGCTCGAGGCTCTGGGTCTCTTCGCGCGGGTCTTCGGCGACGTTGATCAGACTCAGCGCGCCGCTGCCGGTCGCGACCGCCTTCACCGCAGCGAGCGCCTCGTCGGAGGTGTGGCCGAGGTGTGCGAGCCCGACGGCGCCACGGAACCGGCCGCGCGCCCGACTGATGAAGCCCGTGACTTCTTCGAGCGCTTCTTCCCGGCTCACGATCCCCGCGCGATCGGAGATCTCATAGGCGAGCACACCGCGGATGCCCGTGTCGTTGAGTCCGTGCGCCAGCCGGCCCATCGAGCCCGGCACCACCTTCGGAGACGCATGCAGCGCGAACACGGTCGTCGTTCCCGCGCACAGGCCTTCGAGCCCGCCAACCGCGGCCGCCGCCTGCACGTCGTCGAGGCTGAGCGCGCCTTCGATCTGCTCGAGCAACGCCAGGCCCTCGGTGAACCCCACGCCGCGCGGCAGGCCGCGCGCGAGCCCCGCATGAAGGTGGTGATGGGCGCTCACCAGGCCCGGCATCACCAGGCGACCGTTCAGCTCGGTCACCTCTTCGGAGGGAAGGGGCTCGAGCGATGCGCCGCGCGCGACGATTTTGCCTTTGTCGATGCGAAGGTCAGCACGCTCGACCGACGGCGGCTCGATCTCGATCAGCGTGGCGCCTTTGAGGAGGGTCGTCACAGGGCGCGCGAGGCTAGCGCTAGAACTGCGCGAGGCCCCGCCAAAAGAACCGTCAGGACATCTGACAGTTGAGCCCTCGGGGGCTGGAGCAAGGACTGTCGCGATCCCAGTCAGATCAGGACGATGGTGTCGGAACCCTCGTCAGTCACCCCGCGCAACCTGCCGGACTTTGAAACAAAATACCCGGGCACACACCTTGCTCAGGGCGCGCACCAGTACGCACACGCAGTGAGTTGCAGCAAAGGGAGCAGTCGACATGAAGGCTCGAGTCCTCTCCACGGTGTTGGCCGGCGCCGTCTTCGGGAGTGCATGCGGCCAGGTCGACCTCTCAGGCGCTGAAGCCGCCGAGCAACAATCCCAGCAGATCATCGGCGGCACCGTGGCGACGGGCGACCCGGCGGTCGTCGCGCTCGTGGTCGGCTTCGGCGGCCGCTACTCGAGCTATTGCACCGGCTCCCTCATCGGGCCCAAGACCGTGCTGACGGCGGCCCACTGCATCTACGCCCAGGGGCAGAACGCGCCCTACTCCGTCGCGTTCGGTACCTACGCGGCGAGCCCGACCTCGGTCGTCCGGGTGGTGGGCCAGACGCGCCACCCGATGTACTCGGGTCAGAGCAACGACTTCGGCCTGCTGCAGCTCGAGCGCGCCGTCACCACGGTCCCGGTCCTCCGCTTGAACGACTCGCCGATGGTGAGCTCGCTCCTTGGTATTCAGGTCCGTCACTCGGGCTTCGGCGTGACGGACGGCACGACCCAGAGCGGCGGCGGCACCAAACGAGAGGTCAGCACCCCGCTCCGCCGCATCATGTCCACCAGCTTCGAGTCCGGCGGCATGGGCAAGCAGACGTGCCAGGGCGACTCCGGAGGGCCAGGCTTCATGGTGTTCCCGGGAGAGACCTCGGAGCGGCTCATCGGCGTCGTGAGCTACGGCGATCAGGGCTGCCAGCAGTTCGGCGTCGACATGCGCGTCGATACCCAGCTCCCGTGGATTCGCCAGACGATGGGCCGATGGGAAGAGCCGACCTGCGAGCTCGACGGGTTGTGCAAGCCGGGCTGCGCGGTCGTCGATCAGGACTGTGCCTGCGCGACCGATGGCCAGTGCACCGCCGAGTGCATCGATCTCTCGACCGACACCGACTGCCCGAAGGACTGCGGCACCAACGCGATCTGCTCCATCAACGAGTGCCCTCGCCCGGACCCCGACTGCGTCAACGAAGGCGGGCTCTGCTCGGCCGCGACCCAGTGCCGGGGCCGCACGTGCGTGAACGACTCGCAGAACACCGACACGTACTGCAGCCGCCCGTGCGCGCAGAAGACCGATTGCCCCGCGTCGATGGAGTGCAACGACGGCGCGTGCCGCATTCCCCTGCGCCCGGAGCGCCGTCTCCTCGACTCGTGCACCGCCCTGCTCGACTTCTGCGTCACCAGCACCTGCAACGGCCCGCAGAACGGCATCACGCGCTGTGTGACTCCGTGCAGCGTGACGGCCGACTGCGGCGACGGCTCCGCGTGTGAAGGCGGCACGATGGGCGGGCGGTATTGCCGGCCCTTCAACATCGACTTCAAGCCGAAGATTCTGACCGGCGTGCAGCCCAGTCTCGGCGTGGTCGCGAAGGGCTGCTCGTCAGCACCCGGTGGACTGTTGGCGGCGCTCGTGCTGATGGTCCCGGTGTTCCGTCGTCGCCGGGTCTCTCCATGAACCTTCGTCTCTCCGTTTCACTCTTCGTCGTCGGTGCCCTGCTCGGTTGCGGGCTCGAAGACGGGGCCTCCTCAGAAGGTGCTCCCGTCGACTCGCAGCGCGGGGCCATCGTCGGTGGCACCGTCGCGCCCACGACGGACAACAACGTCTTTCAGCTGATCATGACCGAGACGAGCGGCCAGATGGGCATCTGCAGCGCCACGCTCATCGGCTCGCGCACGCTCCTCACGGCGGCCCACTGCGTCGACAGCGCCCGCTCCGTGTTGGCCCACAACGCCCCGGTCGACTCGCAGATTCAGTTCGGCACGAACACCTACCGCGCGCTGCGCTGGAACACGCACCCGGGCTGGAACCCCAACGGTCAGGACTTGCGCAACGACATCGCGATCATTCTCCTCGAGCGCGCGCCCACGAACGTGAACCCCAAGCCGTGGAACAACCAGACCATGCAGGGCACGCAGGGCAGGCCGCTCCGGGCGCTCGGCTATGGGAATACGACTCCGGGGAACGGCAGCGGCACCCGGCGGCAGGTCGCGCTGACGGTCGCGCAGCTCACCTCCCAGCTCATCTTCATGGGCGACAACCAGTCGAAGGGCATCTGCCAGGGCGACTCCGGCGGCCCGACCTTCTACACGTTCCCCGATGGCGTCGAGCGGCAGGTCGGCGTGCACAGCTTCACCACCTCACAGACCTGCACCTACGGCGCTGACACCCGCGTCGACGCGTTCACCTCGTTCGTGCAGATGTACCTGTCGATGTACGAAGCGCCGTCGTGCGATCGCGACGGCCGCTGCGCCACCAACTGCGCGATGCCCGACTTCGACTGCGTCTGCGCGAAGGACAACATCTGCAGCTCGGTGTGCCTGATGCTCCAGGGCGGCGTCGACCCCGACTGTCCCGACTGCGGCCCCAACGGCCTGTGCGCGACGACGACCTGCGGCGACCCCGACCCTGACTGCATCACCGAGGGCCAGGCCTGCACCATGGCGACCCAGTGCATCAACCGCGAGTGCCGCAACGATCCACAGAACCTGCAGCCGTACTGCACGCGGGCCTGCACGGCGCCCACCGACTGCGCGACGGGCTTCGAGTGCACGGGCGGCTTCTGCATCAAGAAGCAGTTGCCGGTGCTCGGCGCCGGAGCGTTCTGCCGCATCGGCCAGAACTACTGCGGCATGGACACGGTGTGCACCGGCGCGACCGAAGGCGACTCGATCTGCCAGCTCACCTGCCGCAACATGGGCGACTGCCCGGCGAACTACGCGTGCGCCAACGGGTGGAACGGATTCCGCTTCTGCCAGGAGCCGCCCAAGCCGCAGATCCTGCTCCCGAAGGCGTCGATCGCCGGACCTGTCGCGCAGACCGGCTGCAGCAGCCTCGGTGGCCTCTCGCTGATCTCGCTCCTCGGGCTGTTGAGCCTGCGACGCCGCTCGGTTCGCTGAGCCGGCGTTGCTTCAGTCGGCGCCGAGGTTGAGCACCTTCCAGCTGGTGCCTGCCGGCGTGTCCATGATCTCGACGCGCATCGCCTTCAAGTCGGCGCGGATCTGATCGGCTTCCTTGAAGCCCTCAGGCGTCTTCTTCGCGCGGGCGTCGTGACGCGCGCCGATCGCCGCGTCGATCTTCGCGACGTCGATGCCAAACCGAACGACCTGCCGATCGCGGCGGCGGAGCAGCCACTCTGACGGCGTGTCTTCGAAGAGCCCCAGCGCGAGCGAGGCCTTCTTCGCCACCTCACGAAGCGCGAGCAGCGTGCGCCCCACCATCGCCTTGTCCTTCACGGGCGGCTTGTCGGTGAGCTGGTTGAGCTCGTTGAAGAGGCCCGACAGCGCGCCGATGGCGCCGGGGAAGTTGAAGTCGTCGGCCATCGCCTCGTCGAGCTCGCGCAGGAAGCGGTCGGGCTCTCCGTGGAGCGCGCCCTGGCCGAAGTCCTTCCCGTCGACGCGTTCGTCGACCTTCTTGAGCGTCTCGTAGAAGTACTCCATGCGCGTCTCGGCGTCGGCGAGCTGCTTGTCCGAGAACGAGAGCGCCTGCCGGTAGTGCGTGGTGAGGAAGAAGAACCGCAACGCCTCGGGGTCGACCTGCTGGAGCGCGTCACGCAGCCGCACCACGTTGCCGAGCGACTTCGACATCTTCGCGCCCTCGAGATCGAGGAAGCCGCCGTGCATCCAGCAATTGCAGAGCGTCTTGCCGCTCGCCGCTTCCGACTGGGCGATCTCGTTCTCGTGGTGCGGGAAGATCAGATCGAGCCCGCCGCCGTGCAGATCGAAGGTCTCTCCGAGGTACTTCTCGCTCATCGCCGAGCACTCGATGTGCCAGCCCGGCCGGCCCTTGCCCCACGGAGAGTCCCACGACGGCTCTCCAGGCTTCGCGGCCTTCCACAGCGCGAAGTCCATCGGGTCCTTCTTCGAGTCGAGCACCAGCTCGCGCTCGCCGGCGCCTGACACGAGATCGTCGAGGTTCTTCTTCGAGAGCTTCAGGTAGCCGGGGTACTTGCGCACCTCGAAGTAGACGTCTCCACCGGCGGCGTAGGCGGCGCCGCGCGCGATCAGCTTCTCGATGATCGTGACGATCTCGGGAATCGTCTCGGACACCTTCGGCGACACGTCGGGCTGGAGCAGGTGCAACGCCTTCGCGTCGATCTCGAACTCGCGAATGAAGCGCGCCGCCAGCGCGATCGGGTCTTCACCCGACTCGTGCGCCGCCTTGATGATCTTGTCGTCGACGTCCGTGTAGTTGCGCACATAGCGGACCTCGAAGCCGCGAAAGCGCAGGTACCGCACGATGGTGTCGAAGGAGGTGAAGGTGCGGGCGTTGCCGATGTGAACGAAGGAGTAGACGGTCGGGCCGCAGACGTAGATGCCGATTTTCCCGGGGTTGAGCGGGGCCAGCGGAACCTTCGTCTGCTGCATCGTGTTGAAAATGCGGATGTCTGGAGGCGCCATGGGGTGGGGACTTTACCTGGAGGAAACTCATGGTGTCAGATGTGCGATACCTCGTCAGCCTGAACACTGTCTTCTGGAGTTCACATGCCGCCGCACCCCAAACGTTCTGACGGAGACGACTTTCCGATCTCCGAGGAGAACATTCTTCGAGCCGACGATCCCCGCCCGCAGCGGGTTCCCCAGTACCCCAGCAGCACCACCGGAGCGAGGCGGCCCTTGAAGAAGGCAGAAGAAGCGATTCCAACGGCCATCTACGATACCGAGAAGTCAGACCAGGAAATGCAGGCGCACTACGGCATGGGCGAACAGCAATACAAGCCGGCCTTCCTCTACGTGGAGCGCGGCCCGGGCGCAGGCCAGCTGCTCGAGTGCAAGCAGGGCACGGTCGTCGTCGGTCGCGCCTCGGTCTCTGACCTGAGGCTCCAGCACCCGTCGATCTCCCGCCGGCACGCGCAGATTCGCCGCATCGGCGACCAGTTCTTCGTGAAAGATCTCGGCTCGCAGAATGGGTCGTTCGTGAACAAGACCCGCATCGCGAGCGAGGTCGAGGTGAAGATCGGCGACACGCTCGCCCTCGGCAACGCGCTCCTCCGCCTGCGCGGCCCCATGCAGAAGGGCGAGAAGCCTGCTGCGTCGTCGACTGGCAAGGCCCGCGTGCCGACCGCCGTGGTCGCGCGCCCGGCCGCGCACAGCAGCACCAGCAGCCAGGTTCGCCCCGTCAGCTCCAACCGCATGGTGAAGATCGCGGTGTTTGCTGGCGCCGTTGGCTTTGGTCTCGCGGCGGTGCTCGCCTTCGCGCTCATCCGCATGGCGACGGGGACGTCCACCGCTGCGGCTCCTGAGAAGAACACGAAGGCCATCGTCGCGTCGGCCGAGGCCCCCACCGACGCCATCTCCGAGGCGCTCAAGCGCAAGCAGGCGGTTGGAAAGATCGTCGTCGCTCCGGCGAAGCGCGAAGTCGTCGAGGAAGCGCCTGTCGCTGAAGAGCCTTCGATCGACGATGGGCCGACGACGGTGAAGTCGGTGCCAGGTGCCGCCCCGTCCGTCGCTCCGGCGCGCGCCGCACCTGCAGTCAACCGGGTCGCGCTCGCCGCCAGGCGCGCTGCCAAGGGCGCCGCCGCTGCGTCGACCGACGACGAAGACAGCGACCCGAAGGCTGGCGGCAAGCGCTCCCAGGTGCTCGCCCCCTACGAGCGAGGCAACGCGGAAGGCTCCCTCGAGCTCGCCAAGTCGGCGGGAGACAAAGAGCTCTCGGACAAGCTGCTGAAGTTCATCTCGGCGTACGACGCGGGCCAGGAAGCGCTCATCTCGAACAATGGCACCGTGGCGATCAAGGAGTTCACCAAGGCGCTCGCCCTCGACGAGCAGCTCTCGAGCGGCTGGGGCAAGTACGGCAGCGAGATTCGCAAGCACCTCGGCAACCTCTACTTCCTCGTCGGCAAGCAGTACGAGTCGAACGGTGACGACGAGAAGGCGAAGGCGGCGTACGGCGCGTCGGTGAAGAACGATCCGGCGAACCAGCGGGCCAAGGCAGCGCTCGCGAGCCTCAAGGGCGAGAGCGCCGGCGATGAAGAGGCTCCGGCCGCCACGCCGAAGCCGGCGCCGAAGAAGGCTCCGAGCAAGACGAGCATCGACGACGCGTTCGGCGACTAAGCGGCCGAACGAAGTGCCGCAGCGAACGGGGACGACGCCAACACCGGGTCGTCCCTTCGTCGTTTCTGAGGCTCCTCAGCGGCGAACGAGGCGAAGTGTCCCGCGAACCAGCAACCACAGGTTGAACATCCAGAACGCCGCGAGCAGCACGACCCACGCCTGGCCTCCGACATCGCCGCCGGGCTTGTCTTCCTGCAGCAGGATCCACTTCGCGGGAGCGCCGGACCAGCTCTCGTAGCCCGTGAAGGCGTCGGCGTACTTCGCAGGTGCCTCGGCTCGCGACAGCAGGCGGCCCTTTACCGTGAACGGTCGCGCATCGGGTCGTGGCGGCGGCTCGCCCGGGTTCCACGCTTCGTTGGGCAGCGTAGGGCGGCGCAGGATGATCGGCGTCTCGAGGATGCCAACGGCCACCACCGTCGTGTTGCGCTCGACCCAGTACCAGCCTCGCGGCGACGGCGAGCCGTGGATCTGCACGTACCGGTTCGACTGCGCGAGATCGAAGCGATACGCGCCTTCGGTGCCGAGATCGATCGCCTCTTTCGGAGCGGTGAACTGGTACTCGAGATCGGCGCGCTGCCCCCAGAGAAGATAGCCGATGAACACCAGCGCCACCGCAGCCACCAGCGGCGTGACGCCGACGTTGCTGGGCCGCGCCAGCTTCGCCTCGAGCTCGGCGATGCGCTTCCCCTGGTCCTCGCGGCGCTCCTCGATGGCAGAGGGCTCAGGCGGCGGCGGGCCAGGTTGGATCTCGGAGTCGTCGTTCTCGCTCACGGGCTCCTCTGAACATGAAAAAACCCCGGAGTGCACGTGGCAGTCCGGGGTTTCGAGTCGGAAAACCGACTCAGGCCATGTTGAAGATCTTCTTCAGATCGTTCTCGATGTCCTGCTCGGTGACGCCCTTGGCGAACGCGAGCTCCTTGATGAGCAGCGAGCGCGCGGTGTCGAGCATCTTGCGCTCACCGAACGAGAGATCCTTGTCGCCCTTGAGCAGGTACAGGTCGCGGAGCACTTCGGCGATCTCGAAGACCGAGCCCGTCTTGATCTTCTCCATGTACTCCCGGTAGCGCCGGTTCCAGGTCGTGGAGTCGACCGAGATGTCCTTCTCTTTGAGGATTGCGTAGACCTGCTTCACGTCGTCTTCGCTGATGATCTCGCGGAGGCCGACCTGGCCGATCTTGTTGATGGGAATGAGAAACCGCCCGCCGTTCTTCTCGAGCATCTTGAGCACGTAGAAGCTCTGCCGTTGACCGGCGACCTCCGTGTGCTCGATTCCCACCACTTCCCCGACGCCGTGCCCGGGGTAGACCGCCTTGTCACCTGGCTTGAACACTCGCAACTCCTTGGTTTTGCTGCTTTATTTCCGCCGATTCCGGTCGGAATGAAGCATTCTTACCATGAAACCGCGTTGACTACAAACCCACACATCCCCTACCGTAACGACGGCGTCTGGGGTTGGGCGGGGGTGGCACATGGGCGGGTGGACGTGGTGGGCGCTGGGCAATCGCCCGGCGGTGTTTCCTGTGACGGCGTTGGTGTTAGGAGCTGCACTCGCAGCACAAACCCACCCGCCGCCATGGTGGTTCCTGAGCGCGTTCGTCATCGGCGCTGGGCTCGCGTTCTGGCGGCAGGGAAAGCCCCTGGGGCGTGTGCTGATGCTCCTGGCCAGTCTGGGGCTTGGCGGCGGTCTCGCGTCGCTCCACGCGGCGATTGAGGGCCCCGACGTCGTGCCTGGCAGCCGGCTCGTGCTCGAAGGCGAGGTCGAGTCCGTCAAGGTCGTCGAAGGCGGCGTGCAATTGGGACTCCAGGTGGCGCGCGTCTCGGGCTCGACAGCGAGGTTTCGGGCGCAGCTGTTTGGCGCAGCGGCTCCGCCGACCGAGGTGGGAGCTCGAATCGCGGTCGAGGCGAAGCTCAAGCCGATCGTCCCCACCTCGAATCCAGGCGAATGGAACGGGTGGCGGCGCGCGCTCGGCCGTGGCCAGCCGTACACCGGGAGCTTCGAAGGAGTTCGCCTGGTGACGGTGGACGCCGCGCCGGCGTGGCGACGATGGCTGAGGCGCACGCACGCGGAGCTCGAGACCGCGACCCGGGCAGCGGCTCCTGACGCGGCGTCGGCGTCGCTGTTCCTCACGCTGTCGGCCGGGCTCCGCGCGACGCTCAACGAGCAGGTGGAAGACGACTTCGCCCGGAGCGGACTCGCGCACGTGTTGTCGGTCAGCGGCCTGCACGTCGCGGTGTTGGCCTTCGCGCTGTTCGGCCTCATTCGATGGCTCGCGATTCGCGCGCCGGGCCGGTTCTTTCGCCGCGTGGAGCCTCGTCGAGTGGCCGCGCCGCTCTCGCTGCCGTTGACGTGGGGCTACGTCGTCTTCACGGGCCTGCAGGCGCCCGCAGTTCGTTCGGCGGTGATGTGCTCGGTGCTCCTGCTGTCTCACACACTGCGGCGTCGATCGGACGGGCTCAACGCGCTGGCCCTCGCGGCAGCAGCGATGCTCGTGCTCGAGCCGGCGTCGGTGTTCGATCTCTCGTTGCAGCTGTCGTTCTCGGCCGTGCTCGCGCTGGTGCTGCTCACGCCAACGCTGCGGAGCCTGGTGCCGGTCCCGGTTCCTTCGCCCGCGGTCGCGCAGGGCTGGCGGCTGCGCCTGTGGAAGTGGAACGAAGCGGCGCTGACGACGGGGCTCGCCAGCCTCGCGGTGACGGTGGTCTCGGCGCCGATCGTGGCGATGACGTTTCAGCGGCTCGGCGTCGCGGGCCTGGTGTCGAACGTGGTGGCGATGCCGATCTCAGGAGCGCTGACCCTGCTCGCTGCCTCGTCAGCTGCGCTCTTCGTCATCGCGCCCGGGCTGGCCACGCCAGTGCTGTGGATCGGGACCCGGCTCGCTTCGGTGCTGCTGCTGATCGCGGAGAAGTTCGCCGCCCTGCCCTTCGCGACCTGGGAGATCCCCTCGCCACCGATCGTGCTCGCGCTGGTGTGGTGGGCGGGGCTCGCGTGCTTCGTGTTGCTGAAGAGCCGCTGGCGGTGGCTTGCGCTCGCGACGCCGATCGCCGCGCTCGTTCATCTCACGGTGCCTCCGCAGAAGGCAGAGGGGCTCGAGGTGACGTTCCTGGCCGTGGGCCACGGCGACGCGACGGTGGTGAGTCATCGCGGGCATCACCTGTTGATCGACGGCGGCGGCGTGCCGGGCGGCGCTGACACGGGCGCCCGGTTCGTGATCCCGTTCCTGCGTGAGAAGCGCATTCGGTCGCTCGACCTTGCGGTGTTGAGTCACGCGCACCCCGATCACGCGCTCGGGTTGATTTCGACACTGGAACAGGTGCCGGCCCGGCGATTGTGGTTGTCGCCGTCTCCAGCTGGCCCGCTGACGACCGATCTGATGGCCGCAGTGGATGGCGCGGAGATCGAGATCGTCGATCGGAGCCACGAGGGGATCTCCTTCGGAGAGGTGCAGGTGGACGTGCTCGGGCCGCCGGTGGACCGGGCGCCGATCGACGACGAGAACGATCGGTCGATTGTGTTGAAGCTCACGCACGGCAAGGTGTCGTTCCTGCTCACCGGCGACATCGAAGAGGTCGGTGAGGATCTGTTGGGCCCGACCGGCGAGGTGACGGTGGTGAAGGCGCCGCATCACGGCTCCGACACCTCATCGACGCCGGGCTTCGTGCAGGGCACGCGGGCGAAGTACGTGGTGTTCTGCGTGGGTCGGAACAACCGCTTCAGCTTCCCACGCGAAGACGTGGTGGCGCGATGGCAGCAGGCCGGCGCGCGCTGCTACCGGACCGATCGAGACGGCGCGGTGACATTCCGCAGCGACGGGCGTGACGTGACGGTCGAGACGTTCGGGCCGCGACCCACCGTGCAGGCGGCGACCTCGTTCGCTGTGGTGAACGTCAGTGGGCGTAGCGCAACCGGTAGTCGCCCGACGAGTAGTACACGACGTGCGGGTTGCCGCTCGAGTCGACCGCGATGTCGAGCCCACCGCGTGGGTCGAGGCCAGTGGCGATCGTGCTCGCCTCCCACACTCCCGCGCCGTTGGCCTTCACGACCTTGAGCGCGCCGGCTTCGATATACGCGGCCTGAAGCGGGTTGCTGAAGTTCGTGGGGTCAGCTGCCGACACGATGGGCCCGTTCGAACTCGTACGCCACACGGTGGGGAACGACGCTCCGTTGTCGACCCGCTTCACGAGCACTTCGGTGCCGTTGATGTTCGTGAAGCGCGCCGTCGACATCCACAAGCCGTTCGAGGTCGTCGAGACGTTAGCGCCGCCGCAGCCGGTCGACGAGGTGCACGGCGAGCCCTGGATCACCGTGGACGACCACGTCGACCCGCTCTTGCTGGCGCGCAGCAGCTCGCCGTAGTGCGTGTACATGATCTCGGGGCTCGAGCCGCTCCGGCCGGCGATGGGCCGCCAGTACGGAAGCCCGCCGTTGAGGCCGTAGGTGAAGACGTTCTCGGGCGTCGCCCACGAGCCGAAACTCTTCGCGACCCAGGCGAGGCGGTTGTCGGTCGTGCCGATTCGATACGAGAACGCGATCTCGGGCGTCGTGCCGTTGAGAAAGAGCGAGGCCTGGGTGATCCAGTTCGCGGCGTACGCCTGCTCGACCGTGAAGGCGCCGCCAGCGATGGGCCCACGCGCGAGGTAGAGCTGCGAGGCGCCGGTCGTCTCGTTGTCGCGCTTGTCGAAGGCGATGAACGCCTCGGTCGAGGTGGTGACGAGCCACGGGCGATCGTTGGTGTCTCCGAGGTGTTCGGTGCCGGCGACGCAGGTGCTGGTGGTGCCGTAGACGTCCGAGAGGGTCCACGTGCCGCTCGTGGAGCGCACGCCATAGCGGATCTTCGAGCCCGACCCGATCGAGTTGGCCTGCCCGCTCGAGACACTGCCGTACGCGACGACAGGGTTGCCGTTCACCAGCGCGAGGCTGGGCGCCGGGAGGAGGAAGTACGAGGTCGCGTTCGCGTAGAACGCGCGGCCGACCTGCTCGATCACCTCGATCTGCCAGGGGCAACACCCCGCGGCGCACCGCCGGTAGCCCGTGTTGCAGGCCGTGGCGACACACTGGAAGCCCTGACACGTCGTTCCGGCAACCCCGGGCCCCGTCGGGCAGGCGGCACACGAACCGCTGCAGCTCGTGAAGCCCGAGCTGCAGGTCAGCGAGCAGTTGGTGCCGTCACAGGCCGTGACGCCGTTCGGATCAGTCGCGCACGGAGAGCAGCGGCTGCCGCAGGTCGAGACCGAGGCGTTGAGCGCGCAGGTCGAGCCGCACGCGTGGTACCCGGCTCCGCAGCTCATCGTGCACGACGAGCCGTTGCAGCCGGCGACGCCGTTCGGATCAGTGGGACATGGCGAGCACGCACTCCCGCAGGTCGCCGTCGCGCTGTTCGAGACGCAGACGCCGTTGCAGCGATGGAAGCCCGCGTTGCAGACCTGAAGGCACTGAGCGCCGGAGCACGTGGTGCCGGTCGCGTTCGGGTCCGAGGGACATGAGGCGCAGGCCCCCTGACACGGGCGGAAGTTCGCGTTGCACGACAGGCCGCACGAGAAGCCGTCACAGGTCGGCGTTCCATTCGGGTCGGTGGGGCATGGGGCGCACGCGCTCCCACACGTCGCCGTCAGGTTGTTGGGAACGCACGCTCCGTTGCAGAGATGGAAGCCGGCCGCGCACGCCGCGAGCACGCACGCCGTGCCCGAGCAGGCCGTCGCCGTTCCGTTGGGATCGGTCGGGCATTGACGACAGGCGCCCTGACAGTCACGGAACCCGGAGTTGCACTGGACCCCGCACGTCGAGCCATTGCAGACGGCGATTCCGCTCGGGTCGGTCGCGCATGGAGTGCAGCTCGCTCCACACGATGACACCGAGGTGTTCGAAACGCACTGCCCGCTGCAGAGGTGGAAGCCGCTGGCGCACGCGACGGCCACGCAGGAGCCACCAGCACAGCCGGTCTGCGTGACGCCCATCGTCGGGCACGCGGCGCATTGGCCGCCGCAGCTCTCGAAGCCCGCGTTGCATCGCACGCCGCAGCTGGTGCCGTCGCAGGTGGCGGTCCCATTGGCGGCGCCCGGGCACGCCAGGCAGCGCGTGCCGCAGCTCGCGACGTCGAGATCGACGGCGCACTGGCTCGCGCAGCGGTGTTGCCCTGCGCCACAGCGACAGAGGTGCGTCGACAGATCGCAGTCCATCGACGGGCACTGGGTGTTGGCGTTGCAGCCCTCTTCACAACGCCCGTTCGCCGTGTCGCAGAAGAAGCCCGAGGGACACGGCGCGCCCTGGCGACAATCGGACGGGAGCGAGACGCACTGGCTGGCGGAGCAGACGAGGCCCGAGCCGCACTGCCGCGCGCACTGGCCGCAGTTGCGCTCGTCAGTGGTGAGGTCGGCGCAGCCGCTGGTGCAGGAGGTGAGGCCAAGTCCGCAGGTGGCGCTTCCGCCAGCGGTCGCGCCGCCGCCCATGCCGCCGGCGGTCCCTCCACCTGGAGTGCTTCCTCCTGCCGTGTTCCCTCCGGCACTGCCACCCGCCGAGCTGCTCCCGCCGGCCGTGTTCGTTCCGCCAGCCGCGCCTCCCGCGACGCCGCCACCCGAGGACAGCCCGCCCGCAGCGCCTCCGCCTGCTGCAGTGCCTCCTGCGTCTCCTCCACCCGACTGTCCGCCTCCCGGGCCGGTGACGCCGCCACCGAAGTTGTCGATGCCGCAGACTCCGCTCAAGCACCGCGAACACACGAGGCACCGGGAACCGCTGACACCGCACGCAGAGCCCTCGAGGCCGCTCTGGCAGACGCCCTGGGCGTCACAGCAGCCCAGGCAGTTCGCGCTGCTGCAGATGGGCGCGGAGACTGGCGGCGAGCACGACAGCCCGCCCGCGAAAACGAGTGACACACAGACGAGGACGCGAGCCTGAGAGGTCATGGAGGGCCGATGAGAGAACACGGGCGTGACGGTGTGAAGCGTGATCGATGCACCAGAGAGACGCTTCGAGCGCCCAGGAGTTTGCGCCGCGACCGGCCGCCACACCTTTCGAGCGCTTATCGGCGAGGCCCTCGAGGAGCTGGCAGGTTGCGTTGGCCTTCACCTGCTCAACGGCATCGGCGCTCGGCCCAATCGGCGCGCAGCGATCCAGTGGCACCAACGAGCGGCGAAGAGCGGAGACGTGCGCGCCCACTTTTCACTCGGTCAGTTGTTGGCAGGGCCTTCGGCTCGCGCGCACCTCGAGTTCGCGGCGAAGCGCGGGCACCGGACGGCACGCAGCCTGCTCGCGCGGCCCCTGGCCTGAAGTGAGGCAGCGCCTCGCGAGTCACTCAGTCTTTGATCTCAGGCACCCGACCTGAACGCTTCAGAACCAGGACCACGGCGACCAGCGCGACCAGCAGTCCTCCGCCGATCAGCAGCCACGGCGTCTCATCCTCTTCGGGCGTCGGAGGCGGCTTCGCGACGACCGCCACTCCAGCGTCGATGGGCTCGGCGGGCTTCACCTCGGCAACCGCGACGGCGCCGGCATCGACCTCGACGGGGACCTCGGCGACGGCCGCGCCAGCATCCACGACCGCGGGCTCGACCGGAACCGCCGGCTTCAGCGCCGCGAGTCGCGCTTCTTCCGCCAGGCGCTTCTTCTCTTCCGCCGCCTGCACGATCGCGAGCTTCGCCTCTTCAGCCTTTCGCTTCTTCTCCTCGGCGGCTTGCACCTTCGCGAGCTTTGCTTCCTCGACTTTGCGCTGCCTTTCTTCCGCGGCGGCCGCCTTCGCGAGCTTTGCCTCGTCGGCCTTGCGCTGCTTCTCCGCGGCCGCCTCCTCTGCCTTCCGCTTCTTCTCTTCAGCCGCCAGACGCTTCGCCTCCGCAGCGGCATCGGCCTCGGCAGCCTTCGTCGCCGCTGCGAGCTGTTCCTTCGTCGGCCCGGCGTCGATCGGAGTCGGCTTCAGCTTCGAGGGCTCCGGCATCGTGCCGTCGTCGAGCTTGGAGATCATCGACGGCTTGCTCGGGAACGTGAGCTTGATGCGCTTGCTCATGTCGGCCTGCTTGGGGTCGCGCACGGCGGTGATGATCACCTTCACCTCGATGCCGGCGTTCACGTCGAAGCCGACGTCGCCCGCGACCTTCCACCGGTGATCGCCTTCCTCGCTCACCATCGCGCTTGCAGTGTTGTGGTACGTGACGCGCGCGTTGACCTTGTGTCGGCCCGGCGTCACATCGACGACGCCCATCGCCATCGGGCCTTCCTGAATCCAGGTCGAGATGGCCGCTGGCGTCGGTGACTTGATGACCTTGCCATCGACCGACAGCTCGAACTCCTCGACGCGGAAGTTGGGGTCGTCGATGGGCTCGAACTCGATACGAACGCGAGAGGGCGCGGTGCCCACCATCTGGGTGAGCTGCTTCTCGAGCTCCTCTCGCGCGCGGCGTTGGGCATCGTCTTCAGCGAAGGCCGCCGAGGACACCGCCAGCACCACCAGAACCATCGCATCCCGCAAGACCATGGGGCTCCCCCGTCGGTACCGTCTGATGCAGTGTACCCGGTGAAGGGGAATTCGTTCGTCTTCCCGACATCAGCCGCGGTTTCAGGTCAGCCGAACTCGGCCACCCGGGCCCCGAAGAGCCGATTCACCGCCTCGAGGAGCTCGTCCGACACCTGCACCTTGAGCGCCGTGTTCCCGATGAGCGCCTCGGCTTCTCCCGGCATCAAGACTGACACCGCGATCGGGGTCGCACCCGCATACTTCTTCGCGATCTCCGCGAGCTTCAGCAACCGCTCATCGGTGGCCATGTCGACGTGCAGGCGGAGCTCGAGCCGCTTCACCCGCTTCTCGCGCACCTCCTTGAGCGACTGAACGTCGTCGACGATCAACTCCGCGACCGGGTTCTCTTCGTCGCGGTTGTTGATCTGCACGGTGCCCGTCACGAGGATCGGGTCGTCGCTCTTGAGCAGCGGCTCCCACTGCTCGAACCCGGGCTTCGGTCCGCCCTTCGTCCATTTGCCGTCCCGCCCCATGACGGAGCGATTGCCGTCTTTCCCCGGGAAACACACCAGCTCGACCGAGCCGCTCAAGTCCTCCAGCGTGACCCAGGCCATACGTTTGCCCGTCTTCGTCGGGCGCTCGCGAAGCGCCGCCACCACACCCGCGACGGCGATCTTCTCGTCCTTGCGCGCGCGCTGAATCGAGGTGACGGGCCTGGCGTAGCGACGCAGCTCCTTCTGGTACTGATCGAGCGGGTGCCCTGAGACGTAGAACCCGATCGACTCCTTCTCGTACGAGAGGCGCTCCTTCTCGCTCCACTCTTCGGCCTTCACGTAGTCGCTGGCGATGGGCGTGGGGCTCGAGGCCGAGCCACCGAGCAGCCCGAACAGCGACTCCTGCCCCGACGCCTTGTCGCGCTGGGTCGCGGCGCCACCATCGACGGCGCGATCGAGCGTCTCGAACAACTGCCTGCGCGGCCGCTTCTCGAAGTCGAACGCGCCGGCCTTCACCAGCGCCTCGAGCGTCTTCTTGTTCACGCGCCGCGAGTCGACGCGCTCGCAGAAGTCGAACAGCGACTTGAACGGGCCTGCGTTGCGAGCCTCGATGATCGCCTCGACGGCGCCTTCACCGACGCCTTTGATCGCGCCGAGCCCGAAGCGGATCTTCCCGTCGGTCGCGCCGAACGCCATCTCCGACACGTTCACGTCTGGCGGGAGCACTTCGATGCCCGACTCACGCGCCTCGGCGATGTACGCCACCACCTTGTCGGTGTTGTCCTTGTCCGACGTCAGCAGCGCCGCCATGAACTCGACGCGGTGGTGGGCCTTGAGCCACGCGGTGTGCACCGTGATGAGGCCGTACGCGGCCGAGTGCGACTTGTTGAAGCCGTACTGGGCGAACTTCTCCATCAGGTCGAAGACGCCGCTGGCGATCTTGTCGTCGACGGTCTTCAGCTTCGCGCCGTCGAGGAACAACGCGCGCTGCTTGGCCATCTCTTCGGCCTTCTTCTTCCCCATCGCGCGGCGGAGCAGGTCTGCGCCACCGAGCGTGTAGCCGCCCAGGACCTGGGCGATCTGCATCACCTGCTCCTGGTAGACGATGACGCCGTAGGTGTCCTTCAGCACCGGCTCGAGCGTGGGGTGCGGGAAGGTGATCGTGTCGCGGCCGTGTTTTCGGTCGATGTACACGTCGACCATCGTGCGGCCGTCTTCGAGCTTCTGATCGAGCGGGCCGGGCCGATAGAGCGCACCGGCGGCGATCACGTCTTCGAAGCACGACGGCTTCATCTTCATCACCATCTCGGTGAAGCCGCTCGACTCCATCTGGAACACGCCGGCCGTGTCGCCTGCGCTGATGAGCTGGTACGTCTCGGGATCGTTGATGGGAATGCCGTCGCGCGAGATGACCTGCTCGGGCCCGAGCTTCTTGTTGATCAGCTTCACGGCGTTCTCGATCACCGTGAGCGTCTTGAGGCCGAGGAAGTCGAACTTCACCAGGCCCGCGGCTTCGACCTCGTCCTTCGCGAACTGCGTGACGAGGAACTTCTCGCCGGGCGGCTGGTAGACGGGCACGAACTCCCACAGCGGCCTGTCGGCGATCACCACGCCGGCCGCGTGCATGCCGGCCTGCCGGTTGAGCCCTTCGAGCGCCATCGCGACGTCGAGCACGTCCTTGCTGGTGATCTGCCGGCCCTCGACCTCGGCCATGGGCTGGGGCGTCTCGTACATCTCCTTCAGGCGCGGCTCGCCACCGATCTCTTTTTCGGGGTCGCCGAAGATCGCCTGCTTCAGCGTGATGCCGAGGATCTCGGGCACCAGCTTCGCGAGACGATCACCTTCGGAGAAGGGCAGGCCGTACACGCGGCAGACGTCACGTAAGACGCTCTTCGCCTTCAGCGCACCGAAGGTGATGATCTGCCCGACGTTCGACTCGCCGTACTTCCGCTCGACGTAGCGAATCACCTCGTCGCGGCGGTCCTGGCAGAAGTCGATGTCGAAGTCGGGCATCGACACGCGCTCGGGGTTCAAGAAGCGCTCGAACAGCAGGTTGTACGGAATCGGGTCGAGGTCGGTGATGCGCAGCGACCACGCGACGATCGAGCCGGCGCCAGAGCCACGGCCCGGACCGACGGGGATGCCGTGCTCCTTCGCCCAGTTGATGAAGTCCTGGACGATGAGGAAGTAGCCCGCGAAGCCCATCTTCTGAATGACGCCGACCTCGAGGGCGAGGCGCGCTCGATAGGCATCGGGATCCCACTTGTACGAGACGTTCTGCGCCGTCATCTCCTTGAAGCGCCGCTCGAGGCCCTGCAGCGACAGCTCGCCGAGGAACGAGTCGGCGGTGTGGCTCTCGGGCACCTTGAAGCTCGGCAGCATCGGCTTCTTGATGAGATCGAGATCGGAGCACATGTCCGAGATGCGCATCGTGTTGTCGACGGCCTCGGGCACGTCGCTGAAGTACGCGCGCATCTCTTCGGGGCTCGAGACGTAGAGCTTGTCGGTCGAGTGTTTGAGGCGCTTGTTGTCGGCGAGCGTCTTGCCCGACGCGATGCACATCAACAGCTCGTGGGCGCGCGCGTCTTCCTGCTTGATGTAGTGCGCGTCGGCGGTCGCGACGAGGGGGATGTCGAGATCCTTCGAGAGCTGCTTGAGGTTGGTGTTGGCCTTGTCCTGCTCCTCCATGCCGTTCCACTGCACCTCGAGGAAGAAGTGGCCGGGGTCGAAGATGTCTTTGTATTCCTGCGCCGCGCGCCGGGCGTGATCCATGTCGCCGCGGAAGCACGCGCTGGTGACTTCACCGCCGAGACACGCGGTGAGCGCGATGACGCCCTTCGAGTGTTCCTTGAGCACCTTCTTGTCGATGCGCGGGTGGTAATAAAACCCGTGCATGTAGCCGGTCGACGCGAGGTAGCGCAGGTTCTGGTACCCCTCCTTGTCCTTGGCCAACAGGATGAGGTGGTTCGCGATCTTCTCGGAGCGATCTTCACGGCCCTTCGGCCCTGCGACGTACGCCTCGATGCCGACGATGGGCTTGACGCCCGCGTCCTTCGCCTTCTTGTAGAAGTCGATCGCGCCGAACATGTTGCCGTGATCGGTGACGGCGACCGACGACATGCCCTTGGCCTTCACCGTCTTGATGAGGTCCTTCATGCGAATCGCCCCGTCGAGGAGCGAGTACAGGGTGTGAAGGTGAAGATGAGTGAAGGACATGCGGTCGGCCCTCCCGGCTGAAGGGTCCGTAGACTACTGGTCCGGGTCTCGCGTCAATCGTTCGAAAAAGCGCCGAAGAGGCTGGTGTGCGGCTTGCTTTTCCACACCTCATGCACCGCGAACCGAGTCTCAAAGACGCCTCACCCGTGGCCCTGTGGACGCGGCGGACGAAGATGGCTGTCCTTTCAGCCAGGCGCCTCGTGGCCTGGCAGACACGCACCGAGCACTTCCCTGCTCCGATCGTCGCGTCGCGGCCGCTGGCGCACGTTTTGTTCTCGACCCGCATCCCCCTCCATCGGGCCGACGCGCACCCGGTGTTCGAGGCCGGCAAGAAGCACAACCTCGCCCTCGCGGCGCCGAGCTTCGATGGGCTGCTGATCGAGCCGGGGCGGCCGTTCTCGTTCTGGCGCACGCTGGGCCGGGTGACCGAGGCGCGTGGGTTTCGTCACGGCATGGAGCTCGCGGGCGGCTGCATCGTGCCGGCGATCGGCGGTGGGCTCTGTCTGCTCGCGCGCGCGTTGTTCCAGGCCGCGGTCTTCACTGGTCAGCGCATCATCGAGCGCCACGGTCACTCGATGCAGGCGGTGGAGCCGCCGCCAGGTATTCCCTGGGGCATCGACGCGACGGTGCTGTGGCCGTACGTCGATCTGCGATTCGCGCCGATCGATCGGCTGGTGCGGCTCGGCGTGAGCGTGCGCGACGAGGCGCTGCTGGTGACGATCACCGGCTCCGCGCCACTGACGGAGCGCTTCGAGGTCGAGGCCGTCGACGAGCGGGAGACGCAGGAAGGTGACGGTCGAATTCGACACAACCGAATCGTGCGGCACGCCATCGGCGCGGGCGGAGAACGCCGCTCCGAGACCCTCGCCATCAACCGCACACGGATGCTGACGCCCGAGAAACAGCAGCGCAGCTGCCTGACGTGTGGAGAGACGACGTGTCACGCCCGCGTCGTGGTGCCGGCGTGAGGCTGGTGATCGCTCCCGAGCCCGCAGCGTGGGTCGAGCCGCTGATCGAGTCGCTGCCTCGCGGCGAGACCATCGTCATCGCGCCATGGCGTGAGTCTCCTCGGGCGTGGCGGGTGGCGCGCGGCCTCTCGAGGCGAACGGCGGCCGCCGTCGGGAGTGGGGCCGATCTCGCGCTGTCACTGGAGCTCCGTCGCGCCTTCGACGCGATCGTCTCGACGAAGACGTTCGGCCACGTGACTCACGTCTTCGCACCGTCGCTCTCGGCGCTGCGGGTGTTCGCGAAGGCCCGGCACGTCGAGCGAGTGCTCCTCCTCGATCTGCCCCTGCTGCGATACCTGCACGCCGATCTCGACGCAGCGGCGCTCGCGGTTCCAACGGCTCCGTTTCTCCAGAACTACCGGGCGAAGGCCTCGTTCGTCGTTCGGCAGGAAGAGGAACTCGTGCTGGCGAGTCGGGTGCTGGTGACGAGCCGACTGACGCGTCAACGACTCCGCAAACGCGGCGTGGCGTCGGAGCGACTGGGCGTGCTCCCCATGCCAGCGCGACCTGGGCAGGTGCAGTACGAGCCGACGAGCCCACACGTCCTCCTGGCCGGTACGACGGCGTCTCGCTTCGGCCTCGAGATCGCACTCGCGGCGATCGACCAGCTGCCGGGCATCGTCCTTTGCGCGCGGCGGGGGCCCGGCTCGAGTGAGTCGATGCTGCGTCACCCTCGCCTTCGCCTCTTCGAGCACGAGCCGCCTGCGGTGCGGGCGGTGATCGCGCCGGCGTGGGTCGAGTCCTTCGCCGCCGAGACCGGCGCCGCGGCGGCTGCGAGCATTCCCGTCGTCGCGACTGATCGCGCGTTGGGCTGGCTCGAGCAGCACCGGAAGGTGACGGTGATGGGCTGCGGCGATGTCGACGGCCTGCGTGACGCACTCGCGGCGACGGCTGGAACGAGGACACAGCCGACCTCCTGCGATCGTTCCTCGAGCGCCTGAGGAGTTCGGCCGAGCCGGGTGACGGATTCGACACGGCCGGCCCAGGTCGTCGTTACACACGCACGGTGACGACTGAAGGCTCGAAGCACCCGACCCACTCGAGGTCCCGGCGGACAGCCAACCTGATCGACGGCGCCGGGCCTGCGCGAACGCTCGGGAGCGGCGAGTCCGCAGTCGACGGGTGGTGGAGCCCACACTGGCTGGGGTCCATCGCCGTTGGCCTTGGTCTCTGCCTGCTCGCCGTGGCGAAGGCGCAGAACATCGGGTGCCCTCACTGCGGGACGCATCACCTCGACGAGCAGACGCAGGGCCAGTGGCTGTTGCTCTTCACGCTAAAGGACGGGCTGCTCGGCGTGGGCCTGCTCGCGAGCCTCGTCGGAGCCTTCGGCCCCCGGCGCTTCCTCAGCCTCGGTGCGCTGGTCGTCGGAGCTGCTGCGCTCTCGCTTCGCCACCTGTGACGTCAGGCGACGGCTTGCTCCCTCGGCGCCAGCTGCCGACGCACGGCCTGCAGGTTCACCGTGGGGAAGACCTCGGCCAACTTCAAGATCGTCGCGCTCAGCTCGGCTTTCCGCGCACCCTCGGCGTGCAGCTCCTCTTCCATCGCGCACACCAGCGCGAGGGCGGTCGCCACGTTGACGCTCGCAGCAGCAGCCGGCGGCGTGTGGTGCAGCGTGACGGCCTCGACGAGCGACGAGGGCAGATTCCACAGGCTCAGCAACGCCCCGCCCAGCTCGGCGTGGGACGAGCCCAGGCGCGCTCGCTCCGCGTCCTCTTGCGACTGGGTCGCCATGTCTCGGCGAATGGCTGCCATGTCGATGGGTAGCCTCGTCGCGATCAAGAGCTGGCCGATGTCCGCGAGAATTCCCGCCGCGAAGGCGGCTTCGCCCATCGGCGTTCGTCCAAGCAGCTCCCTCATCGCGCAGGCCCGCGCCAACGCGCTCATCTGCAGATCCTTCGCGGTCGGCCCACTCGCCATGCCCTCGAAGACCTCGACCGTCAGCACGATGTTCTTCAGCGGCTGAATGCCCAGGTACTTCACGGTCTCACGCACGCTCGACACCCGCCGCGGCAACCCGAAGTACGCCGAGTTGATGATCTTCAGCACGTTGGCAGTGACGGCAGGATCGCGCTCCACGACGGTCGCCACCTCGTCGAGGGACACGTCGGGGTTCGACGTCAGCTCGCTGAGCTTCTCGTACGTCACCGGGAGCGCAGGCAACGAGCCGAGCTTCGCGAGCACCAGCTTGACCCGGTCGCTTCGAACGAGGCCCAGCACCATCGAAGCCCGCTCGACGAGATCGAACATCTGCCCGGGAATCAGCGGTTTCTTGAGCACCTGGTGGGCCGTGCGCGCGAGCCGGAGCGCCTGCTCGGGCTTCACGTCGGTGCCGCACAGCACCGCCCGCACGACCGTCGGCCACTTCTCGCGAACCAGCGCCAGGAACGCCTCGAGCTCGAGCCCGTTCACCTTCGAGTCGCAGATCAGCGCCTCGACGGGGTGGAGCGCCAACGCGCCCAGCGCCTCGGTAGTGGTGTCGACGAAGTGGGTGGCCCAGGCGTTCTGAAACACGCGCAGCGAGCGGCGCAGGCCCTCGAGGACCTGAGCGTCTCCGCTGAGTACCACCACGTGTCGCACCAGCGTCGGTTGAGCAGCCGGTGTGCCCACGCAAACCAGCGAGGATCCGTCAGTCTGGAGCGGGTCAACGATGACGGGAGGGGCGCGGGTGACCCCAGCCGTCAGGGCGCGGGGCTCCGGCGTCGAAGCTCGGCGTCGAGCACCTTCAGCTCGACCTTCAGGCGCACGAAGTTGTTGAACATGCCGCTCGGCTGCTTCCCGGGGAGCTGGCGAATCTGGTCGCGCAGGCTCTCCATCGTCGAGCCGATCTCCTTGAGCCGGCGGGTCAGCTCGCCGTCGTCGCTCACCGAGATCAGGAACAGCTCGTCGACCTCCAGCCGGCCTTCGAGATCCTTCTCCAGCACCTTGAAGGACAGCTTGCGGGGCTTCTCGAAGCTCAGCACGCGCTGCACGGTGGCGATCACCTTGTGCGCTTCCTCTTCGAAGGCCGCGAGCTCCTTCGCGGCGCGGAGCCGGGCAAAGTCGGCCACCAGCGAGGGGAAGAGCGGGTCCATGCCCGACCGGCCGGTCGGCTTGAGGAGCGAGCTGATCCACGCGTCGAGGCCGTCTCCACCCGCCTGCTCGAGCGCCTGGCGAATTGTCGGCAGCCACCCCCGCCGCAGCTCTTCGAAGGCGACGCGCACGTGATTGGCGTCTTTGAGCACGACGCGCAGCGAGGCCTCGAGCCCTTTGAGGATCTCGTCGTTCGACAACACCGCGCGCGGCGTGAAGACACGATCGCGCCACTTGCCCTGCGAGACCTCCGGAGCGGTCTCTCCCGTGATGATCTTCTGCGGGCCGGTTGGCACCTCATTCAACTGCGGGTGCGAGCTCGACGGCAGCTTCATGCGGCCGACGAAAGAGTCGGTCGGCGGCGCATCGATGGGCACGCCTTTGACGGCCGGCGTCGACGTGCTGGTGGTTGGCTTCTTCGCCACGAGGCCCGGAGGCACCTTCATCGTCTCGTCGCCAGGCTTCTTGCCGTCGCTCATCGGCGGGCGCTCCGCTGGCTGGGTGACGGGTGCATCAGCCCGCGAGTCTGCCTCTGCCGAAGCACGTTGACCACCATTGGGCTACCCGGCAGCCCGGCGGGCCCGCATGCGGAAGAACTTCTGGAGCGAGCGCGAGTAGTCGGCGCCGGCTGACAGCTCCACCGCGTCGAGCTGCAACTTCTTGAAGAGCGTGTCGCGCTTCACCTTGCGCTCCTCCATGAACCGCTTGAAGCGGCCGCGCACCCGGGGGTCGCTGGTGTCGATGAGGAAGCGCGCCCCGGTCTCGGGGTCCTCCAGATCGGCGAGGCCGAGGTTGGGGAACACCTGCTCGAGCGGGTCGACGATCACGCACGGCACGAGATCGTGCTTCCGGGCGACGATGCGCAGCGGCTTCTCGTAGTCCTCGGTGAGGAAGTCGGACACGAGGAAGGCGACCGACTTCCGCTTCGCGACGTGCGTCATGTACGTCAGCGCGACGGCGAGATCGGTGCCTTTGCCCTGCGGCTTGAACGAGAGGATGTCGCTGATCATCCGCAGCACGTGCGAGCGGCCCTTGCGTGGCGGCACCACCTTCTCGACGCGATCGGAGAAGAGGATGAGGCCGACCCGATCGTTATTGGCGATGGCGGAGAAGGCGATCTGCGCGGCGACCTCGGCGGCGATCTCGGCCTTGCTGCGCTCCTTCGAGCCGAACGACTCCGAGGCCGAGACGTCGACGATCAGCATCACCGTCAGCTCGCGCTCTTCGGTGAAGACCTTCACGTACGCGTCGTTCATGCGCGCCGTGACGTTCCAGTCGATGGTGCGCACCTCGTCGCCGGGCTGGTACTGCCGCACCTCGGAGAACGCCATGCCCCGGCCCTTGAAGACCGAGTGGTACTGACCGCCGAGCACGCTGGTGACCGCCTTGCGGGTCGAGATCTCCAGCTTGCGAATGCGCTTGATCAGCTCCTTGGGGAGCATGGCGGCTCCTTGGCGCTCACGGCACTTCGACGCGCTCGAAGACGCGCTGAATGATGCGCTCGGGGGTGAGCTCTTCCGCCTCGGCTTCGTAGGTGAGCGAGATGCGGTGGCGCAGCACGTCGAGACCGATCGCCTTGACGTCTTCGGGCGTGACGAAGCCGCGGTGCCGCAAGAAGGCGTGCGCGCGGGCGGCCTGGGTCAGCGAGATGGTCGCGCGCGGCGAGGCGCCGTACTGAATGAAGTCTTCGATGTCCTTCAGCCCGAACTTCGTCGGCTCGCGCGTCGCGAAGACGATGTTCAGGATGTAGTCCTTCACCTTCTCGTCGACGTAGATGCGGTTGAGCACCGCGCGCGCCGAGGCGATCTGCTCGGTGGTGACGACCTTCGACGCCTTGGGGATGCCGTCGCCCGCCATGCGGTTGAGGATCTCCTTCTCGTCTTCGCGCGTCGGGTAGCCGACCTTCACCTTCAGCATGAAGCGGTCGACCTGCGCCTCGGGCAGCGGGTACGTGCCTTCCTGCTCGATGGGGTTCTGCGTGGCGAGCACCAGGAACGGCGACGGCAAGGGGAACGTGTTGTTCCCGATGGTGACCTGACGCTCCTGCATCGCCTCGAGCAGCGCCGACTGCACCTTGGCCGGCGCGCGGTTGATCTCGTCCGCCAGGATCACGTTGGCGAAGATGGGGCCCTTGCGCACCGCGAAGCTGGCCGTCTGCTGGTTGTAGATGACGGTGCCGACGAGGTCGGCGGGCAGCAGATCGGGCGTGAACTGAATGCGCTGAAACGCCGCCGAGATGGAATCGGCGAAGGTGCGAACGGTGAGCGTCTTCGCCAGGCCCGGCACTCCCTCGAGCAGCACGTGGCCGCCGCAGAGCATGCCGATGAGCACGCGCTCGAGCATCATCTTCTGGCCGACGATGACGCGGCCCATCTCGAGGAACAGTGGCTCGATGAACGCGCTCTCGCGTTGCACCTGATCGGTGATCGCCTTGATGTCGGTGTTCATGGTGCAGCTTTCGTCAGCGCAGCTGATCGAGCTTGGAGCGCGCGTCGCTCTGCAGCTCGGGCCGCACGTCGGTGGCCGCTGACGAGACGTAGCGCTGGTAGTAGGTGCGCGCGTCGTCGACCCGGTTCATGCCGCGGTAGGCCTCGGCCAGCCCGTAGAGCGGCGAGGAAAGGTTCGAGTCGAGCTTGAGCGCGTACTGGTAGTCGATGGCGGCTTCGGCGAAGCGGCGCAGCCCGATGAGCGTGCTGCCGCGGGCGATGTAGCCGACCGACAGCGCGGGCTCGAGCTTGAGGCAGTCGTTGAGCGACGAGAGCGCCTCGCCGAACTTGCGCTGGTTGATCAGCTGCACGGCCTGCTCGTAGTACTGGCGAGCCTGCTGGCGGGTGGTGTCTGCGATGGGCCCGGTGCCGGGCTGCTTGCCGGCTTCCTGAGGCGAGCCGCCGCCCGACGACGCCAGCTTCTGCTGCGCGCGCGAGATGTTGTCCTGGGCGCTCTTCTTGACGCTGGGATCCTGGGTGAGGCTGCTGACCTGGTTCCACTTCTCGATCGCCTGGCTGTAGTAGCCGAGCACCGCGTAGCTGTTGCCGAGCTTGAAGAGCGCCTCGACGTTGTTCGGGTCGGCGTTGACCGCGTCCTGGAACGAGAACGAGGCCTCGCGGTACTTCTTCTCGGCCATGAAGTCCTCGCCCTCCTTCATCTTGCGGGCGGACAACGACGGCAGCGGCTGGCTCGGCAGGTCGGGCTTCGCGGCCGGAGGGGGCGTGGTGGTGGTCGTCGTCGTCGTCGTCGGGGTCGTCTTCGCGGTCTCGGCCGGCTTCGCAGCGGCGGCCTTCAGCTGGGCGATCGACTCCTTCGCGCGGTCGACGTACTTCTGCTCGGTCGGGCGCGTCTCCTTCTTGATGTACGTCTCGTAGGCAGAGATGGCCTTCTCGGGCTGGCTCGACTGCTTGTACGACTCCGCGAGGCCGTAGAAGCCGTCGGGGTCGGTCGCGTCGAGCGCGGTGTACTTCTCGTAGGCCTTCGCCGCCGTCGCGAAGTCCTGCGTCTTGCGCGACGAGAAGCCGAGGTTGAACCACGCGAGCTTGAGGCCCGGGTCCGCCTCGGTCGCCGCCTTGAACTGAGCGATCGCCTCTTCGCGCTTGTTCAGCTTGAAGAGCGCGCTGCCCATGCCGTTCATCGCCGCCGCGTAGCCAGGCGTCGCCTTGAGGGCGTCTTCGTAGGCTTTGACGGCAGCGTCGTAAGTGCCGCCCTCGAGCGCCTTTTCACCGCGCTCGAACGCCGCCTTGGCCGCAGCCGAAGGCACCGCCGGCGCCGCGAACGCGACACTCGAGACGACCACCAAGAGAGAAATCATCGACTTGTGGAAGAGCTTCGCCATGTTGTCCAACGCCTCCAGGGCCACCGACGAGCGCTGAGCTAGCAAAGTTCAACGCCAGGTGCGACCTGCGCCTTCCCATTTTCGAGCGGGAGGTCTGCAGTTCGCCCTGGCGTTTGGATGCTCCGAGCGGGGTCAACCGATCAGGGCGTCTGTCAAATCGACCGGCTCAGCCCAGCTTCAGGCTCTTGAACTTGTCGGCCAGCGTGCCGAAGCCGGCCTTGCCGCCGCCCTGCGCGGGCTTCTGGGTGGCCTTCCAGGCGTCGAGATCGGCGCGCTCTTCGCTGCGCTGGGCCGCGGTGACCGACAGCTTCACCTTGGAGCCCTCCATCTCGATCACCTCGGCCTTGAGCTCTTTGCCCATGGGGAAGACGCGCTTGAGGTCCGTTCCGCGCTCGGTGCCCGTCTCGCTGGCCGGGATGAGACCCGTGCCGCCTTCGAACTCGATGAAGACGCCGAAGGTCTCGATGCGCACGACTTTGCCCATGACGACCGAGCCACGGCGCAGCTTGATGGCCGGCTTCTTGGGCGCGGCGTCCGTCTCGGTCGGAGTGGTGGAGGCGGGAGCAGGCGCTGCCGACGCGGCGACACCCTCGCCCACGGGAACGCCATTCTTCACGAGGCGAAGGCCCATGCGCTTCTCGTCGGGGTCGACCTTCTCGATCTTGACCTCGACCTCGTCGCCGACACGAACGGCGTCACGGGGGTGCGCGATGCGGCGCTCCGAGAGAGCCGAGACGTGGATGAGGCCGTCGACGCCGGGCATCAGCTCGACGAACGCACCGAACTGGGTGAGTCGCGCGATCTTGCCCTTGACCGTCATGCCTTCCTTGAAGGTCTCGAGCGCCTTCTTGAACGGATCGTCCAGGAGCTTGCGCAGCGACATCGTCAGGCGCTCCTTGCGCTTGGACTTGTCGGGCGAGTTCGGCTCGGCGGCCTCCATACGGATGATCTCGACCTCGAGCTCGTCGCCGATCTTCACGACCTCGCTCGGGTGACCGATGCGCACGTGCGACATCTCGCTCACGGGCACCAGGCCCTCGAGCCCGCCGAGATCGACGAACGCGCCGAAGTTCTGAACCGAGACGACGGTGCCCTTGACGATCTTGCCGACCTCGAGCGACTTGCGCAGCTCGGCGCCCTTCGCCTTGTGCTCTTCCTCGATGAGGGCGCGGCGCGACAACACGACGTTGCGCTCCTTCACCTCGGTGACGCGGAAGGTGAAGCGCTGCCCGACGAACTCCTCGAGCTTGCCCGGGCGGATGTCGACCTGCGACGAGGGGCAGAAGGCGCGAACGTCGCCGACCGCGACCTCGAGGCCGCCCTTGTTGACGGCGATGACGAGGCCTTCGACCGGCATGCCCGAGTGCCTGGCTTCAGCGAGCATCGAGAGTGAGGCCGCGTCCTTCGAGAGGCGGCGCGACAGCAC
>JAUXRI010000066.1 GCA_030681895.1 Myxococcales bacterium | reverse complement strand
ACTCCTGGTCCGACGACAGCGCCGGCAGCATCACCTTCACGGCGAACTGCTTGTGCAGCTCGATGTGCTCGGCCTGGTAGACTTCTCCCATGCCGCCGGCCGCGAGCTTCTTGATGATGCGGTAGCGGTTGCCGACGATGGAGCCCTCGGGGAGCACCGTGCGGCCGTCGTCGCCGCCGAGGTCGACCTCGTTCTTCGGCACGTATGCGCCCGACAGCGAGGTCGACTCGTCACCGGTGACGGGCGCGTCGCGCGTGACGGCGGGAATGCGAGGCGAGCTGACCTTGCCGGCCTGGCTCGTGCGAACGGCGGGCGGTGCCTGGAACGGCGTGGGCCGGCGGAACGTGGAGTCGAGCGGCGGGGTCGCGAACGGCGTCGGCCGGCGGGCGGTCGCCTCGAGCTTCACCTCGGCCAGGCGCATCTCGAGGTCGAGCCGCCCGAGCGTCACTCGAGCGCCGACGGTCAGCGGCGCTTTGGTCGTCACCACGCCGTTGACCTTGAGCAGCCCCTTGTCGGTGAGGTCACGAATCCAGGGCACGCCCTTCGGGTCGATCGCGACCTCGGCGTGCTTCGGCTCGACGAGCCGGGCGTCGAAACGCAACGCGACCTCGGGGCTCGAGCCGATGGTGAAACGCTCTGAAGGGAAGCCAAAGCCAGGAGCCGTGGGTGCGCCCGGAAGTGCAAACTCGAACGCGTTCATGCGGGGTATAAAGGTAGCACGTGTCGAGGTGTTTCAAGGCCTCCCATGGACGTTCGTTGCCCTGACGGATCATGACGGGGATCAGCCCGAACAGAACGGAACCCGATGAAGCCGCTGGCGTGTCTGACGGTGCTGCTCTTGATGTCGTGCAGTCTGCGGCGCGGGCTCGAGACCGACGTGTGCACGAGCACCACCTCGCTGAGCGCCAGCCTGGCGAGCCTCGGCGACGGGGTCGCCCTCTTCCGCCATGACGCCATGTTCGCGAGCACCGGAGTGCCGTGTGGCGCTGCGACCGATCGCGCCGCGTGTGAGGCCGAGTTCAATCGCCTCAAGCCGGTTCAGCCACGGAACGCGCGAGCGCACGGCGCGGGCCCGCTCACCATCATCATCACGCGAAAGGACTCGGTTCAGCGGCTCGACGCGAAGTCGACGTGGGCCGACCTGTCGGCGTTTCCACCCGCAGCACGCGCGCAGGCCTGGGTCGAGTTCAAGCGGAACCTGGCCGTGCTGTGCGGCGGGCCAAACGTGTCCGAAGGCCCAGAGGGCGTGCGCGTGTTGGTGAGCAGTCACGAGGGCTGCTTCGGCGGCTCGGACATCCTGCTGATCGTGTCGCCCGATGGAGCGATCGAGACGGTGAGGGAAAAGTCGTATCCGCAGACTTGTGTCGGCTGACGGCAGTCACGCCTGATGCGGGACGAGGCTTATGGAGCTTGGTCTTCTCTCGAAGCCTCTCGTTCGACGCGGGCGGCTTCGACTTCGTGTTCGGCTCAACACGCCCTGATCAGCGAACTGACGAACGGCGACGGCGCGAGAGCAGCAGCAGCGCGAGCAACGGTCCGAGACCAACAGCGCTCGAGCACCCGCCCACCACCGCCATCTTCTCCGTCCCGTCCGCGAACTTCAGTGACGGCGTGAACGTCACGTTCACCCGCCCGGCAACCGACTCACCCGAAATACCGGTCGCCACCGCCTCGATGACGTTCGACCCGCGCGTGAGCGCCACCGTCGCCGAGAACCCGCCGGCACCGACCAGCTCGGCCGCGGCGCCGTTCACCTTCACGCCCGCGACGTCGAAGCCCGTCACCTGGCCGTACACCGTCACGGAGTCGGTCATCAGGTCCGCGCCCTCCATCGGCTCGATGAAGCGCAGGCTGGCCTCACCCGTCATCGACTCGCCCGGCGTCAGCGCGACGTCGACGGTGATGCGACGGTCATCGGGGATCGACACGGTCTCGCTCGACGGGCGGTGGCCTGCCGCGCGCGCCGTCAACGTGTAGTCCGCCGGCACGGTTCCGACGGCCAGCGTGTAGCGCCCGTCAGCCGCGCTCGTCGCCGTCGACACGACCGTTCCGCTCGAGGCTTCGCGGAGCTCGACCGTCGCTCCAGCGAGCGCCACCGCGCCGTCGCCCGCCTTGGTGACGAGGCCCGTCACGCCAGCGAGGAACGAGGCCATCACCGTCGCCGAGCCCTCGTTGTTCGCCGCGTCACGCGCCTTCACCACCAGCGTGTTGGTCCCGGCCTTCAGCTTGAGCTCGACGCTGAACGCACCGCTGCTCACGGGGACGACCTGCTCCGCGCCGGCGTTCAGCGACACGCGGACCTCGCTCACCGCGCCGCGATCGTCGCTGGCCGTGCCCTGCACCTGCACCGTCGCCACGTCGAGCATCGCTCCCACGCTCGGGCTGTTCACCATCACCTCGGGTGCGCGCGTGTCCGCCATCATCGTCGCCGAGAGCCCCACCGGCGCCGACACCGTCTGGCCAGCGACCACCGCGCGTGTCACCTGCGCCTGCTGGTAGCCCGTCTTCGTCACGGTCGCGGTGTGCGTGCCGGCCGGCAGCGTCACCGAGTAGTCGCCAGCCGCGTTCGTCATCACCGTCTGGCCGTTCACGACGACCGTGGCCTGGGCGATGGGCTGCGACATGTCGTTGGCGTTCGCTGCGTTGAAGATGAACACCTTGCCCGAGAACGTGCCGGTCTGCGCCATCGCCGGGTTGATCTCCATCGAGCCCCACGTCTGCGCACCGGTCGTCACCGCGCGCGTCACGGTGTTCGTGCCAAAGCCAGCCTTGCTGACGTTCGCGACGTGCGAGCCGGGCGCGAGCTGGAATTGGTAGAGCCCGTCGGCGGCGGTGGTGACGCTCTGCCCGTTGACGGTGACGACGGCGCCGGCGACGCGGTTGGCCGAGCTGCCGCCCTGGAAGATGACGCCGATGAGCGTCCCGGTGCCGGGCGGAGGTGCCGAGCCCGTCACCAGGTTCATGTACTTCGTCCAATTCCAGCCACTCCCCGGGTCGGTGTGGCCGCCGGTGTTGCAGTTCGGCGCGACCTCGACGTGACCGATGATGCGGGTGCGCGTCTTCGGAATGCCGTGACGGTCGGCGATGTACCGGGTCAGCTTGGCCGACTCCGTGTACATCGCGTCGGTGTACCAACGCGCAGGGTCGCTGACGAAACCCTCGTGCTCGATGCCGACGCTGCGCCCGTTGTAACACTGCGCATGCCACGCGGTGTCCGCGTGCTCGACCATCTGGGTCACCTCGCCATCACTCGAGCGCACGATGTAGTGCGACGACACGTTCGAGCTGGTGTTGAGGAACCACGAGCGCGAGCCCGCGTAGCTGCCCTGCATGGTGTGAATGACGACGAACTCGTAGGTCGAGCGGCCGTTCGAGTAGTTCGGCGACTGCACGTACGCGGCGCGGCCCGGGTAGTCGCCGAGGCCATCGCGTCGAACCTGCACGGCCGGAGCGTGCTGCTCCCACGACGTCCACGTCGGCGCCTGCACCACCGCGCCATCGGCCTGCGGCGCGACGAAGCCCTTCGCCACCGCGCGGTAGACATCTCCGGCCCACTCGTGCGCCGCGTCGGCCGACGTCAAGCCCAGGTAGAGCGAGACGGCACGGTACCAGTCACCGGACTGGCGCGCGTCGAGGGCAGGCTGATCGCGCTGCGTTCGATCGAAGAGCTCACGCAGCACCGCCGCGGCGCCGCGCACGTTCGCGGCAGGGTCGACCGCGAGCTGTCCACGAGACGCGCCGGTGAGCGCCATCGCCCGCGACTGCATCATCCAATCGTCGCGCTCGGTGAGCTGCATGAGCCCGAGGCCACCCGACGCCGACTCGAGGTTGGCCGTGGGTGACACGCGCGTCTCGACCCACGCGATGCCGCGCAGCAGCTCGACGGGCACCTGGTACTCGCGCGCGGCCGACTCGAACGAGGTGTCGAGCGCAGACCGGGTGACGGGAACTGGCGTCGAGGTGGGAGCGACGGACTGGCAGCCGGCCAGGAGAAGGAGGGCTCCGAGAGCGCGGCACGTAGCGTTCATGAGGAGCACCTTCGGGGATCGAGGCGGCCGGTGTCCAGCCTCGGCAGGTGTCGTCACCGCAGCGCGACAGTCACCAGCGCAGCCGGGTGTTGTTACCGTGCGGCGCGACGGGGAGCAGCAGCTCGGTGCCCCGGCGCAACGACTCGGCCTGCGTGGCGAGCCCGCGCTCCTCGCAGCGGTCGGCTAGCACCTCGAGCCACGGCTCGGGCGCCAGAGAGCGCTGCGTGTGGAGGGTCTGGTTCACGGCCCGGCGCGCGCGCTTCTGCTCGTCGCTCCGATGCGGCCGCTTCCATCGACTGGCTTTGAAGGAGCGGCTCACGTCGCGAAGGACGTGCTCCGGTCGCCGGCCTGACGCTCAGGTCTTCGGGGTGGCGCGCACGTCGAAGTGCCCGGCCGTCAGCAGCGGCGTTCGGGCATCGAAGACGAAGTCGACGTAGTGCGCGCCCGACTCCTTCTCGTCGAGCTCCACCTTCGCGCGCCCGACCTCCCGGTCCGCGCTGTCATACGCGCGCAGCTCGACGGCCCCGGTCCACGCCTTCTCGAACGTCATGTAGACGGTGACGGTGTGCGCGGCCGTGCCGTCTTCGCCACGCGTCGCGCGGGTCGCGCTGAGGCCACCGATGGCGAGCGATTCGTGCGGCGTCAGCTTCACCTCTTTGAGGCCCTTCTCGATACCGGTGCCGATGCCTTTGACGACCTCGCCGCCACCTTCCGCGAGCGCCTCGGCGGCCTCTTTGCCTTCCTTCTTCACCGCGTCGGCCGCGCCCTTGAGGAGCTTCGCCTTGGTCGCGACGAGCAGGTTGCCCTCGTCCTCGGCAGCCTGGAGCTTCTCTTCACGGCTCTTGCAGCCGACCGACGTGAGCGCGACGACGACGACGACGAGAATCGATGAACGCATTCAGCCTCCGATGAAGAGAAACACCACCTCACTCGACGCGGAACTCACGCGCCGATTACGTGCGCAGCCTGCTGCGCACCCGCGCACCAGTCGACGGGTACTTCTCACGACACGTCACGCCTTCGCGGCGCGTTTCTTCTGAAAACTGGCGAGGCCCTTCGCCGCGCGCCCCTGCACCTGCCGCTGCATCCACCCCGTCCACCCCAGCAACAGCCCGGGCACGCCGAGCGCCTGACGCGCCCACTTCGCGAAGTCGAACGAGTCTCTGTGCGTCGCGATGCGGCCGTCGCGAAAGGTGAACTGCGCGCGAATGTCGTTCACCACCTTCTTGCCGGTCGCGCTGAAGGTGTAGTGCGCCACCCAGCGCGCGGTGCCCTTCGTGTCGTCGGCGTCGATCTCCGAGGCCTCGACGCGCAGGTCCTTTCCCGACTCGCAGAGCATGCGCCACATGTCGCCGGCGTTCGTGCCGCGAAGGTCAGGAAAGGCGGCGTCACCGAACTGAATGTCGTCGGCGTAGCAGGCGGCCATGCCTTCGGCGTCTCGTCTGCTGAAGGCGTCGTAGAAACGGCGAATCAACTCGGCGTTGGGGTGGGTGGCAGACATGGAGGTTGGTTTCCTTCAGGGGCGAACGCAGGTCGGCAGGCCGCTCACCAGCAGGCAGAGCTGATCGAGCGGGCACTGACCTGACATGCCACAGGCGCACGGTTCTCCGACCGAGTTGATGGCGACGGGCCGGCACGAGGCGCTCCGGAGCACGTCACACGCGCGGCAATCGCCCGTCGCGGTCTGACAGGTCGGCCACGCGGCAGAGACCATGCTGGCGCCCGAACAACACTGGTTCGGATTCGACGCGCTGGGAGGGACGCAGGCGTTCGTCGCGCACCGGCCCGTCGCCTGGCACCCGTTCATGACGCCTTCGCAGCGAACACACGCATTGCCGGCGTTGCCGCAGGTGGCGTTCCGTGGAGCCTCGCAGACGGACCCGCTGGAGCAGCACCCACGGCAGCCCGAGGTCGCGTCGCAGATGCACCGCGCGCTGGCGCCGTTGCCCTGGCATCGAAGGCCCTCACCGCACGGGGCCGACGGCCCGCAGAGACACTGGTTGACGAACTGGCTGGTCTTTCCCAGGGGACAGGCGCCGGTACAGAACTGCCCGAGGGGACCCGAGAGGACGACCGGCAGTTGTTGGCGCGAGCCCAGCGGCAGTGGAACGACGGCCGCGCATCGGCCCGTCTGGTCGCAGCACCCCGTGGGGCAGTTGCAGGCGAGGCCAGCATCGCGGGAGCCCGCGTCGAACGAGAAGCCCGCGTCGCGCTGCAGTCCACCGTCGGGCTCGATGGTGTCGGTGAAAGGCTTGAGGGAAATCGAGACCGACGTCTCTTGCTGAGCCCTGGGCGTCACGGTCTGCGTCGCGGCCTCGACCGCGTCTCCGTCGGCGTTGATGCCGATGACGGTGAGCTGCAGGGCCTGCCCGGCGCGGCTGTCGTTGAGCAACACGCGCACCGTCTGCGGAACGGGGAACGCGGCTCCGGTGAGCACCTCGGGGCGTTGGCTGGTGGGGAACACGTTCACCAGCACGCCGTCGACCTCTGCGGTCCCCGAGACCAGGAGCGCCTTCGTCCCGCGCGCTTCGCTGAAGTACACCTCGAGCACGAGGGCGGTGGGGCCGATCTCCTTCACTGGCCCACAGGCGCTGGCAGCGACGAGGCCCACCACGAAGCCGGCGACGAGGGCACGCGTGCGGCGCATCAGCGCCTCCCATCGATGTCGGGCAGCGACGTCATGCGAGGCACGTACATCACCTCTCTGGGTTGGCTGAGCAGGACACCAGCGGTGATGCCACCCGCGGCGGCGACGACGGCGCCACCGATGACGACCCAGAACCACGCCTTCTTCGTCACGGGCTCGGGCTCGACGGCAGGCGGCGGCGGTGGAAGGGACACCACCTCGACGGGCGTGAGCGGCGGAGCGATCGGCGCGTCGCTCTTCGTCTTCGCGTCAGCCTCGGCCCGCGCCTTCTCGTCGGCGGCCTTTTTGTCGGCGTCGGCCTTCTCGGCCTGCCGGCGCTCCATGTCGGTCATCAGCTCGCGCGCGAGCTCGACGTTCGGGGCGGCGGGCTTCGAGTTGTCGATGAAGCGGCCGAAGAAGAACGACGCGCGCTCGAAGTTGCCGAGCTGGCGATGACACTGCGCGATGTTGAAGAGAAAGCCCGGCAGCGGCTTGAGCTTGTACGCGTCGGAGTACAGCGTGAGCGCGCGTTCGAACTCACCGACGTCGTACGCCTTCTGCCCATCGGCGAAGAGCACGCGAGCCTTCTGCTCGTCGGTCTCGACCTTCTTCTTCGACTGCGCCTGCGCGGCCAGGCCGAGCGTCAGCAGGGCCAACACCGCCACACGCGCGGGCACGCTATTGAGAGAACGGATCCACGACGCCATCTCGACTCACCGGTTTCTTGCCGCCCGGGCCTTTGACCTTCACGGGAGCGACGTGAACATCCTGCTTGGGAGTCGGGGTCAGGTCCACCGAGACCGACGCGTTCGACGCGAGCGAGACCGGCCGGCTGAGCGGCTCATGGCCCGCGAGCGTGAAGGTCAGCGAAACCGTCGCGCCCTGGTCGACCTCGACACGAACCGGCGTCACGCCGAGCTCGACGTTCGAGTCTGCGCGGGTCACCTTCGCGCCGGGCGGCGTGCTGGTGAGGTCGAGTGACACGCGCTGCGGAACAGCGGCGGGAAGGGGCTTCGCAGGCGTCGTCACGAGCGCGGCGGCAGGAGGCGTGACGACCGTCGACGGTGCCTCGGTGGTGACGAACACGATGCCGGCGGCCACGAGCCCGAGCACGATGACGGCGGCGACCAGCAGCGGCGTCTTCGACGGCTGCACCACCTGCACCTCTTCGTCGGTGAGCGTCGGCGCAGGCGGTACGGGCGTCGGCGCGAGCGGCCGAATGGGCGCACCGGTGACGAACGGCTCGAGCGCGTCAGCGAGCTCCTCGGCCGACTGGAAGCGCCGGTCGGGCTCCTTCTCGAGGCACCGGTTGATGATGGCCTTGAGGACCGGGTGCACCGGCTCGCCCAGGGCGTTGACGTCGGGGAGCGTCGGTGGCGGCTTCGAGGTGATCTCGACGACGAGCTTGCCGAAGGTGTCGGCGCGGAAGGGTTGCACGCCGGCGATGAGCTCGTAGAGCACGAGGCCGACCGCGTAGAGGTCGGCGCGACGGTCGGTCGCCGAGCCGAGGGCCTGCTCGGGCGCCATGTACTCGGGCGTGCCGATGACGATGCCCGCGGCCGTACCCGACTGGGGAATGTCGCCGATGGGCTTGAGCAGCTTCGCGATCCCGAAGTCGAGCACCTTGAGGAACTCGGCGTCATCGCCGCGGCGATGCAGGAACAGGTTCTCGGGCTTCACGTCGCGGTGAACGACGCCGATGTGATGCGCCGACGCGAGCGCCTTCGAGAGCTGCAGACCGATGCGCGCCGTCCGCGCGATGGTGAAGTGCTGATCCATCACCGCCGAGAGCGGGCTGCCCTCGAGCAGCTCCATCACGCAGTAGGCGAGCGCCGAGCCATCGGGCTGCAGCTGCTCTCCGAAGTCGAAGACCTCGACGATGTGCTCGTTGCGAATGGCGTTCACTGCCGTGGCTTCGGCGATGAAGCGCTGCACGAGGTCGGGGTTCTTCGCGTGCTCGGCTTTGAGCACCTTCACCGCGGCGATGCGCCCGATGCGTTGGTGTTTGGCGAGGTACACCTTCCCCATCGCGCCTTCGCCCAGCACCCTCTCGAGCTGCCACTGACCGAGCTCGCTGCCGGTCAAGTCGTAGTCCATCGACTCCACGACGCCTCTGCCGGAGGAGATCGCCGTGTCGTGCCCGGAGCTCACGGTGCGCTCCAGACGAATCGGAGGGACGCTCGGCGATGGAGTCTGGGATTCGATGAAGCCGTACGGCTGGGAACGCACATCGCAAGAACCCCCGCCACCCTGAGTGGTTGCAGGAGTCGAGTCACTCTAGCCCCCGCTCACGGCAACGGCCGGAATTCTGAAGCGCGGCGGTGTCGGCAGAGGTGGGAGCGACCGGCTCACGTGCGCGGAAGCAGGGCGGTGCCGAAGGTGCGCAAGACGACGGCAAGCACGAGCCCTCCGATGGCGCCGGCGAGGATCAGCCCTTTACGCCGATGCTCGAACTGCGTGAACGCGTACACGACGTTGTAGATGGGAATGAGCAGCACCATCACGCCGGTGCCCAGGCTGCGCTGGAAGGCGTGCGCGAAGATCAGCACCCAGCAGATCACCGCCAGCAGCTGAAACCCGAGACCCAGGAAGACGAGGAGCACGGGCTGCGCATAGCACCCTCGGCGCGTTCCGGCGATCAGGCTCGGCGCCGTTTGAGTCGGGATTCAGGCTCGGCGCCGTTTGAGTCGGGATTCAGGCTCGGCGCCGTTTGAGTCGGGATTCAGGCTCGGCGCCGTTTGAGTCGAGGCACCGCTCGGGGCGAGGCGCTGGTGAGCGCGAGCTTCTCGGCACGCGTCAACTGCTTGAGCCGATACTCCTGGCGGAGCGCTGCACTCTTGTCTCGCGCGCGGCGGCTGAAGACGAGCACGACCGGCCGACGCGCCCTGGTGTACCGAGCGCCCTTCCCGTCGTTGTGCGCGCGGACCCGCTTGTCGAGGTCGTTGGTGGCGCCCGTGTAGAGCGAGCCGTCCCGACAGCGCACGATGTAGACGAACCACGGCACGCCCAAACCATCGCACGTCGCGCGCGAAGTGGCGGAACTCGAGGAGTGCGACCCGCTCGACCGCGAGCCTCCGCGCTTCTGGTAACCGGTGGCCCCGCTGCCGCGTAGAGCCGCCATGCGACTGAGCCTTGCCCTGCTGCTCGCCGGTTGCGGCGCTTCGATGGATGGCACGTTGCCCGACGGCGGTGCCAGCGTGATTCCCGTCGACGGCGGCTCGGGAATTTCAGCGACGCGCGCGGGCCTGGTGTCCATCGCGCAGAGCGGCGCGTACCTGTCATGGAAGGCCGAGCCGATGGCGCACAAGACGACCGGCCCTCACGGCGACACGGTGCGCACCTTCGTCAACGACCCGCTCTACGCGTCGCTGAAGTCCGGCAACACCAGCCACCCCATCGGCAGCGTCGTGGTGAAGGAGCTCTACAGCAACGGCACCCGCACCGGCTGGGCGGTCGACGCGAAGGGCGACGACGGCGTGTGGGTGTTCTTCGAGGGCTTCGAGCCACAGCTCAACCAGTACTTCTTCCGCGGCACAGGGAACCTCTGCGCGAACTGTCACGCGAGCGGCATCGACTTCGTGCTCACGACGGCGGCAGCGCTGCCCTGACGGCCACGCCGCGCTCGATCAGGCTCCAGGGCGCCGACGCCGCCGCGACGTTCTCTCGGGGAATGATGAACGTGTCGACGAACGCGAACTGGCCACGAATGCAGGCGTGAGAAACGGCGTCGGTGAACACCAGCCAACTGCTGAACGGCGGGAAGCTCAGCTCCTCGTGGCCGGCCGGGTCTGACTGGAACGCGGGCGTGTCCTTCATGAAGTTGTGCAGCCGGCGCATCGCGCGATCGTACGGCGAGGTGTCGATGGCCGTCGTCGGGAGACCGGTGACGAAACCGAGGCCGCGGCAGAGCGCGCTGTAGAGCTTTCCGAACGGCCCCTGCGCGAGCGCGGCGGGCGACGAGAGACCGACCCGGTCGGCGTAGCGACGGAGCACGGCGTGAATGTCGCCCTTCGTCGTCCACACGCGGGGCAACGACGGGTTCACATTGGTGAAGACGCGCAAGATGCGGTCGCCATGCGTGGCGCCGTACGCGCCGGCGTCGACGTGGATGAGCTCGTTCGAGGCATGAGCCGACAGGTCCCTGCCCTGCTCTTCGATGGGCCGGAAGCTCGTCGTGCCCAGCCGCATGCCCTTTGCGACCGACGGAGCGCACCGCTCCAGGAAAGCAGTGACCGACTGCATTCGCGCCGAGAGCACGCGCCGCACGCGCTCGATGACGGCCGCATCGGCACCGGCGCCCTTCAGGGTTCCGTTCGGGTACAGGCTCACGTTCTTGCGATCGAGCCGCTTCGGCAGCTCATCGCGGAAAAACTGCAGGTCAGCCTCGCTCGGGAGCGGAAACGGCTGGTCCTGAAGCCACGCGATGCCGGGCCGGGCGAGCGCATCGGCGATGGCACCAGGCTCGTCGGACGTCGGAATCGGAATCAACACCGAGCTCGTCATGCAGCAGTCGTAGTGCCTCAACACGCGCCTGTGAACTGCGCTCGATTCTGGTTAGAGCGGCCGCGCACCATGCTGATCGTCCACCCGCACTTTCACCCGCGTCGCTCTGGAGCGACCGTGCACGTCGAGCTCATCGCGAAGGCGCAGGGCACGATGCGCGAGGTGATGGTGATTGGTGAGCAGATGCCGCCCGAGCTGCCGCACCTCACGTGGCGCGAGCTGTGGCGCCGCAGCGGCGTCGAGCGGGTGCTGTGGCACGCGCACCGGAACAACGAATTGCTGTGGGCGTACCTGTTGAGGCTGTTCGGGCGGAAGCTCGTCATCGTCTTCACCAGCCACAGCCCGCGCCCGGTGGGGTACTTCACGAAGTTCATCATCCGCTTCGCCGAGAAGGTGGTGACGCTCAACACCATGGCCGCCGAGTGGGTGAAGACGACGTCGACCATCGTGCAGCACGGCGTCGACCTGAGCCGCTTTCGTCCGCCTTCGAGCCGGCAGGAGGCGTTTCGTGCGTTGAAGCTGCAGGGACAAAGCGCCATCGGGGTCGTCGGTCGCGTTCGGCCCAACAAAGGACAGGGCGACTTCGTCGAGGCCATCGCGCCGTTGCTGCCGCGCTTTCCCGAGGTGACGCCGGTGCTGGTCGGCCTCGCGAAAGGCGGCGACGAGGCGTGGGCGAAGGGGCTCGTCGAGAAGTCGGGCGGCCGCGTGGTGCTCGCCGGAGAACATCGCGACGTGGTGCCCTGGTACCAGGGCTTCTCGATTCTGGTGCACCCCTCCTACGCCGAGGCGTTCTCGATGGTGCTCATCGAGGCGATGGCGACGGGGTGTTGTGTCGTCGCGACGCGCATCGCAGCCGTGCCCGAGGTCATCGAAGACGGGAAGACGGGGTTCCTCTTCGAGCCGGGCGACGTCGAGGGGCTTCGGAAGATCCTCGAGCGGTTGCTGGCCGACCCGGCGCTGGTGGAGCGCGTCGGCCTCGCCGCGAGAGCAGAGGCCGAGCGTCGGCGTGGCATCGAGACCGAGGCGAAGGCGCTGTTCGAGGTCTACGACGCTGCGGCAGAAAGCTGACGCCTACTCGCTGACCGCGACGTACCGGTCGCCGTCTTCGCCGTAGTCCTCACGCTGCTCGGTGACGACGGCGTTCGGCATCGCCGCGCTGATGCGCTCACAGGCGCCGTCGTCGAGGAGGTTGGCCGAGAGGTCGAGCCGCTCCAGATGACGAAACGCCTCTGCGCGCGAGAGCAGCAGGTCGACCTCGTCGGCCCGCAGAACTCCGTTCTTGAAGGACAGCCGGCGCAGCTGCTTCGTGGTGCGGTGCTTTGCGAACACCTCGATGAGCTGATGGGTGAAGCCACAGTTCTCGATGCCGAGGCTGGTGAGCCCCGCCGGCGCCCAGTCGAGCAACGCCACGATGTCGTCTTCTCCCGTGTCAGCGCCGTAGTTCTCGTCACCGGTCCACAGCGTCAGTGAGGTGAGCGCTGGGAGCTTCGCCGAGAGCACCCGCTCGAAGTCGGCGCGGCTCAAGCCGCCCGTCTCGATGGTCAGCGACTCGAGCGTCGCCGACGACATCGCACCAAGCTCGCCATGGCCGCCTCGAAGGTGCAGGTGTTGGAGCCGCGGCAGTGTCCACACGGCGCTCACGTCGCCCCAGTTCACCCACGAGATCTCCATCTCGTCCGGGTACTCGAACGCCCCGAGCAGCAGCGAACGAACGCCGACACCCGACGCTCCGAGCGCCTCGAGCGACGCTGACCAGTCGTTCGCGTCACCCTCCTCCGAGGTCAGCCCGAGGTGCACTTCGCGCACGAAGCGGCCGAGCGGCGCGCCCATGACGGCGGCGACGACCTGCGCCTGCGAGCCTTTGTCCTCATCCAACACGCGGAACACCACGCGTCGCGGCAGGCCCATGTGGAGCGTCAGGTGCTGGAGCAGCTCGTCTGGCTTCTTCATGACCGCGCTCAGCCCCGGAGCCAGCGTCGGCAACGCGCGCGCGAGCGCCTCGGTCACCGGCTTGCCGGCCTGCGCGAGCGCGACCAGTTCGCCGCGTGGGTCGCCCACACCCTGCATGGCGTCGCTCCAGACGAGCCAGGCGTTCACGTCGTCTGGCGACTCGTCGATGGCGGCCTCGAGCGCATCGAAGCTGGACGCAGTCGAGCCGACGACCGGTCGGAGTCGAGCGAACCGATGGCGAATGGCGTCAGCGGCTGGCCCGTCGGGGAGCGTGGGCAGGAGGGCCTCGAGCGCCGCGTCCTGCGCCTTCGTCAGCTTGCGCTTCGTCGCGGCGAGCTCGGCGAGGCCGGTGAGCACCGGTGGCCGTCGGTTCGCGTTCTCGATGACGAGGTCGAACGCGAGCGAGGGGTCGTCCACTGCCAACGCGACGAGCACCTCGAGCGCGTCGCCTCGTCCGCTCATCGCCAGCGCACGCACCTGGTCGGCAGCTCCGCGCAATCGCCACGTCTTCACGCCTGCGAGCGCAGCGCGAGAGACACCGACGTCACGGTCGCCGAGCGCCTCGATGATGAGCTCGTTGCGAACGGCCGCGTGTTGAGTGGTCAGCGGGTCGGCCAGCGCGGCGACGGCGTCGAGGCGAGTCTCGGCGCTCGTGACGACCTCTCTCATCGAGTCGGGTGACGCCATGCGACTCATGAGCAACAACGGCTTGAGCTCGGGAAATCGCGTCTTCACCGCGCTGACCGTCGCGACGCCCAATGCGACATGAGCGGCGTTGAGCCGCTCGATGAGCTCCCTCGCCACCGGAGCGTCGGCCTCGATGGTGAGCCTGGCCTCGAGTCGTGCTCTGGCAACCTGGCGGCCTGGCGCGGCGCTCGTGTGAGAAAGCCCAGCCACCGCCATCAGTCGCACCCGTGGGTCGGGATGGTCGAGCAGGCCAGCGATGGCGAGCCCGGCACGCTTCGCGAGCTCCAGCGCGCGCGGCTCATCAACCGGCCCAGGCGTCGAAGGGCTCGGCGGAGCGGGCGGAGACGACCCGAAGAGCCACGCTCCGAGACGGCCCAGCATTCCCTTTGGCACCTGGACGTCGAGAGGCGGCGGCGACGACGGCGAGCGTGTCGGTGGTGCTTCGGGGCGTGCCAACGCAGTGACGACCTGCGCCGAGAGCTCGGCCGAGAGTCGCGCGAGCTCGCGGTTCACCCGTGGCCCCAGCGCAGCCCGCAGCGCCGGCACGTGACTCGAGACGACGGCGCCGAAGACCATCGAGATCCGACCTTCGAGGGCGTCGTCGACGGAAGAGAGGGTCGACCACGCGAGCGCGAGGTCGCCCGACGCAGCCGCCTGCGCGAGCACCTCATCGACCTTTCCACCGAGCCAGGTGACGAACTTCGCCGAGTCGCTCATGCGGCGCCTTTCACACGCCGCGCGCGGCGAACGCAATCACGTCGGGTGCTGAAGGAATGCTAGTCAGGCGCAGATGGGCCGCCGCGCGACAGTGTTCGTCTTCGGCGCGCTGATCGTCTTCGGCGCGGGGCTCCGGTTCTGGAAGTTGAGCGGCGTCGGCCTCTGGTACGACGAACTCTGGTTCGTGGTCGGCGCGTCAGACATTTCGTTCTCCGAGATGTATCGGGAGTGGTTGCTGGGCGACCCTCACCCGCCCGGCTTCCTCATCGCCAACTTCCTCTGGTTCAAGCTCGTACCGAACGACGAACTCTGGTCGCGTCTGCCGAGCGCGCTGGCCGGCCTCGCCACGCTGCTGTTCCTTCTCTTCGGGACGAAGAAGACGTTGTCGCTCGACGAGCGGCTGACGAGCGCTGCCTTCGTCTCGCTCTCGTACGCGGCCATCTATTACGCGCTCACGGTGAAGCAGTACGCCGGCATGATGCTGTTCGCGACGGTGGCTACGGTGGCGTACCTCGAGGTGGTTCAAACACGCCGCTTCGACTGGCGCGTCGCGCTCCGCTTCGGCGGCTCCTTCGTCGCGCTGGCATGGCTCAACTACTTCGCGACGCTCTACGTGGCGTTGCTCGGCGCGCTTCTGTTCCTGGCGCTTCGACGCGAGCCCGCGGAGCTCAGGCGAGCCCTCAAGGCAGCCGCGGTCGTCGTCGTGCTGTGTCTGCCGCTGGTGCCTTTTCAGTACATCGCGCTCCAGGAGACGCCGGGAGACTGGCAGCACGACTCGTTCGCAGCGCTGGTGAGTGACTCGCTGCCCTTTCTGTTCTTCAGGCATCCGCGGGTTGGCTTCATGGTGGCGGCGCTCCTGGGAGCCGCGCTGGTCTCGCTCGCGCTGCGCAAGGACGCACGAGTGGCGCTGCGCACCGAACGCAACCTGCACCTGCTGCTGGTCGCGGGCCTCGGACTCGCCCTCTTCCTGTCGCTCGGGCTGTTCAAGCCCACCTGGTTCATCCGCTACTTCCTCATCCTCTTCCCGGTGGCGTTGCTGGGTCTCGGCGTCGTGGTGGCCGCGGCCTTTCCGCTGCGCTCGCTCGCCTTCGCGCTGGTGCCGCTGGCGTTCTTCTCGGAGGCCGCGGTCGTCGAGTACCGCGAGTTCGACGGCTTCATGCGCCAGCACTGGGACAAGAGCGTCGACCTGGTGCTCGCGAACGCGAAGTCGTCAGACCTCGTCGTCGTGCTCGGCTGGCCGCAGGACAAGACCGCGCTCGAGTACCTGCGCGAGAAGAACGAGAACGGCGTGTACTACGTGCACAACCTGAGTTTCTACCGGTACTACTTCCGCCGCCGTGGGGCCGACGAGGTCGCAGCGAAGCTCGAGGTGGTGATGCCGTCCTTGAGCTCCACGACCGCCTTCATCGAGCGCGCGAGAGGACGAACCGTCTGGGTGCTCGGTGGCCACCACATCAAGTTCGACGACGACGCGCTCGAGGCCCTGAAGCAGCAGGCGAAGGACTACGAGTTCACGCAGCTCTTCAGCACCCGCGTGTACCGCGCGACGTTCTGACGACTCACCGCAGCGAGGCGTCGAGCGCTTCCAGTTGCTCCCGGCCGAAGGTGTCGAGCGCGTCGCGGTAGGCCTCGAGCGAGCTCGCGGAATGCGCCTCGGGGAACATGGCTTCAGAGAAGCGCACCTTCACGCGCGCGAATGGCAGCGGCAGTTGAAACCGGTCCCACGTGGGCAGACGCCACACCGCGCTCGCCGCCGCGCTCGCCCACACCACGGGAATCGACGCCTGCCGCGACAGCTGCGCCGCGCCGAGCTTCGAGACGAACACCGGCCCATGGGGACCGTCCGGCGTGAGCGCGATGGTGGTGGCCGGGCTCGACTTCACCAGGGCAGCCATCTCGTCGCGGGCTTCTTTGCCACCGCTGCGGCTGCTGCCCCGAATCGCCTTCATGTTGAAGCGGCTGACGATGCGCGTGATGAGCTCGCCGTTCCGGTTCTTCCCCATCAACACGTAGATGTCGCCGCCGCCGTGGCGAAACCACGTGAAGGGGAGCATCAACAGCCGGCCATGCCAGCAGCAGATGATGACGGGCTTGCCGCCACTCCAGAACGGCGCGACGTGCTCGAGGCCGCTGACCTCCCACCGCCAGGTCGCGCAGGCCAGACGCAGGAGCGCTGCACCGAACGGCGCGAAGACGTGCGCGAACACCCAGTCCGTTGCGCGCTGGCGGGCGGAACGCGAAGCCACCGGCGCACCGTACCCGACTTTTCTACCGTCGCTTCGGCAACACCGACGGCACCGAGCGGCCCAGCACCCAGTCGTCGAGCAGCGCGTCGTTGAGCGCGTCGGCCACGACGTAGAGTCCAGAGACGAACGCGCCGGCGGTCAGCGGGTCCTCGCACGTCACTGCGCCCGGCTCGAGGTACGAGGAGTGGCAGAACTGCGCGCGCTCGCCGTCCACCCGGATGAAGCCGACGTGCAGGTCGAAGCCCACGACGAGCAGCCCGTCCGGAAAGCGGCGCTTCATCTCGCTGAGCGCCTCGTTGACGTCGGTGGGGCGCAGCCACTCGACCGCCGAGCCGCGCGCGAGCGTGGAGACGAGGAACGCAGACGCCTGCTGCGCGAGGCGGACGCGCTCGATGCGCAGGTGGGCCTGCTCCAGCACCGTGGTGACGAAGTACCCGCAGGCGATGGCACCTTCTTTCGGGGTGGTGCTGGTGCCGTAGAAGGCCCACGGCGTTCCGCTCCACGCGGGAAACGCCTGACCGTCGAGGTACTCGAGCAGCGCCTGCTTCGCCTTCTTGCGGGTGCCCGCCTTGTCCTTCGGCCACTGCGCGGCGAGCGTCTGCCGGGTGGAGTCGAGGTCGGCGCGGGCCTGATCGTACGAGACTGGCGTCGTCGCGAGGCACATCGACAGGAGCGTGGCGAGCATGTCGGGGTGGGACGCGCCAGCGGTCCTCCTCGTTCCCGCAGTTGCGCCGGCGGGGGTCTTTCCCCACAATCACCTCCAGATGCCTGAAGAGATCGACGACCGCACGAGAGACGTCCTGAAGGCGGTCGTTCAGGAGTTCATCACCACTGGTGAACCCGTCGGGTCGACCCAGCTCACCAGGCGCAGCGAGTTCGACGTCTCGCCCGCGACGATGCGCAACGTGCTCGCCGAATTGGAAGAGCTCGGGTACCTCGAGAAGCCGCACACCTCGGCCGGCCGCGTGCCCACCGACCACGGCTACCGGTTCTTCGTCGACTCCCTGCTGCAGTTGAACGAGCCGTCGCCGAAGGAGCGCAAGGCCATCGAAGAGGGCATCGCGCACACCACCGTCGAGGAGCGGCTTCAAGAAGCTGGCCGCGTGCTCCATCACCTGTCACGGCACGCGAGCGTGGTGCTCAGTCCCCGGCCGTCGTCGGCCACGCTCACCCGCATCGAGTTCGTGCGCCTCAAGGGCGACAAGGTGCTCGCGATTCTCGTCTCGAGCGGCGGGCAGGTGCAGAACAAGCTCCTCTCCATCGACTTCAACGTCACGCCCGAGGAGCTCGTCGCCGCGGCGAACTACCTCAACGACATCTTGAAGCAGGGCCTGCCCATCGAAGACGTGCGCGGGCGAATCCTCCAGGAGCTCGAGAGCGAGCGGACCCAGTACGACGTGTTGGCCTCACGCGCGCTGCTGCTCGGCGCGGCGGCGACCGACGTGTCGTCGAACGAACGCCTCGTCGTCGAAGGCGCTGGCAGCTTCCTCGAGCAGCCGGAGTTCGCCGAAGACGTCAAACGCATGCGCACGCTGTTCCGCGCGCTCGACGAGAAGCACAAGCTGCTCCAGCTGCTCGACCGCGTGCAGCGCGCCAGAGAGATGCAGATCTTCATCGGCGCCGAGAGCGAGTTCTCGTCGCAAGGTGACGTCAGCGTCATCGTGAGCCCGTACGGCCCGCCCGAGACGGTCGTCGGCACGGTCGGCGTCATCGGCCCCACCCGCATGAACTACCAGCGCGTGATTCCGCTGGTGAACTTCACCGCGCAAGTGCTCTCGCGCGCGCTCGAAGGCGAGTAGACCGCCGGGCCATGCACGCTGGCCGGTACTACACGTTCAAAGAGGTCGCCTGGTGGACGTGGCGGCAGTCCGCCATCTTCGTCGTCATCGCCACGGTGCCGACCCTCGCGTGGACGCTCGGCGGCTTCACCTTCCTCGCCATTCCCTGGCCGCCCATCGCGCTGGTGGGCACCGCGGTCGCCTTCGTCACCGGCTTCAAGAACAACGCGGCGTACGGGCGCCTGTGGGAAGCGCGGCAGATCTGGGGTGGCATCATCAACACCAGCCGCACCTGGGCGATGCAGGTCAGAGATCTGCCGACGGCCGACGTGTCGCGGGTGCTCATCGAGCGGCACCTGGCCTGGCTCACCGCCCTGCGCTTCCAGCTGCGAGAGTCGCGCACGTGGGAGAGCGTGAAGCGCAACGCGGCCGACATCGAGTTCCAGCACTTCTACAAGGTGGCCGAGTGGGAGACCGACGTGCTGACCGCGCTGACGCCGCTCCTCTCGACCGAGGACGTCGCGCTGGTGAAGGACTCGCGCAACCGCGCCGTGACGTTGCTCTCGCAGCAGTCGAAGGCGCTCAAGGCCCTCGCCGACGCGGGCCAACTGACCGACCTGCGCTTCGTCGAGCTGCAGCGCACCCTCGCCTCGCTCACCGACTGTCAGGGCCGCTGCGAGCGCATCAAGAACTTCCCGTACCCGCGTCAGTTCTCGACGCTCAACCTCTTCTTCGTGTGGACGCTCATCGTGACGCTGCCGCTCGCGCTGATGCCCGAGCTGGCGAAAATGGGGCCGCACTTCGTATGGGCGACGATTCCGCTCTCGGCGTCGGTCTCGTGGATCTTCCACATGATCGACCGCATCGGAGAGGCCAGCGAGAACCCGTTCGAAGGCGGCGCCAACGACGTGCCCATCACGGCGATGTCGCGCACCATCGAGATCGACCTGCGCGGCATGCTCGGAGATGTGCAGCCGCCCGCGCTGACGCCGACCAACAACATCCTCATGTGAGCGTGCGCGTCACTTCGGCTTCGGGCGGAAGACCTTCGGCGCGGCGGCCGTACCCTCGAGGAACGCGCCTCCGATGAGGTCGACGCAGTACGGAATCGCCGGGAACACCGCCTCGAGGCACTCGCGAATCGCCGCGGGTTTGCCGGGCAGGTTGACGATGAGCGCCTGCTTGCGAATGCCTGCCGTCTGACGCGAGAGGATCGCCGTCGGCACGCTCTCGAGTGACACCTGCCGCATCAGCTCGCCGAAGCCGGGCATCAGCTTCTCGCACACCGCCTCGGTGGCCTCGGGCGTCACGTCGCGCGGCGCAGGGCCGGTGCCTCCCGTCGTCACCACCAGGCTGCAGCGCTCGGCGTCGACCAGCTCGATGAGCGTCGCCTCGATGGTGGCCCGGTCGTCGGGGATGAGGCGGTACACCTTCTCCCACGGCGTCGACAGCCATTGGCTCAACGTCTCGTCGATGGCCTTGCCCGAGAGGTCTTCGTAGACGCCGGCCGAGGCGCGGTCCGACATGGTGACGATGCCGATGCGGGCGGGGAGGCTCATGCGCCGCTTCTATCGCGATGACGCGTCCGGAGCCGTCTGGCATAAGCCCGGCCGTCACTTCCCCTCTCCTTCGCAAAGGCGCGTTCGAATGAGCATCAAGGCCGACAAGTGGATTCGCCGCATGGCGCTCGAGCGCAAGATGATCGAGCCCTTCGAGGGCAAGATGGTGCGCGAGGCCGAGGGCGGGCGTCGCATCGTCTCGTACGGCACCTCGAGCTACGGCTACGACGTGCGCTGCGCCGACGAGTTCAAGGTCTTCACGAACATCAACAGCACCATCGTCGACCCCAAGATGTTCGACCCGCGCAGCTTCGTCGACATCAAGGGCTCCGAGTGCATCATCCCTCCCAACTCGTTCGCGCTCGCGCGCACCGTCGAGTACTTCCGCATTCCGCGTGAGGTGCTGGTGGTGTGCCTCGGCAAGTCGACCTACGCGCGCTGCGGCATCATCGTGAACGTGACGCCGCTCGAGCCCGAGTGGGAAGGCCACGTGACGCTCGAGTTCTCGAACACCACGCCGCTGCCGGCCCGCATCTACGCGAACGAGGGCGTGGCGCAGATGCTCTTCTTCGGTGCCGACGAGGTCTGCGAGACGAGCTACCGCGACCGCGGCGGCAAGTACCAGGGTCAGACCGGCGTCACGTTGCCGAAGACCTGAGCTGCTTCGTCGCGGAACCAGCGACGCCGACGAGACGTTCGAGCCTGCTGGCCGCGTCGCACGCGCGGCGCTGGGCCGTTGAATACCGTGCGCCGTCGTTCCGTATCGGGAGCCACCATGCGCCATCACGTCGCCGTCTTCGCGGTCGTCGTCTCCTTCACGGCCTGTACGTGCGGGCCCACGACGCCACCGGACTCGGAGTGCGTGCGCAACAGTGACTGCTCCCGCGGCCGGGTGTGCCTCGATGGGCTGTGCGTCGATGCGGCCGGTGGCGGCTCGGCGGCTGGCGGCAGCGCGATGGGTGGCGGCTCGGCGGGTGGCTCCGCGATGGGTGGCGGCGCTGCGGGCGGCTCCACGGTGGGCGGCGGCGCTGCCGGTGGCTCCACGGTAGGCGGCGGCGCTGCGGGTGGCTCCACGGTGGGCGGCGGCGCTGCAGGCGGCGCTGCAGGCGGCTCCGCGATGGACAGCGGCACTTCGATGGATGGCGGCGCCACCGATGCGGGCGCTGGTGACGGCGGCTCGACCTGCGCATGCGCCGAGTTCGAGGAGTGCGTCTCGAACGTCGTCTGCGTCCCTCGGTATGCGTTGCTCCAGTGGCAGAGCCCGGCGCCTGGCGACACCTTCAGCCCGGCCTCGATGGTGCGGCTCGAGGCGACGCTGCTGTTGGCGAATGGGCGGAGCCGCAACGATCCACCGACGTTGCCCTTCGAGGCCACGAGCGACGGCGGCCGCCTGTCGGGCGTGCTCTCGCGAGTCGACGCCGGCCTCTACGTGCACACGCAGTCGTTCTCACTCGGCGATTGGCAGGCGACCGTCTCGTACCCCGACGCGGGGCTCGCCGACGGCCCGCGCGCCTTCACGATCCGCCAGCAGGACTTCACGCTCACGTGGCTCCCACCGCCAGTGCGCGTCTCGGGCAATGGGCTCATCAGCAGCGACCCGGCCGATGATGGTGGCACGTTCTTCCGCCGCGACGAGACGGCGACGGTGGTGGTGTCGAACGCTGCGCCCGCCACGGGCGTGTCGGTCTTCGTCAACGGGGTCACCGCAGACGGCGGAACCGACACGATGCTCCTCACGGCGTCACCGAGCTGCGCGGCCTGCAGTGGCGCGTTCTGCGCCTGCTACGCCGTCGACCTCTCGCGGCCTGCGCTCGAGCATTTCCGCGGCCGCTTCTCGTTCTCGGTCAGCGGCACCGTGGGAGGGACGGTCGTCACCCAGACGAGCCAGAGCCATCCGTCGAACGTTCCCACGCTCCCCGTCACGCGGTGGCGGTGGGGCTGGGTGAACTCCACGCCGACCACCGACGGCGGCTTCGCAGCCAGCGTCGGCCCTGCGCTCGACCAGCGCGGCACGCTGTACCTCGGGTTTGCCGAGGCCAACGGTGGTCCGCCGAGCTTCGGGGTGAAGGCGCTTTCGCCGGAGGGTTCGGTGACCTGGACACAGCCAGGGCTGAACCCCACCACCGACCTCGCCGTCGGGGCGCTCGACGGAGGGTCGAGGCTGTTTGCTGGCGCTCAGAGCGTCGGCCTCGTCACCCTTTCGTCGTCGACCGGCGCGGCCACGACCATCTGCGATCTGGGCGCTGGCTTCATCGCGACGGGTTCCATCGCGCTCACGAGCATGCCCATTTTCGTGACAGGCGAAGTGCCCGCGGTATTCGCCGCGCCGAACGGCTCCGGACCTCGGCGGCTCGCAGTCGGGTTGCCGTCTGGAGGCCCGTCGTGCAGCGCGCACAGCTTTGCCAGCGCCCAAACTCGAGCGGCGTTCTTCACGAGCGGCCCCAGCATCTTCTTCGCGAACGAGGGGAGCTCTGCCGTCGTGCAGCTGACGGCCAGCTTCCCGAGCCCACAGGTGGGTTCCGTCGTTCCGTTCCCCGCGGGCGTCACGACCGTCAGCGACGTGCTCCCCTCGATGGCGCCGTTCGTCGGCACGACGTCATCGGGCACGTTCGTCGCCTCGATGCCGAGCGCGACGCTCCAGTCCGGCGGGGCGGTCGGCGCAGGTGTGCTGTCGGCCACCTCAGCGGGCGCGACGCTCTGGTACCCGACGCTCACTGCTTCAGGGCTGGGGCTCCGAGCGGTGGACGTCACCTCGGGGGGCCTCACCACCGGGCCCCTCGTCACGCTCCCCGGGAGCAACGCAGCGTCGGTCGCCCTTGGCGCTGGT
>JAUXRI010000060.1 GCA_030681895.1 Myxococcales bacterium | reverse complement strand
AGCCAGCCCACGAAGGCACGGGCTCGCCACGTCATTCGCGCCTCTGCGAGACAGCGTCGGTGCCGGCGTTGCGGTCGAGCTCGGCCGCACGCCGCATCAGCAGCCAGTGCAGGTACTCGGGGTTCGACGAGATGCCCTGGGTCGAGCGGTCGTTCTCGAGCAGGCGCAGCGACGGCGCCGGCACCCCGTAGAGCGTCTTGATGGACCAGACGAGCTGCTGGAGCGCACCAGTCAGCGCTCCGCTGCGGCCTCGATTCGGCTGGAGTTGGTCTGCCGGCAGGACCGCCTCGAGGTCCTTCAGCTTGACCCTGACGACCCGCGCCCGCGCCTTCTGCGGAGCCTCCGTGCCTTCCTGCGTGGAGCTTGCGGGCCTTTTCGTAACCGTTGAGCGCATGGACATCTCCTTGGATGAATCAAGGATACGTCCTCAAGACGCTACATGTCAATCCTCTCAGTGCTGTTAATAGCTCTACGGGGCTATTTACGTGATGAGACGGCGTGCTTTCGGGGCTTCTTGGTCGAGGCTCGAATGGAGGCCGTCTTCGCGGAGAGCATCTGCTCGCCCAGGCGCTCGAGGAGGCCGTCGAGGGGGAGCACCTCGAGACCTGTCTTGATGATGACCTTGGGCGGCGGGTCCTCGAGGTTGTTCGCGTGGGCCGTGAGGAGGCTGTTGACGGCGGACTCCAGCGAGATGCCCTTGGTCATCGCGAACTGCCGAATGCGTTGGTGCGCGGTGATGCTGGCGCCGCCCAGCGTGCGCCAGGCCTCGAGGCGATTGCGGACGGCCTGGCTGATGGACATCTGGCTGTCGCGAGCCGCGCGCTCGAGGTGGGCGAGTTCCTGCAGCGGAATCTGCGGAGCGAAGCGCACGCCATTCTCCTTGAGCTGCGACTTGCCCAGCTTGAGGCGTTCGAAGACTTCCGACTGCTCGTCGCTACTGTACTCGCGCAGGCCAGTCTCAAGGTCCGGCGGGGCCTTGGGGAGCGTCGTTGCCACGCGCTCGAGGACATCGCCCACCACCGACTCGAGCGTCAGCTTCTTCTGCTGAGCGAGGTAACCAAGGCGCTCATGCGTCGACACTGGAGCGCCCCCGAGGGTGCGCCACGCCGTCAGGCACTCTCGAATGGACTCGGTGATGGCGAGCCGCCTCTCTGTCGCCTGCTTGTCGAGGTAGCAAACGAGTTGGTTCGGGAGTGTCGGGGTCAGACGGAGACTCTCAAAGGCCGAGATACGAGACATACCGGATGTCGTAGCGCGAGCATCCGGAGCCTTCAACGAGCACCGAAAGGCAGCATGAGGTCAGCAAGAGGGCGCGCCGGCAGAGGCCGTGTATCCGAGGCCCGTGCCTGAAACGGGAACTACGCGGCCGCGCGCTCCTCGGCTTCGTCGTCGGCTTGCGGTGGCTGAAGCGCATCGAGAATCACCATGGAGGCACGCCGAATGTTCTCGCCGGCGGCGGCCAGCTCCTCGACGTCACCGTTCGCCCACGTCGCGACGTAGGGCAGGGCGAACGAGGCCGTGTCGAGTCCGAGGGCATGGCAGACGACGAAGGCGGTCGACTCCGCTTCGACTTCTTTGCGGGCCCTGGAGTGGTGGTCGGCGTCGCCGTGGAGGATGGCGTGGGCGAGCTCGTGAACGAGGGTCGCGAACTGCTGATGGGGCGGGGCGTCGGTGAGGACGACGATGGACTTCGTCGCGCGGTTGAACCACCCGTACGCGCCGGTCGAATCGCCGTCACGACGTGCGCGCACCTCGATGGCCTCGACGTGCGGGCAGGACGCCAGCGCGGCGTTGCGCAGCTGCTCGACGGTGTGGGCGAACGCCTCGGGTTCGGCGAAGTCACGAGGCGTGACAGTCGGCTCGAGCGGAGCGCCGTCGGTCTGCTCGAGGGCGAAGAGGGGAAGGACGCTGAAGCCGACGAGCTGCTTGTCGGCCTCATCAGCGGACTGCGTGGCAGCCGCGCGTTTCGCGAACCGCGGCTTGAGGACGTGCACCGCCTTCTCGCCCTTGCGGACGCTCCTGCCGAGCGCACGCCACGCCTGGAACGTTGCTGCGTGGTGAATCTCCGGGCGCTGCGAGACCAGGAGCATGAGGTTCCGGAAGCTGAAGCGGGCGATGCTGGTTTGTCCGAGGACGGCCATCGACTTCAGTGTCTGCGTCCATGCCTCGGTGTGGAGCAGTGCATTCAGTTGGGCGTCGAGAGCCGTCTTCGCCGTCTCGACGCGAGCCTTGAGCTGATCGACATCGTAGGTCTGTTGGCGCGCCATGCTGCCTCCCTGTTGAGGCAGCGTCCGTCGCCGCCCGCACCGAGAAAGGGCGGCACGGAGGCGTTGCGGTCCAGGGAGGCTCTCAGGGCCACGCGAGCACGCGGCGAATGTCGGCGTGCTCAATCAAGTCGCGGTGAAGGCGTTGGCCTGGCAATTCGTAGACGGTCACCTGAAGGCCTGCGCGACGCGCGTGCTTGAGCGCTGGAACCAGGTCGGTGTCCGCGGTGACGAGACCGAGGCGGTCGATGCGGTCGCTCGCTGCATAGGTTGCGATGTCGAGGCCGATACGCATGTCGATGCCCTTCTGCACGAACTTGGGCTTGAAGTCGGCGTCCGTCGGTGGGGCCGCAGGCACCGCCTGACCAGGAACGCGCTTTCGGTCCCAGCCTCGGAACCTCAAGGAGCCCTCGCGCACCGCGAAGTGGTCGCGCGCCGCCAAGTCTCGCAACAACGCGTCGGTGCCCGCGAATTTATGTGGCGCCCGACTGATGGGTAGCTGCACGGTGCCCGAATACTCCGGACAGTCGTAGTAGAGGACCCGGTGGAGTTCCTCTGTCGCTGGATCCACGCACCTGTTCGCGAGAGCGGTCACGAGGGCGGCATCGAAGACCCGCGGCGGGTTGGCTTTGCGCGCCTGCGCCCGCATGTACCCGCCGTCAACCAGGAGGACGAGACGCTTCGCCATCTTGCACCCCTGAAAACAACAAGGCCCCTGAGCCGAAGCGCAGAGGCCAAGAAAACATGCCCGCCTACGGGCGTAGCGGATGAGTGTTTTCTAGCGCGATCAGGCCCGCTGTCAAGCTGCGCTCAGCGCGACGCGCGAAGGCAGCAAGGCCAGAGGCGGCACGGCGCGAGCGACTGGAAGTCCCGAGAGCAAGAGCGCTACGCCGGAAGCCCCTCGAGCGATGGAACGGAAAACCGGTGTTCGACCGGACGGTCGTAACTGCCGGCCGTCAGGGCGATTTGGCCACATAGTTTACATTTATGTGGCCCATCGGAACGAGAAGCTGCGGTGAGAGCGACTCTCTGGAGCGCACGCAGCCGAGGCCTCCAGCGGGAACAACGGAGTTGTCTCTTGGCACGTCTCGGCGAGAACTGATCGCCACGCTTGTCATTTGAAGCTCGGCGTCGGTGTCAGTTGGAGAAACTCTTTCCCGGCGGTCGGCGCGGGACGCTCAACCTCATGGACCCCCATCGAGTGCGCGCTCCGCCGCCTGAACGATACTCACAACAGCTCCAATAAATGCCCTACTAGGAAGGGTGCTTGAGCCACCACTGAACTCGACTCCAGTCACGCCGCCATCGCTGAGCTCAAACCGAAGAACAAAGTAGTCAGAGTGAGTCAGGCAGCTATCGTCAGGAAACACGAAGTCAGGCGAGAAGCACCCGACCGCGAGCGGTCGCCAGACAACGACGCTCTCCGGGGCGGAGTCACGAGCGGCAGTCTCCGATTGCCCTCCGTCGCCGAAGAACGACTGCCCCATCACAGCCAAGCCTGCATCGGACAACTCAAGACGAGCGCGAATACTGCACGAGATGCCGCCCGACCTGCAAGCGCGTCCGTACTCCAGCCTGACTGCAGCAATGTCCGGGGCGAGACCAGGACAGGAGGGCAGGAAGCGCGCGCAGTAGCCGAATCCTCCACCAACGAACCGACAGTCAAGGCCTTGGTCACAGGCAGCCATTCCGCAAGTGGCGCACAGGCCACGTCCGCCGTCGAGCAGGCTGCCCCCGTCGGCATCATCCCCTCCGTCAGCGGAAGCATCACGGGACTCACCACCATCATCCCTCGGGCCGATAGCCCAGCCAGCATCGCCGCGACCGGCGTCGTCAGAGACGGGACTCGCCGCTGAACAAGCGACGAGGATGGGGCTAAAGAGAAACGCAGTCCGAACAGTCACTCGACTACCAGCAACCAGGCGAGAGTTCCCGAAGCACTTCATTCGCCAGAAGCGCATTGGGATAGGGGCGACCGGGGTAGCTGAACAGTGGCGACGGAATCATCGCCACATGGGCGGCAGCCATATCCCGTGGCGTTGGGTAATAATTGGGTGCGTAGTGGTAGGCGATGAGGATCGACGCCTGCCACGCCCGAAACAGAACGTCTCGGCGCGCATGAGGAGTGGGGTACGCTCCCATCTTCTGCCAAGCCTCAAACCAACCGCGCCCCAAAGCCCCTCGGGCACTCCGCTGGGGGACGGCAGGCTGGCAGGACGAAGCCTTCCAATCGATGGTGAGGTTGCTGCTCGGCGCCTCAAGCTTGAAATCCGTGCGCTGTGCAGCAGGATTCGGGTCGTCAGCCTTGAGCCGAAAGTCCTCATGAACGATGCCGATGTAGTCGGCTATGGCTTCCGTGAGAGCAGCCGCGCGAGCCGCGTTGCCCGTAACGAACTGATTGTGCGAGGTAGACTTCAGATCCTTGATTACGTTGTGACCCATCTCATGACCGTAGATTGACGCCCCGACGTCGCCGGGCCCCATCCAGAGTGTCGTGTACGATGAACAGGGGGTGAAGCCACCCGAGGCAGTGCCGCATGCCGAGCCAGGGTGAGCCACGACAACACCGAGTTGTCGCGAGAGGCCGACTGCCGACTGAGCGCGCACGCTTTTCAAGGGCCCCTCATCTGGGCCCGTCCAAGGCCAGTCGAGGTAACTCGAAGACCAGTTCGTCAGCGAGAGGTTCGACCAAATCTCGGCGAAGAGCGGAACCTCGATGCGGGAAGCCAACGAGTCTGCGAAGGCAGGATTGGTGCACATCGGGCCAAGTCCGTTGCAACCTCCAACACCACTTGATTGCCAGTAGATGGGGTCAAATTCTCCGTACCCTCGGTGAACTTGCGGAACCTCACCCGCCCACGCTTTGCCTCCCTCGCGATGCAAGACTCCAGTTGGGGAAACAACGAAGACCTCTACCTCGCCTTGGTCAGTCTCACCCCGCAAAACCCAGAGCAGCTCCTTCTGTTTGGGAGTTCGCTCGGTCAGCCACGGAACGCTCGTCCAAAGCTGCGTGGCAGCTGACCGATCGCGGAGTGGAACTCCCAGATAGGTCTCGACGGCGTCCCACGCCTTTCCTTCCGTGAAACCAATGACAGGAGGGAGGTACCCTTGGGTTGTTGGCTCGTGAGAACTGAGAAGACCGCGGATTCTTCCGGTGCGCTTGTCGGCGAAAACCTTGAACGAGCCTGGCCCAGCCTTAACGTCTCCGATTACGACCGAGAACCAGAGCACGATGCCCGTCTGCTCGCCGTGCACGCCGTCCGAGCCCTCCGGCAGCGCTTCGTAGAACGCGGTTGTCTTGTCGTGGTCGACGAATTCGCTGGGCAGCAACCCGAGCATCTCGCGGTGAGCGTGGATCCAGCCACGAATCGCGCTAACCTTGAAACTTGACACTGGGAAGTCGCCGTGAAGTCCGACGATGCTTCCTGCCTCATTGAACAAGGTGCCGGAACTGGCCTCCCCAACAGACTCAGATTCGAGGGCCTCATTCCAAGCTGCTCGTTGGGAAGAGGTAGACCACTCATCTGCTGCGAGGGACGCGGACGGGAAACAGGTCAGCAAGGCCAAGCCGACGACTGGTAGGACGCGTAAATGGGTGAGTTGCTGTGACATGTCACGCTCCTTACGAGGGGATCACCACACGACACTGGATCGGCGGGCAGTGAAGCGTCAAGCCTGACACCGAAACGTTGCGCGTTCGGCGACCACCGTCGGCGGCTGCGAGAAAACGCGCAAGGAGCCGCACGTGGGTTGCGATCGCGCGCGAGTCCGTGCGCCGAGGATTCGCGCGGAGCTGAAGCAGCGAACACCGTCCCGGAATGAGCCAACGGGTCGACGCTCCACACCGACGCCGATGCTGCGAGTGCCGCGGCTGGTACCGGCCATCGCCGTCGACCGCACGCACGCAGATGACCTGCGGAAAGAAGTGCCGACTTCGAAGACGACGCAGACAGGAGGCCCGACGCCGCGAAGCAGACGTGGGCGCAGCCCGTTCGCTCGAGCGCGTACGCCAACGACGTCACCGTGAGCACGTTGCCGGGCTCACCGGGGCTTCGGTGTCACGGGCCGGCCTCTCCGCCCAACACACAGAAGCGATTGAGGAAATCGTCGAGTCGCTGAGACAAGAACAGCGCTCGTCACGGGCCGCCCTTCGGCGCCAGCTTCGACGGCTCTCGCAGGGAGAATCGTCCTCGGCGGGTGAGGGAGTTGGGACATGAACGCGCCTTGTCACGGGCCGGCCTCGTCGCGAACGTGGCCGCAACCACAGGAGAAACTGGGCGGACTCTCAGACGACTGTCACGCGCCTGTCTGGTCAGCGGAGGGCTTGTTCGCCGAGGGTGACGGGCATGACCGAACTCCTTCAGTTTCGAATGAAGCCTCTCGCCGGAGGCGAGCGAACGGAGTTGTCACTCGCGGGCTCACTGCCGAGCACAGTGTCGGCTGAGGCAATGCGGGAGCTGATCGCCGCGCTCGCCCTCTGGAGTTCGGCGCCGGTGTCGATCGTCCTGGTGGTCGACGGGCGCTCGGCGGACTGGTGTGAGCGTTGGTCCCGAAACCTTCGCGCGGTCGGGCACGACGCCATCGAAGTGCATTTCGAGCTGGCCGAAGAGGGCGCGCGGTGAGCGGCTGGTACGTCGACAAGAAGGATGGACAGGTGGCGGTAGTCGGGCCTGATGGAAGCCACGACGCGGCCTGCGGCACCTTCCTCGACCGGCTCCTGCTCCGCGGGCTCTCGCTTCACACCGTTGAGGCCTACGCCTACGACCTGGTGCTCGTGAAGCGCTGGCTCGCGGCGGCGCGCGTCCAGTTGAGCGAGATGAACTCCGGGCACATCCACGAGTTCCTGGCGTGGGAGCGCGGGCGCGACAGCAAGCCCAAGAGCATCAACCGCCGACTCCACACCCTGAGGCTCTTCTTCCACCACGTCACCAAAGGTGAGCTGCCAGGAGCGACAGTTCTTCGACGGGGAATTCGCCTCTCCCACCGTGATCGCGAACTCGGACTCCAGCGCATCCGGGTCTCCGGCACTCAGCAGCTTCGAGTGAGAGAGTCGCGCAGGATCGTCGAGCCGCTCACGGTGCTGCAGGTCAACGAGCTGCTCGGCTGCCTGCGACGGTACCGCGACCTCGCGATCGCCTACCTGATGCTGCTGTGCGGCTTCCGCAGCCAGGAGGTGTTGAATCTCCGCGTCTCCGACATCGATCTCGAAGACCGTCGGCTGCGCGTGCGAGGGAAGGGGGGGAAGGAGAGGGCGGTGCCCGCGCCGACGCTCCTGCTTGCTGTGATTGCGAAGTACTCCCAGCTGGAGCGGCCAGCTTCGAAGGCCCCTCAGGTCTTCCTCGTGATGCAGGGAGCGAAGAAGGGACAGCCGATGACGCGCGCTGGCCTCCGCAAGGTCTTCAGGACCCGACGCAAGCGCTCATCGCTTGCGAACGCGAACCCCCATCGACTCCGCCACACGTTCGGCACCGACATGGCTCGCAGCGGGGTGCGGCTGCCCATCCTGCAGCGAATGATGGGGCACGCCTACGCCGAGACCACGCTGCAGTACGTAAACATCTCGATGGTCGACATCGCCGCAGAGTTCCAACGGGCGGCAGCGAAGCTCGAGAATCGCTACGAGTTCGACGGTGGCGCTCGATGACTGAGCATCGAATTTCGCTGCCTGTCTACGCGACGACCTTTCTCGCTGGCGCAACGCGGGTCCACACCGAGACGGTCATCGTCATGTTTCATCGCTGGCTGATGGAGCGCTGCATGGAGCTGTCGGCGGTCAGCGGAAAGGAGCTTCAGGACTTTCTCGACCGTCCGTCCGGAAGGGTGGTGAAGCCGCGCACGGCGAACTCGTACCGGTGGGAGCTGAAGCACTACTTGCTGTGGCTCGAGGAGCGCGGGCTCGCAGGCCCGTTCGACAAGCAGGAACTCGAGGGGTACCACCGGAAGCACCTCCCGGAGCAGGTGCGCGAGTTCCTCCGGCACCTGGCGCCGACGAGGAAGCCGGGAACGGTGAAGGGCTACAAGGCGACTCTACGGCGGTTCCACGAGTGGCTGGCCGAGCGGCGCGTCGAGCCCGCCGCGATCGACCGCGACACGTGTCTGGCGTGGGGTCAGTTCCTGTACGAGCAGGGCCTGCATCCCGCGACACGCGTCGGCATGATGGTCAGCGTCCGCAAGTACGTCGACTGGCTCTGGGAGCGCGAAGTGACCGCCGCACCTGGGCGAGATCTCATCCTGAGCAGCGATCTTCCGAAGAAGCCCGAGTACCTGCCGCGGCCGTTGCCGGCGGACAACGACCGGGAGCTCCAGCAGAAACTGAAGGACGACGAGTCGAAGGTCAGCCTCGGTCTGTACGTGATGCGCAGAACCGGGCTGCGCATCGGCGAGCTGCGGCGCCTCGAGCGCGACTGCGTGCGCGTCGACCACAGCGGCGGGCATTTCCTGAAGGTCCCGCTGGGGAAGATGAACAACGAGCGCCTCGTGCCGCTTGACCCAACGACGCTGTCGGCGGTCGCCGAGCTTCAATCTCAGGCGCAAGACCAGGAGAGCCGGTGGCTCATCGAGGGCGCACGGGCGAGGCCGGTCAGCATCGCGACGTTTCAGTCGAATCTCGTGCGGGTCGCTGGCGACATGTCCCTGGCCGAGCCACTCACGACGCACCGACTGCGCCACAGCTTCGCGACGTCGCTGATGAACGGCGGCATGAGCCTCATCGGGATCATGAAGCTGCTCGGGCACCGCGATCAGCGGATGACCATGCGGTACGCGCAGATCGCCGATGAGACCCTGGGCCGGGAGTACTTCGAGGCGCTGTCGCGGGTCTCCGAGCGCTACGCGAGCGTGGGCGGCGCCGCCGAGGTCGTCAGCGATCCGCTCGCGCTCCTGCAGGACGTCATTCGCTGGCTGGGGAAGGAACTCTGCGTCGGCCGAACTGAGCGCCACGCACGACTTCTCATTCGACGGTTGGAAGCTGCCCGCGACGACCTCGAGGCCCTTCGCTCAGAGGCGGGGAGAACCTGAAGGAAGGCTCGAGTCAGCACGACGATCACCGCGCACAGCACCCGGAAAACACTCCCGAGAAATGGGCCACATAGTTTACATAAGCAGTATTATCTGAACTTATGTAGACTGCGTACACTAGAAGTATGCCAGAGAGAACCGGCGGCAGTCAAATTCGAGGCCACGCGGTCACCTGCCGGGCCTGAGTGCTGCCTCGATCATGGCGCGAACTTCGGGGGCCATCTGCAAGCCTGGCTCAACCAACCACCGCCGCAGCAACTCTGGAGTCTCCATGGCGTAGGTCGAGGTGGGCTGCTCCTTCGCCAAGCGAAGCCGCTCCTCGACCTCGGCCTTCGTCAGCAAGACCATGCCCGTCTCCGTTCGTCGACGACTCGACAAAAAAAGGCCGGGCTTCGATGTTCTGAAGCCCGACCTTCAGAAGCCACTCCGAAGAGCAACTCCTGCTCGCAGATAGAGAATAACCATTCCGGATCCGAGCGCAATTCGAGTTCCGCCTCCCGCCTGTCCAATACGACCGCATTCCAAGCGTTTAGTTCAGGGGCCCCGGAACCCCGCGACCGGGGAAGAAGAACCACTCACCCAGAGCCACTGAAGCACTCACATGTACGGTGTACATGTTCGCTCAAGAACCATGCTGAAGCACAACATCCGGAGTGGCCAAGAAAGACGCGCGTGCCTTGCGCGCCCCAGAAGCCGAGTTACATCAACGGGGCTGCCGCCACTCCGAGGAGCAACTCCTGCTCGCGCTCGAAGCTCCTTGGTGTGGTGGTGGTCGTCGGTGCAATCGCATCGGCGGTCAGCTGAACTGAACCACCGTCGCACCCTGGAGAAGTCACATGACAACACGAAGGTTTCGCCGTTCGAACGGCAAGGACCGGCGCGTTCGCACGCGCTGGACCCCCCTCCTCGCTCGGGTCGGGCACACCCCCATCTCGAGCGCGTTCCTCGAGCACGCCCACGAGTTGAAGCTCACGCCCAGCGAGCAGCTGCTCCTCATCCAAATCCTGTCGTTCAAGTGGGATGAGGCGGCGCCGTTCCCTGCCGTCGGCACGCTCGCGACGCGAATGGGGGTGTCGGAGAGGCAGGTCCGAAAGCTGCTCGCTGCGATGGAGCACGGCGCTGGAGTCATCCGACGCGTCGAGCGGATCGGCCGGTCGAACTCGTTCGACCTGCAGCCGCTGTTCGAGAAGCTCGAGGCGCTCGTGCGGGCGAAGCACCCGGACCTCGGACGCGCTGTCGACGCCGAGGAGCAGCAGGCACGCGAGCTGGCCGCTGCGGTGCAGGCGCAGCGAGCCGCCGCCGAGAAGGCGACCAAGGACCACGAACTCAAGATGGCGGAGTTGATGGCGCGCGCGCGCGTGAAGACGCCGCAGGCGCCGGTCGCGCCGCAGTGGTTGCTGGGAGTGCGGCCGTGAATCCACGGCCCTCACGCATTGCGGCCCTGACCCTGCTGGCCGTGAGCTTCCTGCTGCAAGCAATTGCCGAGGCGATCCTCCGGCTCGACGACTAGCGCCTGCAGTCCGCGCTGGCACCCTCCCGAGTTCCGCGGCGAACCGGGAGGGGGATCACACGCTGCTCAGGCCGACTTCGCCCGCAACGCCTCCCAGAGCCCCGCGTAGTTCAGCAGGATGTCCTTCAAGCCTGCGCGCAGCTTGTCCGAGCTGAGCGCCTGAGTGCTCATCGCGGTGTGGGCATCGAGAGCCGCCATCACAGCGGACAGGAGCTCGCTGTCGAGGTCGGGAGACGTGGCGAACTGCTCCTTCGTGTTGTTGGCCGCCTGCTCGAGAAGGACCTTCGACTCCATCAGCTTCGCCTTGATGACGGTGTCCACGTACACGAGGCGGTCCTGGTCGGTCAGCTCGCCCTCGAAGAGTTCGTTCAGCTTCTCGATGATGGCAGCGAGCCGGGCCTTTTCTTTTTCCTGAACGCCACCGCTGCCGGCCTCGGTCAGCGGCTCGAGCTTCGGGGACTGGCCCTGCGGCAAGAGCATCAGCGCGACGCGGTGTTCGCGGAGCGCGTAGTGCGAGAGCTTCACCTTCGACAGGTCGATGGCTTCGCGCTCCCTGCCGAACTCCAACAGCGGAAGGATGGTCCGGTAGAACAGCGCCCGCTTCTCGATACCCGTCGTCCCGTAGTCGAAGATTTGCGACAGGAACGTGTAGAGCCGGACGTACACGGCCATGTCCGACTTGAAGAGCGCGAGCGCGTCCAGCTCGGCCTTCGCGCTCGTCGCGCCCGCCTCGTCACCCTTCTCCACCGCCATCTTCTGGGCGGCCAGGACGTCCCTGAACCGCTTCATCAAGCGGTCGACGACGGGCTCGACTGCCTTCAGCAGGTCGCTCTGCTTCGACGTGGGTTCGAGGTGAACGAGGGCCACCCGCTCCACCTCGAGTTCGGCGTAGTGCCCTGCCGCGTCGAGCTTCGCCTTCAGGTTGAAGACCAGGTTGGGGTCGGTGGTCGCCGAGAGCTCCGCGGTCTCGTAGTACGTCTTGAACGACGCCAGCACCTCGGCTGGCTCATTCACGAAATCCACGACGTAGGTGGTGTCCTTCCCCGGGTGCGCGCGGTTGAGGCGCGAGAGGGTCTGCACCGCCTGGATGCCTGCGAGCCGCTTGTCCACGTACATGCCGCACAACAGCGGCTGGTCGAAACCCGTCTGGAACTTGTTGGCGACGAGCAGCACCTGGTACTCGCCCGTGTCGAAGGCGTCGCGGATGTCCCGGCCCTTCAGCGCCGGGTTCATCGCGGGGCTCGTCTCGGCGAACGGCTCGGGGGCGCTCTCCTTGTCGAGGACCTCACCCGAGAACGCGACGAGCGTCCCAATCGAGTAGCCCTTCGCCTTGATGTACTTCTCCATGGCGAGCTTCCAGCGCACGGCCTCGAGGCGGCTGGCAACCACCACCATCGCCTTCGCCTTCCCGTCGAGCAGTGGCGAGACGTGGGAGCGGAAGTGCTCGACAACCACCTCGACCTTCTGCGCGATGTTGTACGGGTGGAGCCGCACCCAGCCCATGACCTTCTTCATGGCGGCGCTGCGCTCGACCTCCTTCTCGTTGGCGTCCTTGCCCTCGTGCGCGAGCTTGAAAGCGAGTGAGTACGGCGTGTAGTTCTTCAGCACGTCGAGGATGAACTTCTCCTCGATGGCCTGGCGCATCGAATACACGTGGAACGGCGCCGGAATGTTGTCGGGCGCTGGCTTTCGCTTCGGGTCGGGTCGCGTGCCGAACAGCTCCATCGTCTTGTTCTTCGGCGTGGCGGTGAAGGCGACGAAGGTGATGCCGGAGTCGTCGGCGCGGGCAGCCATCTGCGCGGCCAGCAGGTCTTCGGCGCTGACCTCGCCGCCGTCGGCCAACTCCGCCAGCTCCTCGGGTGACAGCACGGCCTTGAGGTTCGATGCGGCCTGCCCTGCCTGCGAGCTGTGCGCCTCGTCGGCGATGACGGCGAAGCGCTTGCCCTTCGTTGCGGCGAGCTCGCGTACCGCCGCCAGTGCGAACGGGAAGGTCTGAATGGTGCAGACGACCACCTTCTTCGTGCCCGACAGCGCCTCGGCGAGCTGCGCGCTCTTGCTGCTGTTCTCGCCGGTGATGGTGGCGACGACGCCCGTGGTGCGCTCGAAGTCGAAGATGGCCTCCTGGAGCTGGGTGTCGATGACGTTGCGGTCGGAGATGACGAGGACCGAGTCGAAGACCTTCTTGTCCTGAGCGTCGTGCAGCTCCGCCAGGAAGTGCGCCGTCCACGCGATGGAGTTCGTCTTGCCCGAGCCTGCGGAGTGCTGGACCAGGTACTTCGTACCTGGCCCGTCATCCAGCACCGCCGCCACCAGCTTTCGGGTGACGTCGAGTTGGTGGTACCGAGGGAAGATGAGGTTGGTGATGACCTTCTTCTTGTCCCGCTTGGCGATGAGGTAGCGGCCGAGAATCTCGAGCCAGCTCGCCCGCGCCCAAACCTGCTCCCAGAGGTAGTCGGTGCGGTGGCCGTTTGGGCTGATGGGGTTGCCCGCGCCGCCGTGGTCGCCCTGGTTGAAGGGCAGGAACGACGAGGCCGGGCCCGCCAGCCTCGTCGTCATGTGGACTTCGCTGTTGCTGACGGCGAAGTGCACGAGGGCACCGCGGGGGAAGCTGAGCAGAGGCTCGGCCGCTTGGCCCTTCGGCTGCGGGAGCCGGTCGAAGCGGTACTGGTCGATGGCGTCGCCAACGCTCTGGGTGAAGTCGGTCTTCAGCTCGACGGTGGCAACGGGGATGCCGTTGAGAAACAGCACGAGGTCGATGGCGTTCGCGTTGTGGAGCGAGTACCGGACCTGCCGCACCACGCGCAGGCGGTTGGCCTGGTACCGGGCGAGGATGTCGGGGTTCATGCCCAGCGCGGGCTTGAACTGCGCGAGCTTCACCGCCTCCTTCACGCCGAGGAGTTCGATGCCGTTGCGCAAAACGTCGAGCGTGCCCCGCTGGTCGAGCTGGGTGCGGAGACGGTCGAGCAGCGTCTCCTCGGCCTTGCTGCCGTGATTCTTGATGAGCGCGTCCCAACCCTTCGGCTGCACCGCCTGCACCCAAGCGACGACGTCAGCGGGGAAGAGCGCGCGGGCGCGGTCGTACGTCCTCGCGTCGTCCTTCGCGTACAACCAGCCGTTCGCGGCCAAGTGCTCGCACACCTCGTCCTCGAAGTTGATCTCCTTGTGCAGGGTCACGCGGCCGCCCTCACCGACTCGGGGCGGACGTCGATTTGGCCGGTGACGGCCGCAGAAATGAGCGCGGCACGACGCTCCTGAAGCAGCGTGGTCGCGCGTTCGCATTCGACAGTCAGGGCGTCGATGGCACGCGTCCGTTGATCAAGAGCTTCGACAATGGAGATCTGCTCGCTGATCGGAGGCTTGGGAAACCGATGCTGTCTCAGCTGTTCGCCCGTTAGGTGAGGAATCTCATTGGGCGACTGATCCGCAAAGAACACCCCGACGCCGTTGGCAAAGACCATCGTGTAGTAGAAGAAGCGCGGATGCTCCGTGTCGTCGAGGGGACGCAGCCGATGAAGCGCCTTCTGAAAGGCGACGATGTGGTCTGCGCCATCCCAGATTGCAGACCTGCCTAGCTCTCGGCCCTCAACCATGAGGAGATCGCCTTTGCGAACCATGAAGCGCTCCGCTTCGTCGGGCCTGATGTCCATCACGGGCAAGTCTTCGATGTTGAAGCGGTCCCACCGAACGTCCACGTTTCTCAAGTACGGGGTCGGGTGCTCGCCCGTCATTTTCCCCTCATCCAGCATCTTCCCGAGAGCTTGGTTGTAGCGGGCGTAGACTGGAGGCACCGACCAGTGTGCGGGGATCTTTCCCAGCCACTCGATGCCCGAGTCCTTCATGGGGGCGTTGGGGTTCAGGCCCTTCGTGACGACGTGGGAGATGACAGCCTGGCGCTTCTCATTCAGCAATTCGATGAGGCGCTCCTGCTCGGCCACGAGCGCGTCGATCTTCGCGGTCTCGCGGTCGAGGAAGGCGGCGATAACTTGCTGCTCGACCTCGGGCGGAAGCGTGAGCACCAGGTGGCGCAGTTCATCTGGGTAGATGTGCTTCACGGTGGTGCCCCGCCCCATCGAAGCCTTCTGCAATGCCGAGGGAGCTGAGTCCGATGCGTAGCCCATGAACCTCGGCCACACCGACGCCGAGGGGCGAAGGAGGATCAAGTCGCCCCCGCATACCGCCTCGCCAAGGATCAGGTTCACGGCCGCCTTGCCGATTTCGTCCAGCTTCTCACCAGAGGCGGCGAACAGGATGTCGCCGTACTTGATTGGCGTATAAGCCGCCGCTCGCTCCGAGGTCAGGCAGGTGCGCGCGGTCTCCACGAAGAAGGAATGGGTCGTATAGAGGTCCCCGTAGCGCACGCACGGCACGCCACTGTCGACGATGTCCTCCTTCGAACCGCCCGAGCCCTTCATCAGTCGACCGAGCTGCCGCAATTCGCGCACGTCCCAGTGCGCGGGAACATCCCCCAGCCACCCCACCCCGCTGGGCTTGTACTTCGCGTACCTCGGGAAGCTCATCGCGAAAGCTCCCCGATCATCGTCACAATGCGGTCGGTGACACCCTTCAGCTCCGCGTCGATTTCCGCCAACGGCCGCGGCGGCTTGAACACGTAGAAGTGGCGGTTGAACGGAATCTCGTACCCGACCTTCGTCTTCTCCTCGTCGATCCACGCGTCGGCCGCGTGCGGCAGCACCTCGCGCTTGAAGTACGCCTCCACGCCCTCACTCAACGACACGTTCTCGGTGTCGCGCAGGTCGGCGTCTGCCACGGGCTTGCCCTTCCCCTTGCCCTTCTCCCCCACCACGACGTTGCCCTTCGCGTCGCGCTGCGGGCGCTCAACGGTGATGGTGCGGTAGCCGAACTCCTCGTTCTTGAAGATGCGGCTGATGGGCACGCCGTCGCGCGTCACCTTCTTGAAGTCGCCGAAGATGCGGGTGATGTCCTCGATGTGCTCGGGCCTCAGCTCCTTGCGCTTGCTACCCAGGCTCTTCCGCATCTTCTGGGAGAACCCGCTCGCGTCGATGAGCTGCAGCTTGCCCTTGCGGTGCTCCGGCTTTCGGTTGCTCACCACCCAGACGTAGGTGCTGATGCCCGTGTTGTAGAACATGTCGGTCGGCAGCCCGATGATGGCCTCGACCAGGTCGTTCTCGAGCATGTACCGCCGAATTTCGCTCTCGCCCGAGCCCGCGCCGCCGGTGAACAGCGGCGAGCCGTTGAGCACGATGCCGAACCGGCTCCCGCCGTCTTTCGCGGGCCGCATCTTCGACACAAGGTGCAGCAGGAAGAGCAGCGAGCCGTCGCTCACGCGCGGCAGCCCAGGCCCGAAGCGCCCGTTGAAGCCCTGCTGCTCGGCCTCCCTGCGGACTTCCTTCTCGATTTTCTTCCACTCCACCCCGAAGGGCGGGTTCGACAACATGTAGTCGAACTTCTCGCCGGGCAGGCCGTCGGCCGAGAGCGTGTTGCCGAAGATGATGTTCTTGATGTCCTGCCCCTTGATGAGCATGTCCGCCTTGCAGATGGCGTACGACTCGGGGTTCAGCTCCTGCCCGTACATCACGAGGCGCGCCTTCGGGTTCAGCTCGGCCAGGTGCTCGCCCGCGATGCTCAACATGCCGCCGGTGCCCGCGGTGGGGTCGTACAGCGACCGCACCACGCCCGGCTTCGCCAGCGCGTCGTCGTCCTCGATGAACAACAGGTTCACCATCAGCCGGATGACCTCACGCGGGGTGAAGTGCTCTCCAGCCGTTTCGTTCGAGAGTTCGGCGAACTTACGGATGAGCTCCTCGAAAACGAGGCCCATCTCGGCGTTGCTCACCTTGTTGGGGTGCAGGTCGATGTTCGCGAACTTCTCGGTCACCAGGTACAGCAGGTTCGCCTTCGCCAGACGGTCGATCTGCAGGTGGAACTCGAAGCTCTCGAAGATGTCGCGCACGGCCGGTGAGAAGCCCTGCACGTAGTGGCGCAGGTTCTCCGCGATGGAGTCCTGGTCGCCCATCAACTTCTTCAGGTCGAGCGGCGAAGTGTTGCAGAAGTGCTGGCCCGACTTCTTCAGGAGGAACGGCTCGGCGTTCAGCTTCGCCTTGTCGCGAAGCTTCTTCTCGGCCAGCACTGCGTCCTTCGTGGGCTCGAGCACGCAGTCGAGGCGCCGGAGCACCGTGAACGGCAGGATGACCCGGCCGTACTCCGACTGTCTGTAGTCACCGCGCAACAAGTCGGCGACCGACCAGATGAAAGCAGAGAGATTCGTGTCGGACATCGCTGCGGCCCCCTTCAGGTGTGACAGACAACCCGCTTCCTACCTCGTCACCCGCAGAGACGAACGAACGGACGAAGAAAGGTGGGGCGGGGCCGCCAGGGGGGATAGCGGCCCGCGCCCCGTGCCAGAGAGGGAACCTCTCCGACGCGCGCACCCTACCCTAACGCCGCGAGAGTCGACTGGTCGAGAAGTCGGCGCTCGGCGAGCGACACGTACGTGTCCCGTGCGACGACGATGGAGTCCAGCACCCGGACCGAAAGCGCCTTGCCCACCTGCGCGAGCCGCCGCGAAGTGGAGATGTCGGGGACCGACGGCTCTGCACTTCCGCTTGGGTGGTTGTGCACGACGACGATGGCGACGGCACCTGCCCGCAGGGCCGCGTCGAAGACGAGGCGCGGGTCGACGCTGCAGCTGTCGACGCCGCCGTCAGCGACGATGTCCATCGCGAGCAGCGTGTTGCGCGAGTCGAGCGAGAGGACGACGAAGCGCTCGAACAACAGGTGCGACAACTGCGGTGAGACGTAGGCGGCAATCGCCGCGGGCGTCGTCAGCGTCTGGAACGGCTCGCGAGAGGTATGAAGTCGGCGCGAAAGCTCGAGCGCTGCCCGCGCAGCATCCCCAACCCGCGGGTTGCTGGAGACGAGAAGCCGAGACAGTGACTGCTGGCTCGCCTCGCGGGCGGCTCGACGGGGCACCCCCAACAGCACCAGCAATTCGTGGAGAGGAGTGCGCTCGAGCTCGCGCTGGTGGAGCAACGGGCTCGAGGTGCTGGCGCGCATCGAGGGGGTATTGGAGGTGAAGGGCATTGAGGCTCCTGAGGCAGAGGGGCGCTGCGCCCAGTCAGCGCAACCGATGCAGCACCCTTCCCTGCCCTTCAGACGAAACCCGGCCATCAGAAGCAGCCTTCCTCGGCGTCTGCGCAGGCGTCGCACTGGTAGCCCTTGCGGACGTCGGCGGGCGTGAGGCGGTCGGGCTGCTTGCAGCGGGGACACGGGTGAATGCGGGGGTTGTTGCGCGTCGCTGCCCGGAGCGCCGAGTTGATGCCCGGCCGGGCGAACATGGTGTTGCGCTGCTGCGTCTCTTCGTCGTGCATGAAGCCTCCAGTGAAGGCGGCGAGGCCGCCACGCGAAACGCGCGGCGAGCCGCCAACCTCCGGACGTCGACCGCCTCGCACCTGGCCGCCTCCGTGGTAGGCATCCCAGAAACCGATGGCTTGGGGGAAGAGATGCGAATTCTGATGGCAGTCGCGGTGGTGGGGTGCGTCGCGGGTTGTGGGCCAACTACGGGTCAGACGTGCGACTCGCCACGCACCGGAGTGTGTGACACCGCGAACTTTGTCCTCTGGTGCAGCGAGGGCTCGTACCAGCGCTTCGCTTGCCCGGGCCCGAATGGCTGCCAGGTGATGGGCTCCAGTCTCGGGTGCGATTGGCGAGCGAGCGCGGTTGGCGACCCGTGCCCACGAACCGAAGAAGGCAAAGCGGTATGTGGAGCGGACGGCGTGTCGCAACTCACCTGCGTCGGCGGGAAGTGGGCTCGCAAGGAATGCTCGAGGTGTGTGCAGCGAACTGGGAACGTTCTCCTCGGCGACCAGGTGATTGAGTGCACACCAAAGGAAGGCAGCGCCTGTACGGCGGCCGATGGGGTCTTCTGTGACGGGAGCAAGCTGCTGGCGTGCGAAGCGACCGCCTGGAAGAGCTTCGAGTGTGTCGGGCCGAAAAAGTGCGCACCCGAATCCATCTTCTCGTCCACCATCCTCTGTGACTTCACGGGAGCGGTGGCAGGAACACCTTGCCCGTCGGCGTTCGACAACAAGGTCGGGTTCTGCTCGACCGCAACGCAATTCCGAATTTGCCGAGGGAACTCGTTTCAGCAGCTCGCGTGCTCGTCCTGCACGACCGACGCGTCTGGAGCTTCCACCTGTCGTCCGTAGCGCGCGGCGAGCGAACTCGAGCGCCGCCGGTGGCTCACTCTGGGCACGCCGCTCGAATCTGCTCGTCGGTCAGTGCCATGGCCTTCATCTTTAGAACCTGCTCGACGCTGCACTTCGGAGGGGCGGCGCTCTGTCGCTTGACCGGGCCTGGGGTGATGGGTTGCGCCTCACGGGCGGCCGGCGCTTCTGCAGGCAACTGCATCGGAGCTGCGGCTGCCCCCGGGGACCGCTGCGTGAGGCGCTTGGTTGCCGCACGAATCTGCGAGGCGGTGAGGAGACGCGTGAAGACAGGGCCTGCGAGTTGTGGTGCGTCGTAGTCCCCGACTGGCTCGACGTCCTTCGCTTCAGCAGAGGCCACAATCGCGCCGTCGGCGTCGAGCACTTCGAGGAGCACATCGTACGTGAAAGACGTGGCGAGCCACGTGCGTACCCAGAACTCGCGAATCGTGAAGAGGAAGCCAACGTCGCCGCGGTCGGGCCGCACAGCCCGACGCGCTTCTGCGACGGAGTTGCTGGCCGGGATGATGACTCGGTGAGCCGGAAGCTTGGTGCGCTCGAAACCGGAAAGGATGGCGACCGTCGTGTCGTCGGCCAGTGACTTTGCTGATTCGGTCATGACGGGCCACGGGACCGGGAGGAGCGCGTGCGACGTGCCAACGCGAGCCTCAGCCTCGCCGCGCGCGTCCAGGACCCCGAGGCGAAAGCTGCCGGGCATCTCAGCGGCCGAGTAGGCGGCGAGGCCAATCGTCTGCCGCCGGAAGTCCACTGTGGTGCCGAAGGCGCAGCCGAAGAGACACGGGAGACAAAGGACGACCGTTGGGAGTCGCATCGTGCGGTGAACTAATCATGCCGCGCGCGGCAAAACTGCACGCTCGAGAGCGCGGCATTGAAGGCGGCGACTCAGCGAGCTCGCGGGCACTTCTGGGCGCAGCAGGAGCCGTACGCCAGCGCGGAGCCGCCCGAGAGGAGCCACGAGAGGCCTCTGCCATCGGGCGGCCGACGAGAACACCGAGGCGCGGTGCTGGGCACCAGCTCGACGCGAAGGGCGTTGCGCTGACGCGCGAAGTCTTCGCCAGCCGCCACCGGTAGCGCCGACGGGCAGATCGGCGAAAGCTCCGCGAAGTACACCGCCCACTGCCAGGGCGGGATGATGTCGAGCTCAGCCGGCAGGCCGCGCTCGACACGCTCGAGCGCCAGGCGCGCAGCGGACATCACCGCGTCACCTCGTCGTGCGTCGCCGGCGGCGTCACGTCGCTGTCCTTCTCGAGGGCCTCGCGAATGTGCAGTTTGCCGTCGAGCGGCAGGACATCGAGGAAGACGTTGATGCTGAGGTCGCGGTTGAGCCACGCGGTACCCGCACGCACCCAGACGCTGCTCACCTTTCCTTCGCGCGTCTTGCTCTCCCGAATGCTGAACACCGTGAAGCGATTGCTCTTCGCCATGATGCCTCCTGTGGTGGCGGCCGAGGTGCCGCTCTCACCACAGGGGAGCGGCGCCGCAGGAAGGTGAGGCGAAAGGGACGAGGGCGTCGGCGAGCCGCGTCGTGCCCACTGCAACCAGCTGCCGCACGAGTGCTGTGAGGGTGGCGTTGTACTCGTAGGACTGCCACAGCAATGGACTGTGCACCTCGAGGTGCGCCAGCAGGAGGGCCGCCTCCTCGACACCGCGCAGTCGCTTCGGCGTGCAGGCGCTGGGCCCCGCGCGAAGCGCCAACTCGAGGGAGAGGTCGACGGTGAAGCCGAGAATGGAGAAGGCGAGGCAGTCAGCAAGTGCGGGCGTGGCCATGGGCAGGTTCCTTTCGGTGGTGACGGTGAAGCGGGAGGCGCGTCGCAGCGCGCCCCACCCCGCTTTGAAGCACTTCAGAAGAGCAGCTCGCCCTCAGCCTCGTCGTCGGCTGGCTCCAACCAGCCGGAGTCGGTGTCGCCCGCGTCGAGGGTGAAGTGCCCGGCGCCCCGGAACTCCCCCACCTCGTCGGCTTCGTCGACGTCGCACTCGAAGTCGTAGTGGATGTCGGACTCGCCCAGCTTGCAGAGCGGCTCGTCGAAGGCGCCGTCGAAGGCGCAGAGCTCGCAGGTGTCGCCGAGGGTGAAGACGGTTTCCATCGTGAGGGTGGACTTGCAGAGGTGGCAGGTGACGTGCGGCATTTGGACTCTCCGTGGGGTGTCGCGTTTCTTTTGAAGAGGCGGCCCGTCCGCCCCTCTCACCCGCGCAGCGGAGGGGCAGGACTGGAGCCGCTGCTGGCGGAGGGCGCTGGTGAGTTCCACGGCGGAAGCGAAGCGGCGCGAGCCGTGACGGGCGGCTGTTGGCCCGGCGCGAGCTCGACGCAGCCGTGGAACGCCTTCACCAGCGCCCGCAGCCAGCGCACCAAACGCGACACCTCATGGAGAGCTGCAGCCGCCGGGACTCGCCTCTTCTGCGTGCAGTCCTCGAGACGAGAA
>JAUXRI010000059.1 GCA_030681895.1 Myxococcales bacterium | reverse complement strand
GACGGCAGGTGGAACGGCCGGTGGCTCGACGGCAGGTGGAACGGCCGGTGGCTCGACGGCAGGCGGAACGGCCGGCGGCTCGACGGCAGGTGGAACTGCCGGTGGCTCGACGGCAGGTGGTACGGCCGGTGGCTCGACGGCTGGTGGCACGGCTGGCGGCTCGACGGCAGGTGGTTCGGCAGGTGGCTCGACGGCAGGTGGTTCGGCAGGTGGCTCGACGGCAGGCGGCTCGGCGGGTGGCGGTTCGATGATGGCGACTGGCGAAGATTGCGCCTCGCCGATCGCCCTCACGAACGGCACCTATTTCGGCACGACGACCGGAGCAGCGTCCAACTTCTGGTTCAGCGATGTGAACCTCTGCCAGGGCGTGTCCTCATCTGGCCCGCCGTCTCCTGACCTCGTCTTCACCGTCAACGTGCCGGCCGGCCAGCGGCTCACCGCTTCGCTCAACACTGCACCTGACGGCGGTTCGCCATGGGACTCGGTGCTGAACATCATCGATGGCGCGCCTGCGTGTGGCGTCCTCGCTTCGGATGGCGGCACCGACGGCATCGTTTGCGTGAGCGGCTCCGACAACGTCAATCCGGAGACGGGCACCTTCCTGAACCTTGGCCCGGGCAGCCGCACCGCCCTGCTGATGGTGAAGGGGTACTTCGCGACCAGCTTTGGCTTGTTCGGCCTGACGACAAACGTCGCGCCTGTGCCTGCCGGAGACCTTTGTGAGTTTGCGACCGTGATGGACGGCGGCGTCCAGAACGGAATCCTCCTGTCGACGACGACCGCCTTCAATGACTACACGGGCAGCGGCACGGGTTGCGCCTTCTCCTCGTCGGGTCCTGACCTGACGTTCCGCACCAGCGTGCCTGCTGGTCAGCGTCTCAGCTGGCTGGTTCAGCCCGACGCCGGCCTCGACGTCTCGGTGAGCCTCACGACGTCGGTCGCCGAGTGTGGCTCGCGCACCTGTGTCGGGAACGCCAACGCGGGCACCTCGGGTGTCCTCGAGCGCGCCACGTACGTCAACCGCACGGCGAACCCGGTCGACGTCTTCGCGATCGTCGACGGCACCTCGAGCACCTCGAATGGCTTCTTCAGCCTCAGCTCCGTCATCGACACTCAGCCGATGGGCGACGTCTGCGCCACTGCGACGCCGTTGACGGCGGGCATGACGCTGATGGGCGAGACGCTCGTCAACTTCACCAACGACTACGTCGGCGGCACGAACTGCTCCGCGACCTTCGGTGGCCTCGACCGCACCTACTCGTTCACGCTCGGCCCTGCGCAGCAGGCGGTCATCACCGTCACGCCCGCGACCGGCTTGAACACGGGGATCTCGGTCGTCGACACCGGAGTTGGCTGCGGCAACGGCGTCTGTGTCGCTGGCGCTGATACGGCTGGCGCAGGTCTCGCCGATACCCTCTCGTTCTCGAACCCGGGCAGCCAGCCGCGCACCGTCTTCGTCGTCGTCGACTCGGCGACGTCCTCGACGCCCACCACGTTCAGCATCGGGGTCACCGCGACTCCGATTCCCGCGAATGACATCTGCGAGCTGGCAGGCACTCCCATCACTGCGTCGGTGAGCGTCACCGGCTCGTTGACCGGCAAGGGGAACGACTACAACTGGGGCTCGAACCAGGGCTGCGCGACTGGCACGACTTCGCTCGACGCCGTTCACGCCGTCACCATTCCCGCTGGCCAACAGCTGACGGCCACGGTCGCGACGACTGCTGGAACGTGGAACCCGACGTTGAACATCGTCGACGGGACCACGTGCGTGAACACGACGGCGCAGACCTGCCTCGTCGGCTCTGCCACCAGCAGCGTCACCACGGTCGGCTCATCCGAGGTTGCCCGCTTCATCAACACGGGCACGACGCCGCGCACTGTCTTCGTGGTCATCGACACCTCCACCACTGCCGCGAGCGACTACTCGCTGACCATCGACCTCGCGGCGCCGACGCAGGCCCTCTCGTCCATCGCCGCCGCGTGCGACGACTTGAGCACCGGTGCAGTCACGCCGCTCCTGACGGCGACGACGACGCCTGCCATCGACGACGACGTCGTCACAGCGAACGCTGCCCTTCCGTTCGCCTTCTCGTTGCTGGGGTCACCAGTGACGACCTTCTCGGCAAGCTCGAACGGCAACGTTCAGTTCTTCGCGACCACCGGATCCGGAGTGAACCAATGGGTCAATGCCGCTATCCCCACATCGGCCTCGACCCCGAATGGGTTCGTGGCTCCGTACTGGGATGACCTCCTCGCCGTCGCGACCACCGAGGTGCGTTCGGCGACGTTCGGTTCTGCGCCCAACCGGCGCTTCACGGTCGAGTGGTTCGACTCCACCGTGTCCAGCTCTGGAAACGTGCGGCTGCGCTTCCAGGCCCAGGTCTTCGAAACCAGCAACGTCGTCGAATTCCACTACTGCTCGATCAACGCGGGCACTTCGACCGATGGCCGGGCCAGCGGCAACTCCGCGACGATCGGCATCGAAAGCCTGACCGGCGCCACTGGCGTGCAGGCTGGCTTCAACCGGCCGAACTCCGCAGTGACCGGCGGGGCCGTGCGCTTCACGCCGTAACTCGAATCAGTCACTGACTCGTCAGGCGGGGCGCTCGGGCAACCGGGCGCCCCGTTCTGTTATGGCCCCATTCATGGCCACGAACCCACCCTGCGGGCTGTACCGAACCACCCGCCCCCTCGAGAACCTGCCTGCGGGCCGGCTCGTCATGTTCCACGACCACGGCGACCCGGGCCCTGGCGTCTACCTGCCGCGCGCGTGGACGTTGAACCGCGCCGAGTGGCACGCGCAGGGCATCACCGCGCCCGGCCCCGAGTGGAGCGCCACGCTCGAGCCGCTCGCCGCTGAAGGCCTCTACTCGGTGCGCGAGACGTTCTTCTGCTGCGACAAGCAGTGCACCCAGTTCCCCAAAGGGCAGCTCGTGCAGCTCGGCTACGACGGTGAGGCCAACGCGATTCTGTTCCTCCCCGAGTGGGGCGCGAAGGGCATGGGCTTCCCCGAGCGTGGCACCCGGCTCGACCGCGACCGCGTCTCGAAGCTCGAGCGCCTGCTCGTCGCGCAGAACGCCGACGCACCCAAAGACGCATGGATGCACTGACCGCGCGACGTCAGCCCGCCCGCTTCCACCCCTGCTTGCGGTACGTGGGGCCGACGTCGTTCTCGATGGGCGGCAGCGAGCGCAGGTAGCGGTAGATGGAGCGCAGGTCGCTCTCGCTCATCCTCGACAGGTTCTCCCACGGCATCTTCGAGGCGGGGAAGGCGCGGCCCGCGCCGAACCGCTCGATGAACTTCTCCTCGTCGAGCTTCCCCGTCATGCCCGTCGGGTGCGCGGTGAGGTTCGGCGGCGTGAACTCCATGTCGCTCTCGTCGGGGCTCGGGTCGGGGTCTCCACCACCCGCCTTCGGGCCCGTGGGCAGGAACGTCGCCAGGTCGATGTGCGAGTGGCAGCCGACACACAGCGCGACGTTCTCAGCCAGGTACTCGCCCCGCTTCACGCTGGGCTCCTCCGAAGGCGGCACGTGCTCCGGGAGCGGCGCGAGGTCGGGCGTGAAGGTCATCGTCGCGAACAGCGCGCGGCCCATCGTCGTCAGCGCCGGCGGCGGCACGGCCTTCTTCGTCGGCGGCAGCTTGCGCAGGTACGACACCACCGCGACCACGTCGTCGGCCGACAGGTTCGCCGCGCTGTACCGCATGAACACCGAGAGCTGACCGTTCGAGAGCACGCCGGTCGAGATGGTGCGCGCGAGCTCCCGGTCGGTGCGCTTCCCGATGCCGGTCTCGGGGTCTGACGTGAGGTTGGCGGCGAACAGCGTTCCCATCGGGCCCATCCTGAACTCGAAGCCTCCGCTCAGCGGCACGGTCGGCGAGTTCGCCGCAGGGTTCTCTCGCGGGTAGTCGCCGTGACACTGTGTGCAGTGCCCGACGGTGCGCACGATGTACTCGCCGCGAGCGACGACCGCCGGGTCGGTCGACGCCGTCACCTCGGGGAAAGGTGTGTCAGGCGCCGCGAGCTTCTCGTCGAGGCTCGAGGCGAGCATCGCCACCCCGACGCCGATGATGACGACTGTCACACCCAGCAGGGCCGCGACCGCGATCAACACCTTCTTCATGGGAACTCCCCCGAGCTCGGACTGCGAGGGCGCAACATACCCGAGCGCGCAGACGAGGCTGAGGGGTCACATCAGGCGGAAGCGGCGCACTGCAGCTCTGCGGACAGGTTCGCGACCTCTTGCGAGGCGGCGGTCATCTGCGACACGGCCTTCGTCTGCTCCTGGTCGCGGTCACATCAGGCGGAAGCGGCGCACGATGGTCTGCATCTCTTCCGACAGGTTCGCGAGCTCCTGCGAGGCGGCCGTCATCTGCGACACGGCCTCGGTCTGCTCCTCGATGACGCGCTTCACGGCGTCGGTCGACTCGGCGTTCGCGCGCGCGACGGAGGAGATCTCGGTCATCGCCTGCACCATCGACTCCGAGCCTTTCTGCTGCTCGCGGGCGAAGTCGCTGATGAGCGCCACCTTCTCGGCGCCGTTGCGCGCGCTGTCCGAGATGCTGCCCATCGAGCGCACGATGGTCGTGATGTCTTCACGGCCTTCGGCGAGCTCCTCGATGCCTTCCTTCATCGCGCTGACGACGAGCGTCGATTGCTGGTTGATGTTCCGGGCGAGCAGGCTGATCTGCTCCGCGCTCTTGCCCGCGCTCTCGGCGAGCTTGCGCACCTCGTCGGCGACGACGGCAAAGCCACGGCCGTACTCACCGGCGCGCGCGGCCTCGATGGTGGCGTTGAGGGCGAGCAGGTTGGTCTGCTGCGCGACCTGGGTGATGGCATCGACGATCTTCGAAATCTCCTGCGTCTTCTCGCCGAACTTGAACACCTCGTGGCTCGCGGCCTCGATGCGCGAGAACACCTTGCGCACCTTCTCTCCCGCGAGCGTGGCGGCGTTGCTGCCCTCGACGGCTGACGCGCTCGTCGCGGCGGCGGCGCGGGTCGACTCCTCGGCCGTCGAGGCCGTGCGCTGGAGCGCCTGTGCCATGTCGGTGATGGCGGTGCTGGCCTTGCCCACGAGCGACTTCTGCGACTCGGCGCCGGCGGCGATACGAATCATCGACGAGCCGACCTCACTCGCCTGCGCGTTGACGCCCTCGGCGCTGGCCTCGAGCGCCGACGCCGACGACGCGACCGACTCGGCGGTGCGCTGAATGGAGCTGACCAGCTCCCTCAAGTTCTCCTGCATGTCGGCGATGGCGACCGCCAGCTCGTCGATGTCGTCGCGCAGCCCGCCGGCCTCGAGGTTGACGCGGCGGGAGAGGTCTCCACGGGAGATCTCGAGCGCCGTGGCCGACAGCACCCGAACGCGCGTCACCCGGAGCACGAGCGACGGCAGGGCGATGGCCAGCACGAGCGTCACGATGGACGCGGCGATGATCTTCAGCGTCCAGTCCCACGAGGCGCCGAGCGCGAACAAGCCCACCAACGCGGCCGCGAGCACCACGTAGCCGATGAGGATCTTGAGGTGCAGCGAGACCTGCGCGCGGCGCTCCTCGGTGCGGCGAATCACCTCGGGCAGTGGCTCGCGCCTGCTCACCAACGTCCTGGGAACCTTCTCTCGGAGCGGTCGGGGCACGAAGACAGGTTTAGTCCGCTTGCGAAGCGGCCTCCAGAACTCACCCGTCTCGATCGAGCCGCAAGGTGACGCCTTCACGTGCACCAAACACCTCGAGCTCGGCACCGATGGCGGCGGCGCGCTCGGTGGCGGTCAGCACCTTGGCGTCGACGTCGCGGTCACTGTGCATCGGGTCGTGGTGCGTCAACGCGAGGTGCTTCACGCCGCCCTGAATCGCGAGGTCGACGACGGTGTTGGTGCGCGGGTGGCCCCAGCCGACCTTCTGCGGGTACTCCTCGTCGGTGTATTGGGCGTCGGCGATGAGCAGGTCGGCGTTCTTCACGGCCGTCACCAGGCTCGTGGGCAGCCGTCGCAACGTGCGCGGCGTCTTCTCAGGCGCCTTCGGGTCGGTCAGCAGCAGGTCGAGTTCGCTGTCGGTGGCGTAGACGGCGACGCGGCCTGAGTGCTCGACGCGAAAGCCCGACGAACCGCCCGGGTGCCGCTGCTCGAAGCGCTTCACCACGAAGTCGCCGACCTGCACCTCTTCGTTGGTGAAGGCCTTGGGCACGATGCGGGCCGAGAGGTCCTTGAAGGCGACCGGGAAGTACGCGTTCGACATCTGGCCCGACAGCAGCTGGTAGTTCTCGTTCGTCTCGCCGCCGTACACGGTGATGGTGGTGTTCTTCAGGTACGCGGGCCCGAAGAACGGGAAGCCCTGAATGTGGTCCCAGTGCGGGTGCGAGAGGAAGAGGTGCAGGTCGAGCCCGTCGCGCGGAGGGTTGCGCATCAAGCTGACGCCCAGCTCACGCAGCCCCGTGCCCGCGTCGAAGATGAGCACGGTGGTGTCGCTGCGCATCTCGATGCACGAGGTGTTGCCGCCGTAGCGACGCGTGCGAGGGCCAGGCGTGGGAATGCTCCCGCGAACGCCCCAGAACCGAACGTAGAACCCCATCGTCAGGCACCCTCGCTGTACGTGAAGACGACGTCACCCAGCTGCACCTGGTCGCCATCGCGCAAGACCGCTGCGTGCACCTGGAGCCCGTTGAGGAAGACGCCGTTGCGGCTGTCGAGGTCTTCGACGGTGTACTCGTCGTCGATGCGCATGAGCTGCGCGTGGGTGCGGCTCACGTCGTCGCTGTCGACGCGAAGGTCGGCCGCGCTGCCACGGCCGATGACGAGCGTGTCGGCCGAGAGCTCGTGCGTGGCGGGGCTGCCGGGGCCGGCGGTCTGCTCCAGCTTGTGCGCGCGCCGCGGCCTCGGTTTGAAGCTCGCGGGCAGCCGCGTCATCATCGTCTGCGGCACTTCCTCGTCGAGGGTCTGCGTGCGGCGTGAAGCCATGGCGAGAGGCTACATGAAGGCCGAACGCCACGCCTCGCGCTTGTGTCCGAGGAGCCGCCGCACCGTCTTCGCCGTCGCGCACACCTTCTCGCCCATCAGAATCCGGTGGCTCAGCAGCACCGCGTCATCGCCCACGTCACCCACCAGGTGCACCTCGACGGTGACGTCGACGTCGGCGCCGATGGCCGCGCGGAAGTGCACCGTTTCGGCGAGCGGTGACAGCTGCAGCGCCGGCAGCCCAGCCTTTGCGAGCGCGCGGCTCGTCGCCTCGTCACAGAAGTCGACGTAGGCCGGGTGGTTGATGTGGCCGAACGGGTCCATCCACAGGTGCCAGGTGCGAAACGTGAAGCGCTGCACCGGGAAGCCCGTCAGCGGCTCGTGCGCAGGCAGCTCGGCCGAGGGGTAGCCTTCTTCTCGCGTGAAGGCGGCGTAGATGTCGGCGCCGGCGCGAATGGGCTCGAGGGTCCGCGAGAGGTAGGCCCACTCCTGCGAGGCCGAGGCGACGAGCTCGTCACCGGCGAACAACCGCGCCTCGCGCGTGAAGAGCATGTCGCGTCGCGCGCGGACCGGCCAGGTGCGGCCGACCAGCTCGTCCTCGAAGCGCAGCTCCCGCAGGTGCTGGAGCGTCATCGAGCGCACCACGAACATCGTGTTGGTCGAGTCGTAGCGGGCCGGCGTCCACCCCACGTCGGCTGACTGGTCGACGACGACGTCCTGCATCGCGCGCCAGACGTCTCCTGCGCGCGCCGAGAGCCGGGGTGAGAACGAGTTGCGCTGCAAGACGACGGGAAAGGCCTTTGCCGTCTGGGGCCAGGTATTCATCGCGCGGCACTGTGTCATCGGCCTGCGACGAAGTGCGGCGAAACGTCCGACGGCGCGCTCAGCTGCCGAACACCTGCGAGAGGTCGACCGAGACGTCGGGCAACACGCGAGCGGTGAGCGCCAACGGCGCGGTCAGCAGCATCGCGTCTTGATACGCGCTGGCCAACGGCTTCCACAGCACCTCGATGGTGGTGTCGCGCAGGTCGAGCAGCCACAGCTCCTGCACGCCGGCGCGCGCGTAGGCCGCGACGTGGGCGGGCTTGAGGCGCTCGATGTCGGAGACGGCAATCTCGATGACGAGCGTCGCGCTCGCCGGGTGTCTCACCGAGCGGCTGGCTTCCTCCTGCGACACCACGCTGAAGGGCGGGCAGAGCTCGGTCGCCTGCGAGAGCGTGAGCGCCTCGTCGGAGCGCAGCTGAAACGTCGCGGGCAACACCTGGTCGAGGCGGCGCTGGAGCAGCGACGTCGCCACGGCTTCGCGCTCGGTCCGTCGGGGCCGTTCGATGATGAGCCCGTCGAGCAGCTCGGTGCGCCCGCCGCGACGCAACACGCGCCCGTCGAGCAGGCGGTGGTACTCGTCGATGGAGAAGGACCGGGGCGGGAAGGGCACGCCAGCAGCCTGAGACGAGCGACGCTCCGGTGCAAGCGCGTCAGGGCGCGGAAGGCGGCGTGAAGCTCGAGAGAGGGACTGGCTCCGACCCTGGGCGTGGTTTCGCCCGGGTGACCGTCTCTTCGCCAGCGAGGGCGCCGCCGGACTCGCCGAAGAGCGCGCGGATGTTGTCACCGAACAGGGTCGCCAGGCCGAGCACCATGGCCACCAGCATCACCAGCGCGCCGGTGAGAATTCCCGTGACCGGTCCCACGCGCTTGACGGCCTCCGAGAGGCCAACGGCCCAGGCCGACGGGCAGTCCTTCGTCATCACGGTGCCGTCGAGCCTGCGGAAGAGCTGCGCGCAGACACGGCCCGAGGGTTGACGGAAGAGCGCGACAGCCTCGGCGGTCGTCATCGCCGACACCTTGTGTACGTGCAGGTTGCACTGGGCGCAGAGGCGCTTCTTCTCGTCGCCTTGCATGTCGCTCCACTTCATCGGGCACGGCGCGGCGATTCGGACGTGGGCCAGCAGCTCGAGGTCTTCGTGAGTCATGAAGAGAGTGTCGGCAACCCGAGGCGCGACGACCATCGTCCACCCGTCCGTCGGGCGAACGACCGATGCGGCTTAGACCTTCTCGGCGACGTGGCGGCCGAACAGGCCTTCGGGCCGGAACAACAACACGATGATGAGGAAGCCGAAGGCCACCGCGTCACGCCACGACGAGCTGCCGAACCACACGACGCCCTCTTCACAGAGGCCGAGCAGCAGGGCTCCGGTGACGGCGCCTTTCAAGTTCCCGATGCCGCCGATGACGGCTGCGACGAAGGCCTTGAGGCCCACGTACATGCCCATCAGCGGCTGAATCTGCTTGTCCTTGATGGCGTAGAGAATGCCGGCGCCGGCCGCGAGCGCCGAGCCCAGCATGAAGGTGCCGGCGATGACGGTGTCGACGGGAATGCCCAGCAGCGCGGCGGTGCGATGGTCGTGCGACACCGCGCGCATCGCCTTGCCGAACTTCGTGCGGAACACGAGCACCTGCAGCGCGACCATCAACCCGACCGCGATGAGGAAGCTCATGACTTGCCAGTTGAGGAGCCGCACCTCGTTCACGCCGTCCGCGCTGGCGATGTTCACCCACTCCACAGACTCGATGATGGTGGGGAAGCGCCGCGCCGCCGCGCCGGGCAGCAATGTCACGCACGACGAATCGCCCGTCGCGCAGGGTGTCGAGCTCATCGTGTAGTGCGCCTCCTGCGTCACCTCGTCGCGCACCTTCGTCACCGTCGCGTCGAGCTGAAACCCGTACGACAGCGCGAACGAGATGCCGATGGCGGTGATGAGGGCCGTCAGCCGCGACTTCTCGCGCAGCGGCCGGTACGCGAAGCGCTCGATGAGGAAGCCGAGAATCGCGCACGCCGTCATCGCGATGAGGAACACCGCCATGAAGCCGACGAACGACGAGGCGAACTCCTTGCCCAACAGGAAGGCCACCGCGTAGCCGACGTACACGCCCACCATCATCACGTCGCCGTGGGCGAAGTTGATGAGCTTCAGCACGCCGTAGACCATCGTGTAGCCCAGCGCGACGAGGGCGTAGATGGTGCCAGCGGCGACCGCGTTGATCAGGTGTTGGGCGAGATCGTACAGCATCGATTACGGCGCGACGGTCGAGACGAACTTGAACTTGCCGGCTTCGACCTTCAGCACGACGGCGGGCTTCACCGGGTTGCGGTGCTCGTCGAGGGTGATGGTGCCGGCCACGCCGGGGAAGTCCTTCGTGATGGCGATCTGCTCGCGAATCGACGGGCCGGTCAGCTCGGTCGCGCGCTTCATCGCGTCGATGGCCACGCGGGCCGCGTCGTAGCCGAGCGCCGCGAGCGAGTCGGGCGTCGTCTTGTAGCGGGCCTGGAACTTCTTGATGAACTCCTGCACGCGGGGGCTCGGGTCGTCGGCCGAGTAGTGGTTCGAGACGTAGCTGCCGTCGACCGCGCTGCCTCCGAGCTCGAACAGCTTCGCCGAGTCCCAGCCGTCGCCGCCCATCATCGTCACCTTGAGGCCGAGCTCCTTCGACTGCTCG
>JAUXRI010000161.1 GCA_030681895.1 Myxococcales bacterium | reverse complement strand
GAACTGGAACTCAGCCTGTGGGAGCGCGAGCAAACCAGTCACGGCCGGCTCGCCTTTCTTGTCGGCGTACACGGCGTGCACCACGCGACCGCGCTCGACCTGCAGCAGACCCTCGTGGGGCCCGTGGCGAATCTGCAGCTTCCCCGACTTGCGACCCGAACCGAGAATGCGCACCAGCTCGGCGGGCGCGAGCTCATCGAAGCTGCCGCGCACGATGTGGCCTGGCCCACCTTGCTCGACGCGATCGGCGTACGCGCCACGAATGATCACCGCCGCGTCATCCGGGTTGCCGTTGTTCGGCACGAAGCCCGTCACCCCGGCCTGGAGCAGCCGATCTTTCGTCTGCGCATCGGTCGGCTCGCCGAGCACCAGGACCGGCAACGAGGCGCTCTCGGGCCTGGCTCGCACGAACTGGCACAGCGCGACGAGATCGCCCACGCCGTAGCCCAGGCCCACGGTCACCGTGTCGGCTTCGTTCGCCAGCACCGCGTCGATCGCGCCGTCGAGCTTCACCACGGCCTGCACCACCAGCCCCATTCTCGACACCGCGTCGATCAGGTCGGTGCGGGTCGCCTCGTCGGGGTCGGCGATGAAGATCTGTCGGCCATCGGTCTCGACGCGCTGCTTGAGCAGATCACCGCTCTGGAGCGTGATCAGCGCATCGACGACGACCGGGTCGAAGAGGATGCCGCCCTGCGCGTGCAGGGTGTCGAGGGCTTCCTGCTTGGGAAGAATGCGCCCCATCGGGTTGAACGGGTTGCGCGTGTAGTCGAGGAACGCGTCGACGGCCGCGATGATGCGCGCGCCAGCGGGAATGTCCTCGCCCTTCACACCCTGCGGAATGCCGGAGCCATCGAACGCCTCGTACAGGTGCGCGAGCAGCGAGTTCACCTGGGTGGGCAGGTGCACGGTCTCGAACAGCTTGATGGGCGCGCGCAGGTACCGCTTGGCCTCGCCCTTGAGATCGGGGTTCGACGCCAGCAGCGGGAGCGTGAGGTGTCGGTCGGGCTTCTTCCCGAGATCGTGCAGGTACGCGGCGATCTGCGTGTTCGCCACGTCTCGGGGGGCCACGCCAATGCGCCGGGCGATGAGCGCCGACTGACGCGCGACGTGGGCCGAGTGGCTCCGGAAGTCTTTCCGGGGCATCTCGAGCAGAGACACCATGATGTTCAGCGTCTCGAGGAAGTCATTCTCGCCCACGCTGCCACGCACGACGCCGAGCGCTTCGCGCAGCTGGGTCGGGTTGACGCGGCTCGAGGATCGGCCAGAGCCGCTGACGCTGGTGCGCGACGAGACGTCGGGCATGGCGGTGACGCGAGAGGGCTCGTTCGGATCACGGTAGGCGCCGCTGGGCGTGCTCGGCCTGGGCAACGCCTGGACGCCGCCGGACTCGAGCGCGGCAAACGCGGTCGGGTCGCCGTAGTAGTGCTTCTTGATCGCCGCCTGAATCGCGTTGCGCACGCCGATGAACGGAAAGACCTCGTTCATCTCGGTGACGAGGGCGATCTCACGCACCAGCTCGGTCTTCTGAGGCTCGGCCATCACCACCGAGAGGATCTTCCGCTCGGCGTCGTAGGCGATGGGCAGGAAACACTGCGCCTCGGCCATGCGCACGGGCACCTTGTCGAGCACCTCGGGCGGAATGGTGGCCTTGGCCAGCTTGTCGGCCGAGACGTAGCGGGTCTTGAACTCGGTCGCGAGGAACCGCAGCAGCGCGGTCTCCTGCACCAGCCCCAGCTCGACGAGGCAGTCGCCAAGCCGGTGCCCGGTGATCTTCTGGTGCTGCAGGGCCTGGTCGATGTCCTCGGATGACGCCAGGCCTGCTTCGATCAGCTTCTCTCCGAGCCGCTTCGCCATGAACGCCGTCAGACTACGACGTCAGGACCCACTGGGGGAGTTCTCGCCCTCGCCGACCAGCGCCTTGAAGGGCTTGAACGCCAGCCCTTCGGGGAGTGCGCCGTCACGCTTCGGCTCGGGCTTCGGCTCGGCTTTGTGGCCCTCGTGGCGCTCGGCTCGGGGCGGGCGGGGCTTCTTCTCGACGCGAGGGCCTGAGGTGGTGGGCACGGGCTGGCCAGAGAGGCGCGCCACCACGCGGTCCTCGATCTGCTTCTCGAGCTGGGTGAGGAGCGCGTCGAGCCCCTGCGCGATCGTCGGGTTGTCGAGGAGCTTGAGCAGTCGCTGGCGCGCGCCCTTGTGCGAGTGGGCGTCACCGACGATCGGCTCGTCACGGTGGGCCTTCTTCTCGTCCTTCGGCTCATGCGCGGGCGCGGCCGGCGCGGTGAACTCGAACTCCTTCGGGTCGATGGGCTCGGGGTCGAGGCGCTCGAGGCGATCGACGACCAGCTGCAGCTTGCCGTGGAACTGGCCAACCCGGCCCTTCAGCAGCAGGTAGTCGCCTTGGGCGAAGGCCGTGTCAGCGGCTTCGACGTTCTCGAACACGCGGCCATCGACCTCTCCGGTGCGATCGGTGAGGGTCAACGCGAGGTAGGGCTTGCCGGCGCGGCTGGCGGCCTTCTCCTTCCGGGTGGCCTTGAAGACCGTGTGCACGGCCTCGCCGTTCTTCAGGTCCTTCGCGTAGATCTTACGGATCTGCTCGTCTGCAGGTGAATTCGCGGTCTCGTTTTCGGTCTGGCTCACGGCGTGAGACACTACCCGTCCCCGCCCCGTCTTTCGACCCATTAAAGAGCCCCCAAAATGATCTCTCTCGTCCTCGTTCCTTTGATGGTGCTCGGCGCCGATGAACCGCGCTGGGAGATGGCCGCCAACGCCGACGGCGTGAAGGTCTACGGGCGCGCGCGCGGAGACGGAGACGTGCGCGAGATGAAGGCCATGGGCGTCATCGAGGCCACGCCTGCCGACGTGTGGAAGGCCGTGCGCGACTACGACAACTACCCGAAGACGATGCCGTACGTGGAGGACGGCAAGGTGCTCTCGCGCGAGGGCGGCGACAAGGTCACGTTCCTCTACTCGAAGATCAACACGCCGCTGGTCGATCGCCGCGACTACATCATCCGCCTGGTCGACGAGTCCGACTGGCAAGACGGCAAGGGCTTCATGAAGGTCACCTGGACGGTGGTGAACGACATGGACGAGAAGGTGCCGGTGCCGAAGGACGTGGTGCGCGTGCGCATCAACGAGGGCTACTGGCTGCTCGAGCCGCGTGAAGACGGCAAGAAGACGTTCGCGACGTATTACGTCTACACGAGCCCAGGCGGGTCGCTGCCCAACTTCGTCATCAACAAGGCGAACACCATGGCGGTGCCGAAGGTCTTCGAGGCGATCAAGAAGACGGTGACGAAGAAGTAGTCACTTCTTGAGCGTGTGATGCGGGTTGCGGCGCTTCTGCGCGTTCACCGTGACGCGCGTCATCAGCACGACGTCGGCGAAGGCGATCACGAAGCCGAGCGCCCACAGCGCGTCGTTCTTCTGGGTCGCCGCTTCTTTGAAGATGACGAGCGCGATGGTCGCGGCCACGACGCCGATCAGCACCCAGAGGAACCACGCTCCGCCCCAGACGTTGTCGCCCTCGCGTCGCGCGCGCGCCAGGATCGCGAAGGAGTCGGCGCGGCGCCAATTCTGGTGGCCCTCCTGGAGCACCTCGTCCGATGGCTCGACGAGCCCCATCAACCAGGCCTGCTCGAGCTGGCCGAAGGTGTCGAACTCGATCTCTCCGTCCTGATTGCGCACCCGGTACTTCATGAGAGCTCCTGGCAGATCTGCTCTGCCACCCGAAGGCCGTCGATGCCCGACGACACGATGCCGCCAGCGTACCCGCAGCCTTCTCCAGCGGGATACAGGCCCTTCACGGACACCGACTGCAGCGCTTCGTTCCGGGTGATTCGCACCGGGCTCGACGTTCTGGCTTCGACGCCGATCAGCAGGGCCTCGTCGGTGATGAAGCCGCGCATCGATCGGTCGAACGCCCTGATGGCGAGCTTGAGCGACTCGGTGAGGGCTCTCGGGAAGAGCCGGTTGAGATCGGCGTGCGCCAGGCCGGGTCGATAGGTCGTGCCTTCGGGCTTCTTCGACAGGCGGCCCGCCAGGTAGTCGGGGATCGACTGGGCCGGCGCGTTGAACTTGCCGCCACCGAGCTCGTACGCCGCCGCCTCCCACTTGCGCTGGAAGCCCAGGCCCGCGAGTGGCCCGGTGAAGCCGTCGCGCGCGAAGTCTTCGACCGAGACGCTGACGACGATGCCGGCGTTCGCGTACTTCGAGTTGCGGCGCGAGTTCGACATGCCGTTGGTGCAGAGAAAGCCGTCTTCGGTCGGCGTCGGCACCACGATGCCGCCCGGGCACATGCAGAACGAGTACACGCCGCGCAGATCGCCATCGACCGACAGGTTCTCGGCGAGCTTGTAGTCGGCGGGGGGCAGGCGCTGATCGTCGGCCACCTTGTCGCCGTACTGCATCTCGTTGATCAGCAGCTGCGGGTGCTCGGCGCGGAAGCCGATCGCGAAGGGCTTGGCCTCGACGAGCACATGACCGTCGGCGGCGAAACGTTCATACAGCTCACGCGCCGAGTTGCCCGGAGCGAGGATCACGCGGTCGGTGTCGATCACGCTGCCGTCGTGCAGCCTGACGCCAGCGACGTGGCCGTCTTTCACGAGCACGTCTTCGACGCGGGTCTCGAAGCGCACCTCGACGCCCATCGCGATCAGCTCGTGGCGCATGCGCTCGACCGCGAACGGCAACAGATCCGAACCGATGTGCGGTTTGCCCTGCACGAGGATGCGGTCGGGCGCTCCGTACTTCGCGAAGGTCTCGATGACGCGGCGGACGTGCGGGTGGTTGATGCGCGTCGACAGCTTGCCGTCGGTGTACGCGCCGGCGCCGCCTTCGCCGAAGTTCATGTTCGACTCGGGGAACAACGTGCCGTCGCGCGAGAGCTTCGCGACGTCTTTGCGGCGCTGCACCACGTCCTTGCCGCGCTCGAGGATGACGCTCTTCACGCCGCGCTCGGCGAGGGCGAGGGCCGCGAACAGGCCGGCCGGGCCCATGCCCACGATCACCGGTCGCTGCGCGGGCGTCTTCGCGACGGGCGGCAACGGGCCGGGCAGGGCGTCGACCTCGCTCACGTCGGGAGGCAACTGCTTCGTCAGCCGGCCAGGCACCAGCTCGACCTCGAGCGTGTGCACGTAGCGCGGGTGGTTCTTCTTCCGCGCGTCGAGCACCGTGCGCACCACGCGCACCGTCGCGAAATCGGAAGGCTTCACGCCCAGCTTCAGGGCTGCCTTCTCGCTGAGCACGGACTCGGGCTCGTCCAACCACTGGGGGATGTTGTTGATCCGGAGCGCCACGGGCAGGCGGGTACCACGGAGGCCGCAGGCCCAGCTATGCCGCAGATCTTCTACTGAACTCATCAGCAATACTGCTTCAAGGTGCTACCGGAGCTACGCACGCCACCCCGCGCAACCCCTGAGGGTGCTACCGGCGCTACGCAGTTCGAGTTCGCTGGCACCTGAAAGATGCCGGAACTGTTGATGAAAACTGACGGACAACGGTGGCACAGGGGGTGAAGAACACCCCCCATCGATTCGGTACCTGACTTTCTCGGAGGGTTTTCAATGAGCACCGATAAGAAGAACACCAAGGCACTCGCGCAGGCCTTCTTTGCGCAGCTGCAGACTGGTGGTTACACTCCGAACCAGATCCTCGACATCGCCACTGAGCTGATTGATCAGGTGACGGTGAACTTGAAGCAGAAGCCGGCCGAAGTTGAGGCTGAGCCCCGCGCCGAAGCCTGAGCGGGACGACAAAAGAATAGCCCTCAGAGGCACCCCGATTTCCGGACTGGTTCCGGGAAGCGCGGGCCCTCTCGGGGGAAAACGGTCAGGACAAAAGACCGTTGCGGAGCCCGGCTTGATGCCGGGCTTTTTTTTCGGGGTGGCCAGCGCTCAGGGGTAGTAACGGCAGCCGGTTACGCCGCCGTCAACGACCACTGTCAGCATCTGATTGAACGGGACAAGCCTGTAGCTGCCAGGCGCCAGAGGAGGGACCTGGCAGGTTGCCTCGGGCCTCAGGCCGCCGGGTTGGCAGCCAGAGGAAAAAAAGGTCGCAGACGTCTCGAGGCTGACGACCCCCCCATCGACGCTGACGGCACAGGTGGCCTCGCTCGTGTTGAAGCCAAATCTTACCAGGAGGCAGAACGACTGGTCAGCGGCGAACTCGCGGCCCGAGACGGGCTCCAGAAAATCTGCGCGCACCTTCGCGGCACACGCCAGCCCCAGCGCGCCCACGACGACCACGACAGATCTCATCATCGCGCTTCTCCCACTCGTCGAAGGCGCTGGCGCGCGATCGCCGTCGCGATGCACACCACGAGCAGCCCGAACATCATCGCTGACATCACGTAGCTCTCGGTCCACGACGTCGTGGCGCCCCAGGTGCCGAGGGCGGCGATCGAGAACAGCGCGTCGAGCCACTTCGACTTTCGCGACTCGTGCATGAGCGCGCCGCCGAGGAACGTGAGCGGAACGCCGAAGAGCACCTGCCGCTGAATGACGTTCAGGTCGCGAAAGATCACCTCGGCGTCGTGCACCAGGATCGCCGCGAAGATCACCATCGAGCCGATCGCGAGCACGAGCACGCCAGCGGCTGCGATGTCCTTGGTGAGCTTCGCCTTCTCGTCGAACTGCTGAATCGCGAGGTCGACCAACTGCTCGAGCGCGCTGTTGAGCATCTCGGCGAAGAAGATGAGCGTGACGCAGAAGATCAGAATCGCCTTCTCGGCCAAGCCCAGCTGCACGGCGCTCCCGACGAGCCCGACGAGGATGCCGGCGATGATGTGCATGCGCATGTTGCGCTGGTGCACGACGGTGTGAATGAGCCCGCTCCACGCGTAGCCAAGTGACTTCGCGAACGAGGTCGGCTGGTGCGTCGGCATGAAGGGCGGCTTCGTCATCGTCGCGACCGTCGCTAGCACACCCGCGCTCCCGTCAGGAGGGCCCACCGCGTTGCGTCCGCGCCTTCGCCGTCACCGAGACAGCCACGGCGTCGTGCGGGTCCTCTGGGCTCGAGACGTCATGTCCGTGGTTCACGTCGTTCGCAGGTGAAGGTCGTGTGTTCGGCTCCTCTTCGGGGCCTGCTGGTTCGAGTCCAGCCGTCCGGGAACGGACGTGGCGGAAGGGTAAACGCAAACACTCCCAGCCTGAAACGCTGGTCGTTGGTCCATAGCTCAGACAGGTAGAGCGCGAGATTTGAGGTCTCGAGTCGAAGGTTCGAATCCTTCTGGCCCAGGGATGCCCTGCGCGAAGCCGGTCGAGCCGAAGGGTGGTGCCCGAGCGATGGTCGTCCCGCTCCCGGGTGGAGGCCAGCTTGACGTCAGCGACCTCGTCCGTCTGGCGAGTTCACCCACGTCGGGTCCGCGCCACCTCGCAGCGGGCACGTCGCTCCACGTGGACGTTCTCACGTGCGTGGCTTCACGCGTGTCGAGTCGAAGTCGGCTCGGCGCACCTCGGCGAGACCCGTAACGTGCAGGGCATTTTATTTGTCGCGTGCGAACCACCGCGTCGGCGCAGTTCCTCAAGAAGAGGAGCAACCTGCTCGGCGGGCTGAAGGGCTGCTCTCGATCGCGTCGCAACCACGGGTCGCGCCTGCAGCCGGTTCGCGCAGCGCCTCGGAAGCTCATCCCACGGAGGCCGGTCGCCGGAAGGTCGCGTCGGTCGCTCGAGGACGTTCGCATCACGCGTGGTAGTGACCGCTGATGCGCTGCTCCATCTCGCTGGCGATTCTGCTGTCGACCGCGCCGACAGGTGCCGCCGCCGAGCCGCCGACCGCGCCGACAGGTGCAGCCGCCGAACCGCCGACCGCGCCCCAATGGACCATCAGTGTCGACCCGCTCACCGTCATGCTCGGCTTCGTGCACGTTCAGGTGGAGCGAGCCCTCGGCCCGCACGTCTCGGTCTACGTCGGCCCCAGTCTGCGTCTGTTCGACAGCGTCTTCGGGACGCCGGCAGGTCCGTACAAGGGCTACGGCGCCGAGCACGGCGTTCGCGGCTTCGTGTGGGGCGCAGCGCCGAAGGGCGTGTGGCTGATGCTCCGTGGCGTGCTCGCGGCGGTCGTCTCATCCGAAGGCACGCGGCCAGGCGGCTACGGGAGCGTGCTCGCTGGCTACACGGGCATCATCGGGCCCGGGCTGGTGCTCTCGGGCGGCCTCGGCGTCTCGTATTTCTCGTACGGCCCGTCGTTCGGCATTCACGGCGTGCTGCCTGCCGCGCACACGGCCATCGGCTGGGCCTTCTAGCGACGTCAGACCTTCATCGGGGCTGCGTGAGAGAGGCAGCAGTTCCCACGAAGGAGGTCGACATGAAGATCGAAGTGATGGTCCACGAGCGTGCGTTCGTGGTGATCGACGGCAAGCCGGTTCGCTACCTCGGCCCGGGCGTTCACCGCGTGACCGCGTGGTTCAAGCCGGTGCGCATCGAGAAGCTCAGCGTGACCAGCCTCACCGCGGAGCTCGACGAGCAGCGCCTCGCCCTCGTGCCGGCGAACGAGCTGCGCGTCATCTCGCTCGAGCCGCACCAGCGCGCGTTGATCTCGCGTCGTGGCAAGCCGGTGCTCTGGCTGGGCGCGGGCGTGCACCAGGTGTGGACGGTCGATCGCCTCGTCGATCGGAAGACCCGCGAGGTGAAGGACCTGGTGCAGGTCGACGTCTTCGACACCTCGGCGGTCGAGGCGAAGGTGCTCGCGCCCGACGTGGCGGCCCTCGCGAAGGCGAAGGACTACGTCGAGCTCGTCGCGCACGAAGGCTCGGTCGCGCTCCGGTGGGTCGACGGTCAGCTCGACGCCGTGCTCCCGGCAGGTCGCTACGCGGCCTGGAACACCCAGCGCACCGTGCAGTTCACCGCGATCGATCTGAAGGAGCGTCAGCTCCACGTCACCGGGCAGGAGGTCATGACGAAGGACCGTGTCACCCTGCGGCTCAACGTCTCGGCCTCGTTCCGCGTGAAGGACCCGCGTCGCCTCGCCGTCGTCGCCCGCAACCCGGACGACGTCGTCTACCTGGCGATGCAGCTGGCGGCTCGTGACGCGATCACCATGAAGACCCTCGACGAGCTGCTCGCAGCGCGTGACGAGCTGGCGAAGCAGATGACGCCGGCAGTCGTGGCGCGCGCCGAGGCGGTCGGTCTCGAGCTGCTCGAGCTCGGCGTAAAGGACGTCGTGCTGCCGGGCGAGATGAAGGACCTGCTGAACAAGGTCATTCAGGCGCAGAAGGAGGCCGAGGCCAACGTCATCCTCCGCCGTGAGGAGACCCAGGCCACCCGGTCGATGGCGCAGACCGCGAAGGTGCTCGCCGAGAACCCGCTGCTCATTCGCCTCAAGGAGCTCGAGGCGTACACCGAGCTGGCGGGCAAGGTCGGTCACGTGCACGTCGTGATGGGTGAGGGTGGCCTGCCGACGCTGCAGCTCAACACCAGCAAGTAGGAAGACGGGAGGCGCAGTCGAAGGCGCCTCCCGTCGTCGTGTTCACTTCGTCACGTGCCGCCAGGCGCCGCGATCGTTGAAGAGCACGTGCGGGGTGTTGCTGACGTCGAACGCCACGCCCCGGTTGGTCGTCGAGCCGTTGGTGATCTGTGGAGCAGTCGTGACGTTGCTCGCCGGCAGTTGCTCCGTCGACCAGGTCCCGGTGCCCGTGCGCCGCGCGAGCACGAGGCCTGAGGCGTTCGTGAAGACTGCCGCCGTCTGGCCGAGGCGATCGCCCGTGACGAGGAGATCGGTGATGACGACTCCCGGCGGCGCGTTGTCGGTCTCGAGGCTGTTGGTCGCGGCGCGCCACACGTGGCTGCCGGTCGTGCTCACCATGTGCAGGTTGCCCTGCGCATCGACGCCCATTCGCGCGGCGTGCGGCACGACCTGCGGCGTGAACCCCGGCGCGTTCGAGTACAGGCGCCCGTCGTAGACGACGTAGATCGTCCCGGTCGGCGTCACGCCCACGTCGGTGCAGCCTGCGTAGGGGCCCGTTGCCGTGAACGTGAACATCGACGTCTCAGCCGTCCACGCGGTGCCTGCAGCGGGGAGCGTCGAGACGTACGCCTGGTACGTCGTGCAGCGGATCATGTACGCGTTGCCAGCGGCGTCGTAGCGGTAGCCCCCGTAATACGTCTGAGGTGTCGCGACGCCGGTCGACCAGACCCCTGCTGCGCTGCGACGGAGGGGGAGCGCGGTCGACAGGTTCGAATTCCGGGTGAAGGCCGCTGGCTGATCGTTCAACACGTCGAACCGCGTGCTGACGAGGCCGTAGGTTCCCAGGGCGACGGTCGAGGCCGGGGTGAAGACGCCAGAGACCAGGGATCGCCAGGCGAGGCCATAGGTCGACGGTGTCTCGAGCACGTGAACGCTCGTGGCGCCCGACGCGATGCCCGCGCTCGAGGGCGCCATCCCGGTCAGCAGTTGCGAACGCAGCGGCGAGCAGGTGCCGCTGGCGGCGCAGAAGCCACTCGCGCAGGTGCCGCACGAGCCACCGCAGCCGTCGTCTCCACACGTTCTTCCGCTGCACATCGGCGTGCACGTCGGAGGCGACGAGAGCCGCCGGCCGGTGGCGTCGATCAGCACGTGGCGGCCGTTCGCTCCCGAGTACGAGGCGACGCGGAAGATCTGAGTGCTGTACGGGACCGGCGTGACGCTGTCGGGCCACGCGTCATTCTGCCGAACGCGGATCATGATGGTCTGCCCGCCGCCGCTCAGCGGCCTCGAGACCCAGATGGCAGGCACCGGACCCGTGCGCGTGGCCAACGGCTCGTCGCCGATCGGCTCGCTGTACAGCTGGCCGCTGATCAGCGACCGCCACACCCAACCATTGCCGTCGGTGATCATCGCGCGGGGCACGCCACCGACGACGGTGAAGGAGTCTGCCTTCATGCCGAAGGGCGTACCCGAGTACCCGGTCGCGGAGGTGAAGGGCGAGCTGGCCCACGTGCTGCCGCTCTTCGTGGCGACCTCGAACAGGTTCGCGTTCGAGAGGATCCAGGGCGTGCTCCCGACGACCCGGAGCGCCGTCGTGGTGGCGCCGCTGGCAGAGACCTGCTCACTCGTCCACGAGCCATCGGCTGCGCGGATGCCGAGCTGCACCGTGGTGCCGCCGTAGCTGACCCACGGTTGGCCCGCAGACCCCATCACGATCGAGAGCCCGTTGCCGCCGTTCGTCGAGATGAGCTCCTTGGGCGCCCAGGTGCCGCCGTTGCGCCGCGCAAACCGCAGGTCGTTGTTGACGCTGTCGTACCAGGCGACGAGCGGCTCACCGTTGCCGTCGAGCGTCACGCGCGCCTGGCAGGACGCGCCCATGCCGACATCGATCGTCTCTTCGAGCCACCCCGAGAGCGTGCGGCGACGGAAACGAACGGTGCCGTTGCTGCCGCTCCCGAACGAGCCGTCCTGCTCGCAGCCCACCTGAATCGGCTCGCCAGTCGCGTCGAAGATGGTCTCGCTCGTAATCAGCACCGGCGGACTCGCCTGCGGCATGAACTCCACCGTCCACGAGCCTGCGATGCACGCGCCGTTGATGCAGCCCTGGCTGCAGAGCACCTCGTACTGGGTGTAGCCGCAGGTGCTGTTGGTGCACGTGCCGAGCGGGAAGGCGGTGCGGAGGCGATTCGCGTTGAGGCACGTCGATGCCGGCGGCGTGTTGCACGTCGCGCCGCCGCAGGTGGGCGCCTGACACGCGCCGTTCGCGCAGCCTCCGGGGCACGCGGTGTCGCTGAAGGTGTAGCCGCAGGTGCCGTTCGTACAGGTGCCGCTCGTCGAGTACGTCCGAACCGCGCTGCCGACGCAGGTGGTGGCGGGAGGCGTGGTGCAGGTGACGCCAGCACAGGGGTCGTTCGCGCACGCCCCGTTGGCGCAGCCGAAGCCGCACGTCATGTCCGACGGCGTGTAGCTGCAGCCGCCGCCGGAGCAGGTGCCCGTGGGGGCGAAGCTCCGCAGCGTGGTGGGCGTCAGGCAGGTGCGGGCTGGCGGCATCGTGCACGACACGCCGGCGCAGGGATCATTGACGCACGAGCCGTTCGCGCAGCCGAAGGGGCAGGTGGTGTCGGCCGGGGTGTAGCTGCACGCGCCGCCCGCACAGGTGCCCATCGACGAGAAGCTGCGCAGCGTGGTGGGCGTCAGGCACGTCGAGGCTGGCGGCATGCCGCAGGTGACGCCCTGACAGGGGTTGCCCGTGCAGGCGCCGTTCGAGCAGCCGAAGGGGCAGGTCGACTCCGCCGCGGTGTAGCTACACGAGCCGCCGGAGCAGGTGCCGCCTGGCGAGAACGAGCGCAGCGTCGTCGGGTTCACGCACGTCGACGCGGGAGGCTGGTTGCAGGTGACGCCCTGGCACGGGTTGCCGGTGCACGCGCCGTTCGCGCAGCCGAACCCACAGGTGGTGTCCTGGGACGTGTAGCTGCACGCGCCACCAGAGCAGGAGCCAGACGCGTTGAAGGTGCGCAGCGTCGTCGCGTTGAGGCAGGCGTTCGCGGGAGGGGCGTTGCAGGTGACGCCCTGGCACGGGTTGCCGGTGCAGGAGCCGTTCGCGCAGCCGAAGGGGCACGCGGCGTCGGCCGAGGCGTAGCTGCACGCGCCGTTGGAGCAGGTGCCTGACGTCGAGAACGTGCGCAGCGTCGTCGGGTTCATGCACGTCGCCGCGGGCGGCTGGCTACACGTGACGCCCTGACACGGGTTGCCGACGCACGAGCCTGCCGCGCAGCCGAACTGACAGGTGCTGTCGACGGGGCTGTAGAGGCAGCTGCCTCCCGAGCAGACGCCGGCGGCGGTGAACGTGCGCAACGTGGAGCCGTTCACGCACGCGCTCGCCGGCGGGGTGGAGCAGGTCACGCCCTGACAGGGGTCGTTGGTGCAGCGGCCGTTCACGCAGCCGAAGCGGCAGGTGGTGTCGGAGGGCGTGTAGAGACAGCTGCCCGAGGCGCAGACGCCCTGCGTCGAGAACGTGCGCAGTGTCGTCGCGTTCGAGCAGAAGGGTGCAGGTGGCTGGCCGCACGACACGCCCGCGCAGGGATCGTTGGTGCAGCGCCCGTTCGTACAGCCGAACTGGCAGGTGGTGAGCGTCTCGGCGTAGCGGCAGCTGCCGTTGTTGCAGGTGCCCATCGGCGCGAACGACTTGAGCGTGGCGGCGTCGGTGCAGACCGCGACGGGCGGCGTGCTGCAGGTGATGCCCTGGCACGGGTTGTTCTGACAGGCGTCGTTCGCGCAGCCGGCGGTGCAGAGCTCTTCTCGTGAGCCGTAGAGGCACTGGCCCTGAGCGCAGACTCCGCGCGCGTCGAAGATGCGAAGGCGCGTGGCGTCGAGGCACGTGCTCGTCGGAGGCGCAGCACAGGTGACGTTCATGCACGCGTTCACGCCGCCGTCGTCGATGGTTCCTGCGTCGTGCTCCACGCCAGCGTCGGTCGAAGTGCCCGCGTCGGGCTCGACACCGGCGTCAGTCGGCGTGAGCTCGTCGACACACCGGCCTTGCGTGCAGCTGCCTGGGCAGGCGCGATCGAGCGGCACGAAGGTGCAGGTCTCACTGCAATCGCCGAGGCCGAGCGCAAAATCGCGGACGGTTCGGCCGTCGACACAGACAGAGACAGGCATTGCCACCGAGCCGCACTTCGTCGCGCAGTCGACAGGAGGCGTGGTGGTGGGGCAGCCGGTCAAGGCGACGACAAAGAGCAGAAAAAGTTTGGCCTTCATGGTTCCTGCCCGACCCCAATCCGGGGTTCGACGTGCAGTCCAAGTCGCCGAATGACAATTCCCGTGGCATTCCTGGTCGGGGTTCCGAGCCTCTCAAGGCATTGAAGTCATTTGGTTGTTCGACTCCGGTCGGACAGATTGCGACATCAGGAAACCATGTAGGCGCGTCAGCGACAATTCAGCATCTCGCCGCACTTTCCAAGGATGCTGACCATGCCCGCGATCACCACCGTTCGCCCCGCCTCGATCACCCCGGCCATCTCGATTCCCGTCACGCCGTTCATTAATTTCCAGCCGACGAAGCTCTCGAAGCTGCGCGACGGCGGTTCGATCATCGTCGACGGCAACCTCAACCGGTCCGTGAGCGCAAAGGTCCGCATGGACGGCGGCATCAACTCGGCCACGCGCGGCCAGTTCTTCGTGTCGACGAAGACCTTCCTCGGGGCCTCCAAGCCGGAGCGCGCGATGACGAAGGGCGAGCTCGAGGACTTGAACAAGTCGATCACCAAGCACATGGCGAACACGCCGGGCCGCCAGCCTGAGTACGTCGAGTTCAACAAGCGCATCCGCGAGGCGCTTGCGAAGTTCGGCCCCGCGAAGATCGACGTCGCGAAGATCCCCACCAGCATCGTCGGGCCCAACGCGAACGCGTCGGTCGACAGCTCGATGTGGATCGACCGCATGCCCGGGCCCGGTCCGCGCAGCAACACGGTGCACGTGTCGGCCAAGCTCCAGGGCAACGGCTTCGACGACAGCCCGCCGAACTACGGCGTGAAGAAGATCGAAGTGTACGAGAAGGGAACCAACAAGCTCGTCGCCACCGTCAACAACCCGACCGAGACCGGCTCGAGCCTCATCGGCCGTGGCACGCACGCGCACGAGTTCGCGCTCTCGATTCCCGGCTCGAAGATCGATCTCTCGAAGCAGTACTCGGTCGTCTTCACCACGACCATCAACGGCTCGGCGCCCAAGCAGGTTCGTTCGGACTTCATGAACGTCGGCCAGGTGTTCTGAGTCGTCGTCAGCGTGTCTGAGGGCGGCCTCGTTCGACCACGTGTCGGGCGGGGCCGTCGTCGTTCAGGGGCGTGGTACCCTCTGCGCTTCATTCTTCAACCCATTCATCCGGAGCCGCCATGGTGCGTAAGAGAACTCTCGTCGGAGTTGCGCTGAGCCTCGTGGTCCCCGCGGTGGTGCTGGGCTCGCAGTTGATCATTCCGCACACCTTCGCGCCTGGTGTGCCCATCGACCCCGCGAACCTCAACGCGAACTTCTATGCAGTCACGTCTGCAGTGAATACCCGGCTCGACCTCTACGGCAATGGCTCCGCAGGGGCGCTCACGACCTCCAACACCACCAACTGGGCTCTCGCCGCTGACCTGCCTGCGGGTCTGAATTTCCAGTTCACCGACTTCACCGTCCCGGCTGGCACCACTTTCAGGGTGCCTTCGGGCACCGTGATTCGCACAACCGGCAACTTCACGAATGCTGGCACCATCATCGTGGGCACGAGCAGCCTCGGCGGCGTCTTCAAGCTGAACCCCTCGAGCGAGACGGCCTATTTCGCGCCGCCTTCGCCGGGCATCTCGTTGGGCGTGCCGTGCATCGGCGAGTACAAGACGTCGCTCGGGTCGACTTCATTGGTCCACGGTGGCTGCGGCGGCACCGGCGTCTCGCTCGCAGCCGCAGCCAACACCGTGCGGCCGGGAGTTGCTGGCGGCGGTGGCGGGGCTCCCAGTCGAGGCGGCGCGTTGTGGGGGGCCACCAACGGCGGCGCGGGCGGCGGCACGTTCGTGGTCATCGCAGGCGGCGCGGTGACGAACTCGGGTACCATCGAGGCGAAGGGCGTCAGCTTTGGCTTCGGCGAAGGCGGCGCAGGAGGAGGAGGCGGCGGCATCGTCGTGCTCGCAGCCAGGAAGGGTGTCGCGAACAGAGGAACCATCACCGTTCGTGGCGGCGATGGCGCCATGAGCACGAGCGTGAACTCGGCGGGCGGCGGGGGCGGCGGCGGCTTCTTTCTCCGCGTGGGGGGCTCCACCTCGAACTCGGGCGTGCTCGACTTTGCAGGCGGCGCTGGCGGCGCGACGTCGGGCACCATCTCTGGCACCACACGAATGGCGGGTGGCGGCGGCGGAGCGTGCGGCGGCTCGGGCGGCAGGGGCGGGCTCATCTCGAACAACACGCCGATGGCCGCTGAGGCCGGAGCAAGTGGATATGGGATTCTTCGGAATCTCGACCCGACGACGGTCTTCTGACGTTCGTCGGAACGGCCTGCGAACGGTGCGCGCCGCGATGGTGGCCGACCCTGCCGGGGCGCGCGGTTCGGCTATGCTTTGCACATGCGCCACCTCCTCCTCGTCGTGGTCGGGTGCGCGTCTGCGCCCGCGTTCGCGTACAGCAGCGGGCTCACCTCGTCGTCCGCGTCGGCGAGCTGCAGTGCATGTCACACCGGCACCAACGGTGGCACCACGTCGGTCGGCATCAGCAACACGTCAGGCTCGACCGCAGGGAGCATCACGGCGGGGTCGGGCTTCTCCTTCAACGTGGGCTTCGCGAGGACCATCTACGTCTGGGTCCGTAACGACGTGAAGCCGGGTGCGGGCTACGTCATGACGGCATCGTCGGGCGCACTCTCGGCGGGACAGGGCTCTGCGACGTGCACCATCGCGCCGTGTGTCACGCACAATGCGACGAGGGCGATGACTGGCACGGGATTGAACCGGGCTGCGTACTTCGCGGTCACCTACGTCGGGACCGTCGCCGGCACCGTGACGTTCCGCCTGCGCGGCGCGGCGGTCGACTCCCTCGGCACGGTGACGGGCGACACGTCCGACCTCGGGGGGGCGGCGCCGACCTTCACTGCCCTGGTGTGTGGTTCCAACCAGCACGCCTGCGCCGGTGCGTGCGTCGACAACACGTCCGTTGCGACGTGCGGCAGTTCGTGTTCCGCGTGCCCGGGGACCTCGAACGGCAGCGCGACCTGCAACGGAACCACCTGCGGGCTGCAGTGCAACGCGAGCTACCACCTCTGCGGTGGCACCACCTGCGCCAGCAACTCGTCGACCTCCACGTGCGGTTCATCGTGCACGCCGTGCCCGTCGCCGATGAACGGCATCGCCACCTGCAACGGCACCACGTGCGGTGTTCAGTGCAGTCCGGGCTTCCATCAGTGCGGAGGCGTCTGTGTCAGCAACGCTTCGACGGCGACGTGCGGCGGTTCGTGTACGGCGTGCGTGCCTCCCGCGAATGCCACCAGCACCTGCAATGGCACCAGCTGCGACTTCGTGTGCAACGCTGGCTACGCCCGCAGCGGCACCACCTGCGTGCGCAATGACACTCCCGCATGCTGCACCAGCGCAGCAACGTGCCCCGCGGTGTGCACTGCGCCCGCAAACGGTACCGCGGTGTGTGGGCCCGGCCGCACGTGCGACTTCACCTGTGCCATCAACTACACGAAGCAGAACGGAGCCTGTCTGCTCAACGAGAGCCCTGCCTGCTGCGGCGTGGCGTGCGCGACCTGCGCGGCGGGCCCGGCCAACAGCGTCCCCGCGTGTCTGCAGGGGGCGTGCGACTTTGCCTGCAACGCCGGGTTCGCGAAGAACCTCGCAGGCACGGCCTGCGTGCCGAACCTGACGGCGGCGTGCTGCACGAGCTCGAGCGTCTGCCCAGCGCCGTGCCCGAGCGACGCCAACGGGGTTGCGGGGTGCGGCACCACCGGCCAGTGCACGCTCAGCTGCAATGTGGGCTTCGTCGCCTGCGGCGGCGTCTGCGTGCCCGCCACCAGCCCCACGTCGTGTGGCGCGAGCTGCGCAACGTGCGCGGCGCCAGTCAACGGCACCGCCACCTGCGATGGCACCAGCTGCGGGTTCACCTGCGCCGTCGGCTTCCACCGCTGCGGTCAAGCCTGCGCGCGCGACGACGCGCCCGAGACGTGTGGCGCGTCATGTACGCCCTGTGCCGCGCCGGCGAACAGCACGGCTACCTGCAGCGGCGGCGCGTGTGGCTTCACCTGTGACGTCGGCTACGCGAAGAACACCGCGCTCACGGCGTGCGTGCCCTCGGGAACGGTCACGTGTTGCACCACGGGCACCACCTGCCCGGCGCCGTGTGCCGCGGAGCCCAACAGTGTCGCCACCTGCAGCGGCGTGGGCACCTGCGACTTCAGCTGCACGCAGGGGTACACCCGGGTCGGCGCTGAGTGCCGGCTGAGCGGCTCGTCGAGGTGCTGCGGTGTGGCGTGCACCGACTGCACGATGGTGACCGTGCCCGCCGCCGCGACGCCGACATGCACGGCTGACGTGTGTGGCTTCGAGTGCGCGGCGGGCTTCGAGCTCGATGCGTCGCAGACCCGCTGTGTGCCGGTCGGCAACGACGCAGGCGTGGTGGACGCGGGAATCGTGGACGCGGGAATCGTGGACGTGGACGCGGGAACCGTCGACGCAGGCATCGTGGACGCGGGAATCGTGGACGCAGGCAGCGTGGATCCCGATGGAGGCGTCGGCGGCGACGATGCAGGCGTGGCTCCGGGCTCTGACGGCGGTGCGTCGACCGTCGATGCGGGTCCGTCACCCGGCCCTGGTGGGGGCTCGGGCTGCGGGTGCGCCACGTCCGGTGGAGCAGCCGGCTGGTGGCTGGCGCTCGCCGGGCTCGCACGTCTGGCGAGGTGGCGTCGCCGAGCCTGAAGCGCTGTCGTTGCTCCAGTTCAGACTTCGAGCTGTGCCCAACGCGTCCCCGTGTTCTCGCGCGCACCGGCTCGCCCATCTTCACGAGCACCGTTGGGCGACGCCACCCGCCCCGGCATCGACTGGACCACCGGACGAAGGCGACGGGAAGCCAGGCCGTCGGCCGTGCAACTCGCGCAGGCTCTGAGGTACAGCGCCGCTCACGATGCTGACTCTGACGCTGGCGCTGATGGTGTCGCAGCCTTTTCTCTCCACGCCCGAAGGGTGGATGCAGGACTGTGGCCTCGAACAGCCGGGGACGCCGGTGCTCGCGCCGGTTCCTCCGAAGGCGTGGGAGACGCCGTGGCGTCTGAACGAGCCGCCCGTGGTGCGGCGCGAGATCCCCGTGGTGCACTACCTCGGTGGGACGCCGCAGGGCCGCTTCACCAACACCGGCGCGCTCTCGGGCAAGAGCGTCTACCTCTCGGCAGGCCACGGCTTCACCTGGACGAACATCAGCGGCACGTTCTTCTGGCGCACGCAGCGCGGCAACTCGAACGACATCGTCGAAGATCTCGTCAGCACCGAGACGGTTCACCAGTGGCTGGTGCCCATGTTGATGAACGCCGGTGCGCGCGTCTTCACCGTGCGTGAGAGCGACACGAACCCCAACCTCGTGCTCGTCGACAACGGCGAAGCTGGGTACGCCGAGACGGGCACTGGCTTCTCGACGAGCTCGCTCATGGCGTGGGGCCGGCCGACCTTTCCCATGGCGGGAGACGTCAACGCCTTCGCGCTGGGCAGCAACCGGTTGATGACGACGACGCCGACGGTGACTGCGAGCGCGACGTGGACGGCGCAGATTCCCAGCGACGGCTTCTATGAGGTGTCGATCTCGTACACCGCCTTCACGGCGCGTGTCCCCGACGCGCACTTCCTCGTTCGTCACGCTGGAGGCGAGTCGTCGTTTCGCGTGAACCAGCAGCGCCACGGCGGCACCTGGGTGCTGCTCGGCTCATTCTATTTCAAGGCCGGCGGCGTCGCGCAGGTCGTCGCGCAGAATGACTCTGCGAGTCCGCAGAACCCGGCCAACGTGTCGCTCGACGCGGTGAAGTTCGGCGGTGGGGTGGGCGTGATCGATCGCGGCGGCGGCGTGAGCGGGCGAGGGCGCTTCGAGGAGTCGTCGCGGTACCAGGCGCAGTGGGCCGGCGCTCCCGACACGGTGTACGCGCCGCTCGGCAACACGGTCGCGAACGATCGCAACAACGACATCAGCGCGCGGCCCCGCTTCTCGGCGTGGGTTCGTGAGGCCAACGAGCCGGCTGTCTACGTCGCGTGGCACACCAACGCCGCCAACACGATGGCGCGCGGCACGCAGACCTACGTGTACGGAACCAACGACGTGAACACCTGCCGCATCGCGACCGACTACGCCGCGGTCACCGGCAGCCGCGAGCTCGCCGACTTCCTCCGCACCGAGCTGGTGAACGACTTCCGGCAGGACGCGGGGTGGAACGAGCCGGCCTGGCGCGACTACGGCACCCGCTGCGCCAACTTCGGAGAGGTGAACCCGTCGAACAACTCCGAGTTCCCCGGCGTGCTGATGGAGATCGCCTTCCACGACAACGCGACCGACGCTCAACGGCTGACCGAGCCGCAGTTCCGCTACATCGCGGCGCGCGCCCTGATGCAGGGCATCATCAGGTACTTCGCGAGCGTCGACATGGTGCCGCCGGTGTTTCCGCCCGAGCCTCCCGTGCGCCTGCGCGCCCGCAACGTGATGAACGGCCGCGTCGAGGTGAGCTGGAGCGCGTCTCCGACCGACGTGCAGGGTGTCGGCGGGCAGGCGGCCACCCGGTACCGCGTCTACTCGAGCGACGACGGGCTCGGCTGGGACGAAGGCGCCGAGACGATGAGCACGACGTACGAGACGGCGCTCCCTGCGGCCCGCGCGAAGTATTTTCGCGTCGCGGGCGTGAACGCGGGTGGTGAAGGCGTCGCGTCGGCGGTCGTCGGCGCACGCGCCCCTGCAACTGGAGAGACGAGCGTGTTGATCGTGAACGGGTACGATCGGTTCGAGGCGGCGCAGGCGCAGCTCGAGGCCTTTCCCACCCGGTATTCCCTCGGCACCGTCACCCGCGTCTACCCGCGTCGCATCAACGACGGCTCGTACGTTCGGGTGCATGGCGACGCGCTCGATGCGTTGGCGTACGGGTTCGAGAGCGCGACCGACGACGCGGTCGAGGCGGGGCTCGTCGTGCCCTCGACGTTCGGCGTCGTGAGCTGGATCGCGGGTCGAGGCAAAGCCACCGGCGCAGCGCCGTCAGCAGCGGGGCAGATGGCGTTGCGGCAGGCGCTCCAGGGCGGCACGCGCGTCATCTTCAGCGGCGAGGCGGCGGGCTCGATGGCCTTCCTCTCGGACTTCGGCTCCGCGACGGCGGGCAGCGGCACCTCGTCGCGCGCGCTGACTGGCGTCGGTCCACTCGCGGGCCTTGGCTGGTCGCTCGATGACGGCACCGCAGGGACCTACGACGTGGGCAACCCCGATGGTGGCTCGCTCGACGTCATCAGCCCGATGGGATCGGGACAGCGGCTGGCGTCGTATTCGTCGGGCGCTGCGGCAGCCTCGGGTGTTGCCGGCAAGTCGGCGCTGCTCGGGTTTCCGCTCGAGTCGATCACCAGCCGCGCGACGCGCATCGAGGTGTTTCGCCGGCTGCTCCTCTTCGCGGCTGACGGCGGCACGGACGGTGATGGTGGTGTGTTCGTCGAGCCCGATGCTGGTGCTGGCGGAGGATCGGCCGGTGGCGGAGCGGCAGGAGGTGGCAGCGCTGGCGGTGGAAGCACAGCCGGTGGGAGCGCAGGCGGGAGTGCAGCCGGGGGTGACGCCGCGGGCGGGAGTGCGGGCGGCTCGGAAGGTGGTGGCTCGGCCGGTGGCAGCGGCGAGCCGAACTTGACCGGTGGCGGGCTGGCGCCTCGTCGCGTGCTCGCGTTCAGGGGTGGTGGCTGCAGCGCCGTTCCCGAGTCGATGGTGGTGGCGCTCCTGGTCTTCGCAGGGCTGCTGCGCCGGAGGCGATGAGCAAGCTCACTGCCGTCGTCGTCGTCGTCGCAAACGGCCGCGCCAGAGCGGGTGACTTCGCGTGGATCTGGGGGCCGCTGTCGACCGCTCGAGCCGTCTTCCAAGTTCGCTGCATCAGGCCGGGAGTTCCGCGGGAGTTGTGGCGTGCGCAGTTGCCGCGCTCGTCGCTCCGGGTCGCTCAACGCCCAGACCGGGATGCCTTCTTCACGTTGGTCGTCGAGCGCGAGTTCGGAGCCCTCGTCCAGACGCTGACCGAGATCTTCGCGCGCATTGATCCACTCGCGCTCGTCGATGGTGACGCACCCCGCGATGAGTACCGGCCCGAAGCCGAGACCATCCTCTTGTGCATGACGACCCGCACCGTGGCGGCGCTGACGCGTCTGATCGCGCGTGAATGCAATTTGTGGTTCGGGCGGGACCCACACGGCCCGTTCCCGCGCGATCGGGAACTGGCGCGTGCGCTCGTCCGGGCGCTCCATGAGCGTCCGTCACCCCGCCGCGCATGAAGGCTCCGCGCCGACTTCGACCCTCGGCCGGAAGATCAAAGGTGAGCCGAGCGACGGGCGTGAGGACTGAAGGAACTCTCCCGCGCGTGTCGGCACGGTGCTCCGGCTCCCCGAACTCGACGCCGCCAGGCGCAAGGCCACCGAGGCGGGCGCTTTGTGTGGGAGCGAGCGAAGGTGCCCTCGCCGGACTCCGCCGCAGCGCACGGCAAGAGACCGAGACGCGCGGGTTGTGCGAGCCGGCGAAGGTCCTCGCTCCCGAAGCGCAGGACGTGCGCAACTGCGCTCCGCAGGGCTGGGTGACGTCTCAGAGCCCGGCGTCGGTGTAGCCAGCGTCGGGGAGCAACACGCAGCGGCGCACGCAGGCGATGTATTCCCGGCCACACCCGAACGCGCACGCGGTGCAGGTCTCGAGCGTCGAGGTGTCGCAGCCTCTCGTGCATCGGGTATTGGTGTCAGCGCAGGTGTCGCTGCACGGCTGATCGAAACGAGGCCCGAGCTGCCGGTCGCACGCATCGATCGCCGCCTGAATCACCCGGTCCGCGAAGCCTCCGTCAGCGCGCGCGGCGACGCACGCCGGGAACTGCGGGGCAACGCAGCGGAGCCTCGCGGCACCGAACGCCGAGCACGCCTCGTCGGATCCGAGCGTCAGAACCCGACGCACCTCTTCGGGTGGCTGAGCGCCACCGTCGGGCAGGCGAATCGACAAGCACTGTGGCGCCTGGAACGGGTTGAGCGGCTCGACCCGGCACGACGTGATGAGCCCCGTCAGCAACGCTGGATCGCACCGCTCGCCGATCAAGAACCTCGAGCTGGTGCCCGCGTCGACGCCAGCATCGACTCCCGCGTCGGCCTCGCCGGCGTCCACGCCGCTGTCCTGCGACGAGCCTCCAGCCGCTCCACCGCCGAACGCGCCGCTGTCGACGCTCCCGCCCGCGGTGCCGCCATCGATCATGGCCGGCTTTTCGCCGCAGCCTGCCGCGACCGCGAGGGCCGCCGACACGACGAGCCACCATCCGTGTGAACGCTGCATCGCGCCTCCGTCAGCCTCGAACCGCGAAGACCTTGCGTACCACGGCGGGGTGCGAAACGAAGCGGCCGATGCGTCACCTCTCTCTCGCGATTCTCGTCCTCGCACTCTCGTGTTCTCCCATCACGCCGTTCCGGGCGGACGGTGGTGCTGACGCGGGCGGCGGAGGCGTCGCGGGCGGTGGAGTCGCGGGTGGTGCTTCTGGAGGTGGTGCTTCTGCGGGCGGTGCTTCTGCGGGCGGTGCTTCGGGGGGCGGCGTCGTCGGAGGCGGTGTGGCGGGTGGCCTCGGCGGTGGAGTGGCGGCTGGTGGCGGTCAGGCTGGAGGCGCCGCAGGAGGCTCGTCGGCGTGCACCTGCCAACCTCCAGCGAATTCCACGGCGACCTGCACCGACGGCGGTTGCGACTTCGTCTGCGCGCCGGGCTTTCACCGCTGCGGCACGCACTGCGCGGCTGACGACTCCATCTTCGAGTGCGGCGCGACGTGCGCGATGTGTCCCGACAACGGAGGCTCCGCGCGTTGCGTCCAGAACACCTGCGACTTCACCTGTGCTCCAACGCAGGCGCGGTGTCAGGGCCAGTGCGTGACGGCGAGCGACGCCCAGTGCGGCTCCAGCTGCCTCAGCTGCGCGGCGCCCGCCCAGTGTCGTGCCGGCGCCTGCGTGGAGGACTGTGGCCCGGGGCTCATTCGTGTTGCCGGAACCTGCCGCGAAGGGCGCGATCTTCAGCTCGGCCTGCTGCACGGCTGCGCGAGACACGACGGTGGCGTCGTGTGTTGGGGCACGGGCGTCAGCACGGGAGCGCTCGGCGGCGGAATGGACGCAGGGCGGCAACCCCAGCCGGTGACGGGCCTCTCTGGCGTCGTCTCGCTCGCGGTCGGAGACAACTTCGGCTGCGGCCTGTTGGAGGCGGGCGCGGTGCGGTGCTGGGGCGACAACATGTTCGGGCAGATCGGCAACGGTGGCTCGAACAACGCGTACACGCCGCAGGTCGCTCTCTCTTCGGGCGCCGTCGCTCTCTCGACCGGCTCACGGCACGCGTGCGCGCTGCTGCGCGATGCGGGCGTTGCCTGCTGGGGGAGCAACCTGCTCGGCCAGCACGGCACCGGGACGACGGCCTTGAGCGTGCGCGCTCCGCAGCCGATGGTCATCGACTCAGGCGTCACGGCGCTCTTCGCGGGCAGCGACGGCACCTGGACCCTGCACGGCGAGAGCCCGCCGCGGCTCAGCGGTGACAGCTCGCAGTTCGGGCCCAACCTGAGACCGACGAGCGTCGCGCTGTTCGACGCAGGCGTGCGCTTCATCGCCGCCACTTCGGATCACAGCTGCGCGATTCGCTCGAACCGCACGCTCGAGTGCTGGGGCCGCGGGTTCGAAGGCCAGCTCGGCTCCGCGGTCGGCAGCACCATGCCTCAGCCGGTGCGCCCGGTGCCCGGCCTCGGCCAAGTGTTCGATGTCTGCGTGGGGCAGTACTTCACGTGCGCGGTGATCGGCGATGGCGGCGTGCGGTGTTTTGGCGCCGGTGGCCAGGGCCAGCTGGGCGGCGGCAACGTGAACCCGTCGACGTCGCCGGTCGAGGTGGTGTCGCTGCCGCCCGCGACGCAGGTGGCGTGTCTCTTCCAGACGGCCTGCGCGATGACGGCGAGCGGTGTCTTCTGCTGGGGCGACAACACGTATGGCCAGCTCGGTGTGCCGACGCCGATGTCCTCGGCGTTTCCCCTCGCTGTGCCGTTTCCGTAACGCGGGCGCGCGCTCGACGCTCACCTCGACGCGCGTTGACTCGTCTGAACGCGACACCTAAACGGACTCTCGCCGCTTTCGGTTCTTCTTTCCTTCAAGGGAGCACGTCATGGCCATCAAGTTCGCTATCAACGGTTTCGGTCGTATCGGTCGCATGGTGCTGCGCGCTGCGCTTTCTCGCAAAGAGCAGGACATCGAGATCGTGGCCATCAACGACCTCGACAAGCCGTCCACGCTCGCGCACCTCTTCAAGTACGACTCCGTGCACCGCAACTGGCCCGGCACCGTCTCGCACTCCGAGAACAGCCTCACCATCGACGGGAAGAGCTACCGCGTCACCGCCGAGAAGGACGCCGCCAAGCTTCCGTGGAAGGAGCTCGGCGTCGACGTCGTCATCGAGTGCACCGGCAAGTACACCGCGCAGGAGAAGGCCGTCGCCCACCTTCAGGCCGGCGCGAAGAAGGTGCTGATCAGCGCGCCCGGCAAGGGCGTCGACCTCACGGTGTGCTTCGGCATCAACCACCTGCAGTACGACCCCGCGAAGCACCACACGGTGTCGAACGCGTCGTGCACCACCAACTGCCTCGCGCCGATCGCCAAGGTGCTCAACGACAGCTTCGGCATCGAGCGAGGCCTGATGACGACGATTCACTCGTACACGAACGATCAGCGCATCCTCGATCTCGTGCACGAAGATCCCCGCCGCGCCCGCGCTGCCGCCCTCTCGATGATCCCCACCTCGACCGGCGCCGCGAAGGCCATCGGCGAAGTGATCCCCGAGCTGAAGGGCAAGCTCAACGGCGCCGCCATTCGGGTGCCGACGCCGAACGTCTCGCTGGTCGATCTCACCGTGCTGCTCAAGAAGCCGACCACCGTCGACGAGGTGCACAAGGCGATGAAGACGGCCGCCGACGGCCCGATGAAGGGCGTGCTCATGTACGACACCGAGCCGACCGTGAGCGTCGACTACAACGACAACCCGCACTCCTCGATCTTCGACTCGACCCAGACGCAGCTGCTCGACGGCAACTTCCTCAAGATCTTCGCCTGGTACGACAACGAGTGGGGTTACTCGCAGCGCATGGTCGACGTCGCCCGGTTCCTCGTCTCGAAGAACTAAGCGCGCCCCATGTCAGTCAAATACATCGACGAGCTCACGCTCACGGGCAAGCGGGTCTTCATTCGCGTCGACTTCAACGTGCCGCTGGATGATCAGCAGCGCATCACCGACGACACCCGCATTCGTGAGGCGATGCCCACCATCACCAAGGCGCTCGAGCTGGGCGGCAAGGTGGTGCTGGCGTCTCACCTCGGCCGGCCCAAGGGGCCCGACAAGAAGCTGTCGCTGTTGCCCATCGCGAAGCGCCTCGCCGATCTGCTCGGCAAGGAGCACGAGGTGCTGATGGCCGATGACTGCGTCGGTGAAGGCGTCGGCAAGATGGCCAAGGAACTCAAGCCCGGCCAGGTGCTGATGCTCGAGAACCTGCGCTTCCACAAACAGGAAGAGGCGAACGACGAGACCTTCGCGCGCGAGCTCGCCAGCTTCGCCGACGTCTACTGCAACGACGCCTTCGGCACCGCGCACCGAGCCCACGCGTCGACCGCCGGCATGGCGGCCTTCGTCAAAGAGAAGTGCGCCGGCTTCCTGATGCGCAAGGAGATCGAGAAGCTCGGGAAGATCGTCAAGAACCCCGACAAGCCGTTCGTCGTGGTGCTCGGCGGCGCCAAGGTGAGCGACAAGATCAAGGTCATCGAGAACCTGCTGCCGAAGTGCAACGCCATGCTGATCGGCGGCGCGATGGCGTACACGTTCCTCAAGGCGCAGGGCGCGACCGTCGGGAAGAGCCGTGTCGAAGAAGACAAGGTGCCGCTCGCGTCACGCCTCATCGAGGTGGCCAAGCAGCACGGCGTCGAGCTGGTGCTGCCGGTCGATCACGTGGTGGGCAGCTCGCCTGACGAGAAGAGCGAAGCCACCGACGTGCCCGATCGCAACATCCCCGAGGGCAAGATGGGCCTCGACATCGGCTCGAAGACGCGCGCGCTCTTCACCCAGCACATCCGCAACGCGAAGACGGTGCTGTGGAACGGGCCGATGGGCTTGTTCGAGGTGCCGAAGTTCGCCGAGGGCACGAAGTCGGTGGCCACGGCGATGGCGCTCAACACGCAAGCGCTCACGGTGGTCGGCGGCGGAGACTCGGCTGCGGCCGTGAACGATCTGGGGCTGGCGTCGAAGCTCTCGCACGTGTCGACGGGCGGCGGGGCGTCGCTCGAGCTGCTCGAAGGCATCAAGCTGCCTGGCATCGCTGCACTGGAGTAACCGCACATGACGACGCGTCGCTGCTTCATCGCTGGCAACTGGAAGATGAACAAGACGGTCACCGAGTCGCTCGCGCTCGCGCGGGAGCTGCGGGGGCTGGTCTCGATGGTGCGGCACGTGGACATCGCGGTGGCGCCGACGTTCCCGGCGCTCCACCCGGTGGCCAAAGCGCTGGAGGATTCGAACATTCAGGTGGCCGGCCAGCACTGCCACGCCGAGGCATCCGGAGCGTTCACGGGAGAGACCGCCGCGCCGATGCTGAAGGACGCGGGCTGCTCGTGGGTGATCCTCGGGCACTCGGAGCGCCGTCAGTTCTTCCAGGAGACCGACGCAGGCGTGAATCGCAAGGTCGGCGCCGTGCTCAAGGCCGGCATGCTGCCGATCATCTGTGTCGGCGAGACGCTCCAGGAGCGCGAGGCCAACCGTACGCTCGAGGTCGTCTCCACGCAGGTGAAGGGCTGCCTCGACGGCTTCAAGGCCGACGTGGGCGCGTCGTTCGTCATCGCCTACGAGCCAGTGTGGGCCATCGGCACCGGCAAGACGGCCAGCTCACGCCAGGCGCAGGAGGTTCACGCGCACATCCGCTCGTTGCTCACGGGGCTGTGGGGCGCCGAGGCCGCGGCGAAGGTGCGCATTCAGTACGGCGGCTCGGTGAAAGCCGACAACGCCGCCGAGCTGCTGGGCCAGCCCGACATCGACGGCGCGCTCGTCGGTGGCGCCAGCCTGAAGGCGGTCGACTTCGCGGCGATCATCAAGGCGAAGCCCGTCTGATCCAATCGGGTCAGCCGACGCTTGCAGTTCACCGGGACACCGCCTAAGCCGCGCCCTCTATGTTGGCTTTCTTCACGACCATCCACGTTCTCCTCTCCATCTTCATGATCCTCGTGATCCTCCTGCAGCCCGGGAAGGACGCAGGCATGGGCGCGGCCCTCGGCGGCGGCGCGGCGACGTCGGCGTTCGGTGGACGTGGCGCGGTGACGTTCTTGAGCAAAGTGACGGCCGCGTGCGCGGTGGCGTTCTTCACCACGTCGCTGGGCCTCTCGCTGGTCGGCCTGAAGACGTCGAAGGTCACGAACTCTCCGCTGGTGGCCAAGCAGCACGCTGACGCCGAGAAGGCGAAGGCTGACGAAGCGGCGAAGGCCAACGCGCCGGTGCCCGATCCCGCGAAGCTGGAGCAAGGCGATCCGACGAAGGCGCCTCCTCCGACGCCCGCGCCTGAAGGGCTGAAGGCCATCGACGCGGTGCCGGCCGAGAAGGTGCCGTAAGCCGCAAGAAGTTCCTTCCTCGGTGGTCAGGCTTTCTGGTACACGCCCGTCCCGTTGAAGCACGACAAGTGAATTGCCCAGGTGGTGGAACTGGTAGACACACCAGCTTGAGGGGCTGGCGCCGCGAGGCGTAAGGGTTCGAATCCCTTCTTGGGCACTCCTCACTCAGACCTCCGAGAAATCGGGGGTCTTTGTGTTTGTAGACTCGGCGAGGTTTGCGCGACCGCGGCTTGATGCGGCGCAGCTTCCGGGCTGCAAACTCCGTCAAATCCGCAGGGGAGCGGGGTCACCGACCTCCGACGAACCTCTCCGTCCTTTGCGTTGAGCCCTCGATCTCGCGCAACGGCTGCGCGATCTGCCCCCCTGGCTCGGCCTGAAAGAGCGGGCGCACCTGATGCACTGGGCTCGGGCACATGCTCGACGATCTGATTCTCGGAATGGCGGGCGCGGGTGGAGACGGTGTCGTGAGCGCGGGTGAGTCGTTGCTCTCGGCGGCGTCCTCCGAGGGGTACCACGCGCTGATGACGAAGAGCTTCGGCTCGCAGATTCGCGGCGGTGAGTCGTCATGCCGCGTGCGTCTGTCGACGAAGAAGGTGCTCAACCCCGGCGGCGCGCTCGACGTGCTGGTTGCGCTGAACTGGGAAGACTTCTTCAAGTTCGGCGCCGAGCTGCCGCTGTCGGTCGACACCGTGCTCATCTACGAAGAGAAGGCTGGCCCACCGCCCGAGACGCTCAAGGCGCGCGGCGTGGTGCCCACCGAGCTGGTGCCCGTCGCCATCGCCGAGCTGACCAAGAAGTCGGCAGGCACCGACAAGGCCAAGACGTCGGTCGTGCTCGGCCTGCTCTCGGGCTGGTTCGGCATTCCGTCAGAGGCCATCGGCCGCGGGCTCAAGAAGAAGTTCGGCAGCAAGGGTGAAGGGCTGCTCGAGGCCAACGAGAAGGCGCTCGCGTCGGGCATCGAGTACGCGCGGGCGCACCCGCTCCGCACGCCTCACGCCATCTCGAAGCCGAAGGGGCCGCCTGGCTCGAAGATGCTCTGTGACGGCAACGACATGTGCGCCGCTGGAGCCCTCTTCGCCGGCGTGAAGTTCTTCGGCGGCTACCCCATCACTCCGTCGACCGAGGTGATGCAGACGCTCACCCGCGAGATCTGGAAGTACGGCGGCACGGTGCTGCAGTGCGAAGATGAGATCTCGAGCATCGGCGCGACCGTCGGAGCCTCGTTTGCCGGCAAGAAGTCGATGACCGCCACCAGCGGGCCCGGCATGGACCTGAAGACCGAGATCCTCGGGCTCGCGACGATCGCCGAGCTGCCGCTCGTCATCCTCAACGTGCAGCGCGGTGGCCCCTCGACGGGTCTGCCCACCAAGCCGGAGCAGGGCGACCTCTTCCAGGCCGCGTTCTCGGGCCATGGCGACGTGCTCCGACCCGTGCTCGCGCCGACCGACGTCGAAGACACCTTCAAGGTCACCGTCGACGCCTTCAACATCGCCTAGCAGTACCAGACGCGTGTCATCAACCAGTCGGACCAGGAGAGAGCGCAGCGCAAAGAGGCGGTCGATCTCATCGACACCTCGAAGATGGAGATCATCGAGCGCCGCGTTCCGACCGAGGCCGAGCTCGCCGAGAAGCCGTACGCGCGCTTCGCGCTGACCGAGAGCGGCATCAGCCCCATCAGCCACCCCGGCATGCGCGGCGGCACCTACCTGGCCGCTGGCATCGAGCACAACGAGAAAGGCGACCCGACCTCGGGCGGCACGATGCACCTGAAGATGAACGAGAAGCGCTTCAGGAAGCTCGAGCCGCTGAAGAAGCGCAGCGATCTCTTCGAGCTGTCGGGCAACCCGAAGGCGCCGCTGGCGTTCCTCGCGTGGGGCAGCACCGCTGGCGTCGCGCGTGAGGCCTTCCTGCTCGCGACCGCGCAGGGCCACGACGTCAAGCTGCTGGTGCCGTACCTGCTCTACCCAATCGCCGAGCAGGTCTACGCGGGCTTCTTCGAGTCCGTGAAGCACGGGCTGCTCGTCGAGCTCTCACACCAGGGGCAGCTGTACCGCATGCTCCGCATGTTCACCGACGTGCCGAAGGGCCTGAAGAGCTTCTGCCGGAGCGGCGCCAACCCGTTCCAACCGGCCGAGCTCGTCGCCCGCCTCCTCGAGCTGAAGGGACTGCCGTCATGAACGCGCCCGTGTTTCAGGCGAAGGACTACAAGAGCGAGCTCAAGCCCATCTGGTGTCCCGGGTGTGGCGACTTCGGCGTGCTGCAGGGCCTCTACCGCGCGCTCTCGTCGATCGGCCGGCCGCCCCACGAGGTGGCGTTCATCTCGGGCATCGGCTGCTCGTCGCGAATCCCCGGCTACACCACGGCGTACGGCTTCAACACCGTGCACGGCCGTTCTCTCCCGATCGCGCAGGGCGTGAAGCTGGCGAACCCGGAGCTGCTGGTGGTCGTCGCGGGTGGTGACGGCGACGGCTTCTCGATCGGCGGTGGCCACGTGCCCCACGCCGTGCGCCGCAACATGGATCTCACGTACCTGGTGATGGACAACCAGGTGTACGGCCTCACCAAGGGCCAGCTGTCGCCGACGTCGCCTCGTGGGCTCGAGACGGTGACGTCGCCCTTCGGCAGCCTCGAGGAGCCGATCAACCCGCTGCTCTACATGCTCGCGTATGGCGCCGGCTTCGTGGCGCAGGCGACGCCGGCCGACATGCCGGGCATGACGGCGCTCATCGAAGAGGCGATTCGCTACCCGGGCTTCGCGTTCGTGAACATCCAGTCGCCGTGCGTGACGTTCGGCGAAGACGACCAGCAGCTCAAGGCGCACAAGGCGAAGCAGAAGTCGCTGGCGAGCCTCGGGCATGATCCGTCCAACCAGCTCGCGGCGCTCGATCTTGCTCGCTCGTACGGCACCGAGCTCTACACTGGCGTCTTCTACCGAAACCCCAGCCCGCCTCCGACCTACGAGTCGCTGGTGAAGCTGCGCCAGACCGAGCAGGCGAAGAAGGCCCGCCCGCGCAATCAGATCCTCGACGCATATCTTCAGAAGTGAGGCGCTCGTGACGAACCGGCAGCAACAGACCCCAGGCATCGACTTCGCCGTGCTCACCTTGAAGGACGCGCTCGACCTCGCGGTGTTGATCGAAGAAGAGGCGCGCGACCGCTACGAGGAGCTCGCGGCGCAGTTGGTGCTGCATCGCACGCCTGGCGCCGCGGCGTTCTTCGCGAAGATGGTGCGCATCGAAGAGCTGCATCGCAAACAGCTGCTCGAGCAGCGCACGCAGTCGTTCGGGGACCAGGCCGTGGGCGTGCGTCGCGAGATGATCTTCGACGTCGAGGCGCCTGACTACGACGAGGTGCGCTCCGACATGACGACGCGTGAGGCGCTGCAGACCGCCCTGCGCAGCGAAGAGAAGGCGCATCGGTTCTTCGTCTCGGTCTTGAGTCACGTGCAGAACCCCGAGGTGCGCAAGCTCTTCGAGGAGCTGCGAGACGAAGAGGTCGAGCATCAGGAGCTGGTGAAGAAGGAGCTGGCGAAGCTCCCGGACGACGATCGGTTCGCCCGCGTCGACGTCGGCGACGGCCCCGCACCGCAGTAACGAACGGACCCCCGCATGCCCTCTGGCCTCGCGCTGCTCGCCTTCCTGCTGGTCGCCGTCGCGGTGTCCGGCTCGTTGCTGGTGGCCTCGAAGATCCTCCGCGTCGTCTCCACGCGGAAGGAGCCGCTCAAGCACCAGACCTACGAGTGCGGTGAGGTGCCGACCGGGCTCGCGTGGATGCGCTTTCACGCGCGGTATTACGTCGTGGCGCTCTTCTTCGTCCTCTTCGACATCGAGACCGCGTTCCTGTTGCCGTGGGCGACGATCGTGCGCGAGGCCGGCGCGCGCGGTCTCGTCGCCGTCGGCTCCTTCGTGGTGGTGCTGATGCTGGGTTGGGCGTGGGCGACGAAGAAGGGAGCGCTCCAATGGCAGTGACGCCGCCGCTGCGCACCGTCGATACGGGCGCTGGCTTTCGTCACCCGCTGTACCAGGTGATGCTCGAGACGCCGGGGCTCACCGTCGGCACGGCGGTGCTCGACGATCTGCTCTCGTGGGGCCTCACGAAGGCCATGTGGATCTTCCCCATGGCCACCAGCTGCTGCGGCATCGAGTTCATGGCGACCGCCGCGAGCCGGGTGGACATCGATCGCATGGGCGTCATCGTGCGCGCGACGCCGCGGCAGGCCGACGTGATGGTCGTCGCCGGCACCATCACCACCAAGATGGCGCCGCGCGTGCTCAAGCTGTGGGAGCAGATGCCCGAGCCCAAGTGGTGCATCGCGATGGGCTCGTGCGCGATCTCCGGCGACTTCTACCGGAACCTCTACTCGGTGGTGCCGGGCATCGACACGTTCCTCCCGGTGGACGTCTACGTGCCGGGCTGCCCGCCCAACCCCGAGGCGCTCATGCACGGCATGATGCGGCTGCAGGAGAAGATCCAGCGGCAGCGCAAGGGCGAGAACGTGGTGCCCGAGCTGAACCCCGACCTGCTCAAGATCACCCAGCCGTCGGTGCCGCGGCTCAACGAGGCGACGCGCTCGCCGACGCAGACCCTCGAGCAGGAGCGTGCCTCGGAGAACCCGACGGTCGACGAAGAGACTGACCCGCTCGTGGTGCCGACGTCGGAGCCGGTGCCCGGCCTCGCGCCGCTCGCTGGCGCCGACTTCCAGGCCCTGCTCAAAGAGCTCGGCGTCGCCGAGCTGCCCACCGACGGTCCGCCGGTGATCCCTGCGGCGCAGCACCTGGAGCTCGCGCGCCGCCTCAAGGGCCTCGGCTACCGTCAGCTCGTCACCATCGCCGCCTCGCACTGGCCGGCAGGGAAGGGGCGCAAGGGCGCGGATCCCGCCGAGGTCGAGCACCACGAGATCGCCTACGCGCTGCGCACGGTCGGGGCCGGTTCTCGCCTCGCGATCTGGGCGGTCAAGGTGCCGGTGGCTGACCCGGTGCTGACGCTCGCGGGTGTCTTCGCCGGCGCCGACTGGCAAGAGCGCGAGCAGTTCGATCTCGTCGGCGTGCGGTTCGCGGGCCACCCGGACCTTCGGCGCATCATGCAGACCGAGAACGCCACCACCCACCCGCTGCGGCGCGAGTTCCCCGCCGACGCCCACCTGGCTCCCTGGAGGTGACGCGATGACCCAGCTCACCGTCACCGCGCAGAAGCGGCCGAACCCGTACCTCTCGATCGACTCACTCGATCCCGAGTCAGAGCTGATGCTCCTGCACTTCGGGCCGCAGCACCCCTCGACCCACGGCGTCTTCCGCATGGATCTCTATCTGGACGGAGAGATCATCGTGAAGGCCGTCCCGCACTGTGGCTACCTGCACCGCGCCGTCGAGAAGCTCTGCGAGAAGCTCTCGTACGTGCAGCTGACGCCGATCGTCGACAAGAACGACTACGTCGCGCCGATGACGAACGAGCAGGCGATCGTCATGGCCTGCGAGGCGATGCTGAAGCTCGAGGTGCCGCGCCGCGCGAGGTGGATGCGGGCGCTCTTCGCCGAGCTGCAGCGCATCGCGTCGCACCTGCTGGCCATCGGAACGTTCTCGCTCGATCTCGGCGGGGCGCTCGGCGGCGGCTCCACCGCGTTCATCTACTGCTTCCGCGAGCGCGAGCTGATCCTCGATCTCTTCGAGGACGTGACGGGCGCGCGTTTTCACTACAACACGCACACCATCGGCGGGAATCGGCACGATCTGCCGGCGGGCTGGGGCGCGAAAGTGAAGGCAGTACTCGACGTCATCGAGGCGCGCATGCCGGAGTACGCGGCGCTCACCATCGAGAACCGGATCTTCCAGGAGCGCACGAAGAACGTCGGGGTGCTCGACGGCGAGTTGGCCCTCGAGCTGGGTGTCACCGGCCCGAACCTGCGCGCGTCCGGAGTCGATCACGATCTGCGGCGCGACGCTCCGTTCCACGCCTACGACGAGGTGAAGGTGAACGTCGCAGTGGCGACCGGCGGTGACTGCTACGCGCGCTCGATCGTGCGCGTGGCGGAGATCAAAGAGAGCCTGCGCCTGTGCCGTGCGTTCCTCGACGGCATGCCCGAGGGGCCGATCAACTCTGGCAAGCCGACGAAGCTGTCGGTGCAGACGAAGATCCCCGCTGGGCAGATCTACGTGGGCATCGAGACGCCCCGCGGTGAGCTGGGCACCTGGCTGATCGCCGACGGCACGCAGAACGCGTACCGCCTCAAGATTCGCCCGCCCTCGCTGCACGCGCTGTCTGCGCTCCCGTACATCCTCCCCGGGCAGACGGTGAGCGACGCGGTGGCGATCCTCGGCTCGCTCGACCCGATCATGGGGGAGGTCGACCGATGAACGAGTTCCTCCAGGGCGGGCTGTACGGCGGTGGCATCATCATCGCCATCATGTCGAGCCTGCTCTTCGTGCTCTGGACGGAGCGGAAGATGGCGGCGCGTATGCAGAGCCGCGTGGGCCCGACCTTCACCGACCCGCTGGGGTTCCTCCAGGCCCCCGCCGACGTGCTGAAGCTGCTGCAGAAGGAAGACATCGTCCCCGAGAAGGCCGATCGGGCGCTCTTCAACAACGCCCCGGTGCTGGGCGCCGCGGTCGCCATCGCAGGCGCGGCGGTGGTGCCGTTCTCGGCCTCGATCGTCGGTGCGGATCTCGAAGTTGGAGTGCTCTACCTGCTCGCGGTCGGGGCGTTGGGCGTGCTCCCGGTGTTCGCGGCGGGGTGGGGGAGCAACAACAAGTTCGCGCTCCTCGGCGCCATGCGCGCGATCGCCCAGTCGGTCTCGTACGAGGTGCCGCTCGTGCTCGCGGCGCTCGTGCCGGTGATCCTCAGCGGGTCGATGAAGCTGAGCGAGATCGTCGCGTACCAGGCGAGCCACCACTGGCTGGTGGTGTGGCCCTTCTTCCTGGGCGTACCGGCCTTCGGGTTGTTCATGCTCGCGATGCTCGCGGAGTCGAACCGTATTCCTTTCGACATCCCCGAGGCCGAGAGCGAGCTCGTGGCCGGCATCACCACCGAGTACACGGGCATGAAGTTCGGCCTCTTCTACATGGCCGAGTACCTGCACACGGTCATCGCCTCGGCGGTCGCGTCGTCGCTGTTCCTCGGAGGGTACGACGGGCCCATCGCGCCTGGCCTGTGGTGGATGGTCCTGAAGACGGGCGGCCTGGTGGTCGCGATCTACTGGCTGCGCTGGTCGCTCCTGCGCTTCCGCTCCGATCAGCTGATGGCCCTGTGCTGGCGCTGGTTGGTGCCGGCGGGCGTGGTGCTCGTCGTCGGCGCGGCCGTCTGGGTCGTCTTCGCAGGGTGAGAGAGAACGAATGCGCCACTTCCTCGATGCCCTGAAGAGCGTCGCCACCATCGCGAAGAGCTTTGGCCGCAAGACTGACACGGTGCAGTACCCGAAGGTGGTTCGGCCCCGCGCGGAGCGGTACCGGGCGAGCTTTGCACTTCTGCATGAGGCGGATGGAGACGAGGCCTGCATCGGGTGTCTGCAGTGCGAGCGCATCTGTCCGTCGAAGGTCATCGCGATCAAGGGGCCGGCGAAGCGTGACTCGCCGATCACTGGGAAGAAGCGCAGCTACGCCGACGACTTCACGCTCGATCTCTCGGCCTGCATCTTCTGTGAGCTGTGCGTGCAGGTCTGCCCGACCGACGCGATCGTGATGACGCGGGAGCAAGAGCCGCCGGCGTACGGCCGCGAGTCGCTCGTGCTCACCATGGCGAGGCTGTACGAGAACGAGAAGACGAAGACCCGAGCGTGGGGCGACGGCACGAAGTTGATGGAGATGCAGACGCCGCCGAAGCCTCCGAAGCCGGCTCCGGTCGCGGGTGCACCTGTTGCTGCGCCTGTCGCCGGGGCGCCTGCTCCTGCTGCCGCGCCCGTTGCCACCCCTGCCGCTGCTCCGACTGCTGCTGCTCCGGCTACTGCTCCGGTTGCTGCTGCTCCGGTCGCTGCTGCTCCGACTGCTGCTCCGACTGCTGCTGCTCCGGTTGTTACTGCTCCAGTTGGTGCTGCATCGCCGATTGCTCCCGCGCCTGCTGCCGTGACGGCCCCGGCCCCCACTTCCGAGCCGAACGTCGCGCCGGCTCCCATCATTCCGAAGCCAGAAGGAGGCACGCCGTGAACTTCGATTTCGGGTTCGCGATCGTTGCGGCGGTCATCGTCGTGTCCGCGCTCTTCGTCGTCCGCGCCGCCAACCTCATTCACTCCGTGCTCTGGCTCGGCGTCACGCTTCTGGGAACCGCCGCGCTGTACGCCCAGCTCAACGCGCCCTTCCTCGCTGGCGTGCAGGTGCTCACCTACGTCGGAGGCGTCGTCACGCTGATGATCTTCGGCGTGATGGTGACGCGGCGTCACGATGGGATCGACGTGGTCGCGCAGACCGAAGGCGCGGATCGCGGCTTCATCTTCGCGTCGGCCCTGTTCGTCGTGTTGGCGCTGGTGACGTGGAAGAGCGCCCCGCACGTGCCGAACCCTGCGCCCGTCGCTTCGAGCGCCGATATCGCGCGCGCGCTGCTCGGCGAGTACTTGATCGGCTTCGAGGTGCTGTCCCTGCTCCTGCTCGCGGCCATCGTCGGCGCGGTGGTCCTGGTGCGGCGCCGTGACCCCGAGCCGGCAGGCGACGCGAGCCCGGCCGCTGCGGCGGTCTCAGAGGTGAACCCATGACGCTGATGAACTGCATCCTGCTCGCGTCAGCGCTGATGGCGATCGGCGTCTACGGCCTCGCCACGCGCAAGCAGGCGGTCGCCATGCTCCTCTCGGTCGAGTTGATGGCGAACTCGGCGAACATCCTCTTCGCGTCGTTCGCTCACTTCCGCGGTGGGCCGACGGGCCAGGTCTTCGTGTTGTTCGCGCTGGCCATCACGGTGGCCGAGGTCGCCGTCGGCCTCGCGCTGGTGATGCTGATCTACCGGCGCCACGGAGACACCGCGCTCGATCTCGCGAGTGAGGCACGCCAATGAGTCCCGTCACGCTCGCCATCGTCGCGACCGTCGCGCCAGCCGTCGCGGCGCTGCTGTTACTCGTGTTGAGCCCGCTGCGTCACCGTGGCGCTCCCGCGGCCTGGGTCACCTTGCTGGGCAGCCTCGTCTCGCTCGGCGCGGCGGTGATGCTGCTCGTCGCGAGGCTGGGCGGCGCCCCTGACGCGCGCGCCACCATTCCGTGGATCGAGGAGCGCGGCCGCGCGATGGCCGAGATCGGCATCCTCATCGACGGCGTCTCACTGCCGATGTTGATCATCGTCTGCCTCGTCGCGCTCTGCGTGCAGGTGTTCTCGATCGCGTACATGCACGACGAGCCGCCGCGTGCCTTCGGTCGCTACTTCACGCTCCACGCGCTCTTCCTCTTCAGCATGAACGTGGTGGTGGTCTCGCCGAACCTGCTCCAGCTCTTCGCAGGGTGGGAACTCGTCGGCCTCACCAGCTACCTGCTCATTGGGTTCTACTTCGCGAAGCCGGCAGCGGCGCAGGCGGCGGTGAAGGCGTTCTGGATGACGAAGCTCGCCGACATGGGCTTCCTCTTCGGTCTGTTGGTGCTCTTCGTCTCGACGGGCGGCTTCGAGTGGACGTCGACGCCCAGCACGACGGTCGCGACGTGGGTGACGGCCCTGCTGTTCCTCGCCGTCGTCGGAAAATCGGCGCAGTTCCCCCTGCACATCTGGCTGCCCGACGCGATGGAGGGCCCGACGCCGGTCTCCGCGCTCCTCCACGCCGCCACGATGGTGGCCGCGGGCGTCTTCCTCGTCGTACGCGCCGACCCGCTCTTCGCGCTCGCGCCCGGCACCCGTGAGGTGATGCTCTGGGTCGGCTCCATCACGGCCGTCTTCGCCGCGCTCCTCGCGCTCGTGCAGCACGACATCAAGAAGGTGCTCGCGTTCTCGACGTGCTCGCAGCTCGGCTACATGGTCGCCGCGCTCGGTGCGGGCCAGGCCTTCGCCGGCTTCTTCCACCTCGGCACGCACGCGTTCTTCAAGGCGCTGCTCTTCCTCGCCGCAGGCAGCGTGATTCACGCGGTGCACTCCAACTCGCTCGACGACATGGGCGGCCTTCGCAAGAAGCTCCCGCTCACCACGGCGGCGTTCGTGATCGGTTCGTTGTCGCTCGCAGGCGTCCCTGGCTTCGCCGGCTTCTTCAGCAAGGACCTGGTGCTCACGTCGCTCGAGGGCAAGGCGTCGTGGATTCCGTGGGCGATGCTGCTCGGCGCTGCGTTCCTCACGGCGTTCTACATGGGCCGGGTCCTCATCAAGGCCTTCTGGGGCGAGCTCTCGGAGCGCTCCTCGCACGCGCACGAGGGCAACGTCGCGATGACGGGCCCGCTGGTAGTGCTCGCGATTCCGTCGCTGGCGTCGGGCTTCCTCGGCGGCTGGCTCGCCACGCAGTCGAGCGCGCAGTACCAGTTGCACCTCGGCCTCACGCCGGTGCTCGCGTCGGTGATGTCGCTGGCCGGGCTCGGCGCGGCGGTCGTCGTCTTCCGCAATGGGGGACAGGCGCCGTTCACGCGGGTGCTCGAGAAGCTCGACACCTTCTCCCTCGTCGATCGCACCTGGGCTGGCGCGTACCGAATCGGCCTGCTCGGCGTGGCGTCGCTGGCCGGGTGGATCGATCGCTACCTCATCGACGGGCTCATCAACTTCACCGGCTGGTCGGCGCTCGAGGGCGGCTCATCGGCGCGGCGGCTCCAGACCGGCATGGTGCGTGACTACGCGCTGCTCGTCACCGTCGGCGTTTTGGTGCTGGTGCTGATTGGAGTGCTCCGATGAGCCACCTGCTCGCCTTCACGATGGCAGCTCCGGCGCTCGCGGCAGTGGTGTTGCTGGCCATTCCCGGCACCTCACGCACCGCGCTCCGGGTCGTTTCGCTGATCGGCGCCGTCGTCTCACTCGCGGGCAGCATCTGGGTCGCGACGCTTTACGATCGCGCACTCGGCGGCCTCCAGCTGCTCGACACCGTGCCCCTCGTGCCCTCGCTCGGCATTCACCTGAAGCTCGCGGTGGACGGGTGGGGCGTGGCGCTGTTGCTCCTCACCGGCGTCATCATCGTCACGGGAGTCCTGGCGAGCTGGTCGGTGGCGAAGCGCGACAAGGAGTTCTTCCTGTTGCTGCTGGTGCTCGTCTCGGGCGTGTACGGCGTCTTCGTCTCGCAAGACCTGTTCATCTTCTTCCTCTTCTACGAGATCGCCGTCCTGCCGATGTACCTGCTCATCGGCATCTGGGGCTCGAGCCACAAGGTGCCATCAGCCGGCCCGTTTGGCTTCACGTGGAAACGCTTCGAGGTCGGCAGCCGCGAATACGCCGCGATGAAGCTGACGCTGATGCTGCTGGTGGGCTCGGCGGCGATCCTCGTCGCGATGTTCCTGCTCTGGTCGAACTCGGGCGCGCGCACCTTCGACATGCAGGTGCTCGAGGCGACGAAGTTCCCCATCGCGGTGCAGCACGTGGTGTTCCCGCTGGTGTGGCTGGGGTTCGGCACGCTCGCCGGCGTCTTCCCGTTCCACACCTGGTCGCCTGACGGTCACGCCTCGGCCCCGACGGCCGTGTCGATGCTCCACGCCGGTGTGTTGATGAAGCTCGGAGCCTTCGGCGTGCTGCGCATCGGCATGGTGCTGGTGCCTGACGCGGCCGCGTGGTGGGCGCCGATCGTCGGCGCGGTGGCTGTCGTCAACGTGCTGTACGGAGCGCTCTGTGCCGCGAGCCAGAAGGACCTCAAGTACATCGTCGCGTACTCGTCGGTGAGCCACATGGGCGTGGTGATGCTGGGCATCGCCACCATGAACGCCGCCGGCTGGAACGGCGCCGTCTACCAGATGGTCGCGCACGGCATCATGACGGGCCTCTTCTTCGCCCTCGTCGGCCTCGTCTACGAGCGCGCGCACACCAGGACGATCGCCAAGATGGGTGGCTTCGCCCACGTGATGCCCGTCGTCGCTGGCTTCTTCACGCTGGCCTGTCTGTCGTCGTTGGGCCTGCCCGGCACCGCAGGCTTCGTCGCCGAGTTCATGGTCTTCGCGGGCGCTGCGAAGGGCGCGAGCCCGTGGTGGGCGATTCCCGGCGTGCTCGGAGCGTTCGTCACGGCCGTCTACGTGCTGCGGGCCTGCAAGACGATCTTCTGGGGCCCGGCGCCCGTCGACGAGTTCGCGCACCTGCAGGACGTGCAGCGCACCGAGTGGGCGGCGCCGCTGGTGCTCGGCAGTCTGCTCGTCGTGTTCGGCTTCTGGCCGAAGCTGCTGCTCGACTTCATCGACGTCGCCAGTCAGGGCTACCTCGGCCGGCTGCCGCTCGCCGCGCTCGCTCAGGCGGTGACGCCATGAACGCCTGGCTGCAGGTCTTCTCGCTCGACCTCGCGGTGGCGGCGATGGCCCTCGTCGTCCTCGCGCTCGACGCGTTCGTTCGCATTCCCGGCCGGGTGCTCGGCTGGCTGACGGCGGCCGTGCTCGCGAGCGTGCTGGTGGCGAGCTTCTTCGTCGACACCTCAGGCGTGGTGCCGCACGGCGTCTACGAGTCGGGCGCATGGGTCGTGTTCTTCAAGCGCCTCTTCCTCGTCGCGGGCCTGCTCGGCGTGATGGGCAGCATCGACTGGCTCGAGGAGCGCACCCCGCGCCGCCAGGCCGAGTACTACGCGCTGATGCTCTTCAGCCTCACCGGCATGATGCTGGTGCCGGGCGCACGCGACTGGGTGCTGCTGCTCGTCGCCTTCGAGTTGATGGGCATTCCCCTCTACGTGCTGGCCGCGTGGGCGAAGACCGACGGCCCGGCATCGGAGCCGAAGCTGGGGCCCGAGGCAGGCTTGAAGCTCTTCGTCACCGGTGTGGCGAGCTCGGCGTTCACGCTCTTCGGGCTCGCGCTCGTCATCGGCGAGACGGGCTCGACGGCGCTGTCGGCGTTGCCGGCTCAGCTCACGCCCCTGCACACCGCTGGCATGTTGATGGTGATCGGCGGCCTGGGCTTCAAGCTGGGCGCGGTGCCGTTCCACATGTGGGTGCCCGACACGTACCAGGGCGCGCCGACGCCGTTCGTCGCCTTCCTGTCGGTCGCTCCGAAGGCCGGTGGTCTCGCCGCGTTCTCGGTGGTGATGCTTTCGGGCTGGGCGCAGCACGTCGCGGTGTGGGGCCCGGCGCTGGCCGTCATCGCGGGCGCCAGCATGGTGGTGGGCAACGTCTTCGCGCTGCCTCAGACCGACGCGCGCAGGCTGCTCGGCTTCTCGGGCGTCGCGCAGATCGGCGCGGTGTTGCTCGCCATCGCGGCGAACACGCAAGAGGGCCTCGCGATGGCGCTCTTCTTCATCTCCACCTACGTCTTCACCAACCTCGGCGCGTTCCTGGTGGTGCACGCCGCGGCGCAGAGCAGCGGTGGCCACGAGGTGTCGATGCTGGCGGGGCTCTCGAGGCGCTCGCCCTGGCTCGGCGCGGCGCTGCTCGTGTTTCTGCTCTCGCTCGCAGGCATCCCGTTCGTCGTCGGCTTCTGGGCCAAGCTCTTCGTCTTCCTCGCGGCGTGGCGGGCCGGGTTCTCAGGCCTCGTGATCCTCGCGGTGGTCGTCGCCGTTCTGGGGCTCTTCTATTACCTGAGCGTCGCGCGCTCGACGTTCATGGCCGAGGGCACCTCGACCGAGCCCATTCGCGCGGGCCTCGGCGTGAAGGTGTCGATCGTCGTCTGTCTGTTGGCTGTCGTGGGGCTGGGTTTGTGGCCGCGTCCGTTGGTGGACGAAGCCACGAGGGCTGCCAGCGCCTTCATGCAGAAGCACTGAGGAGCCGTCATGACACTCGAGAACAGCAAGGTTCGGCGCATCATCCTGGTGGAGCACGAGGGCCTGCGCATCGGGCTTCGAGCGCTCGACGGCGTGCTGGAGCAGGTCGCGCTGGGCGAGGTGTCGGCGCTCAAGAGCGCGCAGGAGCAGGTGCAGGCGCTGCTTCAGACGTTCATTCGGCACGTCGAGCACGAGGAGCGCATCTTGCGGCCCATCCTCGAGACGGTCGACGCGTGGGGCGCGGCGCGGGTGAAGTCGATGGATGAGGAACACGCCGAGCAGCGCAAAGTCGTCAGCCGCCTGGCCGAGCTCGACCCCGTCAGTGACCCTGCCGCGTGGGCCAGACAGGTGCGCACCTTCGGCGACGAGCTGCTGCGAGACATGGCCGACGAAGAGAAGACCTGTCTGTCACCTGACGTGCTCCGCGACGACATCGTGTCCGTCCACGGCGACAGCGAGTGACGTGAAGCACCCCACCCACCACACCTTGAGGATCTCCAATGCCCTACGTCGTCGCTGAGCCGTGCATCAAGTGCAAGTACACCGACTGCGTCGAGGTCTGTCCGGTCAACTGCTTCTACGAGGGCGCCAACTTCCTCGTGATCCACCCGACCGAGTGCATCGACTGTGGTGCGTGCGAGCCGGTGTGCCCGACCAAGGCCATCTTCACCGAGGACTCGTTGCCGCCGGAGTGGGCTGAGTACACGGCGCTCAACGCGAAGTACTCGACCGAGTGGCCGCAGATCTCGACGAAGAAGGACGCGCTGCCCGACGCCGAGGCCAACAAGGACCGCAAGGGCAAGCGCGCCGAGCTCGACCCGGCACCGTTCAAGTAGCGAACGAAGCTTGCACGTGCCCGCGGCGCGTGGGGTCATCGCGTGATGACGATCACGAACCAGCCGACAGCCTTGCGCGGCGCGAACCTGATGCTCGGGTACGCCATCGGCTCGGCCTTCGCGTGGGTGGTGTCAGTGGTGATGTCGAGGGTCTTCTCGTCGTCGGCGAATTTCGAGGCGTCGCAGGCAGCGCAGCAGTTGCTGTGGCTGGGGCTCTCGGTGGTGCTCGCCGTTGGCGTCATCCTCATCGCGACCGCGGTCGATCGGCCGGCCCTGGCGTGGGCGCTCGTCGCGCTCGTCGCCATCGGCGCCCTGTTCGACCTGGGCTTCACGCTGCTCCAGCTCTTCGCGAAAGACAGCTTTCACCTCTGGTCGCTGATCTCGTGGCCGTCGATGCTGCTCGGGCTGGCGGAGCGCGTCGTCTTCCTGATCTTCCTGGTGACGCTGTGTGGCCCGGCGAAGCCCTGGGCGCTGATGGTCGCGCTCGTCGCGGGCGCAGGCTCGGCGCTCCGCACGCTGACCAGCGTGCTGTTCACGCTCCGGGTGATCGACTTCGGTGAGGTGATGAGCTGGTACCCGTACTTCACCGGCGTGCTGGGTCTGGTGGGCCTGGGCTCCGTGCTCGCCCTGGTGATCGGCGCACGCAGCGCCATCGCCCAGTCCGTCTCGAGTCCGGGGAGCCCGGTCTCAGCCGCGGCCGTCGAGGCGCCCGCCAGCCCGGTTGCGGACTTCGGCATCGGGGCGGTGCTCCTCGCCCTCGGCATCGGGGTCTCCGTCGCGTCGTACGCGGCGGCCTCGTCAGGGTCGGGTGGCCGCTACGTGGTCGCGACGGGCTTCATCGGGGTCGGCCTGGGCCGGTTGATTCGGGGGCTGATGCGGCTCTCGAAGCAGTAGCCGCCGCTAGAACGTGAACGAGCAGTCTTTGATCAGCTGCTTCATCGAGTTCGCCTCGACGCCGTACGCCCGCCAGTCGGAGGGGAACCCCAGGACAGGCCCCTTCACGCGCTGCAGATCGATGCCCATGCGGGTCTCGGCGCGCTCGCCCTTCGTCTCGCGCGAAGGGCAGGTGCCCTCGACCGTGAGAATGGCCGCGTCGACGCCCATCAGCTGAATGCCGCCGTACCACCCGAAGCCCGTCTTCGGCTCGAACCCGCCGAGCAAGCCGAGCAGATCGCGCTTCTCGATTCGGCTGCGGAGCTCCTGGGCAGCGACCTGACCGCCGACCTGCTTCACCGTCGCGCCGACGGCGCCTCCGAAGATCTTCACCAGCGCCTCGCCGACCGCCCCCGCCGCGTCCTTCATGCCGGCCGAGGCCATCGCGACCGTGATGTCGACCGGCAGCTCGGCGAACGCGTTGAGATCGGCGTACGTCATGACGACGTTCAGATCGCCCGACGCCAGGCCCTGCTGCAGCCTGAAGACGGAGAAGTGCGGTGAGTTGCGAACGAAGAACGCGAGGACCAGACCCGCGAGGAGGACGAAGAGGAGTTTCTTCACCCCTGCTGTCTACCCCAGGTCGAAGAACCAGCCGAACTGCAGCTGCAGCGAACCGGTGGCGAACCGCGTCGGGTCGGCCAGGTACGAGAGCTGGAGCGCCCACGACGCCGGGTTGCGCCGGAAGACGCCCAGGGTGATGCCTCCCCGCGCAGAGTCGACGGGCGGCAGCGGGGCTGCGGTTCCCAGCTTCGAGAAACCAATGCGCTGGCTGAGCGAGAGGCCGAGCACGAACTCCCAGCGCTCGAGCTGCACGCCGTAGAACATCGGCACGCCCCACTCGAGCTGCGCCCACAGCGGCAGACCGAAGCGGCCCTCGAGCGCGGCGCCACCGAGCAGTCCGGTCGACACCACATGGGTAATCGCTCCGTCCGCGACGCGAAGCAGCTCGCCCTTCACGTCGGTGGTCAGCCCGAACTGGAAGACGCGCTCTGGCGCGAGCACCTGGCCCTGCGCCTGCGCCGAGAGCCCGACGTCGAAGCGCGACCCGAGGCCATAGCGGGCGTTGGCGCGGAGCTCAGGGAGGGGAACGCCGTCGGGGTACTCGGTGCACCGCGTGAGCCCGAGAAGGACGCCGCCCGACAGATCGCCGCAGTACGCCGCCGCCGAGAGCTGGCCGCCGACGCGAAAGCGGCCCTTGTCCACCACCGAGGCCGTCTGCATCGGCACCACCGTCGCGCAACCGGAAGCACCGACGAGGAGCATCGTGAGAATCGCGCGGCTCATCGTGCACGCTCCTCGAGCCAGTCGATGATCTTCGAGGTCCACCGCGTGTCGTAGAGCGGCAGGTGCCCCGTGCCTTCGTGCGTCCACAGCTCGACCGAGCCGGGCTTCGAGCAGCCGTCGATGAGCGACTGCTGCGATTCGGTGTCGGGGTTTCCGAGCAGATCGAGTCGTTCGCCGTCTCTCCACGTGCCGGTGCAGCCGTTGCGGCGGGCAAAGCGGGCGCCGGTCTCCTTCGCGCCGGGGAAGACGCCGGGCCTGCCTTCGATCGGCACCGAGGTGTCCTTGTCTCCGTGCACGAGGAGGATCGGGACCGGCTGCCCCGCGCCACACCGAAGCGCGTCTTCGAACGTCGAGCCCGACACGGCCACCACGCCCGCGAAGACCTCGCTCGCGTCACACGCGAGCCGCAGCGACATGAAGGCCCCGTTGCTGTGGCCCACGAGGAAGACGTGGCCCTCTTTCACCGGGTAGCGCTGCTTGATGTCGTCGACCAGTGCACGGAAGAAGCCCACGTCGTCGACCTCGAGCCGGCCCGAGTTGCAGCAGGCCTCGGTCGCGTTCCAGAAGCGCTTGCCAAACCGGTCCACGGTTCCGTTGGGGAGCGCGTAGAGGAACTGCTTCGCGTCGACCTGGTTCGAGACGGGAAAGAAGATGTCCTGGCCCTGGCCGGTGACGCCATAGCCGTGCGCCATGATCACGAGCGGGAGCGGCGTCTTGCCGTCGAACGACTTCGGAACCCGCACTTCGTAGGCGCGCCCCTGAACCGCGTGATCGGGCACACACGCGACCAGCAGAACGGCACTCAGCCACCACACTCGATGCATGCGCAGCCACATAGTCGGCGCCGGGCCTGGTCGCCGCTCTACTTGCAGTTTCGCCCGCGCTCGTTGCAGTCGAGGGTGCAGGAAGCGACGTCGGTCTGCCAGCTCGGTTTGTCGCTTCGGAAGGCCGGGTGCGTCTGCGCCGCTGCGGTCGCTCCCGGGCACGTGTTGAGGCAGGCGTCGTACAAGCGTTTGCAGGACTCGCTCATTCCCGTGGTGTTGATCGTCGCGCAACGCGCGAGCGCGAGCAGCAGGAGCGCCTTCTTCATGGCGTGCTCACGTTCTTCGCCACGGCCTTCTGCGTGGCGACGAGGAACTTCGCGAGCTGCTTGTTCTGCTTCCCCTCGGCCGTGGTGGTCCACTTGCCAGCGGCGAGCGGAAGCCCGTCGCGACCCCTCATCGCGCTGAGCACCACCTCGACGGTCCCCTTCGCGCCCTCGACCGCGTCGACGATCACCAACACGTCGGCCGACTGCGACTTCGCGATCACGCCCAGACACGGTCCGATGCGGCAGCCGTCGATCGGCACCTCGGACTCGTCGACGCGCTTCGACAGGAAGCCCTTCTTGAGCAGCTCGTCAGACACCTTCTCGGCCAGCGCGCGAGAAACGTCTTCGTAGATCGCATCGGCCGCGGAGACGTCGAGCACCGCGACGCGCACGGTCCCTTGAGCGAGCACGAGGGTGAGCGCGACCGAGAGCATGTCGCGAACGTTACGGCGCCGGCGGCATGGGGTCGAGCTTCAGCCTGGCGACGCCTTCACGCGCGAAGCTCCCGAGATAGAGAAAGCCGTCGTGCTCCAGCGCGCTGGCGATCGGTGCGTAGCTGTCGGGCGCCTCGTACTGGAGCGCGTCGACCACCTTCCCCTCGAGATCGTACGCGGCGACGAAGGCATGTCGTGCAGGCGCGGGCTGTACGGCTTTCGGGAGCTTCGCGATCAGCCCTCGCACGAAGGGGGCGTGGGCGAGCGAGTCGACCAGCGCGTTGCGGGGCGAGCCGATGGCCACCCAGAAGACGCCGCGTGTCTTCGAGAACCTGACGTTGTCGGGGAAGCCGGGCAGGGGAGCGCCGAAGAGCTCCTTCACGCCCTGCTTCGGGCCGGTGAGCCAGAGGCGCCACAGCCGGTAGGCGCCCGTCTCGGCGACGACGAGGAAGGACTCGTCGGGAGAGAGCGCGATGCCGTTCGCGAAGTTGAAGCCGTCGGCCACCAACGAGGTGCGGCGGGTCTCGGGTTCGAAGCGGAGCACGCGGCCCGTCGTCTGGTGCTCGACCAGATCCTCGGTGAACTGCTCGATCGAATGACGGGCCGAGGCGTCGGTGAAGAAGATGACGCCGTTGGCCGCGATGGCGAGATCGTCGGTGAAACGAAAAGGAACACCACCGAACTCCGAGGCCAGCACCTCGATGATGTTGTCTCCACTGAGCGCGAGCAGCCCGCGATGCGCGTCACAGATGATGATGCGGCCGTCTGGGTGCCTCGCCAGCGCCAGGGGCCGCCCGTGCGTGTCGGCGATCACCTGCGGCTCATCGACGCCCGGCTTCAGACGGACGATGCGCCCGTCCTTGAGGCCGGTCACGACGGTGCCGTCGGGGTCGATGAACATTGCCTCGGGGCCGACCAGCTGCTTCGCCCACCACTCGACACGCTTCAGCCGCTCGTTCGGCGCGTACACGCCGGTCATCGGCATGGGCGCTGGCGGATCCCACGCCGCAGGTTCGATGGGCGAGGGGAGCACGACGAGCCACCCGATCAGCGCCAACGGCAGGGTCGCGATCGCGAACAGCAGTCGTCGCTTCATGTGCTCTTCTTCTTCTTCGCGTGCCGGGCCTCGACGCGTTTCTCGAAGTACTCGATCACCGAGGGGTAGCCGGTGGGCGAGGTTCGCTGCAGCCGATCGAGCATCACTGCATCGGCTCCGACGAGGATGCGCTTGTCGCCGCGCTCCAGGCCCCCGACGATGATCTCGGCGCACTGGGCCGGCGTCGTCCTCGCCATCTTGTCGAACAGTCGCGTGGTGCTGTCGTGGTTGGCGCCGTCGGTCGAGCCGCGCCGGAAGCGCATCGAGCGGACGATGTTCGTCTTGATGCCTCCAGGGTGAATCGTCACCGCCCGAACGCCAGTGCCCTTCAGTTCACGCCACAGCACCTCGGTGAAGCCACGCACCGCGAACTTCGACGCGTTGTACGCGCTCTGCAGGGGCCAGCCGACGATGCCGAAGATGCTCGAGACGTTCGCGATGACGCCCGACTTTCGTTTCACCATCGCGGGCAGGAACGCCTTGGTGCCGTACACCACGCCCCAGAAGTTGATGTTCATCACCCACTCGAAGTCTTCGTACGAGACGTGCTCGACGGTGTCGTGAACCGTGACGCCAGCGTTGTTGACGACGAGATCGACGTGCCCGTGCTGCTGCTCCACCGAGGCCGCGAGCGCCTCGACTTGTTCCCGCTTCGAGACGTCGAGCGTCTGGATCGTCGCCTTCCGCTTCAAGGCTGCCTGCGTCTCGTCGAGCCCGCTCGCGTTCACGTCGGCCAGCACGAGCTCGCAGCCCCGCGAGTCCAGCAACTGCGCGAGCGCCCGGCCGATGCCCGACCCCGCGCCGGTGATGACGGCGACCTGTCCTGCCTTCATTTAGGAGACTCCCTCGAGGTGATGCAGGCGTTTGTCGAAGCGCGAGAGCCCCGCGCGGAAGGTGAAGGTGAAGCCTGGCCACAAGGTGACGTTCTGCCCGCGTTCGTCGAGGTACCAACTGCGGCACCCGCTGAGCCAGACGGTCTGCTGCAGGCGTCGCTGCACGGCAGCGTGAAAGCTCGCCTCGGCGTCGTCGCGCACCTGCCACCATCGCGCGCCCGTGTTGAGCACGATGTCGATCGTCTTCATCACGAAGGCGAGCTGCGACTCGATCATGAAGACCATCGACGAGTGGCCGAGGCCGGTGTTGGGGCCCGTGAGCAGAAAGAAGTTCGGGAACCCGTGAATCGCGAGGCCGTACCAGGCCTTTGCACCCTGACTCCAGACGTCGGCGAGCGAGGCGCCGTTGCGACCGATGACCGAGAGCTGGCCCACGATGTCGGTGACCTGAAAACCGGTGCCGAACACCAGCACGTCACACGGGTGCACCTGGCCGTCGCGCGTCCTCACCCCCGACTCGACGATGGTGTCGATGGGCGTCGTCACCACCTCGCAGTTCGGCTTCGCGACCGCGGGGTAGAAGTCGTCCGAGACGAGTACGCGTTTGCAACCCAGTGTGTAGTCGGGCGTCAGCTTCGCGCGCAGCGACGGGTCGGCGACCTGGTTCTCGAGGTGTTTGAGCGCGGCGAGGCGGGCCACCTTCATCAGCCAGGTGGCCTTCACGAACGCCGGCACCCGCAACTCGTGCAGCCAGTACAGGGCCCAGCGGAAGAGCAGCTGCACGAGGGGCACGGCCTTCATCAGCGCGCGGAGCCCCGGCCCAATCGGCGTGTCGTGCCTCGGCATGATCCACGGAGGCGTGCGCTGAAACAGGCTGACCTTCGGCGAGCGCTCGACGAGGTGGGGCACGAACTGAATCGCGCTGGCGCCGGTGCCGATGACGCCGACGCGCGCCTTCGAGACCTCGACCGAATGATCCCATCGCGCCGAGTGGAAGACCGGGCCCTTGAACGTCGGGAGCCCGGGCAGGTCGGGGAGCGCCGGTCGACTCAGCCCACCCAGCCCTGCAATCACGAAGCGCGCCGAGAACCGGGCGCCGTTCTCGCAGCTGACGTCCCAGCGGGCTGACGTCTCGTTCCACTTCGTCTCGACGACGCGATGGCCGAAGCGCAGGTGTGGCAGCAGGCCGAAGGTGCGCGCCACCCTCTCGAGGTAGGTGAGGATCTCAGGCTGGCGCGCATACGAGTGGCTCCAGTCGGGGTTCGGGAAGAACGAGAACGAGTACAGGTGCACGCGCACGTCGCACGCGCAGCCCGGGTACGTGTTCTCACGCCACACGCCTCCGACGCGGTCGGCCTGCTCGAGAATGACGAAGGACGAGTGACCGCGACGCTTCAGCTCGACGCCGGCGCCGAGACCGCCGAACCCACTGCCGATGACGAGGACGTCGACGTCTTCCATGCTGCTCAGGGCCGCGTGAACGGCCACAGCCCCTTCTTCTTCGGGGCCCGCAGCAACGCCTCGACCGCAGCGCCATCGGCCGGTCGCTTCGCCGGGTTCTTCTCGAGGCACTGCACGACGACCTGGAGGGCAGGGTGGCCGGCGAGCGCGTCGTCGATCGGCACCAGCGGCGGCGGCGGATCGTTGAGGTGGGCCGAGAGCACGTCGAAGTGCCCACCCTTGAACGGCAGCGAGCCCGACAGCAGCAGGTACCCGACGATGCCGAGGCTGTAGACGTCGGACGCGGCGGTGACGGCGCGGCCCATCGCCTGCTCGGGAGAGACGTACGACGGCGTGCCGCCAACCTTGTTGATGTTCGTCTGGAACATCAGCGCCGCCTCTTTCGGGTCGGTGAAGCGGGCGATGCCGAAGTCGAGCAGCTTCACGCGCGGCGCGTCGGGCCAGCCGGTGACCATCGCGTTGTCGGGCTTCACGTCGCGGTGGGCGATGCCGTTCTGGTGAATCGCGCCGAGCGCCGAAGCGAGCTGGGCCAGCAGCTCCACGCGAACCGCTCCGGAGAGCTGCTCACGCGCGATGAGCTCGTCGAGCCTCACCCCGTCGATCCACTCGAGGACCAGCAACAGGCCTTCCTTCGCCCGCTCCTCGAACTTGAGCAGCTTCACGATGCCGGGGTGATCGATCTGCCAGAGCAGCGAGGCCTCACGCTGGAAGCGGGCCCGCATGTCGCTGTCGTCGAGCAGCTCGCGGCGCAGCACCTTCACCGCCACCCGCTCACCGGTTTTCGTGTCTTCCGCGAGGAAAACGCGCGCCGTGCCGCCGGTGCCGGCCGGCCGCACGAGCCGGTACTTTCCGTCGAGGATCGTCTGCTCGGCCACGACCGATGCTTCTAGCGAACCTGCGCCCCGTTGGCCCCGGCTGATCGCGAAAGAACTTTCACGACCTTCCCGACACTGACGTACCTGCGCCTCTCATCGTCCAAACCGGCGTCGAGCAGGAGAAGGCAGAGGTCGAGTTCAAGGACCGCCTGCTGACGGTGCGCCTGCGGCCCAGCGTCGACGTGACGATCGGGTGACCGCGCTACGGACGCGGCGGCGTCGGCGGAAGGCCCATCTCACTGCGCACGTCTCGGAAGGCGGGTGTCCACTGGCCCGTGGCGTCGCGAACGACGAGCGCTTCGGTTGCACAGAGGCCCGGTGCTCGCGTGAACGTCCACACGCTGACGAGCGGGGCTTTTCCCTCACGAGGCACGACGTGCAGCAGCCCACGCGCGTGGAGCGACGACGCCATCGCCCGAACGCGGTCGTCCTCCAGCGTCGCGGCGCACATCACGAAGACGCCATCGGCGCTGACGTGGCGCTCGGCTGCGGCCAGGTACGCCTCGACGCCCCCGCGATGCTCGAAGCGGCAGGCGCTGACGTGATCGGCGTCGGCCTCGGTCCCCGTGCCGCGCGGGAAGTATGGAGGGGTGCCCGTCACCAGCGCGAAGTTCGGCCCCACGTCGAGTCCGCGCAGATCGCCGTCGAGCACCTCGCACCGCGATTCGACCCCGTTGAACGCGATCGAGCGGCGGGCCATCGACGCGCGCTCGGGCTGCGCCTCGACCCCGGTCACGCGGGTCTGCTGCGCCTTCCACGCCACCATCAACAACACGCTGCCGAGGCCACAGCCGAGGTCGAGCGCCTGACCGGCGCCACCGAGGTGCCGCGCCGCGACCCACGCCGTGACGAGATCGTCGAGGCTCCAGCGATGGCCGTGCAGCTTCTGAAACAACCGCCACTCGCCCGAGAGGTAGCAGAGGTCTTCGTCGGCCTGCGGCGCGAGGTCGGCGCGGTCACCAGCGCCTGCGGGCAGCGGGCCCGGCGGCACCCACCCGCTCGGTCGTCGCGCTGGTCGAATCACGCCTGGCACGCCGACCCTCGAAGCATGAAGCCCACGCCTGTCGCAAGCCCTGGTCAGGTCTTTGCGGAGGCGCGGATCCTGCCCGACGATATTGGCATGCGTCGTGGAGCCGCTCTCTGAGTACAGCGCTGATCACCCCGGAACGTCGGCAGCTGGTGGAGCGCCTGCGAGTGCCGGCAGTGCTGTTGGTGCTGACACACCTCGTCGGCGCGGTGGGGTACCGCCTCATCTGGGCCGATCACCACGCCACGCTGCTCGACGCCCTCTTCATGACGTTCACCACCATCACCACCATCGGCTTCGCCGAGGTGTACCCGCTCGACAGCGCCGGGCGCGTGTTGACGATGGGCATCGCCGGCACCGGCATCGGCAGCCTCTTCTACACCTTCACGGTGTTGCTCGATTACGCCTCGAGCGAGCAGGTTCGCGTGGCGCGACGGAGACGCAAGATGCAGAAGACCATCGACGACCTGAAGGGCCACTTCATCCTCGCGGGCATCGGGCGGGTCGGGCGCGAGGCGGCCGCTGAGCTCACCGAGTCTGGCGTGTCGTTCGTGGTGGTCGACCCGGGGCCCCAGGTGCCCGCGTTCTGCGAGGCGATGAAGTGCCCGTACGTGCAGGCAGACGCCACGGAGGACACGGCGCTGATCGCCGCGGGCGTCAAGCGCGCCAAGGGGCTGATCGTCACCACCTCGAGCGACGCCACGAACCTCTACGTCATCTTGAGCGCGCGGCTGCTGAACGCCGACCTGCTGATCGCCAGCCGCGCCGTCGATGACGCCTCGGTGCCCAAGCTCATCCGCGCCGGGGCCAACCGCGCCATCAGCCCCTACGCGACTGGCGGCCGCCGCCTGGCACACGTGATGTTGAATCCCCGCGTGGTCGACTTTCTCGAGACGGCGCTCACCTCGGGCAACAAGGCGCTCAACATCGACGACGTGGTGGTGGTGAACGGCGGGAAGAGCATCGAGTCGCTGCAGGTCCGCGCCCGCAGCGGCGCGACGGTGCTGGCAGTGGTGCGTGACGGTCAACCGATGCCGAACCCGCGTGGTGATCTTCAGCTCGCGTCCGGAGATCACCTGCTGGTGCTGGGGACGACGGAGCAGCTCAAGCTGGTCGAGCAGCTCATCGGCGGCTGACGGTCAGTCGATTCCGAAGAACCGCATCATGCGATCGAGCAGGGCGACCTCGTCGGACTTGCGCCGCGCGCGCGCGGTCTCGGCGTCGAGCCCTTCACGCGCAGCGGCGAGGGTGACGCGGCGGCTGGCGAGGAGCGCGGCGACTTCCTTCATCACCTCGGGGCGCTGCTGGATGACGCTCTGGAACGCGGCCTTGTCGAGGCGGAAACACTCGAGGTCGGTCTCGGCCACCACCGTCGCGGAGCGCGGCTCTCCGGTCAGCAGCGACATCTCTCCGAAGTACGAGCCGTCGGTCAGCTGGGCGACCTCTTTCTCCGTGACGCCGTCGCTGACCCTCACGCTCGCCCGGCCCTCTTCGAGCAGGTACAGCCAGTGCGCATCGGCGCCCTGCTTCGTGATCACCTCGCCCCGCGCGAAGGGCGCGTACTTCATGCTGCTGGCGAGCTGCTCTTTCTCTTCTTCGGATAGCGGGGCGAAGATCGGGAGCACCTCGAGCACCTTCCGCCGGCGCGCGAGCTGCTTCTGGCTCTTGCTCGCCGCGCGATCTTCCGTCTCCTGCGTCAGGAACACCGCGTGCGCCGGGAGGGCGGGCTTCATGCCGGCCCGCTCCAGCGCGAAGTAGATCACCTGACGCACTTCGCTGTCCGTCGGGTCGTCGGCCGCGAGCTCGGTCAGCCAGTAGCGCACCGCGTAGCGGCCGTACGACTCGGCCATGTCCATCATCACGCAGTTGGGCGGCGGCTCCGTCGCCAGCCCGTCGATCTTCGCGCCCCGCACCGCCGCCTGAACCACCTGAATCACGTCGCCGGGCTGAGAGCGGAAGTCGACGTGGAAGTACACCCACCGGCGCCACTGGCGAGGCTGGCCGCCGCGGCGCCCCAACACCATCACCGACGAGTTCATCAGCACCCGGTTGGGCACCAGCACCGTCTCCCAGTTGCGGGTCTCGATGGCCGTGTAGCGCCAGCGAATGCTCACCACGCGCCCGTTGAGATCGCTGGGCTGGGTGCCGATACGAATCCAGTCGCCGACCTCGATGGAGTTGTCGGTCTGGAGGCCCAGGCCTCCCGCGAGGTTGGCGATGGTGTCTTGCAACGAGAACCCCAGCACCGCCGTCAGCACCGCGCTGGTCGCGATGAGGCCCGAGAGGTTGACGCCCGCGCGGCCGGCGACCGACACCGCCGCCACCACCGAGAGGAGCGCCACCGCGACGTCCTGGACGATCTGCGGCACCGCCAGCTTCACCCGGGGCAACACCACCGAGAACAAGAGCGTCGCCGTCACGCCGACGAACGACACCGCGCCGAACACCCAGGACGGCATGCGGAAGAGATCGTGAAACTCGCTGCCCGCCGCGTCGAAGCCCGCCGAGACGAAGAGCGTGATGACGTGCAGGAAGGCGAACACCACCACCGCGCGAAGCCGTGGCCTGTCTTGCGCGAAGCGGCGAATCAACGGCACCGCGACGAGCAGGGTCCCCAGGATCCACGGGGTGTGGGCCTCGACCGCCTCGGCAGCCAACGTCTCGAAGAAGTGCATCGGCTGGAGAGGGTAGTCAAAAGCCTCGCGCAGGGTGACCGTGAAAACCCGTGGTAGACACCTGTGGTGACCCTCGCCGACACCGTCGACCGTCAGCTCCAGACTTTCGCCATCACCGCCCCCGCAGCGAGGGCTGCGTGCCTCAAGTGGGTTCACGCGCGGAGCCGCAACGAGACGATCGAGATCGTGCCGGCAGATCTCGCGTTCGTGTGGGCCGTGCTCCAGGGCAACTCGGCCGCGCTGGTGGAGATCGACGAGCTGATCGAAGGGCTGTCTCGCCGCGCGGCCGGGCGAGCCATCGAGCCGTCGGAGCTGGCGCAGCGCGTGCGCACCCGGCTGCTGGTGGCGCCGCAGGGCAAAGTGGCGCGGCTGTCGACCTACGATGGCCGCGGCAAGCTCAAGAGCTGGCTGTGGACGGCGACCAAGCTCGAGCTGCTCCAGGCGACGCGCGGCATGGGCCAGGCGCCGGCGGAAGACATCGAGGCCTTCGCGCACCTCGCGGGCAACGAGCGTACGCCCGAGGCCAACGCCCGCTCGAAGAAGGACACCAAGCTGGTCTCTGATGCCTTGCGTGACGCGCTCGCGCTGCTCCAGCCGAAGGAGCGCACGCTGCTGCGCATGCGCTTCGTCGACGGCGTCTCGACCGAAGAGCTGGGCCGCATGTTCCAGGTGCACCGCACCACGGCCCAGCGGTGGATCGAGGCGGCGCAGGCGACGATCATGGCGGCCATGCGCACGCAGCTCGAGAAGCAGGCCCGGCTCGGGCGGAGTGACGTCGACTCACTCGTCGGAGAGGTCGCCCAGTCGATCTCGCTGCGCCTGAGTCAGGTGCTGCGCCGCGACGAGCTGGGCTGACGTCACCGCAGGATCAGCCAGGTCCCGAGCCCCAACGCGACCGCGGCGACGATGGCGACGAGCCACGGCAATTTGCTGCTTCGAACCGAGCGCACCTGCGACTTCGAGAGGTCGTGCATCGCGCCATCGATCGCGTCTTCGAGGGCAGAGGGGCGACGCGCGCCTCCCGCCAGACGCTCTGGCTCGGTGCGCGCGACGTCTTCGACGTCCGTCTTCCCCACGTCGAAGGCCGGAGCCGGCTTCACCGGCTTGAGCGTGCTCGCCTCCTTCGCCGCTCGGGGCGGCGCCGGGCTGTGGGCTTCCTTCTGGGTGATGACCTCGGAGTTGGCCATCGACGGTGGCGGCGCGCCCGTGACGATCGCGGTGAGCCGTTCACGTACCGCGCGCGCCGACTTCGGTCGCAGCTCCGGCGAGATGCGGGTGAGGTCGGCCACCAGCTGCGCCAGGTCGTCGGGAATGCCCGGGCGCCCGCGGATGGACGACGGCTCCCGCGCCAGCTGCATCTGCAATACGGCGATCGGGCTCTTGTCGTAATAGGCGTCGAGCCCGGTGAGCATGAAGTACGCCATCAGCCCGAGCGAGTAGAGGTCGCTCTGCGGCGTCGCGGCGATCGCCTGAATCTGCTCGGGCGACATGTAGCCCGGCGTTCCCAGCACCATGTCGGGTGACGTTCGCAGCGTGCTGTCGCCGCTCTTGGCGAAGCCGAAGTCGAGCACCTTCACGCGGGGCTCCGGCGCCGCGAGGTTCATCAGCATCACGTTCGCGGGCTTCAGATCGCGGTGCACCACGCCGACCAGATGCACCGCTTCGAGCGCCGCGCAGATCTGATCGAGAATGGCGATCACCCGGGCGGTCGGCGGCTCCGACTCGGTGCGCGCCCGCACCCACTGACTCACCGACATGCCGTCGAGGTACTCCATCACCAGGAACGGCCGGCCGTCGGGCAGCTCCCCGAAGTTGAAGATGTCGATGATGTTCGGGTGCCCGATGGCGTTGACGGTGCGCGCCTCTTCCAACATGCGCTGCGCGTAGTTGAGCTCGGCCGGGCCCGGGTTGAGGAGCACCTTGATCGCGACCTGCTTGCCGATCAGCGGCTGCACCCCGCGATAGACCGCGCCCATGCCGCCTTTGGCGAGCAGCTCCTGCACCAGGTAGTCGCCGAGCTTCTGGCCGACGAGCCGGTCGGAGGGGATTGGCAGGTTCTCGACCTGCAGCGGCACCTGCCGTCGAACCGAGACGCTCTCTTCGGTCGGCAACAGCGGCCGGGCGTCAGGGGCGGTCGACTCGTCGAAGTGCACCCGCTTCCTGCTCGGCGTCAGCAGCGGCGGCACCAGCTCGGTGCCTCCGGCCTTGCGGAGATCGACCGTCTGGTTCGTGGCGCCGTCACCTGAGCCATCGAGCGTCACCGACGAGTCTGCGCCTTCGTCGCTCGCGAGCGCCGACAAGAGCTGGCGGCACCGGGTGCAGCCGTCGAGGTGAACGAGCGCAGCGTCCCGCTCTGCCGGCGTCAGGGAGCCGGACACGAAGCCATGAAACACTGCGGGGTCGAGATGCTCCTCCATCGATTCGTCGAGCAGTGTACCCCCAGTTCCGTCAGGGGTCGCCCATTCCACCTTCGCTGAAGCCTGT
>JAUXRI010000051.1 GCA_030681895.1 Myxococcales bacterium | reverse complement strand
TTCCAAAGCACAGGGCGTGCGCCCGGAGGGCTGGGCCGGGGTCCTTGGCCCACACGAAGCCCCCCAGGGGCCCCGTGCCCGCGCGCCGGAAGGCGCTTGAGAGGGCATGGGGGGATGGGTTGCCCCCCTTGGGGATTCCTTATTTTGGGGGGCGCCTAGGAAGGGGGGTTTCCAAGGGGGGAAACCCAGGCGGGGGGCGAGTGGCACGTCCCTGTGCTCTGTCCCGGCCGACTTGCATGACTTCCCGGGAGGGCGGGGGTCGAGCGGGCGCTCAAGCCCGCGGCAGTCACCATCAGCGAGCGACAGCGCGACGGCGCGGGTCGCGCTGTTGCTCGCCCTCGTCACCCGCTGAAAGCGAAGAGGCGCCCGCAGGCGCCGACCGTCACCAAGCGTCACAGGCGTCGCGTGCACCGCGGCGCCGGCCGTCACTGCCCACGGGCCCGACGGCTTGCTCGTGCACGACGTGCTGTTGATGTCTGCAAGCCGGCGGGCCGGTGCCCGTGCATCACCTTCGCTTCACCGACTGCACTCACAGCTTCGGTTTGCGGCCTCGACTCGTGTGCCACACGCGCAGCACCTCGACGCAGTCATCCTTCTCTTTCACCCGGTAGTAGAGGACGTGCTTCGTCTCGAGGTACGCGACACGCACGCCGGGCGCCTTCGCATCCAGCACTGGCGCGCCGATGTACGGCGTTGCTTTGAGGGCCTCCGTCTTCCGGCGAAGCACGGCCCGAAACGAAGCCAGGCCTCCATTCTCGTGGAGGTACTCCAGCACCTCGTCGAGTTGTCGTTGGGCGCGCTTCAGGTAGCGCAGCTTCATTTCCCGTACCGCGCCTCGATGCTGGCCCAGACTTCTTCCTCGCTGACGAAGTCACCTGCGTCGGCTTCCTTGAGGGCCAGCGCGAGTTCCGCCGCCGTCTCGTCATCCACCACCACGCCCTCACCGCCCTCCACCACGTGGAGTTCCGCCTCGACGCGCGTGCCTTCAGGCAGCTCGACGCTGTTGTCCACCACCAGCGTGTTGCCCACCACCGTCGCTGTCACTCGCATGGCCGTCATTGTGTCGTCCTCTCTCTCATCCGTGCAACTCGTTGTCCTCGTCTTCCGTCTCCGCCTCGAGCTCCGCCAGCACGTCCTCGGCAGTGACGTTGTCGACCATCGCTGCTGCCGCCACCGACGCGCGCGCTGCCGGGAGACAGGCCTCGTAGACTTCCTTCAGCTTCGAGATGGTGACGCGCGTGTACACCTGCGTCGTCTCCAGACTCGCGTGCCCGAGAAGCTCCTGCACGAAGCGCACGTCCGCGCCGCCCTCCAGCATCTGCGTCGCGCACGCGT
>JAUXRI010000050.1 GCA_030681895.1 Myxococcales bacterium | reverse complement strand
CGAGCGCGGTCGATGTCATGCGTCACAATGTGAAAGCCGCGCTGAAGCACCAGGAAGCGCGACCCGGGCATGTCGGCGTGCAGCGCCTCGATGCTCTCCAGTTGCACGACGTGGTCCTGCACGGCCGCCGCGATGAACGTCGGCGCGGTGACCCTCGGAGCCGCGCGCCGCGCCAGCCGCTGCAGCTCGAACAGGTCGAGGAGCCGACCCAGCGGGTACCTGGGCAGCACGGGAGACTGCGCGCGCGCCGCGTCGTCCTCGAGGTCGGTCGTCGTCTTCTCGAGCCACTTCGCGGAGAAGCCCTGCAGCGCACCCGGCCCCAGCCGCTCGAGCAGCCGGCCAGCGCGCCGCTGCACCCGCATCACCGGCGCCATCAGCACCAGCTTCGACACCCGCGCGCCGTGCCGTTCGGCCAGCAACAGCCCCAGCAGCCCGCCCATCGACAGGCCCGCGATGCACACCCTCTGAAAGCGCGTGAGCGAGTCGAACGAGGCCTCGGCGGCGGCGAGCCACTCGCGCCACGTCACCCAGAGCATGTCCTCGGGCGTGGTGCCGTGGCCGGGCAGCCTGGGCGCGCGAACGAAGAAGCCACGCGCGGCGAGCGACTCGGCGAGTGGGCGCACCTCCCACGGGCTGCCCGTGAAGCCATGAAGCAGGAGCACCGCCGTGCTCGCGTCAGGCGGGCCGAGGTCGAACGACGACGTGCGGGCGGGGTCGAGAGGGAAGGACACGACGAGCGCGCTGATGGTGACAGGCCCTCGTCCCAGCGCAACAGTTTGCGCTTCCGAGGGTTCACCTCGTGCGGTGGCCGGGGTACACCGTGAGCATCATGAGTGAAACGCCCAAGCCGCCCGAGATTCAGCTCCAGATTCAGCTCGACGACGACGTGGCCAACGGCCGCTACGCGAACATGGCGCTCGTCAACCACACCGAGACCGAGTTCACGCTCGACTTCATCTACGTGCAGCCGCAGCAGCCTCGCGCCAAGGTGCTCTCGCGCATCATCACGAACCCCAAGCACATGAAGCGCCTGTTGATGGCGATTCAAGAGAACCTCGCGAAGTACGAGTCGAAGTTCGGGCCGGTGGAGATCATCGACCCCGGCACTCCGGTGCACTGACGAGGGCGTGAATGTGGTGAGCGCCGGAGCGTCGCAGCGGTTGATGCAGTCGATGAGGTCCGCGTGGCTGTGGTGTACGCTCGTCCTGGTGACGGCGGTCGCGCCTCGCGCGCAGGCCGCTTGCGAAGACGGTATTCGGTTGTTTCCCTCGCCTGGCGCGACGGTGCCGACCAACGTGCACTTCCTGCTCGAAGGGGTGCTGAACGAGCAGGAGCGCGTGTCGAAGCTCGTCGGCTCGTCCGAACTCGCGCTCCTGGGCGGCGGAGACCCGGTCGGCGTCACGGTCGAGAAGGGCTGGTCGTCGACGATGAACCGCGTCGCGGTGAAGCTGAAGCCGACGCGGCCGCTTCAGCCGAACACCGAGTACACGCTCACCATCGGCCGCGCGCTGCCCATGGTGAAGTTGCTCAACGACACCTGGGGCGACAACACCGCGCGGTGGAAGACGGGCCCCTCGGCCGACACCGTCGCGCCGAAGTTCCTCACCAAGCCCGCCATCTCAGAGGGGTTCTACCAGCGCACGCGCGACGGGTTGACCCGCACGCTGAAGCTGCGCACGCAGGTCAACGACATCGGCGCCTCTTACCTGCTGTTGTCGATGCAGCGCGCGCGCGGAGTGGCCGCGAAGCAGCAGTACCCCGTGCCGCTCGACAGCGACGCGGTGGTGTTCGGCCATGACGTCTGCTCGGGCAGCTTCGGCTTCGATGATGGGCGCGCCTACCGGCTGGTGGTCGAGCTCTACGACGCGGCGGGCAATGGCGCCGCGAAGCCGTTCAACCTCGAGCTCTCGGCCCCACGCCCGACGGGCCCTGAGCCCGAGCCCGAGAAGCAAGAGAGTCGCTGAGCCGGCTCAGCGCGTTCCAGCATCGGGAATGGTGGGCCAGGCGAAGAGGCTGGCGTCGAGCGCCGTCGGCCTGAGTTCCTTCACACGCGAGCCGACCTTTCTGGTTGGGCCGTTCCAGAACAGCTGGGAGCGCTCCAGCGGAACCCCAGGCAGCTCGCCGGCAAAGCTCGGGTGCACTCCCATCCACGTCATGGTCATCAGCACCAGCCGCGGGAACCACACCATCGTCTTCGACGAAGGAAAGAGGCGCCCGAAGGACACCGCGTCGAGGCCGACCGCGCTCCACGGCGCGTAGCACCCACTGAAGCTGAGCTCCGGCGAGCTCGCCGTGGCCAGGTGGTCGATGCACTCGCGCCCCAGCAGGCGCCGCTTCGAAGGCTGGCGCTCGAAGCGATAGCCGAGTCGATCGCCTGACGGCGCGACGGCCGGGTCAGGGACATCGACGATGCGCTGAACGCTGTTCTCGGCTGGCTCCGAGACGACGGTGACGCCCGAAGCCGTGTCTCGGAGGAAGAGGACCGTCGGCGTCTTTCCCGTCTCGACCAGGACGCGCAGCATCGTGCCGCGCAGAGAGATGGTGGTGAGTTGCTGTCGCCCGTCGACGGTGGCCTCGGAGACGAGCGTGAAGTCCGCGAGCGCGGGTTGGCTCAACACGATGAGGAGCAGGGCAAGGCGCATGGCGTGGACATAGACGCGAAGAGGCCTCGAGGGCTGAAGCCTGTGCAGTCGATGCAACAGGTGCCCGGGCCAGTGCACGGCGGGGCTGGTGTTCCCGCCGTTCCGAAACGCCAAGGGACCTGACACGCGCACCCCGACCAAGGGGCCAAACCACTTGAAACGCCTGGTGTTTCCGGCGCTCTCTCAAAACCTGGCAAGGCGCTCGCAGTGGAGTCCCGGCGAAGGGGAATTCACCGTGCGCGTTCTGCTCCTCACCATCGTCGTCCTGCTCTCCGCTGCGTGCGCGGGGGAGTACTCCGCGACGCCCGAGGAGCTCGCCCGCTACGAGTTCTTCGCCGAGGTGCAGGTGAACCCCACCGCGCCGGTTGCCGGCCGCATGGTGAACCTGAACCTCGAGCTGTCGAGCCGCTCCAACCAGTTGGTGGTGGTCGACGTCATCCTTCGCGCCGTGCGTGCTGACGGCAGCGTGATGCACGAGCAGGTGTGGCGTCAGGTGACCTTCCACCCGGAAGAGGTGTGGAACCTGACGCAGGGCTTCCTGTCGCGCACCGACGAGCGTGGCGCCTTCGACGTCGTCATCGAGACCCGCGAGTCGGTGTCGGGCAAGGTGCTCTGGACCGGCCCCGGCCCCACGTACGCGTTCCGCTAAGGCAACGCGGAGGCCTTGAATCGATCGCGCCGCTGACGCTTCGAGAACCCGAGCGCGGCGCCTTCGATGTCGTCATCGAGATCCGCGAGTTGGCGTAGGGCAAGGTCTCTTGGCCGGCCCCACCTCCGCGTTCCGTCAAGGCAGCGCGTAGTCCTTGAATCGGTCACGCAGCTGACGCTTCAGGACCTTTCCGGTCGGGCCCAGCGGCAGCGCGTCGACGAACTCGATCGCATCGGGCAGCCACCACTTGACCAGCTTCGTCTCGAGGAACGCCTGGAGCTCGGCCTTCGAGACGTCGTTGTCTTTGTGTTTCACGACGACGAGCAACGGTCGCTCGACCCAGCGCGGGTGAGGAATGCCGACGGCCGCGGCCTGCGCGACGGCCGGGTGCAGGGTGGCCGCGTGCTCGACGTCGATGGAGCTGATCCACTCTCCGCCCGACTTGATGACGTCTTTGCTTCGGTCGGTGATCTGCATGTACCCCTCGCCGTCGATGGTGGCGATGTCACCGGTGGCGAACCAGTCTCCGTCGTGATGCGTGCGGTCGTCGGAGTGGAAGTACGCGCTCGCCACCCAGCCG
>JAUXRI010000040.1 GCA_030681895.1 Myxococcales bacterium | reverse complement strand
TCGTTCTGATCGGCGATCGCGTGGTTCGTGTAGCAGGCGTCGCAGCCCATCGAGATGCCGGTGAGCTTGCCCATGAAGTGATCTTCGAGGCCGGCGCGGGTGATCTCCTTCGCGTCGCGCAGGTACTCGGGGCCGATGAAGCCGACCACGCTGTTGACGAGGAACGGTGCGTACCGGCGGGCGAGGCCGTAGGCGCGGGCCTCCATCGACACCTGATCAGTCTCGTGGTGCGCGTTCGCCGAGAGCGCGGTGCCCTGCCCCGTCTCGAAGTACATGACGTTCGGTCCCTGCGCCGTGCCTTCACGCCGCGCGAGATCGTACGCCTCGTCGAGCACCGACACCGAGACGCCGAAGTTCTGGTTGGCGCGCTGACTGCCGGCGATCGACTGGAACATGAGATCGAGCGGCGCTCCGCGTCTGACGGCCGCCATCTGAATCGTGATGTGCGAGAGCACGCAGTTCTGCGTGGGCACGCGGAAGGTGCGCATCAGGTCTTTGACGGCCGTGAGGATGTCGACGGTGCCCTGAAGATCGCCGGTCGACGGGTTCACGCCGATGACCGCGTCGCCGTTGCCGAAGCTCAGCCCGTCTTTCACCGCGGCGAGCACACCGTCGACGTCGTCGGTCGGGTGGTTCGGCTGCAGGCGTGACGAGATGCGGCCCTTCACGCCGATGGTGTTGTTGCACTTCGCGACGACCCGCATCTTCTTGCCGGCCATCACGAGGTCGAGGTTCGACATCAGCTTCGCGACGGCCGCGACCATCTCGGGGGTCAGGCCGAGCGCGATGCCGCTGATCTCTTCGCCGGTGGTGCGATCGTCGAGCAGCCACTCGCGGAACTCGCCGACCGTCCACCCCTTCACGCGCTGGAGCACGTTCGGTGAGAGGCCGTCGACGCAGACCCGGGTCACCTCATCCTGCTCGAAGGGCACCGAGGGCGACTCGTACAACTCGTGGAGCGTGACGTCGGCGAGCAGGGCCTTCGCCGCGGCCATCTCCCGCATCGAGCGCGCCGCGAGGCCCGCCTGCCGATCACCCGAACGCGGCTCGTTCGCGCGGCCGAGCACTTCCTTCAGAGACTGAAAGGTGAAGTGCTCACCGTGAAGGCGGGTCGAGAGAGCCACGAGTGAGAGGTTGTCGATCTCTCTCGAGCAGCGGTCAAGCGGGGATCAGCTGGAGATCGAGCGTCAGCTCCACCCTCGTCGCTCGCCCGACCGCTCTCCGTTCGACACGAGAGCCAATGCTGAGGGGCTCAGCCAGCGTCGGGCGAGAACACGCGCACCAGACTGGCGCTCAGCTCGAGCCACGGGAGCAGCGCTTCGCCCTCGGGCAGATCGCCCGACCCATCCATCACCACGGCGTCGTCGACGAACGAGACCGTCCACGCGCCTGGCAGCTTCGCGTTCGAGAGGAGCGTGACGACCGCCGGCAGCAGCACCTCGGTCGCGACCTGCGGCGCCGCGCGCACGAGCAGCCCACCGGGCGCGTCAGGCAACAGCGGCGGCAGCTCGTCGCGCGTCGTCAGGGTCGAGATGGTGCCGTACATCGGCGCGGGCCAATCGACGCCGGGCGACGTCACCAACACCCAGGAGGGGACCTGACGCCCCAGCGGCATGCGCAGGCGCCAGGCCGTGCCGCCGCCCTCGCGCAGCAGGTGCACAGCCTCGAACTCCACGTCGCGGTGGAAGCCGTGCAGGATCCACACGCGCTGGCCCTCGTTCTTGTTCTCGATCGCCCAGTTGTGCGACGACGCGACGGCTTTGCGGCGAATCAGCTGCGCCGCGGCCTGCCGTGACAGCACGAACGACAGCGTCACCGGCAACACGACGAAGATGCCGAGCACCACCCACCAGGGCGTTCCGCGTTGCGTCGTCGTCGGGGGCGAGCTGCTCATGGGAGCCCTGAAACACCAGAGGCGACCGATCTGCCAGCGATCGATCGCCCCGATGAGGAATCACCTGTCTGGATGGACTGAGACGTTCAGGCCTTCAGCGCCGACTCGACGTACTTCACGCCGTTCGGGGTGATCTGGTTGCCGTTCTTCGTGCGCTTCGAATAGCCGCCGTGCTCACGCAGCGCCTTCGCGGCGTTGGGAGCGGCGTACTTCACGCCGAACTTCGCCCAGAACTTCGAGGTGACGCCCGAGCTGACCTCGGCGTTCACGTTGCGCGCGATGTAGAGGGGAATGAGCGAGCGCAGCAGCTGATCCTTCTGCTTGCCGGCCTTGATCAGCGACGCCTTCTTCGAGTTGCCGTCGAGCGCCGTGAGCACCGTGCCGAGCGCGTCGCCCGAGTCGGCCTTCACCGGAGCCACCTTCTTCGCGGTCGCTGTCCTGCCGGCGACTGTCTTCGCGGCGACCTGCTTCGCCGGAGCGGCCTTCTTCGCCGCCTTCGCGGGCGTCTTGCCCGAGAGACCGAGCGCCTGCATCACGTCATGCACCTTGCGCTCGACGAAGTCCTCGAGACCGTGGATGTCGAAGAAGCCCTTCTTCACCTGCTGTGCCTTGAACGCCATGTGGAGTCTCTCCTGGAGCGAAAACGAAGGCGGCTGCTGTAGCAAAGACAACCCCGCGCAGGCCGAAAAATCGGCTCCGGCTGAATCAGGGGCTGATCAGCCCACCGCCGCACCGGGTAAGGAGTGCCCATGATCTCGACCCTGCTGGTGGCGGCGTGTGTCGCGGCGGCGCCGAAGGGCCTCGCAGACGCCGAGCTGATCACCTGGGCTCCGAAAGCCTCCGAGGTCTCGACGCTGCTGCCCTTCTTCACCCGCGCGGGCCAGGGCTCGGTGATGGTGTCGCCAGCCTCGTGGAGAGAGAGCGTTCACCCCGTCCTCGAGTTCGACGTCACCCGGCCCGAGTCGATCTCCGCGGTGGGCATCGCCGTCAACGAAGGGCTCTCGTTGTCGGTTCGCGGGCCGATCTCGGTCGGCTGTCACGGCGTGTCCGATGGTCCCGTCTTCGAGGCGGCGTGCCGGAAACGGCTCGAGCGCTTCGGCACCGTCTTCAAGGCCGACGCCGGCGGTGTCACCACCCTCGGGGCGCGTGACGGGTTGAACCGCGTGCAGGCGGCGGTGTTGATCAGAGGCAAAGAGGCGTGCGCGGTGTCTGCGTCTGGGCAGACCGTCGAGAAGCTGTTGCCCGAGGTGCTCAAGCAGCTCGGCAAGCCCTTGTCGGGCCCGCACCTCAAGGCCGCGGCTGAGCTCCCGGCCACGCAGTACTTCTTGTTCCCCGAGCGTCCAGCAACCGCCAACGCGCCGTTCAAGGGGTGGGCGACGCTCGCCCTGTCGTCGAAGGCCGACACGCTCACGGTGGACGCGAAGTCGAAGGGCGCTCCCGTGAGTCAGCTGCAGGGTACCGGCGCGTCACCGTTCGCCGCGCTCGTCGTGCCCGGGGTCGCGACGCTCAAGCTGCGGCTCTCGAAGGAGCAGCTCCCCGGCCTCTTCGACCAGCTCTTCCCTTCGTTCCCCGGTGGTCGCACGTTGACGCCCGCGGCGAAGGAGCTCGCCCCGCACCTCACTGGAAACGTGGCCGTCGTCTTCTCGCGGGTGAAGGTCACCTCAGGGCTGCGCAGCCCGGTCGCGCGGTTCTTCGCGGCGCGCATGGTGGTGCTGGCGGAGGCGAGCGATCCGAAAGCCGCGCAGGCCCTCGTCGACGCGATCGACCCGAAGGCCCTCGCGTTCAAAGAGGGCACCCTGTCGGCGGGGCTCGCCGGTTCGGTGGTGATGCTCTCGAACGACGGTGACGCGAAGGACGCGGTGGTGGCGGCTCTGGCAAACAGCGCAGGCTCGCAGAAACACGGCGCGGAGCTCGACGTCGATCCGAAGGCGCTGGCGAAGGCGCTCGCGGCGGTGCCGCTCCTCGAGATCGTCCAGTCTCCTGAGCTCTCGGGCGTGCTCATCGCTGCGACCGAGCTGGGGCCGCTGCTCCAGCTGACGAACCGGGTGCGCGGGTGGCTCGACTCGACCAGCGCCACCACGCAGCGAGCCCAGCTGACGTGGACGCTCGACGCCGAACGGTCGGCACCCGACGCCGGTCGTTGAGGGCCTGAATGGAGTAGAGAAGCGGACCATGTCCGCGCTCCTCCTGTCCCTCGTGCTGTCGGCCACCGGCCCCGCTGGTCCACGCGTCGTCGAAGACGACTACGCGAAGGCGCTCGCCGAGGCGAAGAAGACGAAGAAGCTGCTGTTCGTCGATGCCTGGGCGCCCTGGTGCCACACCTGCGTCTTCATGCGGGAACACGTGCTCAACCAGCCCTCGTTCAAGGGCTTCGAGAAGGACGTCGTCTTCGCCGGCATCGACACCGAGAAGACGTCGAACGCGCCCTTCCTCGAGAAGTTCCCCGTCAACATCTGGCCGACGCTCTTCTTCATCGACCCGAACACCGAGACGCTCGTCTTCAAGTGGATCGGGAGCGCCGACGCCGCCCAGATGAAGGGCCTGCTCGTCGCGGCGAAGCAGAAGTCCGGCGGCGTGCACGAGGCCGACGCGCTGCTCGCGCAAGGCAAGAGCCAGGAGGCCGCCGAGAAGTACGTCGCGAGCCTGAAGGCCGAGAAAGGCGACGCGGCCGTGCGGGCCACGCTCTCGCTGCTCAACGCGCTGTCGTCGGCGAAACAACACGGGGACTGCGCGCGCACCGCGAACGAGCAGCTGCCCTCGCTGAAGGCCACCGGCGATCGCATCAACGCGCTCACCTGGGGGCTCTCGTGCGCCATGGAGCTGCCGAAGGAGGTCGCCGATCGCGACACGCTCCTGAGCTCTCTCGTGAAGCAGGCGACGGCGGCGCTCACCCTCGAGGGCGCGTTCGCCGACGACGTCTCGGGGCTGTACGAGCTGCTCGTCGACGAACGAAAGGCCGCGAAGGACGACGCCGCCGTGATGACGCTCGGCAAGGCGTGGCTGACCTTTCTCGAAACGGCGGCTGGCAAGGCCACGACGCCCGCGGCCCGCGCCGTGTTCGACCCGCATCGCCTGCTCGCCGCCATGGCGTCGAAGCAGCTCGACCGCGTGATTCCCGCGCTCGAACAATCGGAGAAGGACCTGCCGAACGACTTCAATCCTCCTGCCCGGCTCGCGATCGCTCACAAGGAGCTCGGCCAGCTCTCGGAGGCGACCGCCGACATCGGCCGCGCGCTCGCGAAGAACACCGGCGGCCCACGGCGCGTGCGGCTGTTCGAGGTGCAGGCGTCGATTCTCGGCGCGAAGGGCGACCTCGCCGGGCAGAAGAAGTCGCTCACCGAAGCGATCGCCTACGGGAATACGCTCGCCGCCTCGCAGAAGCCGGCCGGGAAGCTCAAGGCGCTCGAGGCCCAGCTCGCGAAGCTCGAAGCGCCACCCGCTCCCGCCGCTGCGCCGGCGAAGAAGGAGCCGTCGAAGCCGTGACGCAGCGCTGACGAATCGCCCCGAGCGCGAACAGTCGCTGACATTCCGAGAGGAAGGTTTATCTTCGGCCCCATGAAACGGGCACCGGCGAAGAGAGCCATCAAGCAAGACCGCGCAGTGAAGACGCGCCAGGACATCCTGAACTCGGCCATCACCTTGTTCGCGAGGCGCGGCATTCTCGCCACGACGATGGCCGAGCTGGCCCGCGCGATTCACATGACGCCCGGCGCCCTCTACTGGCACTTCCCCACCAAGGAAGACCTGCTGCTCGCCGCCATCGAGGAGCTCCACACCCGCTTCGTGAAGAGCTTCGAGCCGATGCTGAACATGGGCGCGAAGTGGACGGCGCATCAGCAGCTCAAGGGCTTCGTCGATCACACCGGCCGCTTCCTGCAGGACAACCGCGAGCACGGCATCTTTTACGGAATGGTCGGCGCCGAGGCGGCTGAGAACAGCGCTGACGTCGCGCAGGCGCTGCGAGACGCGCTGCAGGTCTACGTGCTCGCCGTCGCCAACATCATCAAGTACGGCCAGACGAAGACGAAGGAGTTCCGCGAAGACGTCGACGCGATGACGCTCGCGAACGCGATCATCTTCGGCAACATCGGCCTCGTCGTGCAGCACAACCTCTTCCGCGACACCCTGTCGTACGAGCCGATGGTGCAGACGCTCAGCACCATGGTGCTCGCCGGCGTGCTCAAGCAGAAGTGACGGTCAGTTCGCGCCTGGCGTGATGGCGCAGCTCAACGCGTGCGGCTCGAAGACGCTGCCCACCACCACCCGGCCTGACGGCAGCGGGAGCGCAACGCTGCTCCCTGAGATGGCCGCGCCGTCGTCGAGGGCACGCTCGTCGATGAGGAACTTCGCGTTCGCGACGTCGAGCCGCACGCGGAAGACCTGAGACGCCGAGTGGTGCTTCGGGTCCTTCGCGTGCCCGAGGAAGTCGAGCATCTTCGGGTGCGCGGCGATCCACACCGCTCCGTCGGGCGCGATCGACAGGTTGTCGAGGCCCGACTCGGTGAGCTGCTCGACGATCAGCGTCAGCTGCCCCGACGTCACGTCGCGCGAGAAGGCCATCAGCCGCCGGCCCGTCGACTCCGAGACGAACACCGTCGCGCCATCGCTCGAGACCGCGACGCCGTTCGCGTAGCGCATGCCACTGGCGACGACCTGCGCCCGCGTGCCGTCGAAGTAGCCCAGCCCCGACCACGGGAGCCGCAGGAACGTCTCTGCCAGCCGCGCGATGGTGCCCGCCCGCGTGCCCGCGTCGATGGTGACGTAGAACCGATCGGGCCCGACCGGCGCGACGTCGTTGAGGCTGATGAACTCGGGCGCGGTGAACGTGCGCAGGTGCTTGAGCGAGGGGCCCCCCATCAGCTCGAACGACTCGACCACGCTCGACGTGCGCGTCGGGTGGTTGACGACGAACAGCAGCCTCGTGCCGTCGGGCGCGACGAACAGTCCCAGCCCGTGAGGGTGCAGTGGAGCGCCGAGATCATGGGCGATCGCTCTCGGCGAGGCGCTCGAGGCCGGGTCCCACCCGAAGATCGTGCCGTCACGTGGCGCCTCCGCGTCCAGGCTCCGGAAGTCCTGGCTCGAAAAGAGGACGAGGCCCGTGGCGTCGTCGAACACCGCGTCTTCGGAGCCCGTGAAGCCCTCGATGCGAGTGCAGCCGTCGAACCCGTGCGGCGTCACCGTTCGGAAGGCACCGGCGTCGACGACCGTCTTGAGCACGACTCCCCCGAGGCCGAGCGCCACGACGCCCAGCGCCAGCACCACGCGCCGTCGATTGCTCATGGGCACGACCACGGAGACAGCGGCGTCTCGGGGTTCCCGGTGTTCCCGTTGTCGTGATGGAAGCGGGGCCACGGCGAGGTGCGGTCGAGGCCCGGCGAGTCGACGATGACGGCGGTCAGCGCCGAGTCGGTGCGGACGGGGACGTAGAGCACGCCGATGCCTCGCCCACACTGCTTCGCCAGCGTGCGATCGCGCACCACGTCGAGCGCGGGGCTGACGGCGCCTGGCGTGAACGCGTTCGCCTGGGACCACTCGACCTGACCGGTGGCGACGTTCACGACCGACAGGCGTCCCGTCGCCGGGCTCACCGTGTACGCGAGCCCATTGCCCCCGAGCACCGGCGCCGCCATGCCGATCATCGAGCCCGCTTCGAGCGCGTCGATTCCCGCGATGGGCGCGAGGTCAGCACCGAAGGCCCCAGCGTCGGGCGTTCCACCGTCGGGCGTGTACGAGTACCGACGGAGCGTGCCGACGCTGTCGCCGAACAGGAACGTCGGCTGCTCGCGCGGCCCGACGGCGATGAGCGGACCGAACGAGATGCCTGCGTCTCCTGCGATGCGGCCATCGAGCCGGGCGGTGAGGTCGGCGTTCCACACCGAGAGCGCCACCGTGGTGCGAGGGTTCGCGACCCGCGTGGTGCTGGCCACGACGTCGTCGAACGCGAGGAGGCTCGTGATGCCCTGGGCCAACGGTGCACGACGCTCGAGCTGGAAGCGTGGCATCGACGACGGGAAGTAGTCGACCCGGGTCACGCCCGAGGCGCCGTTCTGCTCCGGGCGACCGAACCAGAGCCGGGCGGCGGTGCCTGCGAGAGGGGCGGCGACCACGATGCCGCGCGGCGCGAAGGCGTCGGGAAAGGGCTGCGTGTTCCAATTCTCGCACGCCGACGAGGGCACCACCGCGCCACTCCACATGCGGCCATCGAGCCCGAGTGTGAAGAGGCGCTCGTCGACGATCGAGGCAGTCCCACTCCATTCGTCGTTGCTGCAGAACGTCGGGCCGGAGCTCTGCAGCGCCCCGGCAGACACGGCCATCTGCACGGTGTCGTAGCGGCGCACCTGCCGGTTCTCTCCCTGGGCGTACAGCGCACGGCCGGTGACGATGGGCGGCCCGAACACCCGGTCGATGGAGAAGTCGACGCGCGTCTCACCCGTCGGGAGCAGCTGCCACAACGCGCCCTGGTTGCCGTTGGCGTAGTCGACGCCGACGTGCACCCGGCCGTCTGCGTCGAGCGCCGGAGGCTGAACGATGTCGAGGCCCGTCTGGCCGGACTCGAGCAGGGTGCGCCGCCACTTCCACCGGGTGACGGCCACCGCCACGCTCGTCGGCTCCGAGAGGTTTCCGAGCGCATCGGCAAGCGGGCCCACGCCAGCGTCGAGCACGCCCCGCAAGCCATCGAGGCGCACGCGGGCGAGATCGAACGAGAAGCAGTCGCACGATCGGTTGGCCGGGCACGTCGTGCAGAGCCGGGGCGAGAGGCTCTGCGCGGGCAGCCCGAAGTCGGTGGCCGAGACGCGCACGGGGAGCGTCGACTCGATCCGCAGCTCGACGAGCTCGTCCTTCTTGTGCGCCGTCGCGAACGCCATCACCGGGTCGCGATCGCTGAACCCGCCGTCGTTCACGCGCGCCGGCGCGGGCTCGGTCACCAGCGTGACGACGGGCCGCCGCGCGTCCACGGTGAGCTGGGTGCGCGCGTCGTAGCCGGCGTCACCGAAGACGAGGCGGGCCGACAGCGCCCACGTGCCGCCATCCGCCGGCGTCACGGTGTCGGCCGCCCACACCGCCACGCCTGGCTGCAGCGCCAACACCGGCGGCGCAAAGTCAGGGGGCGTCGCGATGACCTGAAGCGTCAGCGGCAAGAGCACGCTCGCGTCGAGCTCGGCGCGTACCTCGAGCCGCACCGGACGGCCGCCGCCGTAGACGTCATTGGCGTCTGGCCGGAGGAAGCCCACCGACTGCACCTGCAGCGTGCAGGTCCTCAGCGCTTCGTCACACGCGAAGCCCTCGGGGCACGACAGACAGCTGCCCGCATCGAAGGGAAGGCCCGCATCCATCGGGGGGCCGGCGTCGTCTGGGCCGCCTGCGTCAGTTCCCGCGTCCACCACGCCGCTGTCGAGAGTGCCGGCGTCGAACCCACCAGCGTCGACGGGCCCCGCGTCGGTTCGGGAGCCCGCGTCTGCCCGGCCTCCGTCACCCGTGTCGACCGGCGCGACGACGCACAGGCCGTTGGTGCAGACCCCGTCTGGTGCGCAGTCTGCCTCGGAGCGACAGACCGCGACGGGCTGGCAGGCCAGGGACGCGACGAGGAGCCCTGCGGCGAAGAGCGGTCGACACAGCCTCATGGCAGGGGCCCTCCGACGACGGCGACGCCACCACCGGCGATGGGAAGAAATGACACCGACGCCTCGGACGGCCCGGTGAGGAGCACGACGAGGCCAACCACGAGCGACGCGGCGCCGACGCCGAGGCCCACGAGCCCAGCGAGGTGCAGGGTGTTCGCGGTGTTCGCGCGAGTGAGGGTGTTGGCATCGGCGGTGGCCGGCAGAAATCCGCGCGCGTCGACCATCAGCGCTCGCGCCTGGGTCTGCGCGACGAAGAGGAGCACGCCACCGGCGAGCCCCACGGCGGCGCCTGCGCCCATCACCGAGAACCCGGCCACCGTCCGCGTCTTCGATGCGGGCTCGACGGGCGCGGCGACAGGTTCGACGACCGTCGGTGCGACGACCGCGGGCGGAGGCGGTGGAGGTGGCGTGACGACGGCAGGCGGAGGCGCGGCGAGGGCCTCTTTGAACGTCGGCAGCGCCTTCACGCCGAGGCCCTTGATGACGTCGACGAGCAGCAGCTTCACCACAGGCACCAGCTGCTTCTTCTTGTCTCCGCGAGGCTGCTGCACCGTGAAGCTCGCCATCAGCTTGCCGTCGTCACGCACCACGCGCGCCGTCACCACGAAGGTGCCGGCCTCGGTGAGCTCCACCATCGCGTGCACGGCGTAGAGCCCCGCGCCCTTCACGGCGAGCGCGGCGAGGCAGTCGTTCGACGTGCGGCAGTCGCGACGGCCGACCTCGAGCAGCGCCGCGTCGAGCTCGCGCCGGCTGGGCGTGACGACCTCTCCGGCTTCGCGCACGGCCTCGACCCACGCGCCCTTGAGCTTGTCAGAGGCCGACACCAGCTCGGGCCGCGGGTCGAACTCCAACGGGTGCGGGACGACGGTGAGCGAACGCGGCTCACCGAGCGCAGCGCACGGGAGCGTCAACAGGAGACCCAGGACTTCGGCGCGAAAGTGCATGACGACGCCGGCCAACCATCGCACTGCCCACCGCATCCTCCAAGGCGTCACTCACGGGCGTCAGCCGCAGACGTCACGAGCCTGCGCTCAGCGGCTGCTCCACAGCAGCGGCAGGTCGACGCGCAGCCCGAGCAGCGCGAACCCGAAGTTCCCCCAGTTGTAGATGTCACGCGACGGCACGTTGGCGCCTCCACCCACCAGCCGGAGCCGGAGCAGAAAGTCGAGCCCTGGAATGACGGGGATGCCCAGGGTGAGCGCGACGTCGTGAATACCTGCCGGCAGCCCCAGCCCAAAGGTGTTGAAGAAGTCGATGTCGGCCTGGGCGTAGAGCACTCCCGCGTCGAAGCGCGCGCGCACCTTCAAGGCGCCGACGAGGCCGATGTCTCGCTCGACCGCGAAGACGGCGGGCGCGGTGTCGACGGTGCGGAACTCGACCGACGCGTTGCGCACCTGGAATGACGCGCCCACGCCGAGGGTGAAACGAGACCCCTGCACGAGGCCGAAGAGGTAGCTGAGCCGATAGCCGTCGAAGAGGTAACGGTGATCGACGACGGACCTGTCGGCGAACGTCGTCGTCTGGAACGTCAGGTCGCGCGTCAACGTGGCGCGCGTCGTGAGATCGAGCGGCGCCCACGTGGCGATGATGGTGTGCCGCCGCGCGAGGCGCGCTTCGATCGCCAGGCGGAGCGCGACCGCGAGGTTTCGCTGCTGGCCGACGTCCGCCGCCGTGTAGCTCGTCCCGTTGGCGCCGTAGCGGCCGTCGTTCTGGAACAGGTAGGCCGCGCCGATCTCGAAGTCGACGAGGAGCGAGTCGAACAGGCGTGACGGCGCGGCAGGTGTGGCGATGGGTGCGGGCGTCGGCGTGGGTGTGGGCGCGGGTTCAGCAGCGACCGTCGGATTGGCTGGAGCAGGCGCTGGAGTGACCGCGGCAGCAGGCGTCGCCTCGGGCACCACCTCAGCCTGCCCGAGAACCACGAGAGCGATGGCGAGCAGGGAATTCATTCCCTTCTGCTAGCGCCGTTCCGTGCGCCGTGCCGCACCTTCTGAAGCCCGTCACCGCGAAGGCGCGAGGCGGCGCAGCTTGTCGAGCGCACGGAGCGCTCCGCGGCAGTCGGTCTTGACCATCGCCGCGCCGAACTCGTCCTCGAGGCGCGTCAACGTCGCAGGCGCAACGCCTCGCTTCGCCGCGGCGACCTGGAGCGCCTGGTGGTCGCGGCGGGCGAGCGCCTTGAAATCAGCGCTCCAGCGGCACGTCGCGACCGGCGCCGCCTTGTGAGCCCCTTTCACCGGGCGCGGGTCGATGGGCGCGAGCTCCTCGAGGCCCTCGACGGGACGCACCGGTTCAGGCTCGGCGACCGCGACTGGCGGTGATGGTGGCGCTGGCACCTGCGGCGGCGGAGCGGGTGGCAGCGGGGGCTCCGGCTGGACCGGCGCGGGTGTCGAAGCGGGGACGACCACGGCGACGGGCTGTTCGCTGCGCAGGCCGAACACGCCGAGCGCGCCCGTCAGCACGAGGCCCAGCGAAGCGGCGACCCACGGCCACTTCGGTCTGGATGATGGAGTCAGCGCCTCTGGCGACGTGTCGACGGGCCCAGGCGTCTGTCGCGGCTTGTGAGCGACGTGCTCCCCCGACAGCTTCTGCAGCGACGGCAGGGTCGACGCCGGCCGCACGATGGTCGACTCGCGGCTCAGCTTCGTGAGCAGGCGCCGCACCTCGAGGCGCGCCACGTCGGCCGACTCGGGCCGGTCGTCTCGTTTCTTCTGGAGGAACCACAACACCAGGCGCTCGACCTCTTCGGGCAGGTTGGCCACGAAGTCGGCCAGCGGCGGGGGTGGCGCGTCGAGCTGCATCTTCACCAGCTCGAGCGGAGAGTCCGAGACGAACGGCGCGCGGCCGCTGAGCATCTCGAAGAGCGTGCAGCCCATCGAGTACAGATCGCTGCGCCCATCGAGCTCTTCGTTTCGCACCTGCTCCGGAGAGACGTACGCAGGCGTGCCCGCTGCCGACGACTGCTTCGTCGACGCGAGCCCTGCCCAGGGCAGCACGGCCCCTTCGACCGGCCGCGCCAGCCCGAAGTCGAGCACCTTCACCAGCGTCTCGCCGCTGTGCTCCTTGAGCACCATGATGTTCGCCGGCTTGAGATCGCGGTGAACGATGCCCTTCTTGTGCGCCTCGCCCAGCGCGTTGAGCACCTGCTCGGTGACCGTGAGGGCCATCACCGCGCTGACGCCCGTGCCGTTGGAGTCGAGCGACTCGTTGATGACCTCGTGCAGCGTCTTGCCGTCGACGAAGGCCATGGTGAGGTACGGCTGGCCCGTGGGCAGGTGCCCGAAGTCGAGCACCTCGACGAGGTTTCGGTGGCTCAGCGCCCCGAGCGTCGTCGCTTCTTTGAGGAAGAGGTCGAGCGCCTTCGCGTCGTGTGCGCGGTCGGCCCGCAGCACCTTCACGGCGGCGAGCCTGCCGATCGTCTTGTGGCGCGCCCGGTAGACCTCGCCCATGCCGCCCGAGCCGATGAGCTCGACGATCTCGTATGAGCCGACCGTCGCGCCGGGCGCCAGCTGATCTGTCTGTTGCGCTGCTTCGCCCGACGTCACGTGTTCACCATCATAGGCGAACGGACGCCCGGCGCCGATTGAGTCGGATGAGGCTCGGCGCCGTCTCAAGGCTCGGCGCCGAATGCGTGAGGATGAGGCTCGGCGCCGATTGAGTCAGACGACGGCTCGGCGCCGAATCCGTCGGTGTCCTCAGGGCTCGGGCGCGCTCATCGAGTTCTGCGGCTGGCTGGCCGAGCGCACGATGAAGTCGGCGGCGTTGTTGTTGGTGTCTTCGCCGTTGCCCTCGTCCGCGTCACCGCCCATCGTCATCGACACGTCGGTCGACGTCGAGAACGCCTTGCGCTCGATGCTCGAGTTGGCCGTCGCAGGGCCCGGCGCCGGGCTGCCTTCGGGGGCGTTGCCGGTGCCGTACCCAACGGTGTCGATGGCGGCCATGTCGGTCGGGCTGGTGGACAACGTGGTGGGCCCGATGCGGACGTGACCGGTGTCGGCGAGCCCGAGGCTCCCGGTCGTCGCCATGTCTGAGCCGACCATCGGCGTGAAGCCGGTCGCACCACGAACCGAAGTCATCAGGAAGAACGTGCGCGGTGGCATCATGGTGCCCGCCGGCACCGTCAGCTTGAGCGAGTACGCCGCGCCGGTCGCGCTCTTGTACTGGAGCACCCAGCCGCCGATGTTCACCGCCGCGTTGGTTGGGTTGTAGAGCTCGACGAACTCGTCGCCCGCCGTCGCGCCGCGGCTCTGCACCTCGCTGATGACGACGTGGTTGGCGCCGGCCGAGCCGAGGACGTTCACCGTCGCCGTGGCCATCGACATGCCGAGCGTCGCCGTCACGGTCGAGCTGCCCATCGTCATCGGCGCGGCCGCGAACGAGAAGGTCGCCACGAGCTGGTTCTCGGGCACCGTCACCGTCATCGGAATGCCACCCACCATGCCCGTCGCCGCGAGCATCACGCTGGTGCCGCCAGCAGGCGCAGGGACATCGAGCTCCACCGTCAGGACCGTCGAGTTGTTCGCCACGACGGAGCTCGTCGGCGGCCTCAACGTCACCTGCGTCGGAAGGTTCGCGGGCGTGAGCACCCGAACGCCTGCGTCGAGGGTCTGGTTGTTGAACGTCACGAACAGGCCGACGCGGCCATCACCGAAGCCCGCATCGAACGGCACAGGCGTTCCGGCGTCGAGGAGCCCGGCGTCGGGGTCGAACCCAGCGTCAGGGTCGAAGCCAGCATCAGGGTCGAACCCGGCGTCGACGACGGGAGCCCCGGCGTCGAGGTCGAAGACGACGTTGAACGACACCGGCAGCTCGATCTGCCCGATGGGAATCACCAGGCCACCACCGTCGGCGACCTGAAGCACCATCGGGTTCGACGACGAGATGCTGATCAGCGTGTCGACGAGGGCCGGCGACGAGAGCCTCACCACGAACGGCGTGGGGAACGTCGTGACACCCGTCTGACCGAGGCGCAGGAACTGGCCCGACGGCCCGGCGCTCGCGAGCGTGACGGGTCGAACGATGTCGAACGCGTTGCGCGGCTCGAGCTTGTAGTTGCCGTTTCGGTACTGGAGCACGCCGCGCACCTGCACCAGCGGCTCGTTGAGCACGGGGAACGGCGAGAGCAGGTACATGAAGTCGTTCACCCGCAGCTGCATGCCGCCCGTCATCTCGGCGATGGTGAACTCGTTGGTGGGAATCGTGTCGCCTGCGCCAGCCACCGGGGCGACGTCGGCCACCGTGGCCGGGCCTGCGAGCCCGATGAGCACGCCTTCGAGCGCGCGCGCGCGGGTCGACATGACCGCGTTCACTTCACCGATCATCACGATCGTCGGAGCGGGCAGCGGGTTGTTGCGGGTGACGATCACCACGGAGCCGGCGGGCACGCCGTTGATCTGCACCTGGCCCTGGAAGTCGCTCACGCCAGCCGACGCGATGCTGACGCGATCGCCTGGAACCACGTCGGTGCGGGGGTTCGCGCCCGGGTAGTAGACGAAGGCGCCCGAGTAATCGCGGCCCGTGTAGCCCATGTCGTTCTCGTGAACCTGAACGTAGAAGCCCAGGCCGGTCGTCGCGGTGACGAGCACGTTGGTCAGCTGCACGCGCTGGTTGAGCAGCGTCGAGTTGAGCGCCTTCACCTCGTAGATGGTGGCCGGAATGCCCGGCGGAGGAGGACACGCCGCGGTGCCCGGGTTGGGGAGCGTCGGGCACGCGTCGCAGGCGTTGCCCTTGCCGTCCATGTCGCCGTCGGTCTGCATGGTGTTCGGGTCGCCGGGGCAGTTGTCGGTCGCGTTCGGAATCGTGTCGTTGTCGACGTCGGTCGCCGAGGGCGTGCTGCACATGGTGCTGTTGGGGTCGAGCGGGCACACGTCACAGACGTCGCCGGTGCCGTCGCCGTCAGCGTCACCCTGAACGCCGAGGTCCATCGGGCGGCGCGGGTTGAAGATGGCCGGGCAGTTGTCCATCGCGTCGGCCAGGCCGTCGCCGTCAGAATCCGTCATCGAAGGGACGCCAGTGAAGGGGTTGCCCGAGAACAGCCACGGCGCGGCACGCATCGGCGTGCAGGTCGGCTCGCTCATCGGCAACGAGCCGCAGAAGAACAGCGGGTACGTCGTCGCGTTCGCCGCGCGGAGCGTCGCGAGCGTGGTGCCGTCTCCTGCCAGGCACACGGAGCGCATGGCCCCGCAGATGTCGATGGCCTCACACCCCTGCGCCAGCACGTCGGCGACCGAGGTCTCTCCGTAGATCGCCTTGCCGCCGCGAAGCGTCAGCACCACCTCGTCGGGGTTCGAGGTGATGAGCGAACGGAACGGGTCGACGTTCTTGCGACGGTAGATGCTGATGTCGCCGACGCGGCCAGCCTGGAGCGTGCCGATGCGCGACGAGACGACCAGCGCGTTGGCGGCGTTGACCGTCACCATCTTCCACAGCGACAGCGGGCTGAAGTAGCGGCCGTAGAAGGTCTGGTTCACCGAGTCGGCGCACGAGAGTTCGCGCATCAGGGTCATCGAGCCCGAGCGCACCCAGTCGGTGCCGAGCGCCATGTTCACGCCCATGCGGTGGTAGACGGGTGTCTGCGCGGTGTCGCCGTAGAGCACGATGTTGCTGCGCGGCGACCACACCAGGCTCGCGCGCCGCAGCGCCATCAACCGCATGTCGGCCGGCTTGAGCCCGATGCCGTGAATCATCGCCGTGCGGGGTCCGATGACGTCGACGCCGCCCACCTGCAGGCCAGAGAGGCAGAGGAACTCGTTGCGCGCCGACGACTCGAGGCCTTCCGAGATGTGCGGCTCGTAGAAGGCGTTCGCGGGAATGACCGAGGCCGGGTTGGGGCGCGTCGGGTAGGCACACGAGCCGAGCAGCTCGTCGCCCGCGCTGTCGCCGAGCGGGAACGTGGCGTAGTTGCCGCCGCTGGTGTTCGCGCCGAGACCAATCTGGCTGGCCCCCGAGCCGGTGTCCGCCATGTCGAGGTTGCGCAAGAGGCCCGCGCCGCCGTTCGAGCCGGAGATCGAGGTGGTGCCGACCAGCAGCTGACGCAGCTCATTCCACTGGTACTGGGGCCCCATGCCGCTGCCGCCGTTCGAGATGCGGGTGTGCCCTTCGTGAGCCGCGCCGCCGACGCGCCAATCGCTGCGGTGCTCGTAGCGCTCCGGCACTCCACCGTCTGCGAGCAGCCCGTTCGCCCCGACGCCGTTCGCGACATACGGGGCGGCCGGGTACGTGAGGTGATCGTGCGCGTTGATGAGGCCGGGAGAGACGAGGTTGTCGCCGCAGAGAATGCCGGTCGGGCCCGCGCCTGCAGACGCGAGGCAGTCGCAGCCCACGCAGGTGATGAGGCCCGTCGCGTCGACGGCGACCTGACCGCCGCGCAACACGCGACCCGGCTGGAGCACCGTGCCGACGATCAAGCGCGTCGTCGAGCCGGGCGCCACGTCACACCCGGCCGTCGGAGCGGGCAACGCCGCGGCAGGGCACGTCACCGTCAACACCTGCGTCGGCGTGCAGTCGGACTCGCAGCCGTCGGCCGCCACCACGTTGCCGTCGTCGCAGAGCTCGGCTCCGCGGCGCACGCCATCACCACAGACGTTCGAGGCCGTCGCCGTCACGGTCGCGGTGCAGTCGATCTCACAACCATCGCCCGAGGCGAGGTTGCCGTCGTCGCACGCCTCTGCGCCGTTCATCATGCCGTCGCCGCAGTACGGGCCGGCCGCCGAGAAGACGCAGGTCTGGGTGCAGCCATCGGTGTCGACCATGTTGCCGTCGTCGCAGAGCTCTCCGCCGGTGCGCATGGTGTCGCCGCAGACGCTCGCCACGCCGCCACCGCTCATGCCTCCAGCCGTCGAACCGCCACCAGTGGAGCCGCCACCGGTCGAGCCACCGCCGGTCGAGCCGCCGCCGGTCGAGCCACCGCCGGTCGAGCCACCGCCAGCGCCGCCAGCAGTTCCGCCACCGACGCCGCCCGTGGGCTGGCAGGAGCTCTCACACCCGTCGCCGTCGGTCTTGTTGCCGTCGTCACAGGCCTCTCCGGTTTCGAGGCGGCCATTGCCACAGACGGTGCCACCGCCACACGAGAGGAACAGGGAGCTCGCTCCACAGAGAGCGAAGAAGACCAGCAGGTGTTGTCGCATGGGAAAGTCAGTTCTCGAAGGTCCGGGCGGCCGCCGGCACAGGGGATTGAGGGGCTTCTACCCACGAGTCCCGTCGCGGCGCCACCATGCCTTCAGCGTCGATACCGCGCCGTGACGAAGCGTCGAGGCTGCGCGACACTGCCGCGTTCATGAGTGGCCTCTCCGACTCGAGACCTGATCGTCGCCGCGCGAAGCTGTTGCCCATCGAGCGCTGGCCAACCGCCGAAGAAGCCGCGCAGAGCCGGTGGTTCTCTTCAGCGCGCCTGGGGCCGCTCGAGCTTTCGTCGCGCACCTGGGTACCAGCGATGGTGCCGTGGCGCGCCACCGATGAGGGCTTCGTCACCGACGCGGTCGTGGGTTGGTACGAGCGCTTCGCCCGAGGCCAGCCGGGCGTCATCGTCATCGAAGCGACCGGCATTCGTGACGTGCCGTCGGGCCCGTTGCTGCGCGCTGGTCACGATCGGTTCATCGAGGGGCTGTCGCGACTCACCGCAGCGGTGAAGAAGGCAAGCAACGGCCAGACGAAGCTGCTGGTGCAGCTGATCGACTTCTTGTCCATCAAGCGACGGCCGACGCGCGAGGCGTTCCTCGGCCGCTTCCTCTCGGTCGGCGCGCGGCTCCGCGAGGCCCTGGGTGGGCGGTGGCGTGAGGCGCCCGAGCCCGAGGTGCGGGCGCACCTGCTGTCGCTCTCCGACGAGGCGGTCTTCGCGGTGCTCGACGAACGGGAGCAGGAGGCGCTGCGGTTTGGCCTTCGTGAGCGCGTGACCGACACGCACCTGCCTCACGTCGCCTCGCTGCCGCAGGTGTTGCCCGCGTTGTTCGCCGACGCCGCGAAGCGCTGCGTGGCCGCCGGGTTCGACGGGGTCGAGCTGCACTTCGCGCACGCCTATACGATGGCGAGCTTTCTCTCGGCGAGGAACACGCGGGCCGACGGGTATGGCGGGCCACGGGAGCACCGGGTGCGGCTCCCGCTCGAGGTGTATCGCGCGGTCCGCAACGCCATCGGTTCCGGCGTCGCGCTGGGGTGCCGATACCTGGCCGACGAGATCATCGAGCAGGGCTCCGGCGTGGACGACGCGCGCTTCTTCGGCGTCGAGTTCGCGCGCGCGGGCATGGACTTCCTCTCGCTGTCGCGCGGCGGAAAGTTCGAAGACGCGAAGCAACCGAAGCCAGGCCAGGCCGCGTACCCGTACACCGGGCCGTCAGGGCAGGAGTGCATGCCCACCACCAACCTCGCGCCACCGGGACCGTTCGGGCGCAACCTCACCGCCATCGCCGCGGTGACGAAGGCCGTGCGCGAGGCCGGGTTCTCGACGCCGACCGTCGCGTGCGGCGGCATCGCGAGCTTCTGGCAGGCCGAGCAGGTGCTCGAAGCGAAAGACGCTGACCTCGTCGCCTCGGCCCGGCAGTCGATCGCCGACCCCGACTGGTTCTTGAAGATGAAGCTGGGCCGCGGAGACGAGGTGCGGCGCTGCCTCTTCACCAACTACTGCGAGGGGCTCGACCAGGCGCACCAGGTCGTGACGTGCCAGCTGTGGGATCGCGCGAAAGGCCTGCCGGATGATGAGTCGGCGCCACGAACGCGAGACGGCCGACGGCTCACCGCTCCGCCCTGGAGTCCGTGACGAACGGGTGACGGTGGCCGCCTCGCGCGCGTGGCGGCAGTGCGCAACGACGGTGACAGGCGGCGTCGTCAGGGACCGTCGAGCTCGCGCCCTCGGCGGCCACGCAACCCATCGATTCACGCGACGTTCTTCGGTGGCCGATCGTTTGCTCCGTTCCGCAGCATGCGACTTCTCTTTCTCACCACTGCGCTGTTGGGCCTCGGAGCGTTTGCAGGGACGCTCGAGCGAGCGTTCGTTCCGCAGCTCGATGACACCTGGGAGACCTTTCGGGGCCTCGAACCAGAGACGATGGCGTTGCCCGCGACGACGGTGGTGCTCTGTCAGGTCTCGGTCCCGAGGCTCCGCTACGACTCGTTCGCGGGCGCCGATCTTCGGGTGTCGCTGAGCGTCAACGGCGTGAGCTCGGGGCTGGTGAACGGCCCTGACGACGCTGACTGGGCACTGGCAGGTTTTCCCGTCACGCTGGCACGCGGCGATCGAATGACCCTGACCGTGTGGGATCGCGATCTGACGGAGCTGGAGCTGGTGGGCTCGGGGTCCGTCACTCTCGGCGCAACGCTGCCGGTGACGTTCACGAAGAGCGCGTTCACGGCGACCTGCCGCGCGGTGCCCGAGGCGATGACGCTGCGCCGGCAGGAGACGACGATGGCGCACGTCGACTCGGCGCTCGAGGCCCTCACGCCGCTCCCCGCGGTGCGGTTGTCGGCGGCAAACCTCGGTCGACCCGACCGGGAGCTCCGCGGGCTCGACGACGCGCTGAACGCTGCTGGCACCTGGCAGGGCTGGAAGCGCCCAGTGCTCGCCGAACGGCTGCGCAAGGCGGCGGCGATCGAGACGCAGTGGACCCGCGCCGTCGCAGCCGAGATCGCCGACCAGCTCGAGCGTCTCCCTCCCGCCGGCGAAGCCGTCGTGCTCCAGGCTGGCGTGACGGAGGTGAAGGTCGGCGCGCTGCGCTGCGTCCGGGGAAAATGTGCGCTCGCTCTCGAGATCCACAACCTGTCGGCCGAGGCGATCGACCGTGAGAGTTCCGCAGTGCCTGAAGAGGCGTTCGATCGTGCGCAGCTGTTCTCGGAGACCGGCGGCATCGTCGAGCTCACCCTGCCCACCGCGACGACGAGACCCGACGGGGGCACGTTCGCGACGATCGATGCCGACAGCCGGGTCACGGTGAAGGTGACGGGCTGGCTCAACGCCGACGACGGCGCGCCGCGGTTGTTGCGCCTGCGCACGCCGTTCGGCTGGAAGGTGCTGCGGCTGCGCGAGCCGTGAACGAGTACGTTCCACCACGTGATGACGCAGACGCTCTTCGAGCGCGCCAGAACCCTCCACGCGGCCGGCCAGAGCGCCGAGGTGATGCACGCCACGCTCGTCAACGAGGGCTACGCCGCGGCCGACGTCGTCGTGATCCTCGGCAGCCTTGGCGCCGGCCCGCAGCCCAGGCCTGATCCGACGGCTGATACCGCTCCGCTCACGGTGGTGAGCCGCATTGCGCGCAGTCGCGTGTTGATCGGCCTTTTCTTTCTGGCGGTGGCGACGATGTGCGGCGGCGCGGCGTGGGTCGCGACGACGTTGATGGCTGCCTTCCAAAGTGGCCGGTGAGTCCGATACTGGCAAGCGGATGCACGACGAGTTCGCGGGCGACTCGTCTCTCTCGCATTGAGTGAGCTCGAGAGGTGGCGGCTCAGGCTCTGACATGGGGCGCGTTGAGAGATCAACTCCATCACGGCAGATCGAAATTCGTCCAAGTACGGGAGCATCAGTGAAAGGCCCCGGTCCGCCGGGGCCTTTTCTTTTTCGGGGGACGTGGACATCAGAACCCGAGTGCTCGACACCGGCAGGAGCAATGCGAACTGCCTACGCACCACCGGCCAATGGCGAGCGGTACCTGACCGACAAGAAGCTCGCGCGGCAGTTGGCTCGCTCGCTGCTCCCTGACTTGGAGTTGCTTGCCTTTCAGACGCGGCACGGGCCGAACATGACGAAGGGCGTTCCCTACTGCGCGACCTACTCATCGACCTACCTCCGAATCTTGTCGGTCGACGAGGCGCTCGTCTCCGATGCGACAAGCGTTGCGTTTGAAAAGGTGGTCCTGCCGTGGATCTTGAAACGCATCAGCGGGTTCAAGGCCACCAGCTACAACTGGCCGTGCGTCGCGGTGATTCTCGACGGTGCTTTTGTCGAGGCAGCTTGCTCGGCGGGAGGATTGTTCCCGAGTGTCGAGGAGATCAGTAAGCAACTGAAGAAGCGCTCGGCCCTCATCGCCGCCGTCACCGGCTGATCAAGCGCTCACGCTGCCCGCTGCACCCCATCACAGCGGTTCGAAATTCGTCCAGGTAGGAGCTTCGAAGAAAGCCTCGGTTCTGCCGGGGCTTCTTCGTTAGGGGACTTGGCCGGTAGAACCCTGCGCCGAGAGGCATCCGCCCAGACCCCTCGATCATTCAGTCGTCAAACATCTCAAGGCTCGTCACGACACCGTCGTGGCAGTGCACTTGGAACTTTGAGAACGACAACAGTGGGTACGGGTAATAATCGAAAGTGTGCACGGCCGCGCCAACTGGGCTTCGACCGCCATCACCGTTCAGGATGTACGACGCAGGGTACGTGTAGTCGTTGCTCGCCCGGCCGAGAACAACCTCGACCTTCGCTTCCGGTTGGCGGTTCGAAATTCGTCCAAGTGCGGGACCATCCGGTGCGTGAGCGTCGTTCCGCCTGCCACGCCTCGCTCGAGTGACTCCGCGACAGCATTCGGAGTACGCGGCCGCCAGGAGGTCGCGACGCCGTGAAGATCACCACCGGATCCCAGCTGTGGCTCTTCCTCGTCGTCGGACTGCTCTCGTGCAGGAAGCCGGAGCTCGTCGGGACCGATGCCGTGCTCCGCCTCTCGCCAGCGCAGCTCGACTTCCCCGTCACGCTGGTCGGTGACTCGACGAGCCTTCGCGCCGAGCTGACGAACCCCTCTCGCGCGAGCCAGAGCGTTCCGGTGCAGGTGCCGGCGCCGTTCGTGGGTCCGTCGAGCCTCGAGATCCCCGGCGGAGAGACCGTCTCCTTCGAGCTGCTCTTCCTCCCAACCACCGTGGGCTCCTTCTCGAAGACCGTCACGGTCGGCGCTGGGCAGGCATCGCTCCAGCTCGAGCTCACCGGCACCGCGACGGCACCCATCGCCTGCGCTCCGGCACCGGCGGCCTGCCGCGCGATGAAGCCGACGGCCGAGGGCACCTGTGTCGAGGTCGATGCAGTCGAAGACTCGGCCTGCAGCACACCCTGCATCGAGGCGGGCGCCTGCCGTCAGGGCCGGTGCCTCGGCGCCGCGCGGAGCTGTGACGACGGCAACGCCTGCACCGACGACGCCTGCGCAGAAGAGAGCGGCTGCGTGCACGCAGCGACGACGTGCGCGTTCCCGTCGAACCCGTGCCAGGCCCCATCGTGCGACGCGCGAACAGGCTGCGGCATCACCGAGGTTGTCGACGGGACGGCGTGCGGACCCAACACGTGCGTGACCGCGAAGGTCTGTGTCACCGGAGAATGCCGTGAGGTGTCGGCACCTGAAGGCTCGACGTGTGCGCCTGCGACGCCGTGTCGTTCAGAAGGGCGCTGCCAGCAGGGCCGATGCGCCCAGCCCCAGGCGACGCCCCTACGACCGGCGTGGAGCTACCAGTCGGCGGGCGGCGCGCTCGTGTTCCCCGGCGTCGGCGATCGCTCCGGCAACGTGTTCTGGCTCGAGAACATCGGCAGCACGACGTGGCTCGTCAGCGTCGCCTTCGACGGCACCGAGCGGTTCCGGACACGAATGGCGGGCGTGCCCAACGAGGGCTCGACCTACCCGACCCCGATGAGCCCGCTGATGCTCGTCTCGGACACCCAGCTCATCCTCCTGCTTCGCGACGCGGGCAGCTCGACGACCGGAGGACACCGGGTCGAGGCGCGCTCGGCGATCGACGGCACGCTCCAGTGGTCGAGGTCTCGCGCCGACTTCGTCGCGACGCTCGGCCTGCGTGAAGGCGTGGCCCTGTGGATGATCTCGGCAGGGGTGGTCGGCACGCCGCCGCGCGTCTTCCTCAACTTGCGCATCAACGAAGGCGGCGCCGCGTGGACCTCGTGGATCGTCGCGCTCGACGCCTCGAGCGGCGCCTTCGCCTGGAAGATGCAGTCGACCTACCTCGCCAGCGCCATCGCCGACGAAGACACCGTCTACGCGTACGAAGATCTGTGGAGGCACGCCTTGATCGCCACCTCGGCGAATGGGTTGCCGCGGTGGCTTCTCGACGTTCCCGGCAGCGCTGCGGTGCCGGCCAACGCCTTCGCCGGGACGCTGACCACCGCATTTCCTGCCGCCCTTCGCGACGCGAGGAACGGGGCCGTCACGTTCCAGAACGCCAACGCATACTGGGGAACCCGCAACACGCTCCTGGCGCATGGCCACCTCATCGCGCTCGACAGCAACAGCCTCTGCTCGCGCTGGTTCATGGTGATCGACCCGGCGACGCCTCGTCCCCCGTTCATCTGGCAGGTCCCTGCCGGCTCCAGCGCGTTCGAGGCGTGCCTCACCGAGCCGCTCGTCACCTCGAGTCCGTCGGTGCTGATCGCGAGCAGCACTGATCTGTACGAAGTCGGGCTCGACGGCCTCGTGCGCTTCACCTGTCCACTGCCGGTCGCCGCGTCGAACAACACGTCCTTCGTTGGCTCGACGGTCCTGGCGCGTGGGCGGTGGGTTGCGAGCGCGCGCAGCGGCCGGGTCGAGGCCTTCGACGTGCCTGCGCAAGAAACGGCGCGCCGGGGCTGGGTGACGGCAGGCGGCGGGCTCGACCGGGCCAACCGGCCTACGCGGTAGGTGTCACCCTGGCGATCCCACCCGTGGCTGTGAGGTGACGCGGCCAGACCAATCAGGGTAGGCGGGCGGCATGGTCTCGTTCGCCCTCGTCACCTGCCTCGCCGCCGCGCCGCTGGAGCTGGCCGTCGTCTCGAAAGACGTCGCCTCGTCGACGCTCGAGGTGCGGTGGCAGTCGATGGAAGCAGGCAGCCCACTCGCGGAGCCCTTCGCACGTCTGCAGGTGCAGCCCGACGAGACGTTTCGCGCCGTCGCCCTGCCCGGCTCACGCAGCCTCGCCATCGTTCGGGTTCCGTCGCTAACGCGCGACCTCTCGTTCGCGTCGACCCTCACCATCGTCACGCCGGGCCAGCCCGACCGAACGCTCGCCACCAACGTGGTGCGCGCGTCGCAGCCGGTGCTCATCGGTCAGCGCCTCTTCGTCGAGCGCGGCGTGCCAGGCGCCGAGTCCCCAGACTCCTTCCGCGTCGACTCGCTCACCATCACCGAGGTCTCGGTCGCGTCAGGCCGCGCGCGGACCGTCTTCGAGACGAAGGGCTTCTGGACGCACCTCGCCGGCGTCTTCGAGCACGAGCTCATTCTCTACGTCGCAGGCCCCGAGGGCGCGCGGCTGATCGCGGTGAATGTCGACACGCTCGCGGTGCGCACGCTCGTCCCGTCGCTCCCGGCCCTCGCGCACGACTTCACCGTCGACGCCGCGAAGAAGGCAGTGCTGTTCACCATCGCGGAGCCCGGCGTCGAGCGCTGGTTCGTCGAGCGTGTCGAGCTGCTGACCGGCCGCCGCGAGCGCCTCGCCGAAGGTGACACCGTCGCGCTGCTCCCCACGGTGCTGCCATCAGGTGTCGCGTACTCGGCCGGCCAGGGACAGGGGCTGCGCTGGGCGGGACGAGATGGTGTCGCCCTGCCCTCACACGGTGCGGGCTTCGAGCGCGTCCGCGTCATCGCCGAAGGCCTGGTCTTCGTTCGCCACGAAGTGCCCGGTGACGCGCCGTCGGTCTACGCGGTGAGCGTGAAGGACTTCAGGCCCGTGCCGCTCACGTTGCCCACCGGCATCGTCGACGTGGCGGGGGTGCGCCGATGAGAACGCTGACGCTCGCGGCGCTCCTCGTGTCGGGCCACGCGCTCGCGCAGTTCTGCCCGTCGTACACACTCTCGAGCACCGGCAACACCGGCAGCTGCGCCGTGGAAGCCGTGCCCGGCACCGACCCGACCCTCGCGCAGTGGCAGGTGATCTTCGACACGGTCTCGAAGGGGCCTTCGTTCTGGGGCGCGAGCGGCCCGAACGTGAGCAACCTCGGCGCGGGCTGCAACCGGCCCAACCCGCCGACGAGCCAGCCGGCGCGTTTCCCGTGCGAGCTGATCAAGGCCATCTCGATGCAGGAGAGCGGCTGGCGTCAGTTCTGCCCACCGACGACGCCGGCCGATCAACGCGGCAGACCCTCGCAGACCATCATCTCGTTCGACTGCGGCTACGGCGTCGGTCAGGTCACCAGCGGCATGCGCTCGTTCGACGCGACGCCTTCGTACGATCGCAGCCGGGTGGCGTCCGACGCGCTCTACAACCTCGCGACGGGCATGCAGATTCTCACCGAGAAGTGGCGAGCGACGAACTGCGTCGGCGACAACCAGCCCCGCATCGTCGAGCACTGGTACAGCGCGACGTGGGCGTACAACGGGCTCTCGACGTCGAACAACCCGAACAACCCGGCGTTCTCGACGACGCGTGGCGTGTGCCGGCCGGGCTCGTGCCCTTCAGGCTCGGCGCCGTACCAGGAGCGCGTCTGGGGGTGGATGGAGTTTCCTCCCACGGCGAACCACTGGCGCGGCATTCGACCTGCGTACCCGCGGCTGTCCGACATCGGCACGGCGTCACGGCCGATGGCGCTGCCTGATCCAACCTGCGCCGGCCCGGCGAGCTGCGCCGCGACGCGCGCGATGAACGTCTCGGAGTGCCTCGGCGACGGCGGCACCATCAGCCCTCCGATGGACGCGGGTGTTCCCGACGCCGGCATGGTCGACGCGGGCCGGGTCGATGCAGGCGGAACCGTCGATGCGGGCGCGTTGCCTGATGCCGGCCTCGCCGACGCGGGAGTCGAGCCCTCCTTGCCGTTCGTGCTCCAGGCGCTCCCGACCGACTACCCCGCGCCGAAAGGCTGTGGATGTGGCGCGGCAGATGGAACGGGCTGGCTTGCGCTCCTCGGCTGGTGCTTGACGCGAGCCGCTCGGCGTCGCGGCAAAAACCAGTAGACACTTGCTGGGAAAGCCGTAAGTCCGCGCCCTTCGGTTGGCCGCTTCCTTCGAGGGGTTCTGTTCGATGCAAACGCACTTCCGGCTCGTCACCCTGACGGCGCTACTCGCTTCGCTGTCCGTGTTCGCCGAGCAGTCTCCGGTCAACATCCACCTCGACATGGGAGGCGGCACCGGCATCGATCGCGCCGTCCCACTCACGGGCGCGACCATCAAGGTCGACACCACGCTCCTCAAGGGAGTGCTCGGTCCGCTCGCGCCCCAGATCGAGGGCTTCGGCATCTCGACCTTCAACAACTTCCTCGGCTACCTCGACCAGGGCGCGGCGTTCGGCGTGGGCATCGGCCTGCGCCTGCGGCTCTTCAATGACGAGAAGGGCTACCTCTTCAACCCGGGCACCACGCACCGGGGCAACCTGCTCGGCAGCTGGTACTTCGACGCCCACTTCGTCTACGCGCCCTCGAAGCAGGTCGGCGAGCTCGGGCCCGGCTTCGACCTCGGCACCGGCTACGAGTTCTCGCTCGTCGAGGCGCTCCACGTCGGCCCCGTCGTGACGTTCCGCCTGATGGGCCCGCACAGCATTCTGATGGCCGGCCTCTCGGTCAGCATCGGCGCGCCTGACACCATTCCGGCCGAGGCCGACTTCGACGACGACGGCATCGCTGGCGACGACGACAAGTGTCCTGATCAGGCCGGTCCCAAAGAGACGAAGGGCTGCCCCGTCGAGGACAAGGACAAGGACGGCACGCTCGACAAGGCCGACAAGTGCGTCGACGTCGCGGGCCCGAAAGAGAACGCAGGCTGCCCGTGGGGCGACAAGGACAAGGACGGCGTCCTCGACAACGACGACAAGTGCGTCGACACCGCTGGCCCGAAAGAGAACGCCGGCTGCCCGTACGGCGACAAGGACAAGGACGGCGTCCTCGACAACGACGACAAGTGCCCTGATCAGGCCGGCCCGAAGGAGAACAACGGCTGCCCCGACACCGACAAGGACAACGACGGCACGGCCGATCGTCTCGACGCCTGCATCGACGTCGTGGGCGAGAAGGACAACAAGGGCTGCCCGTACCCCGACACCGACAAGGACGGCGTGAACGACCGCGTCGACAACTGCATCAACGAGGCGGGCCCGGCGACGAACCAGGGCTGCCCCGAGAAGGTGAAGCAGCTCGTCGTGATCACGAAGGAGAAGCTCGTCATCAAGGACAAGGTGTACTTCGACCTCAACAAGGCGACGCTCCAGAAGCGCTCCTCGCCGCTGCTCGATCAGATCGCCGGCATCCTCAAGAGCCACACCGAGATCAAGCTGCTCCAGGTCGAGGGCCACACCGACAACACGGGCGTCGCCGAGCAGAACCTGAGCCTCTCGCAGGCCCGCGCCGACTCGGTGAAGGACTACCTCGTCAAGCAGGGCGTCGAGGCAGCCCGTCTGAAGGCCGTGGGCTTCGGGCAGACCAAGCCGTCGGACAGCAACGACACGCCGGTCGGCCGCGACAACAACCGCCGCGTCGAGTTCAACGTCATCAACGACTGACGTTCGCTGCTCCTGCAACACCCGCCGCCGGCGCGATTCCCTTCGGGGCGTCACGCCGGCGTCGTCGTTTCCGGACCCGGTGCGGAGGGGCGACGCTGCGCGTGCTCAACGCGGCGGGCGCGTGAATCGGCGCTTCTGCCAGTCGAGGCCGGTCAGCACGAGGTACGACGACTTCTCTTCGTCGGTCTCGGGCACCACCGTCAGGCCCTGCGCGCGCAGCACCTCGGCGACCTTCTCTGCGATGCGCTCGGTGGCCTCGTCGTCTTCACGGAAGCTGCCGTACTCGAGCACCAGCTCGCCGGCCTTCGACACGCCGTCAGCGTCTTGATCGGTGAAGAAGACGTACCCGTCAGCCCGGCGGCCCTTCTCGAGCAGGTCTTCGCGCAGCAGCTTCATGTCGGCGACGCCGCACTTCCGGCAGTCCGAGAAGCGCTCACGCGCGATGACCTTGTCCTTCTCGAGGGCGGCGAAGGCGCGGGCGAGGCGATCGGGCGCGGTGAGGAACTTCCAGTCGGCTTCGCGCTTCTGGTGGGCCGCCAGCTCTTCGTCGACGACCTTCTCGACCTCGCTGCGCAGTGACTCGCGGCCATCGGCGGCGCCCATCGCCAGCTCGATGATGTCGGCGCGCTCGAGGAAGCCATCGGCGACGCGCCACTGAACGAGCTCTCGCGTCTCGGCGAGCAGGATCGACTTCGGGCGGCGCTTGCCGTCTTTCTCGGGGCGGGTGGCTGGCGTCTTCGCGGTCAGCGCGCCGAGCACGCTCGCGACGTCGGGCTTCGAGGAGGCGTCCTTCTCCTCTGCCGCGTCGGGCCCGGGCGAAGCAGGCGCGTCGTCACAGCCCGCCACCAGGAGCAGCGCCGCCAACACTCGGGACCGAACGGAGATCATCGTGGAACGACACCCTACTTCGCCGTCGCCCTTTGGGGAGACTTCGGGGTCTACTCGGCGACCATGCGCACGCTCGCGGCCCTCGCAGTCCCAGGCACGTGGACCCACCCGGGTGGCGTGCTCGTCGGGCGCACGGTCGCCAACGCGGCACTGCTCGAGGCGCTCGCCAGGCACGGCAGCTTCGAGCGCGTGGTGATGGTGGCCGGAGAAGACGCCGACCTGCCGCCGCTCCAGGGGCTCTTCGACAGGTGGGAGCTGCCGCCAGGCCGCGTCGGCGCCGCCCACGTGTTCCAGCTCCCCGCGCTGTTGAAAGAGGGCGCCATCGACGTGCTTCACCACCCGTCGCACGTGGAGCGCCTGTTCGATCTCGTGGCCCTGCGGAACCGCTACGCGACGAAGGCCACGCCCGTGACGGGCCAGACGCACTCGTTGAGCTACCCGCGCCTGCACCAGGAGCTCGCGCGCTGGCCGCTGATTCCTCCGGCGGCGACCGACGCCATCTTCTGCTCCAGCACCGTGGGCCGGCGCGCGCTCGAGGTGTGCTTCGACGACGTGGAAGCCGGGCTCGTCGCGCGAGGGCTCTCGACTCCGATTCCCCGGTGGAACCTGCCGCACGTTCCGCTTGGCGTCGACGTCGACGCGCTCACTCCGATGTCGAAGGCCGAGGCCCGCGCTGCGCTCGGGTTGCCGACCGGCCGCGTGGTGCTGCTCACGCTCGCCCGCTTCACCGAGTACGACAAGCTCGACGCCTTCCCGTTGCTCCAGGCCTTCGCGACCCTCGTGCACGAGAAGAAGCTCGACGTGCACCTGGTGCTCGCGGGCGCGAGGCAGGGCACGAAGACGCCCGAGATGCTGGGGCTGTGGTCGAAGGTGCTGAAGATCGACGATCGCGTGACGCTGAAGGTCGACTTCGCCGACGCCGAGAAGCGTGTGCTGCTGTCGGCCGCCGACGTCTTCGTATCGCCCGTCGACAACCTGCAGGAGACGTTCGGCCAGTCGGTGATCGAAGCGCTCGCGGCCGGCGTGCCCGTCGTGGCGTCGGACTTCGATGGCTACAAGGACACCGTCGACGACGAGGTCGGCCGGCGAGTCACGACGCGGCTGGGCGTCGACTGGACGCAGCTGTCGGAGCTCGGGCCGCTGCTCTACGAGCGCCCGCTCCATCTCGTGCTGGGCCAGAGCGTCGAGGTCGACCTGAGGCACCTGGTGTCATCGCTGGAGGAGCTCGTTCGAGACGCGCCGCTCCGCGAACGGCTGGGCCGCACCGCTCGCGCTCGCGCGAAGGAGCGCTACGACTGGAAGGTCGTCGTGCGCCAGCTCGAGGCGACGTGGAAGGAGCTGGCCGCTCGACCGTTCACGGCGACCGCGACGCCACACCCGCTCCGCCTCGACTTCGCGCGGGCCTTTGGCCACTTCCCGACGGCGCCACGCATGGATGAAACGAGACCACTGACCCGCACCAGCTTCAGTCGCTCGGCCGGGCAACCCTGGGTCATCTACCCCGAGCTCGGCACGCTGCTCTCGGACGACGACGTGAGACGCGCGCTCGTGTTCTGCGACGTGCCGCGCACCTGGAAAGAGCTCGTCGGCCAGCTCGAGTCGACGCTGGGCCCTCGGGAGCCGTGGGTGGCCGGCTTCATCGCGACCTGGCTGGTGAAGCACGGGCTGCTGGAGTGATCAGGCCGCCGCCGCCTCGCCCTTCTTGAGGGCAAACGTGAACGGCAACTCGTCGGTGATGGTGTCAGGTGACGTGAGCAGCTCGATCAGATCGGTCGACGTGACGAGGCCGATGAGATCGTCGCGCGTGCTGACGATGGGGATCGAGTCGATGCGGTGCTCGAGCATGAGCGAGGCGAGCTTCGAGACAGGCGTCGCCTGCTGACAGGTAATGGGGTGCGGCGTCATGGCTTCGCCAACCGCGAGCGGCGGGAAGGTCAGCGCCCCACCTTCGACCTGGAGCGCGCGGACCAGCAGATCGCGGTCCGACAGAATGCCAACCAGCTTCCCTGAGAAGACGATGGGCAGGTGCCGCACGTTCAGCTTCCTCATCAGCGACCACGCGCGATCGAGACCGAAGTCAGGGGTGATGCAGGTGACATCCTTCGTCATCACGCGACTGGCTTTCATGACGGTCTCCAGAACGAGGGCCGGTGCGGCGCCCGAGGCAGATGAGGAGATGAAGCATCAGCCGGGCCATCGGCTGCAGGGCACGGCCGCCCGCCGGCGCGAAAACTCTGCGTGGCCTCGCGCGGGTGATCGCGAACCCTGCGTGCGGAAGAGTCGCCTCGAACAGACAGGCCGACGCTCCCGCGTTCGGCTCCGGTTGAACGCCATCTCGTCACGGGAGCGCGAAACCGAGCGCACCACACGTTACGCGAACTGTCGCACCGCCACCGCGATCAACGCGATCGCCGCGAGTACCCCGAGCCCGACCAGCACCACCTTCGCCCACGAGATGGGGCTGGTGCCGATGACGACGTCTGCCTTCTGCCCATGCACGACGGCCCGGTAGAGCTTCCCGTTGAAGCGGTACGCCAACACCCACGCCGGGAACGCGAGCCGGCGCGTGGTCAACCTCTCGAGCAGTGCGCTCACGTGCACGTTCCGGAATCGGTTACCGGGTATGGAGCCGCCCTTGAGCCGCTCCGCCGCGTCACGCTCGATACCTTCGATGACCGTCTTGCGCGCCGCGGAGCGCTGCACGTCGAACTGCTCGACCTGCGCCGCACCGTCGGGCACCGGCTCGAGCCGCGAGACGTCGTAGCTGCCGGTCAGCACGTTCGTCTCATGAGCGCTCAATCCACGCGTGGCCGGGACCACGAGGTTGCTCCACTCGAGGGTGTGCTTGCCCGAGTGCGGCGCCCAGTCGCTTCGCCCGCTGCCGGCGTTGGAGTCCGCCGTCCAGCTCACCGTCGCCTTCGCGTCACACACCCACGCGGCCCACCACAGCGGGTGAATCGTATCGACGGTCGCCGCGGTCGCGAGATCGCCCGGCGTGAAGAAGCCCCGCGTCGACAGCCACTGGCGAAGCGAGCCCTTGGCCTGCTCGGCCTGCACCAGCAACGGCAGCCGCGCCGAAGGCGTCTCGATCGGGTCGACCGGCTCCTCGACCTTCATCACGCAGCCGCAGAAGCCGCAGGCCGCGTTCTGCTTCTCGGCCGAGTAGGCCAGCGCGGCGTTGCACTCGGGGCAGCGCAGCACCTTCATCGCGGCGGCCTCGCCAGCGACCTCGACCTCCGACGGGAACGCACAGACCGGGCAGCGAATGTCGCCGTGCTCGAGCGGCGCCTGGCAGCGGGTGCACCTCATCGCTGCACCAACTCGTGCACGCCAAAGCCCACGAGGACGAGCAGCGCGACCAGCAGCACGGCCGCGATGATGAGGCGCGGCCACGACAGCGGCACCTTTGCGGACGTCTTGCCGGTCTGACCGTTGATCAACACGCGCAGCGCCGGCTTCTTCTCGTCGTACTTGAGGGCCAATACCCAGAGCGGAACCAACAACGCGGTGGCGCTCTCGTGCTCGATGCGCGTCGTCGACGTGAGGTCCGAGAACGTGTCGCCCGGCATGAACTGCTGGAGCCGGCTGTCCACGACGCCCTGGAGCTCGGCGCGCGCCAGCCCGAGACAGTCGCTCTCACTCCGCGACGGCGTCTCGACGGGCCAGCCGGCGACGAGGCCAGGCGAGTAGCGACGCAGGCCCTTGAAGTCGAACGGCTCGATCGCCTCGAGCTCATCGTTGGGAATGCCGCTGCTCGCGCTGACGACGAGGTCTGTCGCGTAGGCGTCGTACTCGCCCGAGAGCGCAACCCACTCGTGCTTCTTCACCTGACGAGTTCGGGTGACGGTCTTCCCGTTCTCGGTCGTCGTGTAGGTCTCGGTGACGTAGTACTCCTCACCGATGCTCACGTCGTACCGCGCGCGCGCGATCGCGCTGTAGAGGACGCTGGGCAGGTACACGCCCTTGAAGTTCTCGAGGCGCGCGCGGCGAACGCCCTGGTGACTGAAGAACCAGAGCTTCTTCTGCCAGTCGGCGAGCGCCTGTCGGGCCAGCTTCTCGCCCTGCGCGTGGGGAATACAGAAGCGGGGCTCCTGCCGCGTGGCGTCGAGCGCGCCGGCGACGACGTTCGGGCTCGCGCAGTACACACAGACCTGCGTGCGCTCCGATGCACGGAGTGAGAGCGCGGCACCACAGCCTTCACAGCGAAACGTCTGCACTGCCTCCATCAGCTCGCCCTCCCATCACGCTGCGAGTTGCTTGAAGCACACGAAACGCACGCAGGCGCATTGCATCACGACCGCAGCGCGGCGATCGCCTTCGCGTAGTCAGGCGTCTTGAAGACGGCGTTGCCGGCCACGAGCACCGTCGCTCCGGCGGCCACGACCCGCTTCGCCGTGTCGGCGTTGATGCCTCCGTCGACCTCGATGTCGACTGCGCTCAGGCCCTTCGCGTCGAGCATCGCGCGCAGGCGCTTCACCTTGTCGACCGTCGCCTCGATGAAGCTCTGGCCGCCGAAGCCCGGGTTCACGCTCATCAGCAACACCTGATCGACCTCGGTGAGCACCTCTTCGAGGGTGACCAGTGGCGTCGACGGGTTGAGCACCACCGAGGGCTTCGCGCCGGCCGCGCGGATCTGCTGCAGCGTGCGGTGCAGGTGCGGGCACGTCTCCTGGTGCACGGTGATGATGGTGGCGCCGGCCTTCGCGAAGTCGCCGATGTACTTCTCGGGCTCGACGATCATCAGGTGCACGTCGAGCGGCAGCGTCGTTGCCTTGCGCACGGCCTCGACGACGAGCGGCCCGATGGTGAGGTTGGGCACGAAGCGCCCGTCCATCACGTCGACGTGAACGTAGTCGGCGCCGGCCTGCTCGATGGCGCGCACCTCGTCGGCCAGGCGCCCGAAGTCAGCCGAGAGAATCGAAGGAGCCACCTTCACCGTCTTCGCCATCGTCACTCCTTCGTGGAACGTCGAGCCCGCAACGCGCGGTCCATCAACCGAATGGTCTTCTCACGGTTCGCCGCGAACGGCACGGGCTCGAGCGCGTGCGACTGATCGATCGACACCGCCGCCACCACGTCGTCTTCCGACAGGCCCTGCCGCTGCGCCACGGTGACTTCATGCTCGACCAGCGTGAGGTACGCGAGCAGGCGAACGAGCGTGTCGCGGCCGATGGGGGCGCCGTGCCCCGGGAGCGCGGTGACGAAGTCGAGCTCGAGCAGCCCCTTCAACGTGCCGGCCCACGCGAGCACGTCGCCACCTGCTTCGACGTCGATGACGGGCTCCATGTCTGCGGTCACGAGATCGCCCGTCACGAGCAGCTTGCGATGCACGAGGTACGCGACGAGATCGCCGTCGGTGTGGCCTTTGCCCGGGTGCCACACGCGCACGATCTCGTCTTCGAGCTGCAGCTCGAGCGGCCCCTCGACGTCGACCCACTGCGCGCGCATGCCGTCAGCCTCGAGCCGCTTGCGCGCGTTCGGGTGCACCAGCACCGGCCCCAGGTTGCGGAACTCGTCGAGCCCGCCGGCATGATCGAAGTGCGAGTGCGTCACCAGCGCCCGGCGCACGGAGCGCTCCAGCTCGGTCTCGATTCGGTGCCGCAGCGACTTCGACGCGCCTGCGAACTTCGCGTCGACGAGGAACGCCTGCTTCCCGTGGGTCAGCACGAGGGAGTTGCCCCCGCCGCCGAGGAAAAAGCGGAGCCGGGCGTCGATCTGCCGCTCCTCGACGCGCAGGAAACGCTGCATCGCGCACCCGCTGGCGATGGCCAGGACGCACACCGCGATGGTGAAGCGGTTGCGGAGGCTCGCTCTCCAGAGGAACATCGCGCCCCGTGTCTACCAGCCCCTCCGACAAACCCTCAGACGAAACCACCGCTCCGACCCTCTCGCCGATGGGCATCGCGCTGAGGCGCATGGGCAAGCTGTCCTCCATCCTCGAGGTGGCCAAGGCGATGACGGCCCAGCGCAACCTCGACACGCTGCTGCCGCTCATTCTCAAAGAGGCGACCCGCGTCGTCGAAGCCGATCGCTGCAGCCTCTTCATCGTCGACCGCGCCCGCAACGAGCTGTGGAGCCGGGTCGCCCAGGGCGCCAATCAGGAAATCCGCCTGCCGATGGGCCAGGGCATCGCGGGCACCGTCGCGGTCAGCGGCGAGGTCGTCAACATCAAGGACGCCTACGACGACGCGCGCTTCAACCGCGAGTTCGACGTCAAGAACGAGTACCGCACCAAGAGCATTCTCTGCGTGCCCATGCGCGACACGCGCGGCGACATCACCGGCGTCATTCAGGCCCTCAACGCGCACGACGGCACCTTCGACGCCGAAGACGAAGAGCTGCTGCTCGCGCTCGGTGGGCAGGCGGCGCAGGCCATCGAAAACGCAATGCTGCACGAAGAGATCAGCCGGCTCTTCGAGGGCTTCGTGCAGGCGTCGGTGATGGCCATCGAGTCGCGAGATCCGACGACGGCTGGTCACTCGGGCCGGGTGGCCTCGCTGACGGTCGGGCTCGCCCAGGCGACCGAGCTGTCGACCTCGGGTCCGTGGCGCGGCACCAGCTTCACGCACGAGCAGATCCAGGAGATCCGCTACGCCTCGCTGCTCCACGACTTCGGGAAGATCGGCGTGCGCGAGCCGGTGCTGGTGAAGGCCGAGAAGCTCTACCCCTCCGAGTTCGACCAGATTCGTCAGCGCTTCGAGCTGGCCCGCAAGGACCGGCAGCTCGCCTCGATGCGTCGCCGGCTCGAGATGGTGAAGCTGCGCGGCGATCGCGAGATGGACTCGATCGACCTGGAGGAAGACGCGCGGCTGGTGAAGGAGCTCAAGGAGCTCGACGACGCGCTCGAGTTCATCGTCGCCTGCAACAAGCCGACGGTGCTGGCCCAGGGCGGGTTCGAGAAACTGGCGGGCCTCGGTGAGGTCGCCTTCGCCGACTCGCGCGATCGCCCGATGACGGTGCTCTCGGCGCACGAGATTCAGGTGCTGTCGATTCCGCGCGGCTCGTTGTCGGCGACGGAGCGGCGGGAGATCGAGTCGCACGTCACCCACACCTTCAAGTTCCTCTCGCAGATCCCGTGGACGCGGGTGCTCAAGCGCGTGCCCGAGATTGCCTACGCGCATCACGAGAAGCTCGACGGCAAGGGCTACCCGCGCGCGCTCGCCGCCGAGCGCATTCCTCCGCAGTCGAAGATGATGGCCATCTCGGACATCTACGACGCGCTCACTGCGAGCGACCGCCCGTACAAGAAGGCCGTGCCGCACGAGAAGGCGCTCGACATTCTGCACATGGAGTCGAAGAGCGGACAGCTCGACGCCGATCTCCTGCGCATCTTCGTCGAGGCCGACGTGCCGCGGCGGTCGCTGAAGAGCTCCTGAGTCCTCAGGGCAGGTGCCGCGGGAGCTGCGTCTCGAGCGCGGCCTTCGTCTCGGGCTGAACGTCACGCATCGCCCGCTGCAGCGCGTCGATGGTGAGGCGACGCCGCTCGTCCACGGAGGCGTTGGCATCGAGGCCACAGAGCGCAGGGCGAGGCTCGCTCCGGCAGAGCGCGCTCTCTTTGAGCGAGGTGCCCATCGCGTCGAGGCGCTGCGGCGCTGGCAACGCGTCGAGCCTGCGGAGGCCGGCGGCGAGCGAGACGTCACCCACGAGGACACTGCAGGCCGTGAAGGGCAGCTCGGTCAGCAGCGCGTCTCGACACCGAGTCTCGGCGGCGAGCTCACGCACCGGGTCTCCACCCAGCACGATGAGCGCGAGCGGCGCGGCCAGGCCCAGGTAGCCCAGCGCGGCACCGACCGTCGCGAGGCGACGACCTTCGACACCGGGAGGCAGCGTTCGCCGTGCGAGGTGGCCTGCGATGATGGCCACGACGGCGCCGACGAGCGGAATGAGCGTCAGGCCCAGCGCTCCAGAGACGATGCTGATGGTCGCGGCCTTCTGGCCATCTTGCTGGGTCGCCACGGCGGCGCTGGTAGCAGCCTTGCGCCAACTTCCCAAACGGGTTTGAAGTCTCGCGACGTGCGAAGCAGCGCGGTGCTCATCGTCGCGATGTCGCTCGGGTGCCAGCGCCCGGCCGCGACGACGCTGACCGTCGAGCCCTCAACCTGGGTGCAGCCCCGCTGCGTGAGCGCTCCGCCCGCGACCCGCCTGAGGCGACTGACCCGGCTCGAGTGGCAGGCGACCGTGAAGCAGGCGCTGGCCGTCGACGTGCTGCTCGACGTGCCTGATGACGAAGGGCTGGGCTTCTCGACGGTCGCCGAGGCGCAGGCTGCGTCGGTGTCGCTGAGTGAGAAGCTCCTCGAAGCGGCAGAGGCGGCGACGGCCGCGATGAACGTGGCGGCGCTCAGCCCCTGCGCGCCGTCGGACGAGTGCGCGCCGCGGTTCCTCGAGCGGCTCGGAGAGCGCCTCTTCCGCCGCGCGATGACGCCAGACGAGCTGAGCCGGTTGAACGCGACGTGGCAGCGCGTTCGAACCACCGAAGACGTCGAGACGGCCTCGCGCCTCGTCACGCAGGTGATGCTCCAGTCGCCGTCGTTCCTGTTCAGGCTCGAGGGGCCGCGCGTCGACGAGCCCACGCTCCTCGACGATGACGCGCTGTCGACCCGGCTCGCCTTCGCGCTCACCGGCGCCGGACCCGACGAGGCGTTGCGGAGCGCGGCGCAGGCCGGCGCGCTGCGGACTCGAGAGGGGCTGCGGGCCGAAGCCGAGCGGCTGCTCGCGACCCCCGCCGCCCGACGCACGATGGGGCGGTTTCACGTCGAGTGGCTGGGCCTGTCGTCGCTGACCCGGCTCTCTCGCGGCGCGCCTGACGGTGGCTTCGAGGCGCTCGCGCCGTCGATGGAGCGAGAGGTGGCAGAGCTCGGCGCCTTCGTCGTGCTCGACGATCGCCGCCTGTCGACGCTGTTGGCCGGCAACGTCACCTTCGTCGACCCGCCGCTCGGCGCGCACTACGGCTTCACCGGCCTCGAGGGTGACGGCTTTCGCAAGGTGAGCCTCGACGGCCTTCAGCGCAGCGCGGTGCTGACGGCGCCGGGCGTGCTGGCGGCGTGGGCGAAGGGCACCGGCACCTCGCCCACCCTTCGAGGGCGTTTCGTTCGGGAGCGACTGCTCTGCGAGACGTTGCCCACGCCTCCGCCGAACGTGTCGATGACGTTGCCGCCCGTGACGGCGGGCACGACGCGCTCCCGCTTCCAGCAGCACGTCGCTGACCCGAGCTGCTCGGGCTGCCACCTGTTGATCGACCCCATCGGCTTCGGCCTCGAGCGCTACGACGAGACCGGCGCCTTCCGGCTCGTCGAGAACGGGCGCGTCATCGATGCCACGGGTGAGGTGACGAGGCCCGAGGGCGGCTTCCGGTTCGAGGGGGCCCGGCCGCTCGGCCAGTGGCTCTCGGAGCACCCCGCCGTGCGCGCCTGCGTCGCCCGCCAGTGGTTTCGTTTCACGATGGGCCGCGCCGAGACCGAAGGCGATTCCTGCACGCTCGACGCGATGACGAACGTGTTGAGCTCGACGGGCGGCGACGTGCGTGAGGCGCTCCTGACCCTCGTGACGAGCGACTCATTCCGCGCCGTGGGCGGTGCGCCGTGAGGGTCTCTCGACGCCAGGTGCTCCGCGCGGCCGGCGTGTCGCTGACGTTGCCGTGGCTCGAGGCGTTCGCGCAGCCTTCGACGCCGCGACGGTTCGTCTCGGTCTTCACGCCCAACGGCACGGTGTTCGATCAATGGGCGCCGACGCGCACCACGACGGGCTGGGCGCTCTCTCCCATCCTCGCGCCGCTGCTGCCGTTCCAGTCGAAGCTGCTCGTGCCGGTGAACGTCGACCTGAAGAGCGCCGTGCTGGGTCCCGGCGACGGGCACCAACGCGGCATCGGCCACCTGTGGACCTCGAGGGCCCTCACGCCGAGCTCGCTGTTCGGCACCGTCGGCTGGGCCAGTGGCCCCTCGATCGATCAGCTCGTCGCCGACGCCATCGGCACTTCGACGGCGATGCGCTCGCTGGAGTTGGGCGTGATGGTGAGCGGCGCGACCGTGCTCTCACGGATGATCTCCGGAAAGAACGGCGAGCCGCTGCCGCCCGAGAGCGACCCGGTCGTGGTGTTCGAGCGCCTGTTTGGCGCGGCCGACCCGCTCCTCGCGGCCAGGCGCCGTGCGAACCGCAAGAGCGTGCTCGACGGCGTGCTCGCGGAGTTCAACGCCCTGAGGCCAACGGTCAGCGCCGCCGACCGGCAGGTCCTCGAGGCGCATGCGACGACGGTGCGCGAGGTGGAGCGCCGTGTGGACTCGGTCGCCTCGCCCTCTGCCTCGTGTGTGCGACCGACGCAGCCAACGACGCCACGGGGACCCGACGCGTTCGTCGCCATGGGCGAGCTCCAGACCGATCTGCTGGCCCTCGCGCTCGCCTGCGACGTGACGCGCGTGGCGAGCCTGCAGTGGACGCGCTCGGCCAGCCCGATGGTGTTCTCGTGGGAAGGGGTCGGCATCGAGCACCACGAGCTCTCGCATCACGTCGATGACGACGCGTCGGCCCGTGCGGCGCTCACGACGATTCACCGGTGGTACGCGCAGCAGTTCGCGCGGCTGCTCGGCCGGCTCGAGGCGACCGTCGCCGGCCCTGGCGTCACGTTGCTCGATCAGAGCGTCATCGTCTGGGGCAACGAGCTCGGACAGGGCAACACGCACTCGCATCGCTCGGTGCCGTTCGTCGTGGCCGGCGGTGGCGGAGGGACGCTCCGGTCTGGCCTGCTCGAGACCAACGGCGGCTCGCACGCCGAGCTGTTGCTCGCCTGCGCACAGGCAGCCGGCGCTCCGCTGACGACCTTCGGTGACCCGGCGTTCTGTCAGCAGCCGATGCCAGGCGTGCAGCGATAAGGCTCGGCGCCGATTGAGTCGGAAAGCCGGCGCGAGTCAGAGCGGAGGCAGCAGCAACTGACTCACGCCAAAGCCGCCTTCACGACGCTCGAGCAGCGCCACCACGCGCCCGAGATGCGACGCGACGACCACCTCTTTCGGCGCCGGGAACCCCTCGGGCACCGTCCACCGCGCCGGCCGCACCTTGCCGCGAACCGACACCGTGCCCGTCGCGTTCTTGAGCACGCCCCAGTCGTCGTCGTGCAACTCGATGGTCGGCAACCACGGCAGCACGTCAGCGCCGACGACCTCGGAGCGCTGGCCCACGGCGGGATCGCTCCAGGGGCCGATGTGCGTTCGTTTGAGTTCGCTGACATGCGCGCCACAGCCCAGCGCCTGGCCGATATCGCGCACCAGGCTTCGGACATAGAAGCCGCCACGACAGGTGAGCCGGAGCACGCTCGACGTCGGCAGCGCGTGGCTCACCCAGTGCGCGCGGTGGAGGAAGACGTCGCTCGGTGGCAGCTCGACGGCCTCTCCGCGGTGGGCCTTTTCGTACGCGCGCTCGCCATCGACGCGTTTGTTGCTCGTCGCGGGAGGCACCTGCTTCGTCCAGCCAATGAAGGGCGTGAGCGCGGCCGTCAGCGCCGCTTCGGTCAACGCGCTCGCGTCGCCAGTTCGCACCATCACGCCGCCACCATCACCGGTGTCGGTCTCGGTGCCCCACACGACGGTCGCCTCATACGTCTTGGGCACTTCGTGGAGCCGCTCGAACAGCTTCGTCGCCGGCCCGATGAGGATCGGCAGCAGGCCGCTGGCGAACGGGTCGAGCACGCCGCCGTGACACACCTTCCACGGCTTGCCCGGGCTCGCAGCGAGGGCCGTCTGCACCTCGTGAACGAGGGAGAAGCTGGTCGCACCCACCGGCTTGTGGAGGAGGAGGACTCCGGGCAGAGGTCGGCGTGGGTTCTCGATCGGCACGTGAAGTCCTTACCCCCATTTTCCCCGTCGCGTTCCGCTCTCACTGCCTTTCGACAGGGCCTCACCACGGAAAACTGTCGATCGCTGGCTTTCCGGGGCCTTCCGACCTCTGCCCACCTTTGCAACCAGCTGTTTTGAATGACGTTTCCCGGTGGCTTTCTGGCACCGTGGTTGCTCTAGAGGTCTCTCGTCATGAACCTTCGCGCCGCCATCCTCGCCCTGACCCTCCTCGCCAGCCAGGCGTGGGCGGCGACCGGCGTCGAGGCGATGCGCGCCAACGCGGCGGGCCTGCGCAGCCAGGTGAGCCAGCTGCGGAGCGAGCAGCTCTCGAAGCGCAACGAGCTGAGCCAGGTCTCGGGCCGCATCGAAGCGCTGAAGTCGCAGTCGAAGGGCGCGCTGCTGGCGGGCTCCGAGCTCGACCAGGCGCTCAAGCGCTCGCAGGAGCTGTCGGGCACGTTGACGGACCTCGCCCAGAAGATGTCGGCCCGTGAGACCGAGCTCGAGAGCGCGAACATGGCGCTGCTCGATGGCCTGTCGGCCGAGCTGACCCGCCTGCGCGGAGAGTTCGATCGCCAGACCGACCGCACCGCCCGCAAGGGCCTCATCGAGCAGCTGCGCCGGGTGCGCGCCGAGCGTGAGTCCGTTCGCGCCACGCTGCCTGCCTCGAAGCTCCCCAGCCTCGACACCCTTCGCCCGACCGACGACCCGGAAGAGCTCCTCGAGCAGGCTGACCTGCTGCGCGACAACGAAGAGAAGCTGCGCCGTGAGCTGAAGACCCTCGACGCCCGCATCTCGCAGCGCCGTGAAGAGATCGACCTCGACCGCAGGGTGCAGCGCTTCATGGGCGAAGAGTCGATGTTCGACGACCAGGATCGCCGGCTGCGCCTGCAGCGCAAGGACGCCCTCGCGGGTGATGCGCCGGCTTCGACGGCCTCGTCGCGCTCGAACTCCGAGACCAACAACTTCACGTCTGGTGCCGCTGCTGACTCGTCCCTTGGTGCGCCGATGCCTGGCCCCGTGACGGCTGGTAGCGCCCCTCCGATGCCCGCGCCGCCCGCGTTCCCCTCGTTGGGTCTGGGTGGCCTCGCGCCGAGTGCAGGGCGTGGACCCGACGGCTTCCAGGCCGGAGCGCTGCCCGCAGAGAAGTCTGCTCCAGGCACGGCGGCCGGCGGTCTCGATTCGCGTGGCCTCTCCATCACCAGCAGCTCCGATGCGCGGCCGCAGGTCGGCAATGGCACCAAGAGCATCGCGACGGGTGACGAAGACGAGATGGACGACCTCGATATCCAGCGCCGCAAGGTGCAGAGCCTCGCCGACGAGCTCAAGCGCAAGGCTCAGGAGCTCGAGAAGAAGGCCAGCCAGCTGCGCTGAACCAGGCGTGGCTTGAGTCGGAAGCCCAGGCTCGGCGCCGGTTGAGTCGGAAACTCAGTGCCCTGCGAACCACACGGCAGTCGGCACGCCTCGCCCGTAGGCGATGACGGCGACGGCCTGTCCCTCTTCGAGGTGCTGCAGGAACGCGTTTTGCCCGGCCTCGATCGCCTTCTTCGGCGGGTGCTTCGAGCCGAAGTGGTGATGCAGATCGTCCGCTGACAGGACCCAGATTCGCCCGAGCAGCTGGCGATCGGTGAGCGTGTCGACGGTGAGAATGCCGCCAGCGCCTGCCTTCGCTGCTCGTTTGCGCGCGTCGGCGATGGTCGCGTCACCCGCGGCGAGGTGCTGCCCATCGATGAGGGTCTGCTCGATGGTGCTATTCCACTTCACCCACGTGCTCCACGCTGCAGCGGTCATGTCGTGCTCCTGTCGTCGTTGAGGGGCACTTCACCCGAGCGGAGAGGAGACGAAAAGGAAGAACGCACCACCGCGCTCAGGGTGGGCCGAGGCGCAGCGGGTTCTTCGTGCGTACAACCTTGAAGTTCGAGAGTACCCACCCGCGCGCTTCCGTCCGATGGACCTCTCCGACCTCATCGGGCTGGGCTGCGAAGACCTCATCCCACGCATCTGTCAGGGAAACGGGCTGACCGGCCCCAGCGTTCGCGATGAGGAAGTCGGCGCAGCGGAGCAGGCAGAGCGCTCTGCGTGGGCCACCGGACAGCCCGTTCAGAGTCCGCTCCGGAATCACCAGCTCTCGCTCTGAGACGTCGATGAACCCGCGGCGAACGAAGCTGACGTCGCTGACCTCGACTCGCACGAGCGACGTTGGTTCGACGCGTCGAAGCGCGTTCAGGAACTCAGCTCGATCGTCCGAGCGCTGGGCGAGCAGGAGTGTTCCGCCGACCTCGTCACGGAATCGATAGGCCTTGTCCGCCTCGGACAGGAGCCACCGAAGGAGCCGCCCAAACGGACGAGGCACCGTCGGCTCCGGCCTCAGCTCCGCTTGCGCCGCAGGCCGAGCAACGCGACGAGCACGAATGACGCGCCGCCCTCGAACGAGGAGCAGCCGCAGCCCTTCGGCATCTCGGTCGTCCCGCCGCCACCCGCAGCGCCACCGGCAGTCACGTCGCCGCCACCCTGCCCGGCCGTGCCACCGGCCGCCGTGCCTCCAGCTGCGGAGCCGCCAGCCGCGCCACCACCGGTCCCCGCGCTGCCGCCGCCCATGCCGACGCACAGGTCGTCGACGGTGCCGTCGCAGTCGTCATCGACGCCGTTGCAGACCTCGAGCGACGGCTTCACCTCGCCTGCGCAGCGCGTGTAGCTGCCGTTGGTGCAGGTGCGCATGCCGCCGCGACAGGCGCCGACGCCACGCGTCTCGGACGGTCCCGTGTAACAGGGCCGAGGCTCGTCGACGCGGCAGCTGCAGGCGTCGTCGATGGTGCCGTTGCAGTCGTCGTCGAGCCCGTTGCACGTCTCGGTCGCCGGCATCATCGGCGTGCAGGTGCGCATGGAGCCCGCGATGCACCGGGCCTGGCTCTTCATCGCGCAGGTGCCAGCGCCGCAGCGCTCGTAGCCGATGAGGGCCTGCGTCTCGCGCGCGACCTCCTGCAGGCCGTCGCAGTCGTCATCCTGGTTGTTGCAGATCTCAGGCGTGGGGATCTTCCCGGCGAAGGCGACCGTCCACCCACCGTCGACGCGATTGCACTGGAGCACGCCTTCGGCGCACGGCCGCGTGGGCACGGTGCCAGGCCCTGCGTAGAACGAACGTGAAGGCCGCGGGCCTGCATCAGGGAAGCGGCAGTCGAAGTCTTCGTCGAAGAGCCCGTCGCAGTCGTTGTCTTTCGAGTCGTCGACCTCGGGCGAGGGCGTGCCCGCGTCGCAGCTCTGCGGTGCGCCGTTGACGCAGTTGTTCACCAACCGGGAGCAGTTGCCGAGGCCGCACGCGGTCTGGCCCAGCCCGTCGTCCACCACACCGTCGCAGTCGTCGTCGCTGCCGTTGCAGACCTCGGTGCCGGGCTGACGCAGGCCGATGCAGGAGAGACGGCCCGACTGACAGCGCCGCTCACCGGTCTGACAGACGCCGAACTCTCCCGTGACGGAGCAGCTCGCGCCGCCGCCCGGGTTGTCTTCGTCGATCATCCCGTCGCAGTCGTTGTCGAGGCCGTCACACACCTCGAGGAACGGGGCGATCTGATCCCGACACGCGCCCCAGAAACCGTTGCGGCAGATCTGCGTGCCCTGGCGGCACTCTCCGGCGCGCAGGGTGTTCGTGTCGGCCGTGTAGCAGGCGCGTCGTTCACCCTCGGGGCACTGCGGCTCGTTCGTCTCGCAGTCGGCGCCGAGCTGCGGGCCCGGGTCGTACGGCGTGGGGCACGTCTGATCCATGCCCAGCGCGACCTGCAGGCTGCCGACGCTCGGGTACGTGTACCGGACGCCCTGCGCGTCGCTGAAGAGGAAGTAGTACGGGTGGCAGCCGTTCGGCAGCACGTCGGGGTCGGGGAAGCGCGTCTCCCACGTGCCGTTGCCGGCCGAGCCCCACGCACGGTCCATGTCGAAGCAGTGGCCAGCGACGACGACGGTGGAGCGCTGCGGGCCCCGGTTGGAGGGATCGAAGTAGTTGGCCGCGAAGTAGAGCTGCGTGGTGTTGCCGGGGTTCGGTGGCGGGTGCATCGCGCTCGCGGCGGGAATGCGGGGAATCTGAACCGGGCCGCGGCCGAACGCGACGGCCCAGTACGGCATCGAGCACTGGCCACCTTCGGCGCGGAAGAGCCCAGCGCCAAACTCGGTGCCCGCGTCGGCGTAGATGAGCGCGCGGTTCTGGCTCGACTGCATCAGGGTGCACCAGAGGTCGGCGGCGGCCGGCACGTTGCGCGCGATGGTGGTGGCCGAGAGCGTCGCGAAGCCGAACTGCCCGTAGCGCTGCTGCGCCGTCTGCCCCACGCCGGCGTCACACGTCTGGCCGCACATCGCGCCGGTGCACGCGCCGGGGCCGATGCAGCCAGGGCCGGTACCGGCGTCGCCGATCTCGCAGCAGCTCTCGTTCTGGAAGCAGCCGACCTCGGCCATGTGACGTGCCGAGAAGCGGGCACCCGTGTTCGCGTCACGGTTGTAGACGAGCGGCGCCTTGCTCACGTCGGCGCCGAACTCGGCGGTGTGGTCGCCACACATGTTGTTCGGCGTCTTCGGCGACACGCGCGCCTGGTTCATCAACACGTGGAGCATGCGCTCTTGATCGGACGGGTACCCGTTCGCCGGTTCTCCGAGCGCCTGCGCGACGCTCGCGATGGGCTCCGCGGCCGGCTCGACGGCGCTGGTGCCGCTGCACGACGCGAGGGCCACGACGCCGAGCAGAGGAAGCAGGAACTGCCCTGCCCTCATCGCGTGGGAGCCGCGCCTTTCCCGCCTCCGGCGCACCGCGAGGAGCGCGAAGAGCGGCAGCACCATCGCCACGTCACCCGAGCCCGAGCAGCCACAGCCCTTCGGCATCTCGGTCGCGCCACCACCGCCGCTGCCGCCACCCGCTCCACCGGCCGTCCCGCCACCCGTGCCAGTTGACGGGTCGAGGACGGTGACGGTCGCGGAGTTGATGAAGAGGCCGCACGTCGCGGTGACCGTCACGGTGCCCGCCGTTGCTGGAGCCGTGAAGGCGCCAGTCGCGTCGATGCTGCCGGCCGACGCGCTCCAGGTGCATGCGGGAGGCTGGGCGTCGACGCCGGCGAAGTCCTTCCCCGCCACGGTGAAGGCCTGCGCGCCATTCACGGTCACGTTCGCCATCGCGGGCGAGACGTCGACCTTCGCGAGGCCCGGCTGCACCGTCACCGTCACGAAGCCCGTCACCGTGAGCTCGCGCTCGTCGGTCACGTCGACGCGCAGGGTGTACAGGCCCGGCCCGGCGAAGGTGATGGTGGTGGCCTTCGCGGCGTTGGTGCCGTTGGGCGAGAAGGTGACGAGCGCCGGCGGGTTCGCGGCGCCCCACGTGTAGGTGAGCTTGCTCTCGTCTTGATCGTCGGTCGCCGTGATGGTGCCAGTCGCCGCGCCGCCGACGACGGGGCTGGGCGTGACGGTCGGGCCCATGGTGATGCGAGGCACGGGGCCGATGTCGGTGCGCACCATCGCCGTCGCGGTGCGGCCTCCGACGCTCGCCGTCACGGTGCACATGCCGGTCATGGTCGCCGTGAAACGGCCGGTCGGGCTGATGGTGCCGCAGCCGCTGACCATCCACTCGATGTCTTCGCCGGTGTCGAGCGCCTGGCCGAACTGGTCGGTCGCCGACGCGGTGAACTGCCGCGAGTCGCCGACGTTGATGATGCCCGCGGGCACTCCGAAGATGCTGACGCTGGTGGCGGTCGGCACCACCACGACGGACAGATCGGCGCCGACCGTCAGGCCGCCGAGGTCGGTCGCCACCACGCGGAAGGCGTACGCGCCCGCGCGCTGGAACGTCACCGTCACGTTCTTCGCGCCGTTGTTCATGTTGTTGCTGAACGTCACGGTCTGCGGCCCGAACGAGCGCGTCCACGCGTAGGTGAGGTCGGCCTCGCTGCCCGGCGCGGGATCATCGGCGAGCACGAACAGGTCAGCGGTGGTGCCGACGATGGGAATCGGGTTCGCGCTCGGAGGCACGATGATGATGGGCCGCGCGTTGGCGCCCAGCACGCCGAAGTCCTGCCCCGTCACGTCGCCGCCATCGAGCGTCACACTGCGGCTGGTGGGAGAGAACGTGAAGCCGGGCTTGAAGGGCGCCACCGACCACGTGCCTTCGGGCACGTTGGCCAGCACGTAGCGCCCGAGCCCATCGGTGATGCCCGACGAGAGCACGCCACCATCACCCAGCGTGGCCCGCACTTCGGTCGCGAGAAGCGGAGCGCCGGCCTCGTCCACCGTGCCGCGCACCAGCCAGAGGGGCTCCGGCGAGGCGGTGGCGTTGAAGATGAGGTTGTTGATGGGCATCGAGCCCACCGTCACCGGGTTCATGAACATCGGCACGATGCGCTGGTTGGGCGCGGTGGCGACGAAGTTGTACGAGCCGGCCGGCACGCGCGGGAAGCTGAAGGCCCAGCTCGCTCCCATCAGCGTCGTCTGCACGCTGCGCACGCCGTCACTCACCGTGTGCGGCCCCATGGTGCCGTTGACGATGCCCGACACCGGCACCACCTCTTCGAGGAAGTTGCAGCCCGACACCGCGTTGCCGTTCACCACGATGGGGTTGGTGCAGTTGACGAGGCGGAAGCTCTGCCCCGGCATGCCGCGCGCCGTCAGCGTGTACTGGCCGTTGGGTACGTTGGTGAGCTGGTAGTTGCCCTGCGCGTTCGACACCGTGGTGTACGCGCCCGCCGAGACGGTGACGCCCGCGAGCGGCTGACCGACGGCGGTGACGTTGCCGAAGATGCCGAAGCCCGCGCGAATCGCGTTGAAGTTGATGTTCTGCACGCCCATCGCCGGCACCGTCACCGGGTTGGTGAAGGCGGGAGACAACGTCCACCCCGGCTTCGAGGCGGTCACCGTCGTCGAGGTGGGGGTGACGCCGACCAGCACGTAGTCGCCGTTGGAGTCGGTCAACGTGGTGCGCATGCCCGAGCTGACGCGCACGCTGTCGACGCCGAGCATGGTGGTGACATCGGTGACGCGGCCCGAGATGCGGGTGGTGGTGGGGGTGCCGACGCGCACGATGACGTTGGCCGAGGCGATGCCGCCCTTCATGTCGCTGACCGTCACGCGCATCACCGCGTCGCGCGTCGACGTGAAGCGGTTGGTGACGACGGCCGTGTTGGTCGAGATGAAGTTCTCACCGGCCGGGGCCTGCAGCGACTCCCACCAATACGCGAGCGTGTCGCCGTCAGGGTCGGTCGCCATCGCCGTGAAGGTGACGGTCTGGTTCGTGGTGGCCTGCGTCATCGACGGCGTCACCAGCACGGTCGGGTTGCGGTTGCCGCTGAAGGCGCCGCGGTTGACGGTGACGTTGATCGACGAGGGCATGGTCGGCGCGACGCTCACCGGCGTGATGTGAATGCCGGCCGCGGGGTCCGAGAAGGTGCGGCCCACCTGGAGCGGGGCGTCGTTGGCGCTGGGCGTCGACGGGTTCATGTCGAGCAGGTTCGACTCGTCGGAGCTGGGGTAGCCCCAGAAGATGACGGCGCTGCGGGTCAGCTGCCCACCTTCGTTCGGGCGAAACTCGACCCAGTAGTCACGCGCGCCGCTGATCGGCACCCGCAAGCCATGCTGGCCGCCGAGGCTGGGTTGCTCGAGATCGTAGATCTGAAACGTGCCCGACTGCGCCGGCTGCGAGACGACCTGAATCTGCGCGTTGGTGAACCAGTCGAGGTCCCACTTGTACCAGGCGTTGAAGTGGCCCTGCAGGCTGGTGGCGAGGTCGACTTCTCCGCCGCCCATGGTGTCGAAGGGGTTGCCGTACTCCTGGCTCGAGCCCGCGCCGATGACGCTCTCGTTCGAGGCCTGCCAGAAGTTGGCGTGGCGCAGGCCGAAGTTGTGACCCAGCTCGTGACCGATGACGCGCAGCGCGAAGCTGCCGTTGAGCCAGGTGCCCCGCGCGCCGACGAAGCCAAGGCCCGCCCAGCTCCACGCGGCGATGCGGCGGAACGCGACGACCTCGAACTCGAAGTTCGACTGGGGGAAGCCGGCCGTGGCCGCAGCGGCGCGCGCGTCGTTGAGCAACTGCGACGTCGCGTTCATCGAGCCGTACGAGGCCTTGGTGCGCGGCATGCGCAGGACGGTGGGTGTCACGACGCCGGTGAAGCTCGTCTGGTTGAAGCTGCCGGCGCGGTAGAAGCGGTCGAGCTCGCCGATCGAGGCCTGCGCGTTCGCCACTGAAATGGGTTCGCCCGGGTCGTCGCTGAAGTCGACCCGAATGTAGAGCAGCCGCTTGGCGCCGATGGTGAACGGCGAAGGCTCGGGCAGCTCCTGGGAATACGGTACCGCGGAGTCGTCGAGCGCCATCACGTCGTCGAGCGACGAGCCCGACAGGCGCATCACGGAGCGGGTCTTCAGCCGCCTGAGCTCGCCGTACGGCACGACGTCGAAGCGCTTCTCACCGAGCCAGGTCTGCACGTACAGCGGCTTGCCGTACTCGCAGAGCACCTCGTAGCGGCCCTGGGCGTCGACCGGCAGCTCGAGCTGGTTCGCCACCGAAGGCGGCAGGCCCAGTCGCGACTCGAAGACCTGGAGCGCGTGCCTCGGGTCGTCGTGCATCAGCGCCTTGAGCGCGACGCGCCGGGCCTTCGCGAGGGCGACGCCGTCACCTTCGAGGCGGGTGCGATCGAGCTCGGAGTCGGCGGCGCGGTACTGCCGCGCCCAGGTCGAGAAGCGCGTGAAGACGGCGTCGTCGCCCGCGGCGCTCGCGGTCATCGAAACGAGCAGCGTCAGGACGAGCAGGAAAGCGCGCGGCATTTAGACTCCAGCAGGGTGCGCAGGCCGGCCGCCCGCGACGACGGCCGGTCATAGCCTTTGCTGCTGTGAGGTTGCCACCCGATGTGGCGAATCAGCCGGGGCCGTTCAGGAGCGCGGTGTCAACACACGCTTGAGGGTGGCCACGGCCTCGTCGAGGCGCCACGGCTTGAGGAGCACGGCCGCGACCCCCAGCCGGCTGAGCTCTCCGCCGTCGAGGTGCGACGCGAGGCCGCTCGAGATGATGACGGGTAACGAGGGCCGCACTTCGCGCAGCGAGCGGGTGAAGTCCTCTCCGCTCATCTGGGGCATCGAGAGATCGGTCAACACGGCGTCGAAGCCCTGAGGCTTCAGACGAAACGCCTTGAGCGCCTCACGCGGGTCGTCGAACACCGTGGTGCGGTAGCCGAGCGTCTCGAGCAGCTTCGCGCTCACTCGCGCCATGCCGGGGTGATCGTCGACGAGCATGAGGTGCTGGCCGTGCCCGGGTTGATCGTCAGCGGCATCGAGCGCTGGCAGGTACACCTCGAAGGTCGCCCCGGCGCCAGGCGTGCTCGAGACGAACACCGCGCCCTCGTGCCCCACGACGACCGACTGCACCACCGCGAGGCCGAGGCCGGTGCGGCCCTCGGTGGTCGAGTAGTACGGCTCGAAGATGCGTCGACGGGTGGCCTCGTCCATGCCCGCGCCGGTGTCGGTGATGCCCAGCCGCGCCCAGGTGCCGGCGCGCAGCGGCGGGTGCGCGGCGGCGTCGGCGTAGGACACGGCCTTCAGCTCGAGCGTCACGGTGAGCCTCCCACCGCCCGGCATCGACTGGAGGGCATTGCCGCAGAGGTTGAGCAGCGCCTGGTGCAGCTGCGCGACGTCGCCGGGCACCCGGACCGCGCCCGTGGGTTGAAACACGATCTCGACCTTCGGGGCCGTCGCGGAGAGCTGGCGGAGCACCTCGTGCACCAGCGGCTCGAGATCGACCGGCCGCTTCTCGTCGGGGCGGCGGCGGCCATAGGTGGCGATTCGTTGGGTGAGCTCGCGGCCGCGGGCCGTCGCCTCGAGGATCGCGCGCTTCGCCTCGGGCGCGCCTTCTCCCAGGGTCTGCGCGTGAGCGTCGACGGCGGCGAGCAGGCTGCCCACGTCATGGGCGAGGTGGGTGGCGAGCCGGGCCAACGCTTCGGTCTTCTGCGCCTCGGCGACCTGCGCCTCGAGCTGCCGGGAGAGCCGCTCCGACAAGCGCTGGCTGGTGACGTCGCGCGCGACCGAGGCCAGGCGCTGCACCCGGCCGGTGTCGTCCAGCATCGGGATGATGGCGGTGTTGTAGACGCGCGGCCCCGTCGGCAGCGGCAGCTCGTGCTCGTAGACGATGGGCAGCTTGGCGCGAATCGCCTGCTGGTAGCGCTCGTTGAGTCTGGCAGCGGCGACGGGCGGCACCACCTCCGAGGCCTCGCGCCCCACCACGTCGTCGCGGCGGTAGCCGGTCGACTGCTCGACGGCCGGGTTGATGTCTTCGCAGAAGACGCGCCCGTCGATGGCGACGCGGTAGAGGAGGATGTTGTCGGACGAGTACGTGAAGATGTCGTGGAAGCGGCGCTCCGACACCGACAGGGCGGCCTCGATGCGGCGCCGCTCACTCGTCTCGAGCGCGAGGGCCACGACGTCGGCCAGGGCGCTCGAGAACACCTCTTCGGCGGCGCTCCAGCGGCGAGGCGGGCCGCGGTGCTCGATGCACAGCGCGCCCACCAGCTCGCTGCGCAGCCGCAGCGCGACGTCGAGCGTCGAGGTGATGCCTTCGGGCTCGAAGTAGCTGACCGCGAACTCGCGCGTGCGCGGGTCGGACTGCGCGTTGGCCGACGCCAGCACCCGGCTCGTGCCGAGGGTCTCGAAGTACACGGGGTGCTCCACCCCCGACAGCCGCGTGCCCTGCGAATGCGAGGCGGTCTTCGTGTCGTAGAGGTCGAGCAGCCGCAGCGACGCGCGATCCTCGGCGTAGATCCACACGCCGCACCGATCGACGCCCATGCTCCGCGTGCAGCGCCGGGTGATCTCCTGCAGCATCGCCGTCAGATCGTCGCCGCTGAAGACCGGGCTGCGCGCGAGCTCGACGAGGGCGGCCGTCGCTTCGCGCAGCTGCCGTTCCTTCTCTTCTTCGGCGGCCTCTTCCCTCGCCTCACGTTGCAAGCGCGCGAGCACGGCCGACAACCCGAGCAGGCCCGGGCGGAACACCCAGTCTGCCGCGCCGGTCGCCAGCCACGTGACGACCTCGGCCTCCTGCCTGGCGTCGGCGACCACCACGAGCGGCGCCCGCTGGCCGACGTCGTCGAGCAGCGCCACCCACCCCGCCGCGTCGAGCCGTGACGAGAAGAGATCGATGAGGATGGCGTCGAACCGCATCGCCGAGAGGAGCGCCTTCGGGTTCTCGTCGGCGCCCAGCCGCTCGAGCCTCACGGTGCCGTTGTCGGACGCGAGGGCGCGGTGCACCCAGCCGGCGTCGTCGTCGGTCCCGCCGACCAGCAGCAGCTGTGGCGTCGCTGTCTTCACGTCGAGGCCCCCGGCGACGCGCGACCTCGCGCCACCGCTGTCACCTTGCCCCAGCGCGTCGCCGAGCGAAAGGCGCGCAGAGGCGACCGTCGAAGCCAGGGCGAGCTCGCCGACGCGCGAAAGCGGAGGGAGCAGCGACACACGCTCGCTACTCCCTCGGCCGTTCGACCTGCAGCCTCGCCAGCTCGGGTGAGGCCTTGAGCGCCTCGGACGCGGCGAGCACCAACTGCGCGCGGGAGGCGGGCTGGGCCTCGAGGCTGCGGACGAGATCGACCAGGCCGGCGACCCCGTTGGGACCCGTGGTGCCTGCCGCGACCTGGTACGAGGCGCCGGGGATCGTGTCCTCCGCAGGGACGATGCGCACGCGCCGCACGCCACCAGCGCCGACCTCGAGCGCGATGACCTGAGGAAGGCCCTTCACCAGCACCGGCAGAGGCGGAGGCGGCGTCGGCCTGGTGGGCGACGACTGCGCGCGCCGCACCCGCCACGCCTCGAGCTTCGCCTCGTCGATGACGTGGAGCGCGCCCCGCTCGGGTGGCACCACCGCGATAACGACCTGATCGCCGGCCGGCACGTCATCGACGCGCCAGGTGTCGACCGACGAGAACGGCGCGTCGGGCCGCAACACGAGCAGCTTCTCGATGTCGTCGAGCCTCACGCCTGCCCAGCCCGTCACCGCGCGCGTCAGCGGCAGTGCACCGGCCGTCAGCGGGGTGTCGTTGGGCTCCGACTCGGTGAGCCCGTCGAGGGGCGGCATGGCGACGAGCTCGAGTTGGTACGGCACCAGGCTCTTCTCGCGTGGTGGCCGATTGGGCTCGGTGCAGAAGGGGCGTTCTTCGACGCGCAGGTACACCGAGCCGGCGGCGAGCTCGAGCCCATCGACGCGTTCGCCCTCCCCCACGCCCAGGTCATCGAGGAACACCTTGCGCCTGAGCTTCTCCGACGGCTTGTCGCCCTCGGTGACCTCGTCTCCCGTCTTCTTCGACTCGAGCTGCAGCACCTCGAGCGACAGGTTGAGATCGGGCACGCCCGAGAGCGTGGCGCGGTAGCGGCCGGGCTGCGCCAGCTGCACCACGAAGAGATCACGATCGCCCTGCCCCTCGCCCGCGGCGCCCATCGTGCCCTTCACCGACTCACCGAGCCCGATGACGGTGGCGCGCTGCACGAGATCGTTCGGCTCGAGCTCGACGCCCGCGGACCGGTTGGTGGCCTTCGCGTGCTGCACCGCGCGATAGCCTGCGCCCACGAGCAGCGCGAGCCCGAGCATGACGGCGAGCGGCCACCGCACGCGGTCGGACTTCAGCTTGCGCTCGTAGCTCTCGAAGTCTTCGCGCGAGAGCATCTTCGAGGCCAGCTCGTCTGGCATCGGCGTGAAGTCGCTGGTGACGTTCTTCGTCGTCTTCCGCAGCGCCTCGAGCGCGCGGCGCATGGCCTCGGCGTCGGCGAAGCGCTCGTCGACCTTCTTCGCGAGCGCGATGGCGATGATGTTCTCGAACGCGGGAGACACCGGCACCTGCGGCGCGAGGTCGGCCACTTTGGGGATCGGCGTCTCGAGGTGCTGCTTGACGATGCTGACGGCGGTGGGCCCGGTGTACAGCTGCCGGCCGGTCACGAGCTCGAAGAGGAGCGCGCCAAGGGAATAGAGATCGCTCCGGGCGTCGACGACGGCGTCACCACGGACCTGCTCGGGCGACATGTACGCCGGGGTGCCGACGAACTCTCCGGTGGTGGAATTGCGGCTGTCGTTCTCTGCGAGCTTGGCGATGCCGAAGTCGAGGAGCTTCACCTGGTCGTCGCCGCCCTTGCGCCGTCGAAGCAGCATGACGTTCGCGGGCTTGATGTCGCGGTGAATGATGCCGTGCTCGTGCGCCTCGGCGAGCGACGCCAGCACCTGCACGCCGATGCTCACGGCCTTCTCTTCGCTCATCGGCCCGTGGGCCTTGAGGTGCCAGGCGAGATCCTTCCCCGGCACGTACTCCATCGCCATGAAGAGGGAGCCGTCTTCGAGCTCGCCCGCGTCGAAGACCTGCACGGTGTTGGCGTGCGAGAGCTTGGCGACGACGCGCGACTCCTGGAGGAAGCGCGCCTTCATGCTCTTGTCGACGGCCGCGTCGGGCCGCATCACCTTGAGCGCGGCGATCTTCCCCATACGAACGTGCTCGACCTTGTAGACCGAGCCCATGCCGCCTTCGCCGAGCTTCTCGAGGATGCGGTAGCGGCCGTCGATGACCTTGTCGCGCTCGGGGCCTGAGTAGGTGTCGGAGTTCCCACCGATGCCGCGCAGATCGCTCCCGCAGGCGTCGCAGAAGTTGGGCTCGCCCTCGAGCACCTTGGCGCAGGCCGGGCAGAGCACGGTGCCCGCGGGGCCAGGCGTCGCCGTGAGGCGTCCGCGCGCAGTGGTATCTGAGTGGCCCGCCGGCATGAGCAGGTGACGGTAGCACGCGACTCTGCTCGCGCACGTCGAAGGCTCGGCTCACGGCTCGGCGTCGACGCGGGTCTCGACCACGTCCTGCACCGCGCGGGGCACGTCGGCGAGGAAGTCGAACCCGGTGGCCTGCTCGAGGGACCGCACCGAGACTCGAAAGGCGCGCCAGTTCCCGCTGACCGAGGTGGTGTTCGGCACGAGCACGCCGATGACGCGGGTCGAGGTGGTGACCGACGCCGCCGGGCTGTCGACGACGACGGCGACCTTGAAGGTCGCGGTGGGCACCGGCACCCCGGCACCGACGAACTGCGAGGTGACGCCGAAGACGGGCCCCGCCACGAGGAACACCGTCTTCCCCAGCCGCACCTGGTCTCTCGCTTCATCCTCCAGCGTGGCCCAGGTGCCACCATTGCTCGCGCGCGTCTGCGGCACGACGTTGGTGAAGACGAAGGTGGCGTCGTTGTCGGGGTCGGTGTTGGTGCGATCGGCGCTGGGGCAGAGGTGCCCGCGCTCGAAGCCGCTGTTGCGGAAGTCTTCGTCGCGAGCCTGGCCGGCCGTGGTCGGCAACTGCGCGTCGCGACGGAAGCTGCTGGCCCGCGTCGCCGTGCCGAGCCACGAGGTGTCGAGCCGCCAGGAGACCCAGCGCGGCGTCTTGCGAATGGTGTCGTACGAGACGACGAACTGCGGCTTCACGAGGAGCCAGCGATCGACGGCTCCGACGGCCGAGGTGTCGGGGAGGCCGAGGGCGGTGTGCACGCTGAGCGCGGCTCCGGCGCCAGCATCGACCGGGCCCGCGTCGAGGGTGAAGCCCGCGTCGACGTCCGAACGACCTGCGTCGAACGCGATGACGGGAGCCCCCGCGTCCGACTCGCGCCCTGCGTCGACCTCCGGAGGACCAGCATCGAACGCGATGGCGGGAGCGCCCGCGTCCGACTCGCGCCCTGCGTCGACGTCCGGAGGACCTGCATCGAACCCGGTGACGGGAGCGCCCGCGTCCGACTCCTTCCCTGCGTCCGCGGGACCAGCATCGAACGCGATCGTCGAAGGACCCGCGTTCGAGCCCGTGCCTGCATCGTCGGTGTACTGAGGCAACGTCACGCGCCCCGCATCGGCGGCGACCGCAACGCCGGCGTCGACAGCCTCCACCCGGCCACCTGAGCTCGAGGTCGCGCGGGGCTCATCGTCGACACGGACGATGGCGTCGACGTCATCGACGCCACACGACCACCACGACACACATGTGAGCAGCAGGGCGACGGAACGCCGCGGGAGGGACGGCACGCGGGAAGACAGAGCAGCCCGTGTGCCCGCGCGAGCGCCGCCGAATCACGGCGATGAAGAAGAGTCAGTCGCGCGCTCCGGGTCGCAGGTGCCTCATCGGCGCAGGTGCGTCTCGACGCGTGAGCGGTCGAGCGCGAGCGCAGAAGCACAGCCG
>JAUXRI010000038.1 GCA_030681895.1 Myxococcales bacterium | reverse complement strand
ACTCGAAGTGCTTCCCTTCCGAGTAGCTCGCGATCCACGCGGCTTTGTCGGGCGCGAAGTCACGCAGGTAGATGAGGACGAAGCCGTAGAGCATGAAGCCCGCCATCACCAGCAGGCCTGCGCCGACGTTGTAGCGACCGGTCTTCATGGGTGGTGCTCGCCTTCGTCGCCCAGGTGGTGAACCAGCAGCACCAGGTCGGTCCCGGTCGCCGGGTCGACCGAATGCGAGAGGCCAGGCGGCAACAACGCCGCGTGTGTCGAGTCGATGGCGAGCTCGACCCCGTTCGCGTGCACCACGCCCGTTCCATGGAGCGCCTGGATCATCACAGTGACGGGTGCGCTGTGCGTGGGCAGCGTCGTGCCGTTACGCAGCGTGATGGCCGCGAGCTTGAGGCCCGGCGTCGTCAGCACCACGCGGGCGTCTTTCGGCGCTCCGGCACCGGTCGGAGGCGCGGGGAACTCGACCTGCCGCGCTGGAAACGTCGCGACGGTGGCGTGATGCGAGGCGGTCGTCGCGCACGACGCGAGGACCCCCGCAAAGAGCAGAGGCAGGACGAATCGAGTGAGTGTCATGGGACCTTTCGGGGCTTCGTGGGGACGGCGGTGGAGAGCAGGGTGAGGAGCGCCTCGCGGGTCGCCGCCGCGTCGCCGTTGCGTGAGCGGGTCAGCGCCAGCATCTGAATCGTGCCCATCACGATGGGGCCCAGCGCTTCGGCCGAGACGTCTGCGCGCACCTCGCCAGCGGCTTGCGCGTCACGCAGCGTGGTGACGACGAAGGCGCGGGTCTTCTGGACACAGCGCGACAGTCGTTCTGCGCCCTGCTTCGGCAGCGCGAGCTGAAACTGCTCCGAGAGCAACAGCCTCAGCATGCCGACCCGTTCGCCGACAGCAGTCGTGCGCGCTTCGATGAAGTGCTCGAGGCGCTCCAGCGGGCTCGAGGTGGCCTCTTCTGGAAACGTCGAGTCGAGGACGGCTTCGACGCGCCCCACCACGGCCTCGAGCAACGCGTCGAGCGACGCGAAGTGTTTGAAGATGGCCCCGCTCGTCAGCCCCACCTGCTCGGCGAGCGCGCGCGTGGTGAGCGCGGTGATGCCTCGGGTGGCGATGATCAGCAGCGCCGCGTCTGCCAACTCGGTCTGTCGCTGCCCGGTCTCGGCTCGTCTGATCATCGCGACCTCGGAAGTAAGTGCTTACTTCCGAGAGCCGATGCGCTCGTCAGACGGTTCAGTCGCGACGCTGCCTTGACCGCTCGCAAGGCATGCGCTGCTGGCATGCGACATGAAGCCGTGGCCGCCATGTTCGAGAAACCCGTCGACTCTTGCGCGTCGTGTCCCCTCCACGCAGGAGGAAGGTGCGCCTTCGTGCCGCGCAAAGTCCGCGCGGGTGAGCGGCTCTGGAGTCAGGGCGAGGTGCCGCCCGAGGTGATGTTCGTGCAGAGCGGCACCGTCGCGCTCACCGCGACCGACGCCGAAGGCGGGCACTGGTGGAATGGCGTTCGAGGGCCCCGCTCGCTGCTGGGCGTCGAGGCGATTCAGGGCAAGCCGGCTCGCGCCCGCGCCGAGGTGGTGACTGACGCGTCGCTCTGTTCGGCTGACCCGGCGTTGCTGCGCACGCAGATGGGGGCGCCAGGAACGCCCGCGGCGAGCGAGCTGTCGTCGGCCCTCGTGCCATTGCTCCTCGAGGAGCTCGACCGCCGCAGCGACGAGACCCAGGGCCGCTCGGGCACGGCGCTGTCTCGGGTCGCGCGCTTCATCCTCGAGCACTCCGAGCTGGTGGCGAGCGGGCAGCGTGGGCCGTTCTCGAAGCGCCACGTCGCGTCGATGTTGGGGATTCGGCCCGAGACGATGTCCCGCAGCCTCGCGACGCTGACGAATGACGGGCTCATCACCGTCGGCCGCCACATCACCATCGAAGACCGCGCTCGCCTCGAGCTCGTCGCGTCACCGCCGCGAGCGCTGGTCGAGAAGTCGCCGAGGCGCCGACGAAAAGCGCCGCGCAGCGAGTGACGGCATGCTCCAGAAGCCAGTCGAGTCCTGCGAGGCCTGTGCGCTCGGTCTGACGGGTCCGTGCCTGTTCCGTCTGCGAAAAGTCGCCGCCGGCAGCACGCTCGCCCACCAGGGTGAGGTGAGCCGCGAGGTCCTCTTCGTGAAAGACGGCGTGCTGGGGCTGGGAGCGACCGACGCGTCGGGCGACGAGGTGCTCGCCTGCGTGCGTGGTCCGAGGTCGGTGCTGGGCCTCGAGGCGCTCGCGGGCCGTCCGTCGCCCTTCACCGTCACCGTGCTGGCCGACGCTGCCGTCTGTGCTGCGAGCGCCCACCAGGTGAAGGCGGCGACTGGCCTCGACGGCGCACCGAAGACCCTCGTCAGCTCGTTCCTGGGTCTGGTGCTCGACGAGCACGACGCGGCGATGCGTGACGCGCACCTTCGCGCCGGGTCTGCCGCTGCGCGGGTGGCGAAGTTCCTCGTCGGGTACTCGCGGTTGATGGTTCCCGGCCGCGCCGCGGCGTTCTCGAAGACCCACGTCGCGGCGCTGCTCGGCATCAGGCCAGAGACGCTCTCGCGCAGCCTGCGTCAGTTCGCCGAACATCGGCTCATCGGCGCCGACCGGCTCGAGGTGCTCGACGCCGCGGGCCTCGCCGAGATTGGCCGGGGCGCGAAGGCCCTCACCCCGGGCGAGCAGTGAGCTTCGACGGGCACTCGTTCGTCGCGCAGCTCGTCGTGCAGCGGTCCTTCGGCACCGACGTCACCAGGCCGCCGTACGTGCGGTACTCCTCGAGCCGGCAGCTCCAGACAATTTTCCCGTCGTGCGCCGTCACGTCAGGGCAGCCGTCGCACATGTTCTGCCGGCCATCGGGGAGCAGGTCGATGGGCTGAATCATCATCACCGACTGGAAGTGGAGCTTCTTGCGCGCGTCGAGCGGCCGCCGCGCGAGGTGCTTGAGCCAGTTCTTCGCGATGGTGCGCACGCCTGGCTCGATGAGGCCCATGGTGAGCGTGGAGCGGCCAGACTCGAGCGTCCACTGCGGGGCGTACGCGAGGTAGGTGCCCTTCACGAAGTGGTGGGCGTTCTGCACGAGCTCCATGAACTTCGGGCCCACGTACCCCATCACCTGGCT
>JAUXRI010000032.1 GCA_030681895.1 Myxococcales bacterium | reverse complement strand
ACGCTTCGAAGAGGGCCGCGATGAACTGCCCGAGCGCGGCGACGGCAGCGACCTCGAGGCACAGGTCGAAGCGAGGAAGACCGGCGCGATGGTGCAGGCCGCGCTGCTCGAGCTCGATGAGCCCAAGCGCGCCGCGTTCGTGATGCACCACTTCGAGGGGCTCTCGCCGAACGAGATCTCCGAGGTGATGCAGGTGCCTGCCGCAACCACGTACACCCGCCTTCGCACGGCGCGCATCGAGCTCACCGCTGCCGTTCGCCGTCGACAAAGCCCGTCATCTGGAGCCGCCGCATGAGCGACCTCGACCTCGAGCCCTTGCCTGACGACGTCCTGTCGGCGCTTGGGAGCCTTCCCTCGCCAACGCTGCCGCCCGGCGTCGCCGAGGCCGTGCTCGCCAAGGTGAAGGTGTCGGCCGGGCTCACCGCCGCTGCAATGGGGAGCACTGCCGCGTCGTCTACCGCCACCTCCACCGTCACCGCTGCGAAGGGCGGCGCGGCGCTACTGCTCAAGGTGTTGCCCATCGTGACGCTCACCGCGGGCCTGGGGCTCGGCATCGCGGCCGACCGATTCCTGCTCCGGCCCACCGCCATCGTCGAGCGCGTCGTCGTCGAGCGGGTCGAAGTGCCGGTGCGGGAGGAAGCGCCGAAACCCGCGCCCGTCGTCCGCCCTGCCCCTGCCGTGAAGAAGCCCGTCGTCGACACGCTGGGGCGTGAGCGCGTGCTGCTCGACCTCGCCCGCTCTGCGCTCTCGTCGGGTGACGCGACGAAGGCGCTCGCCGCGGCGCGCGCTCACGAAGCGCAGTTCCCCTCGGGGCAGCTCGTCGAGGAGCGCGAGGCGTTGATGGTGCAGATTCTCTGGAACGCGGGCCGGCGAGACGACGCCGTTCGCCGCCTGCACGCCTTCAGCGCCCAGTTCCCCGACAGCCCACTGCGCCCGTCGCTCGACGCGATGATGCGTTGAGTTGCTGAAGTCGGCAGGTGGACGAACATGTTACCGGCGGCCACATGAGGTCACATGTGTGTGACGCAACGGGCCGCACGGTTTGCGAGAAGTTCACACGCCGCTCGCACAGACTTCACTCCCGAGGCCGATAAATCGGCTCCGTAGCGATCGACAACCAAGGGAGGAAGCCTATGTACGACGCCGCAACGCTTCGCCAGCTGGGTGCACGCGTGGAGCAGTTCTTCGACTGGTATCGCCGACAGGAGCCCGAGGCCGTTCCCGAGACCGCGGCAGAAATCGTCGCCTCGTTCACGTACCTCTCCACGCACCCGTCGCGTGAGCAGGCTCGCAAGCTCCTCCCGGTGACCGAGACCTTCACCTTCGGCTCGCTCTGGGAAGAGATGCGCCTCGCGCTCACTGAGATGGCCCGCGCATAAGCCGCTGACGTTGGCTGGCCAGCCACCCCGGTGATGCCTACCATCGGGGCATGTCCACCCTTCCTCCGTGCCCGTCGACGCTCACTGATGCTGGCGGCGCTCCGCGGTACGGCACCTGGGAGGGCGGCCTCGAGGTCGTCCGCTTCGACGACCTGAAGGGCGCGTACGCTCCGGGCCGCCTCGAGAAGTTCAAGTCTCACAAGAAGTGGCTCTACGGCTTCATCGCGACGCGAGAGGTCGCCACCTTCTTCGCCGTCGTCGACGTGAACTACTCGTCGAACGCGTTCGCGATGGCCGTCGACCTCACCACCAACGAGGTGCTCGCGAACGATGGCTTCCTCGGCCCGCCGCGCCCGATGACGAAGGTGTCGGACCACCCCGGCCCCGGCCTGGACGTCGCGTTCCGCAGGCCTGACGCGACCTTCACGGCCTCGCGGCCCTTCGGTGACGAGCGCTTTCACGTCTCCACGCGCATGGGGCTGCCGCGCGTCCTCAAGGGCCGCACGCTGGAAGCCGACTGGAGCCTGCTCGCTGCGGGCGCCGCGCCTGCCCTCACCGTCATCGCGCCCGTCGAGGGCGGCATCGTCAACGTGACGCAGAAGTGGGCCGGCCTGCTCGGCTTCGGCCGGCTGCGCGCGGGGGGCAAGACGTTCAACCTCGACGGCGGCGTCGGTGGGCTCGACAGCACCTTCGGTCTGCTCGCGCGGCGCACCGCGTGGCGCTGGGCCTTCGCCTGCGGGCGGCTCGACGATGGTACGCCGCTCGGCATCAACCTCGTCGAGGGCTTCAACGAAGCGCGGGACGACGTGAACGAGAACGCGGTGTGGCTGGGCCGCGAGCTGATTCCCCTCGGCCGCGCGCGCTTCACCTGGAACCGCAGCGACGTGCTCGACCGCTGGAGCGTCACCACCATCGACGGGAAGCTCGAGCTCGAGTTCCGCCCCATCGCCGCGCACCTCGAGCACCGCGACCTGAAGCTCGTCGTCAGCCGCTTCGCCCAGCCCGTCGGCCGGTGGAGCGGTGTGTTCCGTCACGGCGGCCGGGAGTACCGACTCGTCGACGTCCCCGGCGTCGCCGAAGACCAGGACGTGACCTGGTAGACGATGTTGGGTTCAAACGCGTGGGAGCGCGCGCTACCCTCGTCTCATGGCTCCCCCGTTGGATCAGATGACCGAAGTGCTCCACGCCGACGTCGCCCGGTTTCCGAAGGCGAAGCTCACCGTGGTGAAGGGCCCCGACAAAGGCGGAGAGGTCTCCCTCGAAGGGCAGACCGTCGTCATCGGCAGCGATGAGTCGTGCCAGCTGCGCCTGGCCGACCCGTCGGTCTCGCGCCGGCACGTCGAGCTCTCTGGCGGCCCCGGCGGCTACCGGTTGCGAGACCTGCGCAGCACCAACGGCGTCTTCATCGAGGGCGTGCAGATGCTCGACGCCCGCCTCACCGACAAGACGCGCTTCACGGTGGGCCGCAACGAGCTGCGCTTCGAGCCTGAGCGCAGCGAGGTGCAGTGGCCTCTGTCGGTGCACGACCGGTTCGGTGACGTGCTGGGCAAGAGCCTGGTGATGCGGCGGGTCTTCGCGATGCTCGAGCGCGCGGCCACCACCGAGTCTCCCATCGTGCTCGAGGGCGAAGCGGGCACGGGCAAAGAGGTGCTCGCCCGCGGCATTCACGACCGCAGCGCGCGCAAGGAGGGGCCGTTCGTCGTCGTCGACCTCGGCGCCTCCAATGAAGCCTTGATGGAGTCGGACCTGTTCGGCCACGACGTCTCGTCCGCGAAGCCCACGGCGCGGCCGGGCGCGCTCGAAGAGGCCGACGGCGGCACGCTCTACCTCGACGAGGTGACGGAGCTGCCCAACGCGCTGCAGGCCCGCTTGCTGCGCGCGCTCGAGACGCGGGAGTTCAAGCGCCCCGGTCAAGGCGGCCTCGCGAAGGTCGACCTGCGCGTCATCGCCTCGACCCAGAAGGACCTCGACGTCGAGGTGAAGGCGGGCCGCTTCCGCGAGGACCTCTCGTTCCGGCTCTCGGTGTTCCGGGTGCGGGTGCCGCCGCTGCGTGAGCGCCCCGAAGACGTGCCGCTCCTCGTGCGCCACTTCGAGACGAGAGCGCGCGGCGGCCCCCCGCTCTCTGACGACACCGTCGAGATGCTCACGCGCCACGACTGGCCCGGCAACGTGCGCGAGCTGCGCAGCGTGCTCGAGCGGCTCGCGGCCTTCCCCGACCTCGGCGCCGGCGCCATCGCGCGCGCGCTTGGGAAGAGCGTCGACACCACCACCGAAGACAACAGCGGCGCGCGCCTTCGCAACGAGATGTCGCAGCAGCTGCTCGCGTTGCCGTACCACGAGGCCAAGGACCGGGTGCTCGAGAGCTTCGAGAAGACGTACCTGCTCGAACACCTCAAGGCCGCCAACGGCGTGGTGACGAGAGCGGCGCAACGCGCAGGGCTACCGCGACAGTCGGTGCACCGAATGCTCCGCAGGCTTGGCATCAACACCAGCGACGAAGGCTGACTCGCGCAGCAGCGAAAGCCGTCTGCATCGGTTCCGTCGTTCTGCGACGTCGCCGTCACCGTTCTGCGTGATGAGTCGACTCACTCTGCCGCCTCGATGTCGCCAGGTTGTTCGCAGCTCGAGGTCAGGGCTCGCACAACGCAGCTGCAGAACACCTCACGGAACAGCGTCGCGGTGCGCTTGATCTCACCGGACGTCATCTCTGCACGAACGAGCTCACGCGCTCCTCGGCGCGACCCTCATGGCGGTGGCTTCACGCCGTCGAGCTGCGCGAACCTGGGGAACACCTCGGGGCCCGGCATGAAGATGCTGTCGGCGAGCCGGTGTTCGGCCTCCGCGGTCTTCAGCCTCAACGTGCGCTTCATCACGAAGTCGAACAGCAGCGGGTCGTGCCGGTCGATCTCATTGAGCAGCACGCGCTCGTCCTCGGTGAGGAAGCCTGCCTTCACGATGGCGCTGGTCTGCATCAACGCGTTGATGGCCGGCAGCGGGTAGTCGGAGCCGTTCACCATTCGAGCCTGCACCTCTGCGTCTCGCAGCACCGTCTCGAGCGGCCGGCCGACCCGGTTCACCAGCGTGAGCGCGGAGGACTCGCCGAACAGCAGCCCCTTCCACTTCGCCTCGCGCATCAGCCGCATGAAGAGGTCGAAGTTGTCGACCATGGGCTTCTCGGGGACGTCGAGGTCGGGGTTCTGGCCGAGCGAGGCGCAGTGGGCGACCACCGTCCTCACGCCATGCTCGAGCGCTCGTCGCAGGAGCAGCGGGTTCCCCAGGCGCTGCCGCTCCTCGGAGTGCACCGCCTTCTCTTCGCCAGCGTGCGTGATGAGCGTCAGCCCCAGCCGCGCCATCGCCTCGTAGCTTCGGTCGCACCGCGCGCTCGAGGGGTCGATGTTCATCGCGTTCGGGAGCCACTTCACCGCGACGCAGCCGAGCGCAGCGGCCTGCTCGAGCGCCTCGACGGCGTCAGCACGGTGGGGATGCACCGACGCACACGCCACGAAGAGGTCGGGCCGCGCCTTCGCGAGCGAGGCGACGTACTCCACGGGAGTGAAGAACTCGGTGTCGTCCGGGAGCGGCTGGCCGGCGTCGTCGTAGGCGCGGTCGAACGCGAAGAGCAGCAATCGCCCGTGCGGCCGCTGTGACGACACGAGCCCCGAGAGTCGCTCGACGTACTGTTGGTCGGCGCGGCTCAGGTCGCCGACGCCAGACGCGTTCAGGTAGATGCTGAACTTGAGGTACTCGGCCGGGTTCGACATCGACTGCATGCGAGCTCCGACCGTGCAGCCGGTGCCGCCTGTTCCGAGCCCGACGACATGGACGTGCGTGTCGAGGACCTTCGCCGGATCGAGCCCCTTCCACGCGCGCGCGATGAGCGCCTGTGCTTCCTCGGAGAGCGGGCCTGAGGGCGCGGCCTGCCGGGCGAGCCGTGCATGGCCGAAACGAAAGCCGCTGAAGAGCGCCGCACCCGACACGAGCACGATGAGGTTTCGACGCGTGACGATCGGCACGGCGCTCAGCGTAAGCGAGCGCGACGCGTGGAGGCGCCAGAAACACTTCGGCCCGGCTCAGTCACGAGGACTGGCCGGGCCGCGGTGCTTCATGAGGTTGTCCGTCACCCGACTTCGTTCACGCCTGCTGTGGACTCACCCTTCTGCTGCAGCGGGTGTGTCGCGAGGCCAGGTGCCAGCCACCAAACCGCTTAGCTGCGGCGGCGGCGGATGAGCGCCAGCATCGCGAGGCCAAGGCCGGCGATGGAGGCGTCGAAGGGCACCACGCTGCAGCTCGACGGCTTCTGAGCCGAGCCACCGTCCGGGGTGGCCGTCATCTTCAGCGACGAGACGGCTTCCTTCTTCTCCGGGTACGCGCGGTCCGGGAAGGCCAGCTTGGCCTGGAGCTGGATGTCGTAGGCGCCGTCGACGTCCGAGACGAAGGTCGGCACGTTCTCATCCGTGTAGGCGTAGGCGTAGTTGCGCGAGAGCGTCACGCTGCCGGTGGGGTTGATGACGGCGGCGGTGCTGCCGGCGGGGCGCGAGACGACCGTCCAGTTGTACTCGATGGCGGCGCCGTTGCGGTTCGCGAACAGCGGCAGGCGGAACTTCTCGCCGCGCTTCAGGGTGACGAGGCCACCGGCGTGCACGTTGACCGGGCCGTTCGGGTCGAGGCAGTCAGCCTTGTTCGACGGGTCGATGACGAGGCAGAACTTCGCGTCGCACGCATCGCCTGAGCCGTCGAAGTCGCCGTC
>JAUXRI010000031.1 GCA_030681895.1 Myxococcales bacterium | reverse complement strand
GTTCCGAAAGGCACTGCTGGTTCGGCCGAGGCCATCGACATCGCCCCCACCTTCGCGCGCCTGCTCGGCGTGCCCGCGCCTGCGGCAGCTCAAGGGCGCACGCTCGACGCTGTCTTTCGCTGAACACCTGACGCACCTGGGAGGATCGACCCGTGAACCCGCTCTTCGCCGTCGCTGCACTCGCGCTCGCACAAACCGCTGCTGAGCCCGCCGCTCCAACGCCGGCTGCTGCGCCCGCGGCCGAAGCGTCGAAGTCCGATCCGCCGACGCTGACCAACCCTCCCGCCGCGCCGGATGAGAAGAAGACGTCGACGGTCGCCGAAGATCGTTCGGGCAAGAGCAACACCGTCGGTGGCTTGAGGCTCGAGACCGATCTGCCCTGGTGGCAGCGGCTGAAAGTGGGCGGCTTCGCCCGCGTCGGCGTCTTCTACGCGTTCCCGCTCCGCGAGGAGCAGCTCGTCGGAGGCAACGGCGGCTTCCGCCTCGCCGACTTCCGGCTCAACTTCGACTTCCGGCCGATCAACAAGCTGACCGTCTACGCGTCGGTCGAGTTCGCCGCGCCGCTCGTCGACCCGAACGATCCGCTCACGGGCCGCCGCATCGTCGATCTGCGTGACGCCTTCATCGAGTACGAGGTCTGCAGTGGCCTGCTGCTCAAGGCCGGCCAGTTCCGCCCGCCGTACTACGCCGAGATGCTGCTGTCGGACGGCGCGATTCCCTTCGTCAACCGCTCCATTCTCGCTGGCGGCATCACCCCGCCCGAAGGCTACGGCCCGCGCACGCACCTCGCGCCCGATCGTCAGGTCGGTCTGCAGGCCAGCTCGAAGCGGCTGGGCTCCGACACCATCGGCTTCCGGTACGCGCTCGGCGTCTTCAACGGCAACGGCCAGAACCAGCTCTTCAACGACAACAACAGCGTCAACCCGGTGGGCCGTGTCGAGGTCGACTTCCAGCAGACGATCACCCTCGGCCTGAACGCTGGCTACAACGTGCGCACGACCGGCACGCGGCCCAACCGGCTGTCGACGAACGATCTCGACTACGGCGTCGATCTCGAGGCGCACAAGTGGGGCTTCCAGGTGCTCGGCGCGTTCCTCGGCCGGAGCACGAGCTACTCGTTCGCCGGTCTCGTCCCCGACAGCTCGATGGGCGCGCTCGGCCAGGTGCGGTACTTCCACGAGGGCACGGGTCTCGAGGGCGCGGTGCGCTTCGCCTGGTACGAGCCGTCGCGCGTGCAGGCCGATGACACCGCGATGGAGCTCGCGGCGATGGTCGGCTGGCGGCCCTTCAAGCTGCCGTTCCGTGTGCTCGCCCAGTACACGCACCGAGAAGAAGAGCGGACTGTCTCGTACCCGAACGACAGCGTGGATCTGATGCTCCACGCGATCTGGTGACCCGATGAAGCGCTCGATCTTCTGTGTGTTGCTCGCCTCGCTCGCGAGCTGCTCGCGCACGACACCTCCCGCCCGGGCCTTCAAGCTCGAGAGCCGCGCCGAGCTGATCGGCGGCAAACGCGCCCTCGCCGATGTCGGTGACTACAAGATCACCAACGGCCTCATTCACGCCATCGTGCAAGACGTCGGCACCTCGCGAGGGTTCGGCGCCTTCGGCGGCTCGCTCATCGACATCGATCTCGTGCGTGGCACCGAGACCAACGCGGTGAAGGGCCCGGTCGGCAACGACTACTTCACCGAGATGTTCCCCGCGTTCTTCTTGACCGCCATCGAGCCCGAAAAGGTCGAAGCGTTCACCGCCGAGGACGGCACCGCGAAGATAGTCGTCTCGGGCAAGTCGGGCTCGTTCATCAGCGTGGTGAACGCCATCACGGACATTGCGTACCCGAAAGATCCCCTCAGCTACACGGTCGAGTACCAGCTCGAGCCCGGCAAGCAGTACCTGAAGATCGTCACCACGGTGACGAACCCGAACCCCACGCCGGTGACCTTCCCGCTATCGATTCCGTTCGGCTTCGTGACGTTGCTCGGAGAAGGCCAGCGGCTCTTCGTGCCCGGCCAGGCCGGCTTCGACATGCGCTTCCACCTCGAAGACACCGTCTACAAGCGCAACGCCGCGCTCGACGGCCTGCCGGGCGAAGTCACGTCGATGTGGAGCACCTCGGGTGACGGCGTCTCGTACGCCCTCGTCGCGGCGCGCAGCGCGAACAGCTACATGAGCGCCAAGCCCGACCTGTACCCGACGGCGAAGCCCGATTCGTTGCTGATCCCCATCGCGTCGTCGTCGTTCCTCGGCAGCTTCTGGGCGCGCTCGCCCGAGATGCTCAACCCCAAAGGCACCTTCCAGTACGTCGGCTATCTCGCCGTCGGCTCGGGTGACGTCGCGAGCGTGCAGAAGGTCGCGTACGACATTCGTGATGTGCGGGTGAACCCGAACGGCTCCGAGACGGTGCTGCGCGACAAGACGGCCGTGGGCACGATCTCGGGCTTCGTCCGCGAGGGCCGCACCAACCGGCCGATGGATGATGTGTCGGTGGTGTTCCAGAACGAGGCCGGCGAGTTCATCAGCCAGGCGTCGACGCTGAAGAACGGCGCGTTCACGGCGCCGCTGCCTGCGGGGAAGTACCGGGCGTTCGCGGTCGACGCTGTGCGCGACGTGGCGAAGAGCGAGCTCGTCGAGGTGGCCGAAGGCGGCATGGCGCGCGTCGATCTCTCGATGCCGCAGCCCGGCGATCTGCGCGTCGTGGTGCGTGACGAGAAGGGCCAGCCGCTGCCGGCGAAGATCTCGGTCGAAGCCGTGTACGAGAACGAGACGGGCGCACTGCCCCGGCGCTTCCTCTACGACTTGAAGATCGGCGAGCGGTACCGCCGCAGCGACTTCGTCACCGATGATCCGTCGAACCCCGACACCCGCCGCTACCTCGAGAAGGTGCTCTTCGCGGGCGACGGCACCATCGGCACCGAGATTCGGCCGGGCAAGTACACGGTGTGGGCGTCACGCGGCATCGAGTACTCGCTGGAGAAGCGTGAGATCGAAGTCGTCGCCGGCCGCACCTCCACCGTCGGCTTCACGCTGAACCACGTATTGCCGACGAAGGGGCTCATCAGCGCCGACTTCCACGTGCACTCGGTGCGCAGCGTCGACAGCGACATGGAGCTCGAGCCGCGCGTCACCAGCTTCGCCGTCGAAGGCGTCGATCTGATGGCGTCGACGGATCACAACATGGTGGCCGACTACCAGCCGACCATCGACGACCTCGACCTCTCGCAGTGGCTGCGGAGCATCGTCGGCCTCGAGCTCACCTCGCTCGAGATGGGCCACTTCAACGCCTTCCCCATCGCGATTCAGCCGGGGCCGATTCAGCACGGCAGCTTCCGCTGGTTCTATCGAAAGCCCGGCGACCTCTTCGCGCAGCTGCGCGCCCTCGGGAAGGACCAGCAGAAGACGATCATTCAGGTCAACCACCCGCGTGACACGATCCTCGGGTACTTCAACGCGTTCGACGTCGGCACCTACACCGGCACTCCGCTGCCTTCGCCGTCGTCCTTCATTCGCCTCGATCGCACGGTGCAGGCCAACGGAGACCTCTCTCCGTACGACGCCGCGAACTTCAGCACCGACTTCGACGTGATGGAGGTCTTCAACGGCAAACGCATCGACAACATGTTCGGCGTGAAGCGGAGGGTCGTCGATGGCCCGGAGCCCAACCTGCCGGCGTGCCCCACCGACGGCAACCTCACCGTCAACTGCCTGCCCGCAGTAGGCGAGGTGATCGAGAAGCCCATCAAGTTCATGGATGGCGGCGTCGAGCAGATCATCAACCAGCCTGCCTTCCCCGGCGCCCAGGACGACTGGTTCACGCTCCTCGGGAAGGGCAAGCACGTGGTCGCGACCGGAAACTCCGACTCGCACTCGGCGGGCGCCGAAGCCGGCCTGCCGCGCACGTACCTCGAGGTCGGTGACTCGGCCGATGGCTCGATGATCGCGCTCGACGTCGATCGCGCGATGGACGCGCTCCGCGCTGGCCGCGGCTTCGTCACCAACGGGCCGATCATCGGCTTCACGATCGACGGCCAGGGGCCCGGCTCCACGGCGGTCAACGCCAACGGCACCTTCCGCGTGGTGATCAAGGTCGAGGCGGCGCCGTGGGTCGACGTGACGAAGGTCGTCATTCGGCGAGGCGGGAGAGACCAGGGCAAACGCCCCGAGACGCTCGCCACCATCGACGTGCCGCCCTCCACCGAGACGCTGCGCCTCGAGCACGTGCAGCTCTTCCAGGGCATTCCTGACGACTCGTTCTTCGTCGTCGAGGCGTTTGGAGAACGCTCCATGTGGCCGGTGTTCTCTCCATATGAGATTCCTTCGCTGCAGATCAGCGACGCCGTCGGCGTCATCGGTGGCTCGTTCGGCTTCGGCTCGACGTACGGAAAGTACGAGCCCCAGCAGGCGCAGATCGTCAAGCCCTACGCCTTCACCAACCCGATCTGGGCGTCTCGCAGCCGCAAGCAGCCGCTCACCGCGCTCAAGAAGGTCATTCCTCTTGGCAACGCCGAGCCGTTCAAGCCCCGGGTGCTGCCTGATCTGCGCACGCTGTTCCACGCCTTCCACTCGGACCCGGAGTGAATCGTGCGTCTCGTCCTCGCCCTCGTGTTGTCGAGCGCGGCGACGGCCTGGGCGCACCCTGAGGGCTTTCACGCGCGCTTCGTCTTCACGCTGACGAAGACGTCGGTCACGGGGCTGCTGGTGCTCGACGTCGACTCGGGCGAGCGGTGCGAGCTTCTTCGTGCCGGCGCCGACGCCAACCACGACGGCGTGCTGTCGAGGCCCGAGCGGGCGACGCTGCTGGCGAAGCTCTCCTCGTTTCTGACGAAGCCGCTCAAGCTCGGCATCTCGAGCTCCCCACTGCCGCTCACGGTGACGGAGTCGAAGCTCAATCTGCGAAACGACGACTCGGTGTCGCGAACGGGGCTGTCGGTAGCGCTGCTGTTCGAGGTGAAGCACCCGCACGAGGTCAGCCCCGGCATGCACTTCGAGGTCGAGACGGTGACGCCTGATCAGTCGCCTTTGCGCCTCGAGGTGCTCCAGACGCCTGCGCCAAAGGAGCCGCCAGAGCCCGATTTCCGCGACGAGGTTCCCTCGGGGAAGCGGGTTCGGGTCCGCCTCGGGGCGTTGGGCCGCTGAAGAAAGAAAGCCCCGGCCTCCCTTGCCCCCCATGGCCGCCTTGGGTAAGGCCCCCCGGGTCTTTCTCATCCCGAGGGCAGTGTGAGCGATCAGAAGAAGCCGGCAGCGACGTTCGGTGACGTGATGTTGGGCATCCCCGCAGGGGGGCGCGAGCGGACCGACCGCGACGACAAGCGTGAGCGGAAGGGCGGCCCGATGGTCGTCGTGAAGCGGGCGGGTGGCCCGGTCGAGACCCGCAAGGCTGACGCTCCGGCGCCGGTTCCCACCAACGGTGACGCGGCTGCGGCCCCGGCTGCTGCGAAGGTGGTGGTCCCCACGGGCCCGTCCGTCTCCGACGAGGTGCACGAGCACGAGTCCTTCGGCGAGATGTTCGAGAAGCACGTCAAGGACGGCGGCCTCCCGACGCGCAAGATGCCCCGCGTGGGCGAGAAGGTGCGCGGCAAGATCTTCCAGCTCGGCGCTCAAACGGCCTTCGTCACCATCGGCAAGCTCGAGGCGATGATCGAGCTCGACGAGCTCAAGGACGACGAGGGCATCCT
>JAUXRI010000028.1 GCA_030681895.1 Myxococcales bacterium | reverse complement strand
ACCTGCACTGGCTGCTGATGCGGCGTGCGGCCGAGCTCGACCGCAACGCCGGCACCGACGCTGTCTCGCAGAGGCGCGAATGACGTGGCGAGCCCGTGCCTTCGTGGGCTGGCTCCTGTTGGCCTGTGGAGTCCCGGCCCTCGGGCAATTCGTTCCCGACGCGCCGCCGTGGGCAGCATGGCTGCCGTGGTGCGGCTTCCTCGTTGCTGTCGCCTCGGTGGCCGTCGTTGTCCCGCCGCGAGGGTTCCACCCGCTCTCGTGGCTCGCTGACGTCGCAGCCGCAGCGGCCGCCATTCTTCCCAGTCGCCCCGCAACACCACCGCCACCCGAAAAGGAGAAATCGCCGTGACTCGTCTCTCGCTCCCCCTTCGTCTTGTTTCCGCCGGCGTCGTGTTGCTCGGCGCTCCAGCCTTCGCTCAAGCCAACCCGACTCAGAACTTCCAGTCGGCGCTCACCTTCGGTGCGCCCATCGTCGGCACGCTCGGCGCGCTCGCTGTCATCGGGGGCGTCATCGGCAAGGCCGCTGGTGCGCCGCAGGCGAACGGTGCCCTGGGCGCTGGCGCCCTCTTCATCATCGCGACGTTCCTGATGAAGACCTACTCCACCTGGGCCTCCATCTTCTTCTGAAGGGGCCGACACCGTGCGCGCGACCGTCTACCGAAACCTCGACGCGCTCTCGTCGATTGCCGGCCTCGCCCTCCCCTATGAGGCCGGTCTCGTCGGCCTCGTGGTGGTGCTGGGCATCGCGTGGCTTCCCATCGCCCCGACGATCGCGCTCGCCGGAGCGCTGTACCTGGCGATTCGCCTCGGCAACCGCGGCCACCATCCGGGCTACCTGCAGGACCTCCTCCCCCACCTCCTGCGTCGCGCTGCAGGCGGGGGCCGCTTCAGCGCTGGCGCCCGGGCAAGACGGAGCCCCGCCTTCCCCTTTGCTCCACGCTTCACCAGGGATGTTCCGGGGGCCTCGTGACTTCACCACCGCGCGAAGTGTCACTCGCTGACTTCGTGCCGCTGTGGCGGACGCTGCAGGAGTCCGGAGTCACCGCGCTGGTGACGCCCGCACTCGACTACGTCGGCGTGCTGGAGCTCAGCACCCTCGACGCCCGATTCGCGTCCAATGACGCCGTCGCCGGCCTGGGCGAGTCCTTGCGCGCCCTCATCGGCTCCACCGACGACGGGTGCACCCTGCACTTCCTCTACCGGGTGACGACGGACGTCGACGCCGACATCGCGGACTACCGGGATGTCTCCTCTCGTCAGCCGCTGCACGCGGCGCTTCGCCAGTACGTCGACGCGCGTGTCAGCTGGCTCCAGGAGCAACCTCTTCGCAAGGCGCGCCTCTTTCTCGCCTTCTCCCGAGGCTCGGGCCTGGGGCCCCGGCCCCCAGCTGGCGTGCGCATGCTGTTCGCGAACCTCGGCAAGCACTCGCGCGAGCGTCACCTCGCCGAGATGACGGCGCTGGCGTCCCTGCGCAACGCGCTCAAGAGCCGGCTCGAGGCGACAGGCCTCGCCGTGCGCGAGCTCGCTCCCTCGGCCGTCCGGGCGCTGCTCTTCGAGCTCCTCAACCCGACACACGCGGCCAACCGCCAGGCGCCGCCAGAGGCCCTCGTCCGGGAGAATCTCTTCGACGACGAGTCCATCGAGCGCTTTGGCCCACAGCTGCGCGAGTACACCGAGGCCGAGCAGCTCTGCCTCGAGGACGTCGTCGAGGAGGTCGGCTACCTGCGACAGGAGAAGGTGCTTCGTCG
>JAUXRI010000158.1 GCA_030681895.1 Myxococcales bacterium | reverse complement strand
CCTGCGGCTCGAGCTGGTGAACTTCGCGGTCGACGAGACCGGCGCTCCGCTGCTCACGCGTCGCCTGGGCCGCCTGCGCACCGAAGACTGGGACAGCGTTCACGACTTCGGGCGCGTGCTGAAATACGTGACGTGGGGGCGCAAGGAAGACCCGCTCTACATCTCGGCGGGCCAGCGCTACGCGTCGACCATCGGCCACGGCGCGCTGGTTCGCCGCTACGCCCCGAACATCGACATCGACTACCCGCGCGCTTCGGCGCAGGTCGACGCCTACAACGACTTCGGCGGGTTCGAGCTCTTCACCAACGATCTGCTCGAGTGGAACACCCTGGCCGGCATCGCCTTCATCAAGCCGCTCTCGTTCTTCAAGAGCGAGAACCTGCTCGCGAAGACGCTGTCGGTGGGCGTCAGCGGGGCAACCGATTGGCGCGCGCCGTACCAGCTGACGACCGACGCGACGAGCGGGCTGCGGCAGATCGACGCCCAAGGGCGGCTGCTCTCGACCGCGCGACCGGTGGGCCTCATCGGCGTCGACGCCGAGGTGAAGGTGCTGAAGACGAGCAACGTCGACCTCAAGCCCTACGTCGATTACTCGATGCTCATCGGCGGCGACGGGGGCTTCACGGCAGGGCTGCTCGGCCGCTTCAACGTCGGCACCGACATCGTCAACGCGTTCCGGGTGGTGGGCGAGTTCCGCGTGTTGGGCAGCCGGTACATGCCCAGCTACTTCGACACCTTCTACGAGATCGAGCGCTTCATCTTCGCCAGTGAAGAAGCTCCGGGGCAGGCGTCGCGCAACGCCCTCACGCGGCAGCAGGTGGTGATGGATCGCGGGCTCGGCCAGCGGCTCGGGTACTACGTCGAGGCGAGCTGGGGCATCCCCGGGAAGGTGGGCCTGACGCTGGCCGCCGAGGGCGTGTCGAACCTGCCCAACACCAACCTCATCGCGCACCTCGAGGTGCCGGTGCTCGACTTCTTCCAGATCTTCGGCAGCTACTACAAACGCGGCATCACCTCGGCCGCGTCCATCTTCCGGATCGATCCGCAGACGCCCGACACGGTCTTCTATGCGGGAGCGCGGCTGAAGATCCTCCCGTTCCTCTTCGTGAACGGGCGCGCGTACCAGACGTTCCGGCTGAACCCCGAAGTGCGGCGGTACGACAGCCAGCTCGGCTTCGTCGTCGACGTCGAGATCGGCTACGAGTTCAAGGGCAAGAAGAGCGAGACGGTCGCGACCCAGCCGGTGGACGCGGCGCCGACGGGGGAGTCGACACCGGCGACCGATCCGGCCGCGCAGCCGCAGCCCGCGCCCTGACGCTCACCGCTCGACGGCGATCCAGGCGCCGGCGCTGATCATCACCAACAGGCCAACGGCGCTCGACACGGTCGCGGCCTCGTGGAGCACCAGGACGCCCAGCACGGCCGCGACGACGGGCTCGAGGTAGGTGAGCACGCCGGTCAGCTGCGCGCCGATGCGGGGCAGCCCGAAGTTGAAGAGGAAGGACCCCACCAGGCCATTGAGGGTGGCGCCAACCAGCAGCAGCGCGACGCCGCCATCGAGCTGCGTGGGCACGGCGCGTTCCCGAAAGACGATGAGGAGCAGGGCCGCCGACACGACCGCGTGGAACGACGTCACCGCGAGAGGAGTGAACGAGACCGCAGCGCGCCGACTGGCCAGCACCATCGCGGCGTAGAACAGCGCTGAGGCGCTCCCGAGCAGCCCCGCGTTCCACGCAGAGCCCGGCTGGTCCGCGCCCGGCAACACGAGCCACAGGCCGAAGAGGATGATCGGCAGCGCCCAGAGCGCTCGGCGTGAGCGGCGCTCCTTCAGCAGCAACGGAGCGGTGAGGGCGACCAACAGCGGCGCCAGGTAGTGCGTCAACACCGCGACGACCACGGGCCCTTGCTCCAGCGCCGAGAAGTACAGCGCGACGTTGGCCGCGTCGGCGACACCCACGACGAGCAATGCCACCAGCGCACCCTTGTCGTCGAAGCGGAGCCGGCGAACGAGCAGGAGCGCCGGCAGCGCCATCACCGCCATCGTGAGGAAGCCGACGACGAGCCCCGTTTGACCGCCGTGGCGAACGAAGAGCGGCCAGGTGCCCCAACAGGAGGCCGCCGCGGCTACGACGGTGATGCCGGTCTCTCGCGAACGCTGAGGTGGTGTGTCAGGGCCCAAGGTTGAGCACCTCGCCCGACGCCGAGCAGGGAACGACGCAGCCGCGCTGGCCCGGCAGTGGGGCCTCGGAATAGGTGAGTCGAAAAATGGCGCCAGCCGTCAGGGTGCCGCGAAGGGCCTGCGCCGACGTCCAACGACAGCCATCGGTCCAGTCGAACTCGGAGCCGAAGCAGACCTCGAGGAGGTCGCCACTCACGACGCCTGTGAAGCGCGCGCGCGGGAACCGGACTTCGGCGCGGCCCATCGTCGTTCCGCAGTCCCACTCGAGCACGCCTTCGTCACCGACGTTCATGCGCACGTCGACGAAGCAGCTCGGCATCGATCGCGAGACGGAGAGGAAGCGGAGCTTCTGCGAACACCGTTGGGCGGTCTGCGGCCCCGGCGCATTGGCGCACGAGGTGGGAATACCTGCGTCGACGAGCCCTGCGTCACGGCCCGCATCGGTGGTGCCCGCGTCAGCTCGCCCGGCATCGGCGCTCCCTGCGTCGAGCACGAGGGCGATGGTCTCGACGAGCGGCTCGGTTCTGCCGCACGAGGTGAGGGCGGCCAGCAAAAGGGAGGTGAGAAGTCGGATCACGAGAGGCTTGCCCATTCGCGCCACACTGCTTTCGGAGTCTGGTGTCGAGCTGAGGTGCCTCCCTCGCACGACATGCCCCCGCTTTTGTAGGCTCGCATGATGCTCCGGTTCCCAATCGTTGCGGTGCTCGTTCTTCTTCTCGCCGCGTGCGGTGGGCCGACACCAGCCGCCGATGCAGGCAGCGCCGCGGGAGGGAACGCCGCAGGTGGCAACGTCGCAGGTGGCAACGTCGCAGGCGGGAACGCCGCAGGTGGCAACGTCGCAGGAGGCAACACCGCAGGCGGCAACACCGCAGGCGGGACTGCTGGCGGTTCCAGCGCGACCGACGGTGGCGCGTACCCCTGGTACCCTTCGCTCAACCTCACGGCGATTCCCTGGCACACCGCGGCCGGCCCGTGGGGAGCCCGGGTCACGCTCCAGGCTCCGGCGGCCCCAGTGACGACGAGAATGGTCAGCGTCTCGACGCCAGCCGCCTTCAACACCGAGGCGCAGGTCGCAGGCACCCAGGTACGCGTGACGGCGAGCTGGACGAACGGCGTCGCGATCGCTGCGAACGACATCGACGTCATCCTCGAGCCGCAGGTCTCGATCGGCCACCTCGAGATCGGCACCTTCTCGAACCCGATGGTCTCGCGCATACGCGTCAGAGGCCCCACGCCGGGTCAGCGTTCTGGCGGGCGTCTCGGGCAGCTGCGGCTTCGCGACGGGGTGACTGACGTCATCGTCGATGGGGTCGACCTGAACGGTGCGGCGAACTTCGGGAACCCTGCAGAAGAGAACCAGGCCTTTCGCGTCGGGTCGGTCTCGCGCATGGCGGTGCTCCACTGCAGGGTGATCGCCGCCGGGTACACGTGGCTCGGCTCGGCGTCGCACCTCGTCATCGCGAACACGAACTTCTTCCACGGCGGCGCCACCCGCGCGGCGACCGGCTTCGTCGAGGGTTGGGGCATTCGCAACACCGCGGGCCCCATGACGATCGTCGACTCGCGAGTGCAGGGAACGCGGTACCACAACTTGCGCGCGCAATCGGTCGACGGCCCCGCAGAGCTGCTCTACGTCACTCGGAGCGTCTTCGTCGGAGTGGCCGAGGGCCGTACCGCGTGGCTGTGGAGCAACCTCAACAACGGCCCGTTTCGAGGCGATGGCGCGATCCTCGAGGGCAACGACATCTACAGCTACACCGCGCCCGGCTGCGGGTTCGGGCCTGAGATCGCAGCGCCCGATGTTCAGTTTTCCCGCCTGCGCAACAACCGCTTCTTCGGAGGCGGCAGCGCGGTGAACTCGCAGACGATGTTGAACGGGCTCGCCAGCAGCTACGTCGGCGACCACGACTGGTCGGTGGGCAACACCTTCGCGACGCTTCCCGCGCAGCTGCCGGCGTGGGCAGGTCCCGGAGACCCGACGCAGATCCCGTTGCCCAATGGATTGGTCCGCATCACCGGCGAAGGTACCTGCCCCTCAGGGCCGTGACCTCGGGGGCGAAAGGGGAAGACCGGCGGCGTTCGCGTGGCACGATGGCGTCGATGTCTTCAGGCCCTCCTGCGTCTCTGCTTTCCGCGCTCGGCGTCTCACGGCTCGCGCGCGTCACCACGATGGACCGGTGCGGCGTCGAGGTGATGGCGGCGGTCCGCCCGACTGGTCACGTCCTTCAGGTGACGCAGGGGAAGGGGAAGACTCGGAGCGACGCGCAGTGGAGCGCGCTCGGTGAGGCGGCCGAGTTGCTCGCGGCCGAGCGGCCTGACCTGTCGCGGCTGACGTTCGCGCGAGGCGATGAACTCGAGGGGCTCGTGCTCGACGACGACGGGCTGCGGCGCGCGTGGATTCGTGGCGCCCGGCTCTCTGACGGCGCGAACGTCTGGGTCGCGGCCGAGCGCGTGTTCTGCCCGCCGAGAGGCACGACCTGGCTCGGGCCGTCGACGACGTCGTGGTCGAGCAACGGCTTTGGCGCACATCACACGCACGCGCGTGCGCTCGAGCATGCGGTGCTGGAAGTCTGGGAGCGGCACGTCCTCGCACAGGCAATTCCCCGAGGGTGGACCCGGGGCGTGCTCGAGCGCACGTTGGTGTCGTGGGCTCCCCGGCTGGTGACGCAGCTCAAAGTCCGAGGTTTCACCGTCGTGCCGTGTCTGCTCGCGTTCGAGCCCCTGCCGCTCGCGGGCGTGTTGCTCTTCGATCGCGACGAGTCGTCGGTTCCGTTGACGGCTGGCTACGCGTGCCGACGGACGCCCGACGAGGCGCTCACCGCCGCCCTCCTCGAAGCCGCGCAGTCACGGCTCACCGAGATTCACGGCGCGCGTGACGATGTCGCGACCGGCGTGCGGGAGCAGGGCGCCTCGCTCCTGGCCTCTTTCGAGCGGATGACGCCGTTGCAGCTCCCGTCGGCTCGTCCGGTGAAGGGCTGGCCCGTCGCGGTGTCGTCGCGTGTCGTCGCCGTCACGACCGCCGTCGCGCCGCTTCACGTGGTGAAGGCGATTGGGCTGGGCCTCGACGAATCGGAGCTGTTGCGATGAGTGCGCATGCCCACCTGACGGGGCCGGTGTCGTCGCGCGTCGTCGCACGGCCGCTGCACGTGGTGAAGGCCATCGGTCTGGGCCTCGACGAATCGGAGCTGCTGCGATGAGCGCACGTGACGTGGTGGTGTTCCTCGGACCGACGCTCCCGCTGGCGACTGCGCGGAAGACGCTGCGTGCCCGCTATCTGCCGCCCGCGCGACAAGGTGATGTCTTCCGCGTGCTGCCGTCTCGACCGAAGGTGATCGTCCTCATCGACGGCGTGTTCGAAGCGGTGCCGTCGGTCTGGCACCACGAGCTGCGCGCGGCCCTCGCGAGTGGAGTGCACGTCATCGGCGCCTCGAGCATGGGCGCTCTGCGTGCCGCCGAATTGCACGCCGAGGGCATGCTGCCGGTCGGGCGCATCGCCGGCGACTACGTCTCGGGAGCCCGCACCGACGACGCCGACGTGGTGTTGCTGCATGGGGACGCCGACTCGAAGTACCAGGCGCTCACCGTGCCGCTCGTGAACGTCGAGGCCACGCTCGCCGAGGCTGCTCGACAGCGCGTGCTGACCCGGCGCGAGGCTTCCGCGTTCGTCGCGCATGCGCGTGGCGTCTTCTACAAGCAGCGAACGTGGCGAGCGCTGGTGCACGCGACACCGAGGTGGTCCGAGATGCGACGCGCCGAAGTCCTGGCGTGGCTGCGCTCGAACGTGGTCGATCAGAAGGCGCGTGACGCCGTGCTGGCGCTCCAGACTGCAACGACGTTGGCACGCCGGCCTCCACGCGCCGCGCGGGTGGCGACGTTCAGCTCATTCGTGCGGCGTCGAAGGCTGATGGACGCGCATGGCGAGACGATGCGCGCGCTCCAGGCGCTTCCCGACGCCGATGCGCTGGCGAAGCAGGGGCTGCGCCGGCTGCTGCTCGCGTCGTTCGCGAAGGCGGCGGGGCTCACGGTCGAAGTGCCGTCGTCCACTCCCGGGCCTCGCGGCGTCGCGGTCGATGACGCCCTCGCGGACGCCGAGGTGACGGCCCTCGAGGCCCTCGTGCTGTCGGCACCAGAGCGCTTCGTTCCCGATGGTCCGGGCTGGCTCGAAGGGCTGGCACTCGAAGCAAGACTCAGCGGTCGCTGGCCACGGCGTTAGACTGAAGGAACGCCATGCGCATCGTCAGCTACAACGTTCGGTACTTCGGGCACGCGCTCAAGGGGCTGGCGAGCACGGCGGGCTCGAAGCAGGGCATCGCCGACGCCATCGCCGGGCTGACGCCGCTGGCTGACGTGGTGGCGCTGCAAGAGGTCGAGACGAAGTCGATTCGGTCGTCGGCCGCGCACCGCGGAGGGCACCCCTCGGAGACGCAGCTCGAGGCGTTTCTTCGTCACCTCGAGTCGTCGCTCCAGCGGCGCGGCGTGGCGATGCCGTATCGCGCGTTCTACTTCCCCGCGCACGTGTACGGGGTCGGCCCGCTCAAGGTCTACACGACGGGCCTCGCCATGCTCGTCAACCAGCAGACGACGAACGTCCTCAAGGGCAACTCCGATCTGCCGTTCGACATCACCCATCGGGGCTCCGAGCGCCTCAAGCGTGTGAAGCAAACGCGCATCGCCGCCCACCTGCACCTCGAGGACCAGAAGGGCCGGCCGTTTCACCTCTTCAACACGCACCTGTCGCTGCCGACGCCGTGGGCGAAAGAGTTCTGGAGCCAGAAGGCGAAGATGGGCCATGGCGCGAACCAGTTGACCGAGGCGAAGGCCGTCGCCGAGTACGCGCAGCACGTCTCGCGCAGCGAGCCGTACCTGATCGTCGGGGACTTCAACTCTGCGCCCGCGACGCCCGTCTACAAACTCCTCACGGGCGACGCCAACCTCCGGGGCGCGCAGGAGTCACTGAAGCTGATCGACCCGAGCCGAACGAACTCGTTCTCCACCGCGGGCTTCATGAAGCTGCGCATGCACCTCGATCACATCTTCGGGAGCAAGGTCGAGTTCGCCGACATGCAGGACACCTGCGCCTTCGGCGATGGGAAGAGCCCCTTCCACGGCCTGTCCGATCATGTGCCGCTGATCACCCGCGTCGACCTCTGACGCTCACTCGTCGGGACGCTGTAGTGGGGCTCGCGTGTCGAGATCGAACAGCTCGTACCGATCAGGGTTCGCGTGCGACATGCCGGCGTCGGTGAAGAAGAGGCGCGCGTCAGCCCGGCAGCCGACCACGTAGCTGACGCGATCTTCGTCGACGACGAGGGAGCGCAGCGGACCATCGACGGCGGAACCGGGCGGGCTCCAGTGCGGCATCAGCTCGCGGCACTTGTTGTCTCTGATGTGCCCGATGGCCTGAGGGAACGCCGCCGGGAGCGTGCGCGGATCGAAGCGGCGTCGCGGCGGTCCATCGAGGCGTGAGGGCGGCTGCGTCGAGGGGTCGCACGGGCGGTGGTACAGCACGCCGCGGCCTTCGCCGGTCGACGGGCTGCCGGTCTGGTGGAGTGGGGCGAGCTGCAGTGGGCCGTCGCTCCACGCAGCGATTCGTTCGTCGAGGAGCCGGTTGAGCCCCGCACTCGCTGACGCGGCATCGCGCGCGTCGATGCCCGCCAGCGCGAAGTCATCGGTCGTCACTCCCGCGTGCACGAGGAGCAGGCCCTTGTGGTGCGCGGCGAGGCGCAGCCGCCCGTTGCGAAGGAACTCTGTCACCAGGTCGCGCTGCGAGGCGGCGAAGCACGAGTAGTCACGCGCCAGGCACTCGGTGTCGGGCACGCTGGGGTACTTCTTCAGGAACGCGTCGGCCGGTGCCTTCGCCTCGTAGAGAGCTCGTGCCTCGGCGTGCGCGAGGATGAAGGACTGATCGCTGAAGGGGAAGAGCTCGCACACGCGCGCGAGATCGTGGTTGCCGAGCAGAATCGTGACCTGCTCCGGCGGGTGCGAAGCGAGCCACGAGAGAATCGACGAGCCCGCCTTCGTCGCCTGCGCGCGCAGGTCCGGCCTGCCGTAGTCGAAGTGATCGCCCATCGACACGAGGTGCACGTCGCTGGCGAGCGCTCCCTCGTCGTCGAGCAGCCCGTGGCCGTCGAGGATTCGAACGAACGTCTCGAAGGACGCCTGTGGGTCTCCGATGGCGACGTGGCGCATGGCGGCAGTGTGCTGCACCGGGCGGCCGCGTGATACGTCTTCACGCGTGCTCACGTGGTGCCTGCTCGTCGGCGCGGCGTTTCTCGCCGGCGGCCTCAATGCCATCGCAGGTGGCGGCACGTTCCTGACGTTCCCGGCGCTCGTCTTCACGGGCACGTCTCCGCTGGCCGCCAACGCGACGAGTACCGTGGCGCTGTGGCCGGGTTCGGTGGCGAGCGCGTGGGGCTATCGCTCGGTGATGAACGAGGAGCGGGGCTCGCTCGTCCCGCTCATCGTCGTCAGTCTCGGAGGCGGCCTCGCCGGAGCCCTGCTCGCGCTGGCGACGCCGAGTGACGCGTTCGAGAAAATCGTCCCGTTTCTCGTGTTGTTCGCGGCCGTGTTGTTCACGGTGGGCGATCGGCTGCGGGCGTGGCTGTCGAGCCTGGGGGAGACGCCGCGGTGGGTGGTGCTGGCGGCGCAAGTGCCCATCAGCCTCTACGGTGGCTACCTGGGAGGCGGCATCGGGCTGTTGATGTTGGCGGCGCTGACGCTGCTGGGCGGCGGGCGCGATCTGCATCGGCTCAACGGCCTCAAGTCGGTGTTGGGGCTCGCCATCAACCTGACTGCAACGGTGGTGTTCATCGCCTCGGGGCTCGTGGAGTGGCCGAAGGCGCTCGCGATGGCGGTGGCGTCGACCGTCGGCGGCTACGTCGCGGCCCGCTTTGCGCTGCGCTTCGACGCGCGGGTGGTGAAGCGCTTCGTCGTCGTGCTCGGGTGGGTGATGACCGTGGCGTTCTTCGCGAAGACGTTCGCCCTCGGGTGACGCGATCTTCGTCGGAAGGTCCGTTGTGGCGCCCGACTGGTGCACGAAACGCCCGTGGACAGCGGTCACAGCTTCGGCCCTGAGAGACGTTGTCTTCTCCGCACGGTGCGAAGCGCAGGTCAGTCATGAGCCGTGGCGCAGCATGCACGGCGTCGGCCCTGAGGAGACGCGGTCTTCTCCGCACTGTGCGAAGCGCAGTCAGTCCTGAGCCGTGGCACGGCATGCACTGCATCGGCCTGAGGAGACGCGGTCTTCTCCGCACGGTGCGAAGCGCAGCTCAGTCCTGAGCCGTGGCGCCTGACTTGTGCACGAACGCTCGTGGCGACAGCGTGCACAGCTTCGGCGTGCACGAGCCGGTGGTCCCGGCGAAGATCGCCATGCGAGGCGGACCGCCTGAGGCGATGCCCGGTGTCGAATACACGGTGATGGCCCAGCTGCAGCCATCGGCCTGAACGCCCTCTTCGCTCGCACCGCAGATCGACTTGAAGCTCGCCGCATCGGTCGTCACGCACTGGAGCGTCGTCTGCCCACCCGCCGAGGCCTCACGCGGGTTGACCGTGTACGTCATGCCGCCCGCGTAGCGCTTGAAGATGGCGTCGGGGCACTCGCCTTCGGTGACCCAGCTGTCGATGGTCCACACCTGCTCCGACTGCTTCTTCGTGACGTACGGCAGGCCGCAGAGGAACGAGCCGGCGGTGGCGGACGCTGTGTCGGAGCAGTCATTCATCGTGGTGCTGAAGCGCCCCTCGAGCCGGTGGTTCTCGGTCGAGGTGCCGGTGAAGGTGCCTTCAAGGCGGAAGGGGAAGGCGCCCTCGTTCTGCCATCGGACCCGGTCGACGGAGAGATCGAGCGTGAGTGACTTCGCGGACGCGGCAGCGTCGGCGCCCAGGTGCAGGCTGCCGCCGGTTCCGTAGCGACCCGGTTGCAGCGGAGCCACCCGCATCGAGAGCCCCAGCGGCACGTCCTTGTTCCAGGTCGCGACGTCGGGGAACGACGCCGTCGCCCGTTGCTGACCGTCGAAGAAGAAGCCGGTGTCACCACCGAGCGACTTCTTCGTGACGGTGCCGTCGGGCATCGTCAGCGTGAGCTCGAGCGTCTTGTTGCCACCGCCCCCACAGGCAGTGGCCGTCAGCGTGAACAGCAGGAGCGTTCGCATGCTCCAGGAGGCTCAGACCTCGGCGACGTTGCCCGCGTAGAAGCCCTCGAGCAGGTCCTTGTACTTGGTCTCCACGGCCTTCCTCTTCACCTTGAGGCTCGGCGTGAGATCGCCCGCGTCGAGGGTGAGGTCCTTCGGCAGAATCGCGAAGTTCTTCACCGCTTCGTAGCTGGCGAGGCCCTTGTTCATCTCGGTCACGAACGGCTTGATGAGCGCGTGCGTGCGGGGGTCCTTCACCACCTCTTCGTAGCCGCCGTTGACGCCGTTGGTCTTCGCCCAGTCCATGATCGCCTCGGGGTCGAGCGCGACGAGCATGACGACGAAGTTGCGGTTGTTGCCGTGAATGACGGCGTTCGACGCGTACGGGCAGACGAGCTTGAACTTACCCTCGAGGTTCTGCGGCGCGACGTACTTGCCGCCCGAGGTCTTGATCAGGTCCTTCTTGCGATCGGTGATCTTCAACCGGCCGGCCTCGTCGAGCTCTCCGATGTCGCCGGTCAGCAGCCAGCCGTCCTTCAGGGCAGCCGCCGTCTCTTCAGGCTTGTTGTGGTACCCGCGCATGATGCCGCGGCCCTTGATGAGGATCTCGCCGTCGGACTCGATCTTCAGCGTGGTGCCGGGAAGCGGCGGGCCGACGGTGCCGAACTTGAAGCCGACCGGGCGGTTCACGAACGACGCCGCGCTCGACTCGGTCAGTCCGTAGCCCTCGAGGATGAGGATGTTGCAGGCGTGGAAGAATTCGGCCATCTCGCGCGACAGCGGCGCCGAGCCCGAGACGAAGTAGCGCAGGCGGCCACCGAAGCGGTCCTGCAGCTTCGAGAACACCAGCTTCTGAGCGATGGCGTTCTTCATCGCGAGCAGGCCTGAGGGCTCCTGGCCCGACTGGCGCAGCTTCGAGACCTCTTTGCCCACCTCGATCGACCACTTGAAGATGGAGTACTTGAGCCCGCCGCCCTTCTTCGCGCCGTCGACGACCTTGTTGTAGACCTTCTCGAAGATGCGCGGCACGGCGGCGACGAACGTCGGCTTCACCTGCCCGAGGTTCTCGACGATCTTGTCCACGCGGCCGTCGATGGCGGTGTGGAAGCCGATCGCCAGCTGCGCCGACTCGAGCACCTTGCCGAACGAGTGCGCGAGCGGCAGCCAGAGGAACTGCACGTCCTCAGGCACCAGCAGCTTCATCTCGTTGATCGCCTCGCCCTCGTAGACCCAGCAGTCGTGGGTGAGGATCACGCCCTTGGGCTTCCCGGTGGTGCCCGAGGTGTAGATGAGCGTCGCGATGCCGTCGTTCTTCGCTTCTTTCGTGACGGCCTCGAACTCGGCCTGAGTCGAAGGCTTGCCGAGCTCCTGAAGTTCCTGGAGCGTGATGACGAAGCCGTCGCCGCTGGCCTTGCCGTCGAAGACGACGATCTTCTGCAGCGTGGGCATCTGCGCCTTCACCGACATCAGCTTCTTCACCTGCTCTTCGTTCTCGGCGAAGGCGATGACGGTGCCGGAGTCGGACACGATGTACGAGCAGTCTTCTGCGAGGCTCGACGGGTAGATGGTGCTGGTCGCGCCCGCCGCGCACAGAATGCCGAGGTCGGCCGCCACCCACTCGTACCGGGTGCCCGAGAGAATCGCGACGCGCTGCTCCGCCTTCACGCCGAGCGCGCGGAGGCCCATGGCGATCTGCTTCACCTGATCGCCGAACTCCTTCCACGACACGGTCTTCCAGCCGCTGCCCGCCGGGTACGAAAAGGCGGTGTTGTTCGGGGTCAGGCTCACCCGGTTCAGCAGCACTTCGGGAACGGTCTTGAACGCCATGGCAGTCGCCCTTTCGTTGATGCGAGGGCGGCAATGTACGGGTGGTGATGGAGCCCGCAAGCGCTATTTCTGGGTCCGGCCCGTGGAGCGCGCGAAACGAAACAGCCGGCCACTCCTCAGGGAGCGACCGGCTGCGTTCGACCTGAACTTCAGAAGCGCTGGTTACTTGCGGGCGGCCTGCTCGGCGGCGAGGCGCTCCTTGTGCTTCTTCATCATCTCTTCCTGCTCACCGCGGGGCACGATGCCGTAGCGGGCGAACTCCATCGTGAAGTTGCCCTTGCCCTGCGTGGCCGAGCGCAGGTCGGTCGAGTAGCCGAACATGGTGTTCAGCGGCACCTCGGCGATGACGGTGACGTTGCCTTCAGCCGACGTCGTGGTCTGAATGACGCCACGGCGCTGGTTGACCTGGCCGACGACCGAGCCCTGGAAGTCGATCGGTGCCTCGACCTCGACCTTCATGATGGGCTCGAGCACGACCGGCTTCGCGCGATCGTAGGCTTCACGGAAGCCCATGATGGAGGCGATCTTGAACGCCTGCTCGCTCGAGTCGACGTCGTGGTACTGGCCGTCGTTCACCACGCAGCGGATGCCGACGATGGGGAAGCCGATGAGCGAGCCCTTCTTGACCGCTTCCTGGAAGCCCTTGTCGATGGCCGGAATGAACTCGCGGGGAATCGAGCCACCGACGATCTCGTTGACGAACTCGAAGAGCTCGACGGCGTCGGCAGGCAGGGGCTCGATGTAGCCGCACACGCGCGCGAACTGACCTGAACCACCGGTTTGCTTCTTGTGCGTGTAGGCGTACTCGCCGCGCTGGGTGATCGTCTCGCGGTAGGCCACCTGGGGCTTGCCGGCGATGACCTCGCAGCCGTACTCGCGCTTCATGCGCTCCATGTAGATTTCGAGGTGGAGCTCGCCCATGCCGCTGATGATCGTCTGGCTGCTCTCTTCATCCTGGTGCACGCGGAAGGTCGGGTCTTCCTTCGTGAACCGGTTGAGGCCCTTCGAGAAGTTCACCTCGGTGCCGCGATCCTTCGGGGTGATCGCGAGCGAGATGACGGCGGCGGGCACGAACATCGACGTGAGCGTGTAGTTCAGCTTGCCGTCGGTGAACGTCTCGCCGGACGAGCACTCGAGGCCGTAGAAGGCCACGATGTCGCCAGCCTCGGCCTCGGTGAGCTCTTCACGCTCGTCCGAGTGCATGCGGAACATGCGGGGCACGCGCGCCTTGCGGAGCTGGTTCGACGTGTTGACGAGCGTGTCGCCGTTCTGGATCTTGCCCTGGTAGATGCGGATGTAGGTGAGCTGACCGAACTTGTCCTGGGTGAGCTTGAACGCGAGGCCGACGAAGGGCTTGTTGGGCGTCGACTCGAGAATGACCTTCTCTTCGCCCTTCGACTGGTCGAACGCGACGTTCTCGACTTCGGCGGGGTTCGGCAGGTACGCGCACACCGCGTCGAGGAGCAGCTGCACGCCCTTGTTGCGGAAGGCAGAGCCACACATCACCGGCGTCATCTTGAGCGCGAGGGTGGCGCGGCGAATGGCGGCGCGCAGCTCGTCGTCCGACACGGGCTCCTCGGCGAGGAACTTCTCGGCCAGCACCTCGTCGACGTCGGCGACGCGCTCGATCATCTCGGCACGCGCGGCCTTGACCTGGTCGGCCATGTCAGCGGGCGGCGCCTCGATGCGGATGTTCTCGCCGTTCTCGCCGTCGAAGTAGTGCGCCTTGCCGGTGATGGCGTCGATGATGCCGATGAACTTGTCTTCGGCACCGATCGGAACCTGCAGGTTGACCGGGTGGTGCGCCAGCTTCTCTTTGAGCATCGTCGAGACGCGCTCGTAGTTCGCGCCCGGGTTGTCCATCTTGTTGACGTAGGCGATGCGCGGAACGCGGTAGCGCTTCATCTGGCGGTCGACCGTGATCGACTGCGACTGCACGCCCTTGCCCGAGTCGAGCACGAGAATGGCGCCGTCGAGCACGCGAAGGGCGCGCTCCACCTCGATGGTGAAGTCGACGTGGCCCGGCGTGTCGATGATGTTGATGTTGTACTCGGGCAGCTGCTCCATCGAGCCCTTCCACACGCAGTACGTCGCGGCGGACTGAATCGTGATGCCCTTCTCGCGCTCGAGGTCCATCGAGTCCATCTTCGCGCCGACGCCGTCCTTGCCGCGGACTTCGTGAATCGCGTGGATGCGCCCGGTGTAATAGAGGATGCGTTCGGTGAGGGTGGTCTTGCCCGAGTCGATGTGGGCCGAGATACCGATGTTGCGGATTTTTTCGAGGGGGATCTTCGCCATGGCGGCGCGGCCACTACTGAATGGGCCAGAGAAAGACAAGCGCCGTCCACCGCCTGATGGTCAGCACGCAGTCGCCATGGCGTCGCGGCGAGGGTTTCGCTAGTCGAAGGCCCGTGTCGTCCGACGCCGAGAACCAGCCCCCTGCGCCCGTCTTCGAGCCGCACGAGAAGGTATGCGGCAACTGCAAGCTGTGGAGGCCGCACTCGCTCGACGCCCAGAAGGGGTGGGTGGGTGAGTGCCGGGTGCAGCCCCAGCGCGCGCTGTTTCCGCCCTCGGCGCCCATCTGCAACGTCTTCGCGGCCCGCGGAGAAGCCGTGCGTATCGCTCACGAGGCGGCGGCGCAGTCGTCACGCCCGAAGGCGCTCAAGTCGATCGCGCCCATGGTGCGCTCGAGCACCGGCTCCACGCGTCCGACCGCGCTGGGCCCTACCGTCGTTCACCAAATCGACCCGAGCACCGAGCTCGACTTCGAAGGAGACACCATGACGCGTCAGGAGCTGATGGAGCTGTTTCTGGAGGCCTCGGGCCTCGTCGAGGTTCCGCTCGCTCAGAAGTGGGAAGGCGGCACCGTGAAGCTCGTGCCGGCAAACCCCGAGCTCGCGTCGAAAGACCTGCCCATCGACTCGCTGTTTCACAAGGTGGTGATGGTGCGCGATCGCCTGCGCACGCTGGAGCAGCGCATCAACGCGCACCCCAAGCTCACCGACACCGAGAAGGTCGAGATGCAGCAGTACGTCACGCGCTGCTACGGCTCGCTCACGACCTTCAACGTGCTCTTCAAAGAGAAGGGCGATCAGTTCATCGGGCAGAAGGGCGACGAGTAGTCAGTCGTCGTTGGCGGCGAGGGCGTCAGGGTCGGTCGCGCCCATCACCTTCGCCAGCCGGGTGCGGCCGCGGTTGAGCGCGCTCTTCACGGTGCCCTCTGGCAGGCCCAGCATTCGGGCGATGTCGGGGTACGAGTAGCCGCGCACGTCGCGCAGGGTGACGACCAGGCGGTGCTGCTCCGACAGATGCTGGAGCGCCTGCAGCAGCAACGCGTGGCGCTCATTGCCGACCGCGCGCGACTCGGGGTCCTCCACGAAGCCCAGCGGCGTCTCGAGCTTGCCGCGGCGTTTGCGAGCGCGCAGCGAGTTGATCGACGAGTTGATGAGAATGCGGTGCAGCCAGGTGGTGCACGCCGCCTTGCCGTCGAAGTGCACGTCCTTCGAGTAGAGGCGCACGAACACGTCCTGCACGACGTCTTCGGCTTCGTCGGCGTCTTTGACGATGCGGCGGACGACGGCGAGCGCGCGCTGCCGGTGCTGGCGGTAGAGATCGTGAATGGGTGGAAGCGCGGTCATGGAACGTTCAACGCCCCTCTCGCGCGGCCGATCTAAATGGGTCAGGAAGGGTGTGGTTCCAGGCGGTTACAGCGTTCGGGCGAAGCCACGGCCATGCGGGCGCGCAGCCTCGGTGGAGACACGAACCTGCGGCTGCATCGACACGTTCGTGCGGTCTTCGCTGGGCCATGCGTGGTGGTGAGCACCACCTGTGCCAGAGAAGCGCTACTCGTCGCCGGTCGTGAGGCCCCAGTCCTTCAGGCGCTTGAAGATCGTCGAGCGCCCGATGCCCAGCTCGCGGCCGGCCTTCTCTTTCGAGTTGCCGTGGAACTTGAGCGCCTGGAGGACGATCTCTTTCTCGAGCGACTGCAGGTGATCCTCGAGCGTGCGGCCCGGCTGGTAGATCTGCCCGGTGAGCGGCGAGGGTCCTGTTGGCACCGTGGCAGGGGCCGGGAGCGGCCCGGTGGTGCCCGTGGTGTTGTTCTGGAACGTGATGTCGCCCGCCTCGACAGCATGGCCACGTCGAAGCAGCAGCGCGCGGTGGAGCACGTTGCGCAGCTCGCGCACGTTGCCGGGCCACTGGTGATTGGAGAGCTTGGCGACCGCGTCCTGCGCGAGGGTGACGTTCTGGCCCTTCGGCGAGAAGAGCTTCAAGAAGTGCTGGGCGAGTGCCGGCACGTCGGCCTTGCGGTTGCGCAGTGGTGGCAGCGAGAGCGGCACCACGCAGAGGCGGTAGTAGAGGTCTTCGCGGAAGCGGCCCTTGCGCGACTCTTCGAGCAGGTCGCGGTTGGTGGCGGCGACGATGCGCACGTCGACGTTCATCGGGCGGGCGGCGCCGACGCGCTTGATCTCTCCCGACTCGAGCGCGCGCAGCAGCTTCGCCTGCAGCTCGAGGGGCAGCTCGCCGATCTCGTCGAGGAACAGGGTGCCGCCGTCGGCCTCTTCGAACGCGCCGCGGTGGGCCTTCTCGGCGCCGGTGAAGGCGCCCTTCTCGTGACCGAAGAGCTCGCTCTCGATGAGCTCCTTCGAGATGGCGGCGCAGTTGACGGGAATGAACGCCTTCTCGGCGCGGGTGGAGCGGTTGTGCACGGCGCGGGCGACGAGCTCCTTGCCGGTGCCCGACTCGCCGAAGATGGCGACCGCCGCCGTCGACGGCGCCACGCGATCGATGATCTCAGACAGTGCGCGCATCGCGCCGTCCTGGCCGATCATGCCTTCGTAGGCGGTGCCACCCTTTGCGCCTGCCGCCAGCGCTGCGGTCGAGGTGGGCTCGAAGACGATCTCGGTCTCGCCGAGCTTCACCGTCGAGAAGAGCGGAATCTCGGCCTCGAAGACGCGAATGGGTCCCATCCACGTGCCGTTGGTCGACTGCTGATCGACGAGGTGGAAGCGGTTGTCCTTGCGCGCGACCTTCAGGTGCCGGCTCGAGATGAAGCGCTCGTTGAGGACGAGATCGTTCGACGAGTCCTTGCCGATGGTGAAGGCGTCGACCTGCAACTTGTGCACGGTCTCCTTCGTGCCACGCACGCGCAGCTGCGCGGTGATGCGCGGACCATCGGAGCCAACCTGGGCAATCTCGGTCTGCTGGCCGATCTCGGTCGCTGCGTCGTCATCGACGTTCGACGTCTTGGCGCGGAAGATTGCGCGCCACTGACCCAGCTCGATGTCAGCGCCATCGACGAGCGGCGCGGTGGTGACCTTGTTGCCGGCGACGACGATGCCTTTGCCCGTCAAATCTTCCGCGACCGCGCCGGTCTCCGAGAGCGAGATGGCGACGTGCTGGCGAGACACCTCGGGGTCAGGCACGGCGACGTCGCACTTTTCGCCGCGGCCGAGCACCACGCGTGGCTTGTCGATGGTGAACCGCAGAACTTCTTCGCCGCGACGAAGGAAGAGGAGCTCGGCCATAGGTCGGTGGAGGTAGCACGCGGTACGCGGGGCGTGGAAGGACGGCGTTTGGGCGTGGATTGAATCACCAAAATAGTTGGTGATATGACCAATTCTTGTGGTGGTTCTTGAACGCACGGCGCAGCTCTTCGGCAACCGAAACCGGACGATGGTGCTGGTTGCGGTGCGTGTGCTGGCGGAGACGTATCCATCCGAGCTCAGTGCTCTTCTCGGTCTGAGGCTCTTCGCCGTGCAGCGTTTGCTCGAGAGCTTCGAGCGAGACGGCGTCATCGTCAGCCGCAGCGTGGGCAGGACACGACTCGTCGCGCTGAACCCTCGCTTCTTCGCCTCGAAGGAGCTGAGCGCGCTGCTGTGGGCAATGGCGAAGCAAGACGCCGAGCTGGTCTCGAAGCTGGCGTTGAAGCGTCGCAGGCCACGTCGGCCAGGCAAGCCGGGGCTGCCGTGATCTCGTCCGAGTCGACGCTCAGCGACGTTGCCTTCGCGGTCTGCACCGCGCTCGATCGGACCGGCTTCGTCGCGGTGCTCACCGGTGGAAGCGCGGCCACGTACTACGCCCCCGACGCCTACCAGTCGCTCGACATCGACTTCGTTCTGACGTTCCAGGGCAAGGGTGGCGAAGCCGCGCTGCGCTCGCTGGGCTTTCGTCGCAAGGCGGACTTCTACGTGCACCCCCAGTCTCCCTTCCCGCTCGAGTTCCCGCCGGGCCCGCTCGCGATCGGAGACGATCTCGTCACGACCTGGCGCACGGTGAGGCGCGACGATGAGATTCTGCACGTGTTGACGCCCTTCGACTCATGCCGAGATCGGCTGGCTTCCTATTTGTACTGGAACGATCTCAGCGGACTCGAGCAAGCGCTGCACGTTCACCGGGCTCACGCACACGACGTCGACCTCGAGCGGCTCCGCGACTGGTGCCGTCAGGAACGACAGCTCACGAAGTTCGAGCTGTACGAGGCCCGGCTCAAGCCTTCTCGGTGATCATCGAGACGCCGTCGGCGATCGCCTCGAGGGAATCGCGCTTCGCCTCGAAGGCCGCGACCGCCGCGACAGCCGTCAGCACCGCGACCTGATCGCCTCTGGTGACGAAGCGCTTGAGCGCCCGCTGCCCGGCTGAGGGCCCGAGCCCCGTGAAGATGCACGAGCTGGTGTCGAGCCCACGCAAGAGAAACCGGTCTGCCTTCGCGTCGGCCTTCCACAGTCGCGCCGTCGAGCTCGCCGAGCGCTTCACGTACGTCTCGATGTCGACGCCCGGCGCGAGCGTCGCCCACACGAGGTGCTGCGTGTACGCGCCTCCCCACGTCGCGCGCAGGTGTTGCCCGGCGTGAATCGTCTCGACCTGCGCGGCCGGCGGGAGTGCTGTCGACCACGGCCCGAACGCCACTCGTTTGATCAAGTGGTCGGCAGTGCGCGGCTCACGCGTCGGCAGGGCAGGGGTCGGCGGGCGCGCACGAAAGGGGTCCTTCAGGCCATGCGTCGCGGGCACGTCGTCAGGCCAGCCGGCGCGCTCCCGGCAAACGTCGGCCCACACCTGCGCGGCCTGAACCGCCTCGTCGCTCAAGCGCGGCTCGTAGATCGTCAGCGACGACGCCATCACCGCGTTCGCGTCATCACCCGACGGCGCGCGCTCGAAGCCGAGCATCAGCCACACGATGCCGGCGACCGGGTCGGCCTCGAAGACGGTTTCCCCGACGAGCGCCGGGGCCAACGTCACGCCAGCGCGGGTCGCCTTGCGGTACCAGTGGAGCGCGGTCTCCTGGCTCTTCACGACGCCGGCGCCACGCTCGAAGCGCTCGGCGACCTCGACCATCGCGACGCCGTCGCCGGCCTCGGCGTGCTTCAACCACCACGCCGCGCGCGCCTTCTCCGAGGTCATCGACTTCGGAGGCCCGGCTGCGCGACGACGGCTCGCCACGGAGGACGCTCAGCGGAAGTTCGGGCGGCCCAGGTAACCGGTCAGCCGGCCCATACGCCACGACGGATCTTTCGGGTCGGGACCCACCATCGACAGCGCGCTGCCGATGAGGCCGAGGCGCTTCTGGAACTCCGGGTCTGGCTTGAAGCGCAGCTCGATGCCCGGCTCGGCGTACTCGAGGCGCTTGGCCAGCTTCAGCGTGCCCGTCGCCTGGAGCTCGAGGTCAGCCGACTTCGCCTCGAACTTCTCGATGGTGCCCGCGCCCTTCTCGAACTTGAGCTTGCCGCTCAGATCGCCCACCACGATCTTCGGCAGATCGAGCGGCGTCGGCTCAGGCCCGAACTGGGGAATCACCATCGACATCGAGCCGCCGTTGATGGCGAGCTGCTTCGCGTCGATCGAGATCGTCCCCGTGGCCTGACCGAGATCGGGCTCCGCGGGGCCTGGGCCAACCGCCACGCGGGGCAGCGAGAGATCGACGTGCGCCTCGACCATTCCCGCGAAGTCGATGCCCGAGAACTCCTTCAAGTCGGGGCTCGCCAGGTTGAGATCCTCGGCGTCGACGCGCACCCTGATGTTCGAGAACCCCGACACCCTCACCGCCACGGAGCCGCCGAACAGCTTCGCGGTCACGCCGACGCCGGGAGGAAACAACGTGGGTCCTCCGGACACCGAGTCGATCTTGAGCGGCGCGGGCGGCGGGTCGGTGTCCACCTTCTTGCTCAGCTCGATGCCCTTCGCGCGAATGCCGAAGAAGCCGGGGCCCATCGAGTTGATGCGCGTGAAGTAGCCGGCGCGATCCGCCTCGAGGCGCACGCGGTCCTTCAGCGCGTCGTAGGGGAACGTCAGGAAGAACGCGATGAGCACCGCGAGGAAGAAGAACCCCGTGTACGCGAACACCTTGCGAACGACTTTGAGCTTCGAAGAGGCCATGGCGATGGGTCAGTTCTTCAGGTGGTAGGTGGCGATCTGCAGCCACGCCGTGATGCTCTCGCTCGAGACGCGGGGCTCGAGCCGCATGTACTTCACCTTCACCACGCCCTGGCCACCCTCGACGGCCGCCAGGAACTCGAGCAGCCGGTTGAGCTTCACGTCGGAGAGGTTCACCTCGACCGAGCTCTCGACGATCTTCGTGCCCTCGAGCTGGACGTCGGCCTTCGGGTTGATGGTGGGCAGATCGACGCCCTTCTGCTTGGCGATGTCTTCCAGGTACGACGAGAGGCGAATGTTCGACGCGGCGAGCTGCCGCTCGGCCATCTCCCGCTGGGCGCGTGACTGGTTGTAGCTGGCCGCCAGGTCCTGCACCTTCGACAGCTTCTCGATCTTCTGCGTGGTGCGGTTGCGAATCGCGGTGGCCTTGTTCGAGAAGCTGAACGTCACCATGAAGACGATGAAGACCGACACGGCGAAGCCGGCCGCCATCACCAGGCGCCGCTCACGGGCCGAGAGCGTGGCGAAGGAACTCTGAATCGTGGTTGCGATGTCAGCCATGGCGAATCACCCCTGCCCCGCGTTGCTCTCGTCGGGGCACTCGACCTTCACGTCGAGGCGGAAGCCGACCTTGGTGCCGTCCTTCGACTTCTCGACCTTGCCTTCGCTGATCTCCTTGAAGCACTTGTAGGTCTTCAGCGCGGCGATCACGTCCTCCATCTGCTTCACGCTCGGCGCCTGGCAGACCAGCTCGATGCGATCGAGATCGACCGTGACGCGCTCGATGGTGACGGGCGAGTCGGCGGGAATGCGCTGCGACACCTCGGCGAGCAGCGACACGGCGGTGCGCTTGGGCACGCCCGCGGCAGGGCTCTCTTTGCCCTCGAGCAGGTTGAGCGCGATGTCGAAGTTCTTCTCGCACTTGCCGAGGATCTTGGTGGTGACGTCGCAGAGGACCTGATCGACCACCTTCTCGCGGCGCTCCAGAATCGTGTTTCGCGCGATGCCCGACGCGATGAGCAGCACGAAGTGCACCACCGCGAAGGCCGCGATCTGCCCGAGCTTGTCCTTGGCGAAGTCGAAGTCGCTCTTGAAGGCGAACTCGCCACGGCGAAGGTTGAACCGCGGGGCCTTGGCGCCCGTCGCCTGGCCACGGAGCGCGAGCGCCCAGGCCTGCACGGCCTCGGGGCCTGCGTTGAGCCCCATCGCGCCTTGAGCATCAGCTGGCAGCGTCACCATCGAGGTCGCGATGCCGAGGTCTTTCTCGAGCTGACCGGCGAGGCCGAGCAGCTTCGCCGTACCACCGCAGAGCATGATCCTCGTGACCGGCCGCTTCATGCGCGCCGAGTACGACTTGATGCTCGAGCGCAGCTCACGAATGACCGGCTGGAGCGCCCGCAGGAACGCGCCTGCGGCTCGCTCGGCGTCGGGGCCGACGATCTCCTCGCCCACCGCGCCGTGGTTCTCTTTCCACGTCTGCGCCTCGGCGAGCGGAATCTTGAACTCGGTCGAGAGCGCCTTGCTGAGCGCGAGCCCGCCGCCCATGAACATGCGCGCGAAGTCGACCGGACCGCCGGCCTTGCCGATCGCGAGGCTGATGCGCTCGTGCCCGAGGTCGACCACCGCCACGCCTTCTTCGTCTCCCGTCGGCGGCAGCGTGTTGAGCACGTTCTGGTACGTGAGCCCGGAGTGCGTGACGACGCGAGGGTCGAGCTTCGACTTCTTGAGCGACTCGAGCAGCCCGCTCAGCTCGCTCCGCTTCAACACGCCGACGAGCACCTGGGCGCCTTTGACGTCGCCGACCTTCGTGTCGTTCGCCTGGTAGTCGTAGACGGCTTCGTCGAGATCGAACGGCAGCTGATCGGCGACCTCTCCGGCGAGCGCGGCCTCGACCTTCTTGGGGTCGTTGAAGGGCAGGGCGAGCGTGTGGGTCGCCATCGAGACGCCCGGCACCGCCACCGTCACCGAGTCCGCCGTGAGCGGGCCCGATGCGAGGAGTTGTTGAATCGCTGCTTCGAGGCGCGGCAGCCGTTCACCTTCCGCCGCGACGGGCGCGGTGGCGTAGGCCTTCACCTGAAAACCACGCATGGTGGTCTCGAGGAGCACGGCCTTCACCGAGTAGCTGCCGAGGTCGAGGCCGAGGACGCGGGCCATGGTTACTCCTCTCTCCAGTAGACGAGCCGGCCGAGGCCGTCGTCGAGGCGAACGATCGCCGTGATGGTGCGGGTGACGTCGCCAGCCGAGCCTGTCACCGAGAGGCGATAGGTCGAGCTCTTGTCACCGATGAAGCGCTGGTTCTGCGGGTTGTTCAGAATGGTCGGGTTCACCGTGAGGCCCGCCGACGCGACGATGTTCGCGAAGTCGACGACGCTCATGCCGAACATCGCGAAGAGCCGCGCGGCGCGAATGCGCTTGATGACGGTGTCGATGAAGATCGGGTCGTTGAGCCGTGGATCGATGGGGATCGGGTTGACGATGGAGCGGATGGCGATCTCGAGCATCACGGGATCGTCGGTGTTGATGTTCAGCCGCGCGTTCATGTCTGGGTAGACGGTGAACTTGTCTTTGAAGGCAGCCATCACGCGGTCGTTCACGCCGTGAACCATGAACACCTCGTCGAGGCTGTCGAAGCGCGCGTTCTTGGCTTTGTACCGGGTCTCGTAGTTCGAATAGCCGCCGTTCTCGTCAGAGAAGCCGCGCATGAACGGCTCGCCCTGGCCGGTGAGGTTCAGGCTCGAGCCGCTCTCGTCCTCGTCGATCCAGTCCTTCATGCCGAGGATGATCTCGTTCGCGGGGATCTTGAGGCGGTTCGCGTCTTCCTTCTCGAAGAGGAACTCGTAGCGTTTGTCGTTGAGCGTCGCGACGAGTTGGTTGGCGACGACGACGGCGACCAGCATCGTGCCGTCGAGCTTGTTCAGGTTGATGCGCTCTTCTTCGTCGCTGATGACGGTGTCGAAGCAGCCGGTGAACGAGCCGAACTTCTTGGCCTGCATCTCTTTGCCGAGCTCGGGGTTCTCGTCGTCGAACTCGAACTTCTTGTTCTTCGCGACCGGCGCGAGCCCGCCCTTCTCGGTCACCTCGGGCACCATGCCCTCGAGCATGTGGCAGTCGATCTTCGCCATACGCCACAGCTGAATGCTGGCGGTGCTCATGCCGCCGGCGCCACTGGGAGCGCCGGGAAGGCCTCCAGGGAGCCCGCCAGCACCACCGAGCGCGCCCGCCAGTGCTCCGAGCCCACCCGCGCCGCCAGCGCCACCGAGGAGCCCCGCGAGCGCCGGGTTGCTCCCGAGGATGCCCTGCAGCATGCCGCTGAAGTTCGGAATGGGCATCGCATCCATCTGCTTCTGGTAGCGAAGAATGAGCCGCGACATCGCGATGCCCGAGCGCGCCAGGTACGTTGCGCGCAGCTCGTCACGCTGGTTGGTCGCCAGCCGCAGTTCGACCATCGAGTTGTAGCGAACCTCGTTGGCCACCAGCGCGAGCACGGCGATGCCGACGAGCACGAGCAGCAGCGCCACGCCGCGCTCTCCGCGACGACGACGCGAGGGCGCCTTCGGAGCCGAGATCACCACGGGTCGACGCAGCCGACGCTGACGTGACGCGTGCCCGGCTCTCACTGGAACCTCGGGAACTCGGTGTTGAGCATCACGCGCGTCTGGCTGACGTACTTCACGTCTTTGCCATTCTCGTCGACGGCAATGATGGTCATCTTCACCCGCGTGGGCAGAATGGTACGCCGCTCGCTGCGCCGCGTGTCCCACTCGTCTTCCCACTGCTTGCGTTCGCTATTCCAATACTGGAACTCGAGCTTCTTGATGCCCTCGAAGAGGATGTCTTCGGTGCCGCCGCGCTCCATACGTTCTTCGAGGATCGTCTTCTCGCGGCGCAGCAGGTCCTGCCGGTCCTTCGCCTTCGGGTCGGGTGAGCGCTTGACCTGGTACTCGACCACCATCTGGTCGCTCTCTTTGGCGTCGGCGTAGAGGCGCTGGTGGGCGAGCGAGGTGAACATCAGCTTCTCGCGCGTGCCCACGAAGTTGGTCGGGCGGTCGAAGGCGTCGCGGTAGCGCTTGGAGTCGTACCGATCGCTCACGTACGCCGCGCCGATCTCTCGCGACATGCGGCTCATCGCCGCGCGAAGCATGCGGTAGCGCTCTGCCTGACCTTCGATGACGTCTTTGTTGGCGATGGTGGTGCTGAAAGTGACACCGATGACGACGCCGATGAACGCGGTGATGCCGATGGCCGTGATGACCTCGATCAACGTGAAGCCACGCGCGCGCGTCTTCCTCATCGGAAGCCGCCAGCCTTGATGACGTTGCCGATGCCCTGCGGAACGATGCCGGGCGCGATGGTGCGCAGGCCGGGGAGGGCGTTCTGCAGGCCTGCGCCTCCGCGCTGCTGAGCGAACTGCGCCGCGGTGATGACGGGCTGGTTCGTCGCGGGGTTGATCATCTGGCCGTTGGGGCCGGGCTGCGCATTCGCGACCGGCTGGCCGGTGTTGGCATCGACATAGGCCTCGGCCGCAGCGCCCGCGGGAGCGCCGGCCACCGCTGCTGCGCCACCGTTTCGATCGGAGCCAGGCCCGAGTGACACGACGTGAGTGACGAGGTCGATGCTCTCGGTGAGCTTGCCTTCCTTCCACGTCACCGTGAGGTGCACTTCACGCACCGACTTCTGGAGCGTGTCGACCATCTGTTGGAACTGCGCGGTGAGCGGGTTGGCGCCGCCGAGCGCGCCCATCAGGCCGCCGAGACCACCACCGCCGCCGGGAGCTCCACCACCGCCGAGGGCCGCAGCAGCGCCCGCGAGTCCTGCGGCGCCTCCGGGCGCTCCACCGGAACCAAACAGCGCCGCCAGCGGGCTCGCCGCGCCGTCTTTGCCGTCGCCGCCGCCAAGCGGCAGATTGAACAGCGCGCTGAACATCTGCTCGGGCGTGAGGCCGTTGGTGCGCGGCGCGATGATCTTCGCGCGCCACTTGTACGAGGGCCATCCCTCCTGGCTGAAGTCGCCCGCGTCTTCGTCGTCATCGGCCGGCAGCGGCTCGTCGTAGAGCTTCTGCTCGATGTCCGTCATCTTCGAGCGGGCCAGCAGCGTCGCGACGGTCAGCTTGCGCGAGTAGATGTGCGCGGCGATGGCGGTCGAGTTGATGTCGAGGATCGCCATCAGCGACACCGCCAGAATCGACATGGCGACGACCGTCTCGAGCAGCGTGAAGGCGCGCCGGTTCATGTGCGGGGCAGCTCCAGCGCGTCGGCGTGAATCACCGTCTTGCCAGTGAGCGGAGACACGGCGAGCGTCCACACGTTCTTGCCCTGGCGAACGTAGATCTGTGCGCGCTCGGTGAAGCCCTGCGGAAAGAAATACAGATACGCGACGCCAGACTTCACGGGCGTCTTGAGCTTCGAGGTCCACACCTCGACCTGCACGCCGCTGGGCAAGGAGCGCTCGACCACGTCTTCCGAGGCGAACGCCGCGAACTTCGCCGAGTCCTCGACGCGGGTCTGCTCGCGCGCCATCAACTCCTGCAGGTTCGGGCCCTGGTCGTCAGACGAGAAGGAGCGGAAGCGGGTGTCGCTCGAGTCGTCGCGCTTCTTCTTGTCTGTCTTGGCCGCGGCGCGCTGCTCGTCTTCACGATTGGCGCCGGCGGTGATGCCGCCCTTCGCGCACTCGGCGTGGTACTTCACCGTCGCGTCTTCGCTGTCCTTCGCGGGCAGCTCGAACACCAGCCGGCACGTCTTCCCAGACAACGCGGCCGAGTCGTAGAGGGCGCGAATGGTGCCGGCGAGCTCGGCGCTCGACTCCTTCGCCCGCGCGCCGGTGAGGGCGCCGACGCCGTAGATGACGGCGGCGAACAGGACGACGACGATGCCGAGCGCGACGACGAGCTCGATCAAGGTGACGCCGCGCCGCTGACGGGCCGCGCGCATCAGAGGAACCTCTTGAGCGCGTCGAGAGCCAGCCACACCAGCGCCGACGCTCCGACGCCCACGGCGATCGCGACGGGCCCGAGCCCGGTCGTCGTCTCTCGCTTGTGTGGGTTCGGAGTCGTCATGTCAGCTCACTGCGCTTTCTTCTGGCCCAGCTCTTTCGACGAGATGTCGGCGTCGGTCTCGGTGCCGCCCGGCGCCTTGTCCTTGCCGTACGAGATGATGACCGGCGTCGAGCCTTCCTTCATGTAGACGTACTCGGTGTCCCAGGGGTCGAGCGGCGCGCGCTCGAGGATCTGCGCGTCGACGAGCGCCTTCAGGCCGAGGCCCGTGTCCGGGTAGTTGCCCTTCTTCGCGTAGTACGTCTTCAGCGCGTTCTGGATGTTGCCGATGTCCATCTTCGCGCGGTCGACCTTGGCCTGCTCGAGCTGGGGAATCACGGCGACGCCGACGGCGGCCATGAGCAGCGAGAGAATGGTGATGACGACGATGATCTCGATGAGCGTCATGCCGCGGGCGCGGTTCTGGCGGCGGCGGGTGAGGGCGGTGCGGAGCATGCTGGTGTTTCCTTTCACACGTACAAAGAGAAGCCGACGGCCACGAGGCCGACAGCGAGGGCGATCAGACCTGCGGTCATCACACGGCAGAGCCATCGCTCCGAGGCCGGCCGCACGTCAGTCTGGAGGGTCGAGTTCACGTTCATGGGTTTGAACACCTCACCGCACCATCGAATTCATTTGCAGAATCGGCATGAGAATCGAGAACGCGACGAATGCAATCACTGCACCCATGCTCACGATCATCAGCGGCTCGAGCAGTGAGGTGAGCGCGCCGATGCGTACGTTCACCTGCGACTCATAGCTGTCGGCGACGTTGAGGAGCATGTCCTCGAGCTGGCCCGAGCGCTCGCCGATCGACACCATGTGGTACACGAGCGGCGGGAACTCGCCCGAGCGTTTGAGCGGGTTGGCGATGCTCTCGCCTTCCCGAATCGAGTCGCGGGCCTTGTCGATGACGTCGCTCATCACCGTGTTGGTGACGACGTTCTTGACGATCTCCATCGCGGTCAGCAGCGGCACACCTGACTTCAGCAGCGTCGCGAGGGTGCGGGTGAAGCGCGCGACCGACAACATGCGCACCAGCGGCCCGAACACCGGCACCTTGAGCACCAGCTTGTCCCACACCGGCTTGCCCTTGGCGCTGCGGGTCCACTGGAAGAAGAAGATCGCGGTGGCGATCATGAGCGGGATTACGACGAACCAATAATCCTGCAGGAAGTTCGACGTGAAGATGAGCAGCCGCGTCGTCCACGGCAGCGTGACCTTCATGTCGTCGAAGATCTTCGTCACCTTCGGCACGACGACGGTCATCAGCATGATCAACACGCCGCCGCCGACGACCATCATGATGAGCGGGTAGATCATCGTGCCGACGAGCTTCTGCCGCAGCCGCGCCTGGCCCTCGGTGAACTCCGCCAATCGCAGCAACACCGAGTCGAGCGCGCCCGACGACTCACCAGCACGAATCATGTTGATGAACAGGTTGCCGAACACCTTGCCGTGAGCGCTCAGCGCGTCGGCGAGCGAGTTGCCCTCGTTCACCTTCTGCTTCACCTCGGAGAGGATGCGCTTGAGCTGCTCCTTCTCGACCTGATCGACCATCGCCGACAGGGCCTCGACGAGCGTGACGCCGGCGCCGAGGAGCGTAGCGAGCTGCCGCGTCATGATCGCGATGTCGTCGGTGTTGATGCGCCCGCGCGCGAGCCGGCGCAGGTTGATGTCGGTCGAGAGCGCCTGAGACGCCGCGGCCTTTGCGCTCTTGCCCGGCTTGAGCCCCGCCTCGGCCTGACCCACGACCTCGGTGAGGAAGACGCCGTCTTTGCGCAACGCAGCCCGCAGCGCCTTCGGAGAGTCTGCCTCCTTGAGCGCCGTGACCGACTTCCCGTTGGCCGCGAGGCCTCTGTATTCGAAGACAGGCATGGCGCGTTACATGTCCTCCTGAGTCACGGAGAGGACCTCGGCGATCGTCGTCTGCCCCTGCGCCACCTTGAGCGCGGCGTCGTCGAGCAGCGTGAGCATGCCCTTCTCGATGCCCTTCTTCTTGATGGTGCCGGAGTCGACGTTCTTCAGGACGAGCTGGCGCACGTCTTCGTCGACGGGGAGCAATTCATACACACCCATGCGGCCGCGATAGCCGTTCTTGTTGCACGCCGAGCAGCCGACAGCGCGGTACACGATCTCGGAGCCGCCCATCGCGACGAAGCGGTCGCGGCTCATGCCGAGCTTCGAGATCTCTTCATCGGTGGGGCTGTACGGCTGGCGGCACTCCATGCAGAGGCGGCGCACGAGGCGCTGGGCGAGCACGGCGGTGAGCGACGAGGCCACCAGGAACGGCTCGATGCCCATCTCGACGAGGCGGGTGACGGCGCCGGCCGAGTCGTTGGTGTGAACCGTCGAGAGCACGAGGTGACCCGTCAGCGACGCCTGAATCGCGATCTCGGCCGTCTCCTTGTCGCGGATCTCGCCGACCATGATGATGTCGGGGTCCTGGCGGAGGAAGGAGCGCAGGCCCGAAGCGAACGTCAGCCCGATCTTCGGCTGAATCGCCATCTGGTTGATGCCCTTGAGCTGGTACTCGACCGGGTCCTCGACGGTGAGGATCTTCACCTCGGACGTGTTGATGCGCGAGAGCGCTCCGTACAGCGTCGTCGTTTTGCCAGAGCCCGTGGGGCCCGTGACGAGGAAGATGCCGTGGCTTCGCGCGATGACGTCGTAGACGCCCTTGAGCACCTCGGGCGCCATGCCGACCTGATCGAGATCGAGCAGCGTGCCGCTCTTGTCGAGCAGACGCATGACGATGCTCTCGCCGTGCACCGTAGGAACGGTCGAGACACGAATGTCGATGTCGCGGCCAGCGAGCTTGATCTTGATGCGGCCGTCCTGCGGCAGGCGCGACTCGGCGATGTTCAGCTGCGCCATGATCTTCACGCGGCTGATGATGGCCTTCTGCGAACGTTTGGGCGGGCGGATGATGGGCTGCAGCACGCCGTCGACGCGGAACCGAACGACGAGCTCACGCTCCATCGGCTCGATGTGAATGTCGCTGGCGCGCTCTTTCGCGGCGCGGAACAGGAGCGAGTTGACGAGCCGGATGATCGGCGCTTCGTCGCCCGAGTCGAGCAGGTCCTGCGCCTCTTCGAGCACCTTCTCGGCGGCGTCGATGTCTTGCGCTTCCATCTCACCGACGACCTGCTCGGCCTCGTTGATGTTGCGGTCGTACACCGCGTTGATGGCGTCGATGATCGTCGACGGCTGCGCCATCACCGGCTCGATGTCGGTGCCAAACATCATGCGCGCGTGATCGAGCATCGCCGTGTCGAGCGGGTCGGCGACGGCCACCTTCACGACGTCGCCGCTCTGCTTCAGCGGCAGCATGCGCATGGCCTTGGCGAAGCCGATGGCCACCTTCTGGATGAGGTCGGGCTGCACCTCGTCGGTCGAGATGGCGCCGATGTATTCGAGGTCGAGCTGTGCCGCGAGGGCGCGGGCAACCTGCTCCTCGGTGGCGGCCTTCATGCCGACCAGCACCTCACCGATGCGGCCACCTTTTTCAGCCTGGGCCACAAGGGCTTCGTCGAGCTTCTCGCGCGGCAGCTGGAACTGGCTGACGAGGATCTCTCCGAGCGGTCGGCCGAAGAGATAGGCCGGGCCGTGCGACACCATCTGCGTGCGCTCGGTACGGACCTCCTCCTGGACCTCCATCGACTCACTCATGTCACTGGATCTCCGGCTGCACCTTGAGCTGCTCGGGGTTCGGTTCTTTCACCGGCACCGGCGGAGTGCCTGACGCCGGCGCGACGACGGGCGTGGTGTCGGGCGTGCTGCCGGCAGGCGTCTTCGCAGGCGCGGCGCCCGAGGGCTGAATCACCTTGTCGCCCGGGTTGCCGAGGCCACCGTTCTCGATGCGGTTGAGCTCCTTGTTCAGCAATTGGCTCATGCGCGCGACCGGGCCGGGCTTGCGGTTGAAGTCGATGGCCACGTCGTACGAGGTGCTCGCGCCGTAGAACTGCTCGACGAACTGCTGCCGCTCCTTCAGCTTGCGCTCGAAGATGCGGCGGAAGTCACCCGCGTCACGAATGATGTACGGCGTGAGGAAGAGCAGCAGGTTCGTCTTCACCTTGCGGCGCGTCTGCTGACGGAAGAGGTTGCCCAGCAGCGGAATGTCGCCGAGCAGCGGCGTCTTCGAGACCGACTCGACGAGGCGGTCCTGCATGATGCCGCCGATGACGATGGTCTCTTGATCCTTCGCGACGACGGTCGTCTTCGCGCTGCGCTTCGACGTGGTGGGGCCGAGCACCGGGTCAGACGAGGCGATCTCTTCGATCTGCTCGTTGATGACGAGGCGCACGTAGTCTGACTCGTTGATCTGCGGCTTGATCGAGAGCTTCAGGTCGACGTTCTGACGTTGAATCTGGCCCATCACACCGCCCAGGCCACCCAGACCGCTCGCGAGCCCGCCGAGCCCACCCGCCGCGCCGCCTGCGAGGCCGGCAAGACCGCCGAGGCCTCCGAGCCCGCCCGCAGAGAAACCCGACTGGAACGGCACGTTCTGGCCGACGGTGATCTCGGCCTCTTCGTTGTCCGTGGTGAGGATGTGGGGCGTCGACAGCACGTTCACGTCGCTCGAGGTCTGCAGCGCGTTGATGACGATGCCGAAGTTGGGAATGTTGAGGCCGGCGATGTTGATGGTCTGCGTGCTCGAGATGCCGCCCAGGAAGCCCGACAGCGAGATGAGGTTGGCCAGGTTCAAGCTGGGCGGCAGGCCCTGTCGCGAGTACTTGGTCCCGAAGAAGATCGGCGTCACGTCGGTCGACGGCAGCGGCACGCCACCGTGGAAGTTGATGCCGAGCTCTGAGTTGCGATCGAGGTTGACCTCCATGATCACCGCCTCGACGAAGACCTGGCGGCGCTGAATGTCGAGCTTCTCGATGACCCGCACCAGCGAGCGGTAGTCGTTCTGACTGGCGATGATGACGAGCGCGTTGGTCGACTTGTCGGCCGACACCTTCACCTCACCCGAGAACAGCTCGGCGGCGGTCGCGGAGCGCCCACCAGGCGGGGGCGGCGGCGCCGGCGTCTTGGGACGGTTCGCGGTGCCCTGCGCCAGCGTCTGCAGCGTCGACGCCACGTCTTCGGCGTTCGCGTTCTCGAGGTAGTAGACGTTGATGCGGCCTTCGCCCGAGATGGGAATGTCGATCTCGCGAATGAGCGCCGAGATGCGGTCCATCGCGGCGGGGCTGGCGATGACGATCAGCTTGTTGGTGCGCTCGTCGGGGATGAGCTGGGTGAGCGTCGCGGGGCCACCGGCGCCCTCGGCCGGAGTGCCGGGCGTTCCCGCGGTCGCTCCCGGAGGAGGCGGCGGCACGAAGCCACCGGGCCGCTGGCCGGGCCGGTTCACCTTCGCTTCGAAGAGCTTGGTGATCTTGTCGGCGATCTCCTGCGCGGTGGCGAACTGCACCTGAATCACCCGCATCTCGTCCGACGCCGAGCGTGAGTCGAGCTGCTCCACGAGCCGCTCGAGGCGGTGCATGTTCGAGGCGAGATCGTTGATGATGATGGTGTCGGGCTGGAACGGAATGGTGTCGCCCGACGGTGTGACCAATTGCTGCAACACGCCGCGCAGCTGCTCGATCTCGACGTGCTTCACCTTGAACATGCGGGTGATCATCTGCTCATTGGTCGTGTACTGCTCTGTCGGGTCGATGATCGTCTGAATGGGGAACTGCTTGGCCCGCTGCTTGTCCACGATCTTCATGAACTTGCCGTTCGAGTAGACCGCGAGGCTGTTCGCATCGAGGGCCGACAGGAACGCCGCGTAGAACTGGTCGGCGTCGACCTCGACCTTGCCATTCTCGGGGCCGATGATGCTGATCTTGCCGCGAATGTTCTCGGGCAGGATGAACGTGCGGCACGTCACGTCCGAGACCGTCTGCACCAGCTTCTCGATCTCGACCTTGTCGAAATAGATGTTGTAGCGCCCCTTGCGACGGGTCTCGTCGCAGCTTGGCTTCTTCGGGGCGATGGTCGCACCGCCGACCCCGGGCGCCGCAGCAGCGGGTTTCGGAGCGGCAGGCGCAGGAGGCGTCTGGGCCAACACCACCAGGGGCGTGAGCGCGCAGACGACGACGATGAGGAGACGGGTGTTCATGATCAATTCGTTTCAGCGAACGTTGTAGGTCTTGCGAACCGTGGCGCCGTTGCGCTCGACCTCGATGTCGATGCGCCCCGCCTCTTTCAGCTTGGAGTACACCTCGAGCGCCTTCTCGGGGCTGTTGAGGTCGTACCCATTGATGCGTTTGATGACGTCGCCGTTCTGGACGCCGATCTTCGAGTAGATCGAATCGGGCCGAATCGAGAACAGCTTGAAGCCCTGCGCCACGCCGTCCTTGAACGCGGGCACGATGCGGGCCTGCATCGCGACGTCGTTGAGGTTCGAGAGCGTCTTGTCGATCTCCGCGCGCGGCACCTCGTACTCGTTCTCGCTCATCTGCTTGATGGTCGAGCCGAGGCCGACGGCAGGCGGCGGCTGGTCGTTGTACTTGGCGGGCGCGGCCGCGATCGTCTGCACTGGCGGCGGAGGCGGCGCCATCGTTCCATCGCCCGGGTTCTCGTCGATGTATTCACGGCGATTGTTGTGTTTGATGATCACGCGCTTGCGCTCGATCTCGAGCACCTCGGCGCCCTGAATGGTGTCGCCAACCATGTACGTGTTGGTCTTGAGCGTCACCACGTCTTGAATCGAAGCCACCGACCACTGCGGGTTGCCGGCCACCAGGGTGCCGAGCAGCTTGAGCCGCAGCGACGAGTGAATGGGCGCCGAGTCCATGTCGACGACGGGCGCGACCGGCTCCTTCACCTCGGGCTCGGGCTTGGGCACCGGCAGGCCCGTGAGCTTGGCGATGCGATCGAGCACCAGCTGCGCGATCGGCTCCACCACCTGCGGCTTGAGCACGCGGCGGCCTTCTCCGCTGGGCAGTGGCAACAGCTCGGCCTCGATGAAGGCGTTCGCCGTCTTCCCGATGAAGAACGCCACCCCGAACAGGAACGCGAGGTGGACCAACCAGAAGTGTCGTTTGAAGAGGAACTCCACGGCAGGGGGGACACTGAGCAAGCCGAGTGCCACCAAGGGCCTTGAAATTGCTGGCGAATCTGGCGTCTGAGCTCGCCGTCTCTGCCAATTTGTCAACGACAGGGAGGTGGGCATGACCAAACGGCACGTCGCGATCAGTTGAGGAGGTAATGGTGGGTCTGCACCTGGCCTGCGCGTTCGACCTCGAGGTCGACCTGGGTGGTGCGCTCCAGGGTGGCGACCAGCGACAGCAGGCGCTGCATCGAGTCGAGCGGCTGGCCGTTGACGGCGCGGATCACGTCTCCGGACTCGAGGCCCAGGGTGGTGGCGGGCGAGTCGGGGCTGACGCGCGCGAAGCGGAAGCCGATGGGAAGGCCGTCGCGAAACGCCGGCACGACCTGCACTCCACGCGCGAGCCCATAGAGATCGCCCAGCTTGCTCATCACCTCTGAGCGCGAGACGACGAATTCTTTCGCAGACATCGGCACGACCCAGGCGGCTGGTGTGTATGGAATTGGAGGGCCTTCCTTCATCGTGAGTCTTTGGAGTGCAGCGCCGCGGCGCAAGACGACCGCGTCGCGTTCGATGGCGATCACCTCGGCGTCGAGCACCACGTCGCCCTCCCAGACCGAGCGGGCCCGGCCTGACGTCATGAGCAGGGTCGCGACGGAGCGCTCACGAAGCGAGGACGACAGTGTTCCGAGCAAGCGCGCAGGGAACGGCGCCTGGCTCGCGGCTGGAGGAGCAAGCGGCGTTTCAGGTCTCAGCGGCAGCCCAAGGAGCGCTCCGAGTCGTGCCCCCGGGAGTTGGGTCGCTCCAGCAGGTGGTGGCGCGAGGGCCTGTGGCTCCTGTGCTGGGAGCGACGAGAGCGCCACCTCGAGCTCGGTCATCAGCGGCGTGACGATGAGAAACGCGAGCACCGCGAGGATGAAGAACGGCGCGAAGTGGAGCGTGAGCGAGGTCCTCAGTCGCATGGCCGATTGCTGAGCAACCCCGGTGCCACGACGCCACGCACGTGCTTGCACCGGGTTGGCGGCACGGGGGCGTGAGCGCGCTGCCATCGTGTCGAGGACCCGCTGTGGTCGGCGAGACGGAATGTCACCCCAGTTTGTGCAGTGGCCACTGTGTCGACTTCGAACGGCTTGCACCGCGGCGGGAAATCGAGCGAAGAGCGCGCCCATGATTGCTCGTCTCGCGCTCGCGCTGGTCCTCGTCGCCGGTCTCGCCCATGCGCAGACCACGTTCTCGGTGATGGTCAACGGCACGACGTTCCAGGTCGACCGGTACACGCCTGCGGGCGCCGGGCCTTTTCCTCTCGTGGCGTTGGGTCACGGCTTCTCGAACTCGAAGGACAACGTGCGCGGGCTCGCGCAGGCGCTCCAGTCTGACGGCGCGGTGGTGGTCGCTCCCCAGTTTCCGGCCGGGAGTGGTGACCACGCTCGCAACGCCCTGGTCCTGCTCGCTGCGGTCGACGCGACGGTGACGGCGGGGCTCGGCGATGCACAGCGCCTCGCGTTCGGCGGTCACAGCGCAGGCGCCCTCGCGGCGTTCCTCGCGGCGGCGCAACGCCCGCTGACTCGCGCCGTCGTGCTGCTCGATCCGGTCGACTCCAACGGGCTCGGCGCCGCGCAGGTGGCGAACGTGATGGCCCCCACGCTCTTCGAGTTCGCGCCTCCTCAGATGTGCAACACGCAGAACAACACGGTGCCGTGGTTCACCTCGAAGCAGGGCCTCAAGGGCCGTTTCAACGTGCCGATGGCGAACCACTGCGACCCGCAGGAGCCGTCGAACTCGCTCTGCACGCTGGGGTGCTCCTTCGCGACGTGGAACATGGCGCGCTCGGGCGTCTACAAACGCTACGCCCGCGCCTTCTTCGGCCAGTTCCTGCTCGGCAACGGCGGGTGCGTGGAGTCGATGGCGGTCGCCGACGCCGCGAACGGAACGATCGACCAGGTCACCATGTCGCTGGGCAGCATGTGCAGCGCGGACGGTGGCATGGGTGGCGGCTCCGCAGGTGGCGGTGCCGCTGGAGGTGCCTCCGCAGGTGGTGCTGCGGCTGGGGGCAGCGCCGCGGGTGGTGCTGCGGCCGGTGGGAGCGCAGCGGGTGGTGCTGCAGCCGGTGGGCGCGCGGGAGGGACCGCCGGTGGCTCGGCGGTCGCCGGTGGCAGTGCCGCAGGTGGGTCGACCGCAGGTGGAACGGCCAGCGCTGGCGGAACGGCGAGCGCAGGAGGTTCGGCGCAGGGCGGCGGCTCGGTGAGTGGCGCCTGTAGTCCGCTCACCTGCACTGGCTGCTGCAACGGCCTGCTGTGCGTGCCGTCGTCGGAGCAGACGTGCGGCATGAACGGCGGAGCATGCGCGATCTGTGGCTCAGGTCAGCTGTGTGAATCGGGCCGGTGCACCGCGACGCCTGCTCCCGGCTGTGGCTGCGGCTCGACGTCCGAGTTGGGCGCGCTCGTGCTCGTCATGCTGCTCGGGCTGAGCCGTCGCCGACGTTGATCGTTCGTCGGCTCCAGCGATCGGGCGTCGAGGATCGGCGCTCGACGCGACTCGCACCGAACCGCGACCTCAGACCAGCACGTCGAGACGACCCAGCAACCAGTCCCGCGCCACGGTGATGATGTGCACCTCATCGGGCCCATCGGCGAGGCGTGCGGCGCGCGCCGATCGATACCAGCGCCCGAACGGCACGTCGTCGGAGTAGCCCAGCCCGCCGTGCATCTGGATCGCGTCGTCGAGCACCTGGCACAACAGCCGCGCGACGTGGGTCTTCGCCATCGATGAGTACGGCTTCGCCTCCTTCGGCTTGCCCTGCTCGAGCATCCACGCGGCGTGGAGCGTCATCAGGTTGCCGGCGTGAATGCCGCTCACGTTGCGCGCGATCATGTCTTGAATCAGCTGATGGCGCGCGAGCTCCTTGCCGAAGCTGACCCGCTCGGTGATGTACTTCTTGCACAGCTCGAGTGAGCGTTCCGCGAGCCCCAACCAGCGCATGCAGTGGGTCAGCCGCGCCGGCACCAGGCGCACCTGGGCGAGCTTGAAGCCGTCGCCGATCTGGCCGAGCACCGCGTCGTCAGCGACGCGCACGCCCTCGAACGCCACCTCACCTTCGTGGTGGTCGAGCACCTGATCGCCCAGCGTCGGAATGTCGCGAACGTACTGAACGCCCTTCGCGTTCCGGTCGACGAGGAACATCGACGCTCCGGTGCGCGGGTCGGGGCTGGTGCGCGCCATCACCACGAGGAACGACGCGTTGCGAGCACCGGTCGAGTACCACTTGCGTCCGGTGATCTCCCAGCCGCCGTCGACCTTCGTCGCCGACGTGCGCAGGTTGGTCGGGTCAGCCCCGGCGCCGGGCGCGGGCTCGGTCATGCAGAACGCGCTCGTCACTTCGGCACGCACGAGCGGCGCGAGGTACTGCTCCTGGTGGGCCTTGCTCGCGGCCATCAGGAGCAGGTCCATGTTCCCCTGATCGGGCGCGTCGCAGTTGAACACCTTCGCGCCGATGGGGCTGCGGCCCATCTCACGGAACAGCGCGCACATGCCCATCGGCCCGAGCCCCAGGCCGCCCATCGACGGAGGCAGATGCGGCACCCAGAGCCCATCGGCCCGCGCGCGCGCCTGGAGCTGCTTGAGCGTGTCGCGTTTCCCGGCGCGGTCTTCGGCGAAGACCTGATCCTCGACGGGGATGATGTGCGCGTCGACGAACTGGCGAACGCGGTGGCGCGTCACCGAGAGCACTTCATTGAGCAGAAAGTCCATGTCAGGCCTCGTGAGCGGTATCGAACCGCGGGTTGGTGACCTCGAGCGTGTCCTTCGCGGTGGCGAAGAGCGCCTCGAGGGTGTGAGCGAGCTGCTCCGTCGACAGGGTGCCTGCGCGCAGCTTCGTGGCGAGCACGCGGTTGAGGGTCTCGAGTGCGTCGAGCCGCGTCTGGCGATCGGTCGAGTCGAGCGGAAGCGCCGAGGCCTCGTGTGGCAGCAACGTTTTCAAGCGCGCGACCTCAGCGGCAAAGCGGGCCGGCTCGGTGCGTTGCTCATTCGCGACGACGCTCGCGAGGTTGGCGGCGATGAGCACGCGGAACTGGAGCGCCTTGTCGGCCTCGAGCTTCGGGCTCACGTCGCCGAGCAGAAACTGCGCCACGGCGTCGAGCAGGGTGGGGTGATCGGGTCGATGCTGCATGTCAGTCGAGCCTCCCTCTTCGAATGAGGCGCAGGGCCTCGAACTCCATCTCGACGTTGCGACGCGCGATGGCGATGAGCTCGAGATCGGTCTGTTCGCCCGAGAGGTAACGCTCGCCCTGGTTCACGCTGCCGAGCGCCCAGCGCAGGTTGCCGACGATCTCCCACCACAGCACGGCGCTCTCATCGACGGCGCGCCCGCTCGCCTGCGCGTACGCCGCGTAGAACGGAGCGCGCTTCGAGAAACCACCGACGGGCAGCTCGAGCCGATTGAAGCGCCAGTCCCGCACAGAGATCCATCCGAGGTCTTCGTACGGCGAGCCCCAGCGCGCGAACTCCCAGTCGAGCACGGCCGAGAGCCCGTCGGGCGTCACCATGAAGTTGCCGGTGCGGAAGTCGCCATGCACGAGCACCACTTCGCGCTCTTTGGGAATGCGGGCCGACAACCACTGCAGCGCGAACTCGACGGCCGGGTACACGCCGGGCATGCGGTCCATCATCTCGAGGAGGTCGTGCAGCGCATCTTCGGCGGGCGAGGCTTGCGGGATCTTGAGCGGCAGCGTGGTCGTCGCAGGCGTGATGGTGTGCAGGCTCGCGAGGGTCGTCGCCAGCTCGGTCGGCAACTTCGCGCGGGCGCCGTCGAGCTCGGGGTTGCGAACGATGCGTCGGCCAATCGCCTCGCCGCTCACCCAGTCGAGGAAGTACGCGTCGGCGCCCTGTCGGAGCAGGTCGAGCGAGAGCCACCGTGCGGCAGGGGTCTTCACGCCGGCCTTCGTCGCAGCCTCGATGACGGAGAACTCGGCCCTGCGCTGAATGCTGCCAGGCAGCGAGCTCTTCGCGTCGCTGCGCAGCGCCATCGTCCGCGGCTTGCCGTCGACGGTCAGCTCGACCTTGAAGTTCTCCTGGCACGCCCCGCCGTGGAGCGGCTTCACCGAGGTGAGCGTCGCGCCGTGAGCTGCGAGCGCGGTGCGAATGCGGTCGTCCATGCAGCGCGGGTTGTAACGCCTTTCACGCCCGCCGCCTCGGCTTCGCTGCGGCCTTCGACTTCTTTGGACGACTGATCGTGGCCGGCCGCGCCAGCCCGTCGCGGAAGTGCTCCAGGAAGATGGCCGCTGCGTGCGCGGGCTTCACCGTCGGCTTCACGTTCTCGACGATGCGGAAGCACGCCGTCAGCCAACACTTCAGCCGCCAGTCGCGGCCTTTGGGAAAGAACCACTCTTCGTCGGCGCGGAATGCCGAGACGAGCGGGACCACGTACGCGGCGACGCCTTTCGTCGGCTTCACGCGAGCCGCCGTCACGCCCAGCTTCAGCTCGGTGAGGTGTCCGAAGAAGCCGCGCTCCCAGGTTTTGGCCTCGGCGATCGCTTCGTCGCCGAACGCCGCCAGCGCCTGACCGAGCCCCTGCGCGGTGAACGCGACGCACGCCTCGCGGTCGACAGCGCCCCTCGCCGCCCGCTGGCGATCGGTCATCGCGAAGAAGATGTCTTGAACGAAGGGCCGCACCGACTGCTCTTCGGCCTCGGTGACGTAGATAGCTGCGTGGGCTGCAGGTGGCATTTCCAGAGCGTGGGCTCGCTCGAGTGGCGTTGTCGATTGCCTCGATTGCTGGCCGCGAGCTTTCCCGCTTTGGTCGCGGCCATGCCCGTCCGCATCGAGAAGAACGGCGTCGTCACCACGGTGATTCTCCATCGACCCGAGGCGAAGAACGCGGTCGACGGGCCCACGGGCGCGGCGTTGACCGAAGCGTTTCGTGCCTTCGAGGCCGACGACTCCGCGCGCGTGGCCGTGCTCTTCGGTGACGGAGGAACGTTCTGCGCGGGCGCCGACCTCAAGTCGATCGGCACGGCTCGTCAGAACCGCGTCGAGCCGGACGGCGCGGGGCCGATGGGACCGTCGCGATTGCTGCTGTCGAAGCCGGTCATCGCTGCGGTCGCTGGGTACGCCGTCGCGGGTGGCCTCGAGCTGGCGTGCTGGGCCGATCTGCGGGTCGTCGAAGAAGACGCGGTCTTCGGTGTGTTCTGCCGGCGCTGGGGCGTGCCGCTCATCGACGGTGGAACGATTCGGCTCCCGAGGCTCATCGGCCAATCGCGCGCGATGGATCTGATCCTCACGGGCCGTCCGGTCGATGCGAAGGAAGCGCTCTCGATGGGGCTGGCCAACCGGGTGGTCGCGAAGGGGCAGGCGAGAGCGGCCGCGGAGCAGTTGGCACGCGAGATCGCCAGCTTCCCGCAGCGCTGCATGCGCGCCGATCGGCTCTCGGCGTTGACGCAATGGGAGCACGCGCTCCCGCTCGCGCTGGCCCGTGAATTCGAGGGCGGGCTCGAGGCGCTCCGGGAAGAAGGTGTCGAGGGAGCGGCGCGGTTCGCTGGCGGCGCGGGCAGGCACGGCCATTTCGAGTGATGCACCACGGGCTTTGCGATACGCCCGCGCGCATGAGCGCTGATCGAGTCGACAAGCAGTGGAAGACGAAGGGGCTGTCCGGCTACTCCACGGGCGCGATCCTCGGAACGCTGAACCACTACGGCGTGAAGGTCGACGAGGCGGGCTTCAAGACGCTCGCCGCCGCGCAGTACCCGATGCAGATCGCCGGTGAATGGAAGCTCGCGTGGAAGGGCACGGGGCCGTTCATGCCGTTCCCCTACGCCGCGGCTGACGAGCTGATGCGCCGCATCTTCCCCGACCGCGTCACGCCCGCGCACCTCGCCGAGAAGATCGTCACCGTGTTGGGTCGCGCGTCCGAGCTGCTCCAGGGCGCTCCCGCCGACCTCGGGCCCAGCCTCGACGAGCTCGAGAAGCTGGTCGCCACGCTCCCCGCGCCCGGAGAGACGCGCAGCCTCTTCACCAGCGAGCTGGTCGGCTTTCTCGACCGCTTCGCCGAGCCGTTCGAGCAGCTCCCGTCGGCCTTGCAGCGCGCTGGCCACGCTGCCCTCGCGCAGCGCACCGCGACGGCGCAAGAGACGCTCTTCCCCGATCGCAAAGGCGTGGTGACCGCACTGCTCGAGGCGCAGGCGGGCGCGTCGACCGAAGGCATCGCGAAGCTCGCGGGCCTCGTCACGGCGGCGACCGACCGCACCATCTTCACCCGCTACTGGGCGCTCGACGCGCTCTCGCAGCTCGAGGCCCTCGAGCCACTCAAGCAGCACGGGCTGGCGCTGTTCGACGACGCCGCGAAGGAGAACCGCTGGCCGCTCGCCGATAGCGTCATTCACCTGATGGCCCGGCACATGGAGCGCTCCCCGACCCTCAAGAGCGATCCCGCGTTCGTCGAGGGCGTCGTTTCGCGCTTCGAAGAGGCGCACAAGAGAGTTGGGCACCATGGCCACTGAGCGCGTCGACAAAGCGTGGCAGCAGCGCGGCATCGACTGCTACTCGCCCGAGGCCATCGTCGCCACGCTCGCGCACTACGGCGTGACGACGGACGAGGCGTCGTTCAAGGCGCGCGCGGCCGAGAGCTTTCCGCTCGCGATCGCGATGACGTGGCACGAGCACTGGAAGGGCACCGGCCAGTTCTCACGGTTCCCCGCCGCCGCAGCCGAGGAGCTGTGGCGCCGCTGGTTGCCGGGCCAGATCGCTCCGACCGACGTGGCGCTCGCCGTCATCAACCTGATCAAAGACCTCGCCAACCTGCTCGACGAGAAGAAGGACGAACGCACGCTCGAGACACGCTTCAAGGTCGTCGAGGCGTACCTGCCGAGCATCCCCACGGCCTCGCCCCGGCGCGACATGTTCATCGGCGAGATGGTCGGCGCGATGTCCGATTGGATGGAGCCGCTCGACGGCATGGCCGAGGCGCTCGTGAAGAAGAAGCACGACGCGCTCGCCGATCGGTTCGTCGCCATCGAAGAGGCGCTCATCACGCAGCGACTTGGAGTCGCGTCCGCCATCGTGCAGTCGGAGCGTGGCGACCGGCCCGGCGCCGTGAAGGCCTTCTCGGCCATCGCCCTCGACTCGAGCCGCGACTTCTGGAACCGCCTCTCGGCGCTCGATGCGCTCTTCGACTTCGAAGAGAACGAGCTCGCGAAGCAGGCGGCGCTCCCGCTGTTCGACGACGCGGAGAAGAAGAAGGACCTGGAGCAGCTCTCGGCGGTGGTGGAGCGTCTGGCGCACCTGCTCGAGGTCGACCCGGCGATGCCCGAGCGCAACGCGTTGAGGGCGAGGATCGAGAAGCTCGCGGATGATCTCCGGCCTGCCGGCGAAGAAGACTGACTTCCCGACTCAATCGGCGCCGAGCCTGAGTTTCCGACTCAATCGGCGCCGAGCCTGATCAGCTCTCGGGAGGCTCGGCTGGGCTCTTCGGCTCATCTTCTGCCGCGAGCTTCCGGTAGATGGTGCGCGCGGCGATGCCCAGCATGCGGGCGGCGAGGTTCTTGTCGCCCTTGGTGTGCCGCAGCGTCTCGTGAATCACCCGGCGCTCGATCTCTTCCATCGGAGTGCCGATGGGGATGACGATCTGCTGCGCCGCGCCCATCGGCCCTTTGCGAACACCCTCGGGCAGATCGGCCACGTTCACCACGTCGGAGCGGCAGAGCACGACCGCGCGTTCGACCGCGTGCTCGAGCTCACGAATGTTGCCGGGCCACGCGTAGTTCTCCATCACGGCCTGCGCCTCGTCCGAGAAGCCCTTGAGCAGCTTCGCGTTCTTCGCGGCGTACCGGCGCAGGAAGTGCTCGGCGAGCAGTGAGATGTCCTCACGGCGTGAGGCCAGCGAAGGAATGCGCACCTCGACGACGTTGAGCCGGTAGTAGAGGTCCTCGCGGAAGCGGCCTTCCTTCACCTCGGTCATCAGATCTTTGTTCGTCGCCGCGACCAGGCGCACGTCGACCTTGATCGTCTGCGTGCCGCCGAGCCGCTCGAGCTCACCTTCCTGCAGCACGCGCAGCAGCTTCACCTGCGCCGAGGCGCTCATCTCGCCGACCTCGTCGAGGAAGAGGGTGCCGGTGCTGGCGCGTTCGAAGCGGCCTTCTTTGCGGGCGACGGCTCCGGTGAAGGCGCCGCGCTCGACGCCGAACAGCTCGGCCTCGAGGATGCTCTCAGGCAGTGCCGCGCAGTTGACGGCGATGAAGGCGTTCTTCGCGCGAGGCGAGTGCTCGTGAATGAAGCGCGCGGCGAGCTCCTTGCCGGTGCCCGACTCGCCCTGCAGCAACACCGTCGCGGTCGACGGCGAGGCCTGCTCGAGCAGATCCATGAAGGCGCGGAAGGCGGGCGAGTTGCCCACGATGCTCTTCTGGCCCATCGCGGCGATCTGCGCCTTGAGATCGCGGTTCTCGGCCGAGAGCGCCTGCTTCTCCATCGCCTTCTGCACGGCCTTGACGAGCGAGTGGCGCTTGAGCGGCTTGGTGATGAAGTCGTACGCGCCATCGCGCATCGCGTTCACGGCCGTCTCGACCGTCGCGTAGGCCGTCATCAGCACGACCTCGACGTCAGGCCGCATCGCCCGCGCCGCTTTCAGCAAGGCCTGCCCATCGAGCCCCGGCATCATCAAGTCGGTGACCAGGACGCCGACCTCGGGCTTGCGGAGCAGGTCGAGCGCCTTCGAGCCATCGGGCGCGCTCAAGGTCGACACACCTTCCTTCTGGAAGATGCGGCAGACCGACTCGAGGTTGGCGAGGTCGTCATCGACGACGAGGACGGTGGTAGTCACGGGGTCAGAAACCGCACGAGCCGAGGATACAGGTTCCGGAGCAGCATTCACGGTCTGTCCCACAGGTCGCGAAGACGGGAAGGCACTGACACGCTCCGGCCTGGCAGATGCCGCTGCAGCAGTCACTGTTGCCTCCGATGACGCAGGGCCCGCCGGCGCCGATGCAGATGCAGGCGGTCGGGCCACCCTGGGACAAGGGCCAGCACTTGTAGTTGTCGGCCACCCGGCACGTCGCGGCCGTGCCTGCGCCCATGCACCCCTGGAAGCAGAAGCCGAGGTTGTCGCCGTAGGTCGGGTCGACGCTGCACAGGCCGTTGCTCGCGCAGCTGCGCGTGTCGGCCCGGCAGACACCCATGCAGTAGCCGTTGGGGAACGAGGGGCTGCGCTGACAGAGCCCGCCTTCGCACTGCGAGTTCGTCGTGCAGCCGGCACCGTACTTTCCGAGGCCCCGGTCTTTGCTCTGGCAGAGCTTGCTCCATGGATTGCAGCCGTAACCGGTACCGCTGCCGCTGCATTCCTGATCGCTCGAACACAGCGCGCGGCAGGTGTTGGTGGCGTTGTTGGGGTTCGAGTCGGAGTCGACACAGGCGTAGCCGACGCGGCACCGGCCTGACGCGCCGAGCCCGGTGCCGATGCACGATGCCAGGCACTGCCCTTGTCCGTTGATGGTGACGCAGCGCCCGCCGTTGCAGCCGGTCTGGTTGGTCACGCTGCACGGCGTCGCGTTGGTGCACAGGCCGTTGGGGAAGCCGTCGAGGGCCTCGGTCTGACATCGGCCCGACGCGCACTGGTTGGCAGCGAGGCAGGCCTTGCCGTCCTGCACGCCGGTGCAGAGGCTGTTGCCGGTGCACTTCGTGTCGCCGCAGTCGATCGCGCGGTCGCAGGTGTTGTCGATGCCGTCGTCGCAGACCTCGGTGCCCACCCCGACGCAGTCGGAGTCTGCACAGTCGCGCTGACCGTCACCGTCGTTGTCGAGGTTGTCGCCGCAGTTCATCTCGACGCGGCGGTTGAGCGCGCAGGTGCAGCCCATGCCGCAGGTGACGCCCATGCAATCGGCGTCGTCGCAGTCGGTCGCGTTGTCGCCGTCGTCGTCGAGGTTGTTGGCGCAGTTGGTTTCGAGTGGCGCGGAGCCGCCACCGACGACGGAGCCGCCACCCGAGTTGCCGCCGCCGGAGTTGCCGCCGCCAGAGTTGCCGCCGCCCGAGTTGCCGCCACCGGAGTTGCCGCCACCGACGCCAGCGCCACCACCGCCAGTGCCCGTCGTGCGTTGGCCTCCAAGACACAGGCAGCCGGACCCGCAGCTCTCGCCTTCACACGCCGGGTCTTCGCAGTCGATCTTCCCGTTGTTGTCGTCGTCCGAGGTGTTCGCGCAGTCCTCGCGCATGACGAGCCCGCACTTCGCGTGGCTGAAGCACTTCGGATCGAGGCAGTCGACCTTGCCGTCGCGGTTGTCGTCTTTGCCGTTGTCGCAGACCTCGTTGCCTTCACCGACCGGAGGCGGCGTGACACCGCAGCCCGCCAGCGCGGCGAGGAGCGTCAGTGCGATGAGCGGCGCGCGGAACTGCATGACTCCAACACCTCGAGACCCGGCCAGTGAAAGACAGGGTACCACACCCCTTCGACACCCCGGCCGGCCCGGCTGTGCAGCGCTACTCGTCGCTCTCGGCAGAACCACCACCGCCACCCATCTTGGCGATGTCGTCTTTCTCGACCTTCGCGGCGTCGATCTTCTTCGTCGCGGCGAGCATCTTCCCGATGGTCTCCTCGAAGTCGAACTCGCCGCCCTTCTTGAAGCGCAGGTAGTTCACGCGCGCGACGACGTAGTTCTTCAGGTACGGCGACGAGAGCCCCTTGGCCTTCAGCGCCTCGACGACGCGCACGACCTCGTCGTCCCACGTCAGGAGCAGGTCCGCGCGCTTCTCACGTTCCTTCAGCGCGTCTTGAATCGGCTCCTCGAAGAAGCCCTCGAGGCGTTTGACGACGGGCGAGTACGCACCGGCCGAGTACCGCGGCCGCTTCTCGTACACCGCGCCGAAGGTGGCGAAGTGGGGCTCTTCGAAGATGGCGGTGAAGTCCGTCTCCTTCTGTTTGCCGCGCGCGCCGACGAGGCCGCGATACATACGAATGACCTCGAGCGAGCGCTCCTTCAAGTTGTGCGCCTTCTCGGTGTTGAGCGCGAGAATGTTGAAGGCGAAGTCGGGGTCGGGGAGCACCAGCGCCACGATGCTCTTCGCGCCGATCAGCTTCATCGCGCCGAGGCGGTGGTTGCCGTTGGGTGACGAGTATTTCCCGTCGAGGCGAACGCAGATGACGGGGTCGAGGAAGGTGCCGACGCGCTCCATGGCGTTGGCGAGCTTCTTCACGTGCGTCTCGCTGCGGTCGCGCTGGTAGGTCGTCGGCTCCACCTTGTCGATGGGCAGCGCGGCGATCACCACGCCGTGCCCGCCGAGGGGATCGCGGTAGCGCCCGATGACCGCGCCGCCGTCCTCGACGATGTTCTTTTCGAGGGCCTCGAGGCTCTCGGTGCCGCTGAGCATGTCTTTCGGGGGCAACCCCTTCGAGCCAGCCTCGGACTTCTTTCGGCGTGGAGCTCGCGCCTTCTTCTTCGTCGCAGCCATGGGTCACTCTCCGGAGACGGTGAGCTCGTTGAACCGAATGGTGGGCGCGCCGACCGAGCCGCGGAAGGTCAGATCGTTCCCGACGCCGTCGATGCGCGAGAGCATGTCGAGCAGGTTGCCGGCCACGGTGACTTCCTGCACCGGCCGCGTCAGCTCGCCGTTCTCGATCCACAGGCCGTTGGCGCCGCGCGAGTACTCGCCGGTCACCAGGTTCGCGCCGTGCCCGAGCATCGTCGTGACGTAGAACCCGTGCGCGACGTCCTTGATGAGCGCCTCGGGCGTGCGGCTGCCCGGCTCCAGGTACAGGTTGTGCGTGCCGATCGACGGCAGGCTGCGGTAGCCGCGCGAGGCGTTCCCCGTGCTGCGCGTCTTCGCCTTGCGAGCGGTGAACGCGTCGTAGAGGAAGGCCTTGAGCACGCCCTTCTCGACAATGGGCGAACGGCGCGTCGGCACGCCTTCTCCATCGAACGGAGACGTCGCCAGGCCCTTCGGCATCAGGCCGTCATCGACGATGGTGATGGTCGACGGCGCGATCGTCTGGCCCAGCTTCGACGCGAGGAACGACGACTTCTTGTAGACCGCGTCGCCGTTCACCGCGCCCGCGATGCCGCCGATGAAGCTCGCGGCCATCATCGGATCGAACACCACCGGCACCTTCTGCGATTTCACTTTCTTCGCGCCGAGCATGCGCACGGCTCGACGAGCGGCTTCTTTCGCGACGTGCTCCGGCGACTCGAGATCCTTCAGGAAGCGCCGCGCGTCGTACCACCACGAGTTCTGCAGCTGCCCATCGGCCTCGGCCACGGCGCCCGTGTAGAGGTAGACGCTGGTGCCCTGCGAGTAGCCGGTGACGCCGGCCGACGACGCGAGGAAAATCTCACTGACCCCCTCGCCAGCCTCGACCGACTCGACGGTCTTGATGCGCGGGTCGGCGCGCGCGGCCTTCTCCATCTCGAGCGCGGCGGTGATCTTCCAGTCGGCGGCCAGGCTCGCGACCTCAGGATCGTAGAGTGCGCCGACGTCCGGGAAGTCGCCCAGGTCCTTCTCGTCCGGCAGGCCGTTGAGCGGGTTCGGCGCGGCGGCCTCGGCCAGCTTCACCGCGCGATCGACGAAGGCGTTGAGTGACGAGGGCTCGAAGTCCGAGGTGAACGAGAACCCGAGCCGGTTCTTGACGATCACGCGCAGGCCGACCCCTTTGCTGGTCGCCTGGGTCAGGTGTTCGATCTCTCCATCACGCACCCGGCACGACGCCTCGCGCCCCACCTGGACGAACGCCTCGGCCTGCTGCGCGCCCATCTTCTTCGCGCGCGCAACGAGCTTCTTCGCGAGCTGCTGGTAGTTCGTGCTCATCGTTTGCCTCCCGCCACCCGTGTGCCGCCCACCGTCATCTTGTCGATTCGCACCGTCGGCAGACCCACGCCGACCGGCACGCCCTGACCGTCTTTGCCGCAGGTGCCCATGCCGGGGTCAGGCATCGGATCGTTGCCGACGCGGCTGACGTTCTTGAGCGCCTCGGGCCCGATGCCGATGAGCGTGACGCCCTTGAGCGGCCTGGCGAGCTTGCCCTTCTTGATCTCGTACGCCTCGCTCACCTCGAAGACGAAGTTGCCGTTGGTGATGTCGACCTGCCCGCCGCCGAAGTTCGCGCAGTAGATGCCGCCGTCGACGCTGCGAATGATGTCCTCGTGGGTGTCTTCGCCGGGCGCCAGGTACGTGTTCGTCATGCGCGGGAGCGGCGTGTGCTTGAACGACTCTCGCCGCCCGCTGCCCGTCGTTTTCTGGTTCATCAGCTTCGCGTTGAGCGAATCGTACATGTAGCCCTTGAGCACGCCGCGCTCGATGAGCACCTTGAACTGCGTCGGGTTGCCTTCGTCGTCGACGTTCAGCGAGCCGCGCGCGTTCGCCATGGTGCCGTCGTCGATGACAGTGACGAGATCAGACGCCACCTTCTCGCCGAGCTTTCCCGCGAAGAGCGAGGTGCCCTTGCGAATGAAGTCGGCCTCGAGCCCGTGCCCGACGGCCTCGTGGAGGAGGATGCCGCTCCAGCCCGGCGCCAGCACCACCGTCTGCTCTCCGGCCGTCGCCTCTTGAGCACCGAGCCCGGCGCAGGCCTGCCGCGCTGCCTCGCGCGCGACGTGCTCCGGCGTGAAGGTGTCGAAGTGCGAGAACGGCACCCGCCCGCCACCACCGAAGCTGCCCGTGCGCCGCTCACCCTTCGCGCCTTCAGCGACCGCGTGCACGTTGATGCGGCAGAGATCCTGCGTGTCTTCGGCGAGGTGGCCCCGCGTGTTCGCGACGAGGATGCGTTTGGTGGTGTCGGCGTACGAGGCCATCACCTGCTTGATGCGTTTGTCGTAGGCGTGCGCCGCCTTGTTCGCGCGCACGATCAGCTCGCGCTTGGCCTCGACCTCGACGCCCGAGAGGTGCTGCGCGAGCCGATAGAAGGTCGGGAGCGGCGTGCGGTTGACGGTGAACGACTGCTCGCTCCCGCCGCCGTGCGCGATGAAGGCCGCGGTGCGCGCTGCGCGGAACAGTGCCTCGTCGTCGAGGTCGTCGGAGTAGGCGTAGCCGACCTTCGAGCCGGCGATCACCCGCAGCCCGACGCCCTGTGAGAGGCCCGACTGGGCGCTCTTCACCTTGTGCTCGTCGAGCGTGACGGCGGTGTTCTCACTGCGTTCGACGTAGACCTCGGCGAACTCGGCGCCGCGCTCCATGGCGGCTGCCAGGAGGCGCTCGACGAGAGGAATGGCGAGAAGGGGAGCCTGAGTCATGGGGGGCCGGACCGTAGCATTCCCGCGTCGGTGTCCAGCCCGTTCCCTGCCCGGTGAGAGAGCGCACATTCCCCCATTCGGCCTGCTAGCGTTCGTGTTGCATGGCGCCTCCGAGAAAGACCGGCACCGCCCGCCGAGGAGAAGGCTCCGGCGAGGACGACCCTGAAGTGGCGAACGCGACCGTCGCGAAGGCGAAGAACCCGCTGCCTTCCTCCGCAGACCCCGAGCGCACCAACGCGACCGTCGCCAAAGCGAAGAACCCGCTGCCCGACGACGACCCTGAGCGCGACAACAAGACCAACGCCCGCGCCCCGGCGCCACCGCGCGCTGCGCCCAAACGGTCGCCTCCGACGCGTGGCCCCGTCATGCCCGAGCAGCTCGACGACGGTGGTGGGTACAGCACGGGCCAGAACTTCCAGGCGATGGAAGAAGAGGGCATGGCGGGCGAAGACCCGGCCAGCATCAGCCTCGAAGGCGACGGCCTCGACGCGCTCGACCCGGAGCTGGCGCCGAAGACCAAGGCGCTGCCTGCGCTCAAGAGGGACGACGCCGCGCCGGAAGACGACGAAGCCGATGACGCCAACGCCACCCGCGCGGGCCCGCCCATCAAGCTCGAGATCGTCGGCGGCCCCGACGCCGGTAAGAAGAAGCGCTTCAAGGGCGTGCGCATGGTGGTCGGCCGGACGCCCGGCGTCGATCTCCAGCTCTCCGATCAGTCCGTCTCGCGGCGGCACATCGAGCTGATCCACTCCGACGACGGCACGCTGCTGCGCGATCTCGGCAGCGGCAACGGCACGAAGCTCAACGGCAAGAAGATCTCCGCTGACACGATGCTCAACCACGGCGACGAGATTCAGATCGGCAAGACGAAGATGAAGTTCGTCGACGATCTCGCCGCGTTCAGGAAGGCGCGCGAAGACTCGGAGAAGAAGGACGCGGCAAAGGCTGCAGGCGCAGAGGAAGAGAAGGCTGAAGCGAAGGAAGAGGAGGGCGCGGCCGAAGGTGAGGAGGGCAAGGAGGAAGCGGCAGAAGGTGACGCCGCCGAAGCCTCCGACGAGAAGCCCGAAGGTGAAGAAGAGGCGGCCGCAGACGGTGAGGCCGAAGGCGACGACGAGAAGAGCAAGGCCGGCAAGAAGGGCCCGCGCGATCGCGCCAAGCCCGTACGCACCTCTCGCCACGCGCCTGCCGAGACCGGGCTGGGCGCGCGCTTCAAGGCCCTCAACCCGAAGGTCCGCATCGGCATCATCGCCGGCGCCGTGCTGCTGCTCCTGCTGCTCGTCGTCGGCATCGCGACCCGCAAGCCCCCGCCGCCGCCCGTCGATCGCAACGCAGAGCAGGGCGCGAACAAAATGCAGCAGGCCCGCGCCGCGGTGAAAGACGGCCGCTTCGAAGACGCCGTCAAATTGGTCGACGAGGCCGAGAAGCTCACGCCAGGCATCGACAAGACGAAGCTCGGCATTCAGGCGCGAGAAGCGCTCGGCATTCAGCGCAACTTCGATCAGGTGAAGAAGCACATCGGCGACAAGCGCTTCGAAGACGCGAAGAAGCTGCTCGCCGACACGCCCAAGGGCAACGTGAAGAACGAGGCTGATCGCGTGAAGCTCGAAGAGGAGCTGACGGCTGCGCTCGTCGCGTACAACAAAGAGAAGGTCGCCGAGTTCCTCGCGGCCGGGGAGATCGACTCCGCCCGGCAGACGCTCTCGCTCATCCCCGCCGACCAGATGGGCGATCTGCCCGCGCAGATCGAAGAGTTCGAGCGCACCCTCGCGGCCTCGCAGGCGCAGGACGAACGTGACGCGCGCATGGGGGCCGCCAACGCCGCCGCGGCGAAGAAGGCGAGACGTGAAGAAGAGATCGCCCTCGCGTTCGCCATCGTCGAGCGGAAGTTCGCGGGCGGCGACTGGGAGCGGGCCGGCAGCGAGTGCTCCCGCGTCATCGACTCGTTCTCGGGCGACAGAGAGGTCGTCTCGCGCGCGAAGTCGCTCGCCGGCTCGATTCCCAACTTCGGCCGCAACTTCGACGAGGGCATGAAGAAGTTCCGGCAGGGTCAGCTGACCCAGGCAGCCAGGCCGCTGCGCCTCGCGTACCAGTCGTACCGCTCGATGGGCCTGGTGCAGAACCGCTACGGAGAAGAGCTCTCGCAGGCACTGCTCAAGGCCGCGCTCGCCGCCGGCAAAGAGGCCCTCATTCGGGAAGACCTCGACAACGCGATGGCCAACTTCCGCGAGGCGCGCCGCATCGACAAGGAAGACCCTGAGGCGCGCAAGGGCTTCGACGCCGTCGCCGACAAGGCCGAAGACCTCTACCAGTCTGCGTACATGCTGAAGGACCGCGACCCGCGCGAGGCGGTGAAGAAGTTCAAGACCGTCATCGCGGTCACCGAATCGGGCACGCCCGTTCACGAGAAGGCCAAGAACCAGGTCGCCGCCATGGCGCCCTGACGGCCTTTCCCATCGCCTGACGAACAAGAGCCGACACCATGAGTGGAATGAGAGAGCTGGGCCTCGACTTCGTGGCCGAGGGGAACTGGGAAAAGGCGCTGGCGTTCTTCGCCGAGGCCGTGCGGCGACAGCCCAATGATCACCGCTCCCGCATGCTGGCGGCCCGCTGCTACGCGAAGATGGGCGAGAACGAGCGCGCGGTGACGGTGCTGCATGCGTGCGCGGAAGGACTCCTTCGACGCGACTACCTGCTGTCGGCCATCGCCGCCTGTCGGCAGGCTCTGCCGCTCGCGCCTCGCGAGAAGCGCATTCGCGAGACGCTCGCCCGCATTCACGCCCGCGCCGCGCGCATCGTGGTGGGCAAGGCCTCGGTGCCGCCGCCCCTGCCTCCCGAATCGCTCTACGACGGCCAGGTGAACGACGACCTGATGACGCTCACGGGCTCGGAGCTGAGCGACAAGGCCATCAGCGTGCTCGCGTCGCCTGACACCGGTGGGCATGCCGACGCCGACGCCAGGCCGCCGCTGCCGCTCTTCGCGGACCTCGATCGCGAGGCCTTCGTCGATCTCGTCGAGCTGCTCGAGTACCGCGAGTTGCAAGACGGCGAGGCCATCTGCACCGAGGGCACCGGTGGCGACAGGATCTACGTGCTGGTGGCCGGCAAGGCCGAGGTGAGCCGGCGCGTGGAAGGGCAGGAGAAGCGCCTGGCCTTCCTCGGTGGCGGCTCGATCTTCGGTGAGATGTCGCTGCTGACGGGCGCGCCGCCGACGTCGACCGTTCGCGCCGTTGGTGACGCCGACGTGCTCGAGATCGAACGGCAGGACTTGAACGAGCTGGCGCGAAACCACCCTGCGGTTCCCCAGATCCTCGCCACCTTCGCGCAGACCCGCATGGCGCGGAACATCGTCGCCACCTCGCCCTTGTTCACGCCGGTCCCCGAGGCCGAGCGCGCGAACCTGCTCTCGCGCTTCACCTTCAAGGGCCTGCAGCCCGACGAGAAGGTGATCGTCGAGGGTGAACCAGTGACGTCGCTGGTCCTGGTGCTCGCGGGCGAGCTCGTCGTGCAGAAGGAAGACCCGGGCGGCGGCGTGGTGTCGCTGGGCGTGCTCCGCGAAGGCGAAGTGGCCGGTGAGATTGCGCTCCTCAAGGGGCTGCGCGCCACCGCCACCGTCGTCGCGACCCGCAAGACGGCCGTCGCCACGCTCGATCGCACCGCCTTCGGAGCGCTCCTGAAGAGCTACCCGGCCATTCGCGACTACCTCGACGGCCTGTCGGACCGCCGCCTGAAGCAGATCGGCGAGGCCATGCGGCCCATCGAGGTGCTCGACGCCGATGAGCTCGTGGTGGACGGTTGACGCGCGCTGGGAGTCGTCTGCGCCGTGGCGTCAGCCGCTGGGTGCTGGTGGCTGGTGGCGCCCTCGTGCTCCTCGCCGCGGTGGTGCTGTGGCCGAAGAAGAGGGTCAGCCCCGAAGACGAGGTGCGCCAGCTGATCGCCTCGATGGTGGCCGCCGCCGAGAAGAAGGACCTGGGCACCATCTCCGACGCCATCGCCGATGACTTCCACGGACCGTCGGCGAGCTCGAAGCAGGAGGTGAAGCAGGTGCTGCTCGGCCACCTCTTCCGCAACCAGAGTGGGTTGGTGGTGTTCAACCCGTCGCTCGACGTGCGCGCCACCACCGACAACGCGTCGTTCACCGGCGTGTTCGTCTTCGCGCGAGGCAAAGACGTCAACTGGCAGGAGCCCGGAGACGGCGTCAGCCGCTACGACATCGAGGGAACCCTCGAGCGGCGCAGCGGCGACTGGAAGGTGACGTCAGCCGAGTGGAAGCGGTGAAGCGCCTTACTGGATGAAGGTCTTCGCCTCTTCGTTCCACGTCTTGAGCAGGTCGTTCTGCTTCAGCGTCTTGAGCTTGCCCGCGACGTCGGTGATGACGGCGTTGAGCTGCTCACGCGGCGCCTGCTGCGCCTTCATCTTGATGAGGCCGAACACGTAGCTCTGGCACCCCGGGCCGTACTCCTTCTTCGCGAACATCACCTCGCCCATCGCCATGTACGCCTCGGCGAGCTGACCGGTGCCGTCCTCGGGCGTGATGTCGCGGAGCATCTCGAACGCCTTGTCGTAGTCCTTCTTCGCGAGGAACACGCTGGCCTTCGAGTAGTACGCCTTCGTCACGTTGACGTTCTTGGCCTCGATGGCCTTGTCGTAGGCCACCATGGCGTCGTCGAGCTTGTCGGCCGAGCGGAGCACGTCGCCGCGCGCCAGGTAGTACCGGTCGTCGCGCGAGAGGTAGGTGACTTCTTTGCCGTCGGCGGTCGGGTTCTTCACGTTCGCGAAGAACTTCTCGTACTTGTCGAGGAGCGCGATGGCCGCGTCGGTCATGCCGGCGGCCTGCAGGTTGCGCGCGCCGTCGAAGTAGAAGACGGGGGCTGACGGCGCCTTGGTGACGAGGTCGGTGTACGCCGCGGCCGCGCCCGGGTCCTTCTTGGCGGCGAGCGCGTTGGCCTTGGCGAACATCGCCCAGCGGTCTTCCGGGTTGAGGCCCAGCGACTGGTCGGCCAGCTTGATGGCCTCGTCGGACTGGGTGGCGATGTTGGCGATGTGGGCCTGAATCGCGACCGCGCGCGCCTTCAGCGGCATCGAGAGCTCGGCGTCACGGTCGAGCACCGTCTTCACCATGGCCTCGGCGTCGCCGATCTTGTCCTTCTTCATCACGCGGGCCAGCGCGAGACCGTTCTTGGCGCGAATGAGGTCGGGGTTCGCGCCGAGGGCCTTCGAGAACGTGTCGATGGCGCCAGCGTTGCCCTCTTCGAGAATCGCCTCGCCCCACGCCGCGGCGTAGTTCGCGTCTTTCCACGCCTTGTCCATGGCGGTGGTGAAGCCCTGGCGCGCGAGGCTCAGGTTGCCGCGCGTCTTCATCGCGAGCGCCTGGGCGTAGAAGAGCTTCGCGCTCGAGGCGCCCTTCTTGCGGAGGTCTTCGATGAAGTCTTCGGCGCCCGAAGGGTTGCCGGCTGCGATGAGGTGCAGGGCCTCGCTGCCGTAGCGCTCTTCCGTCTTCGAGTCGGCCCGCTTGGCGCGCTCGAGGAAGTCCTTCGCCTTCGCCTCGGCGCCGTTCTCACGGTGCAGCATCCACAGGTCGGTGTTGAGGCTGGCGACGAGCGCGAGCGCGTCAGCCGCGTTCGCGTCGAGCTCGATGGCCTCTTCAGCCTTCGCCGAAGCAGCGCGCAGGTCGGCCGGGTTGCCCCGGAAGGCCGTCGTCCGCGCTTCCTTCATCTTCTCGGCGACCTCCTTCTTCGTGTTGCCGCGGCGGTACACGAGGAAGACCGCCAGCCCGAGCACCACGGCCACCACGAGGATCTGCACGATCGCCGACGAGAAGCTCTCGCGCTTCTACCATTCGGAGTTCTGCGTGCCGGTGTCTGCAGCCATGAATGTGTGCCTCTGAAATGAAGGGGGTCTTCCCGAACGAAAGCGCGGTCTTCTAGCGACGCGATTTTGATTGGGTCAAGGAAGATCGCCGGGCCGACGACAGGTTGTCGCCGCGCTCGGCCGAAAACAGCGCTCGTCAGGCGGTCAGCTCAGATGCCCGAGACGATGCGCCAGCGCGCTTTGCCGCTCTCTTCGGTGCGGCGAAGCAGCATCTGCTTGATGTCGGTGTCGGTCTGGGTGCGGCCCGACAGCGTCGGCATCTTGAAGCTCAGGGTGTAGGTGTACGTCACGCGGGCGCCGCCGGTGCCTTCCTCGAACTCCATGCGCCGCACGTTCATGTCGAGGCGCACGTCTTCGATGCGCTGAAAGCGGGTGGCCAGCGAGGTGTAGAGCGTGGAGTAGTCGAGATCGTCGTCGGGGTTCGAGCTGCCGCCATCGTCACGGAACGCCGGGTCGGCGAGATCGATGAGCGCCTGGGCGTTGCGCTGCTCCACGGCGGCCCGGTACGCCGTCATCACGTCGAGAATGGCGCGGGAATCGGCGTTGTCGTCGATCTCGGTGCCGGGGATTTTGCGGATGCAGCCCGACAGGGCAACCAGACCAACGACGAGCAGAATCGAACGCATCGTGCCTCCAACGACCGTGCCCGTGGGCTATTCCCACCGGCAGCGACGGTCGCGTAGCGCAGTGTGCGTCAGAAGCAAGCGCTCGCCAGTTTGTGCCTGTGAAACACCACGGCCGCCCGGGCGCGCTGCATGCCCGGACGGCCGTGGATTTTTCCCCGGGGTGGGGACGTGCGTTGGCTCAGTAGCCGAGGCAGATGTTCTGCGAGGGCTCGAGCGGAATCGGCGTCGTCGAGTCGTCGATGGACTTGAGGAAGGCCACCAGGTCGGCGACCTGCATCGCCTCGTTGGCAGGCACGCCGCCACCCGGCAGGAAGTTCGCCGACGCCGCCTGGTAGTGCGTGGCGAAGGGCATGCTGAAGAGCTCGGTCAGCGTGCGCACCTTGCCGTGGTGCAGGTACGGCGCGCCGCCAGCGACCGACATCAGCGAGGGCGGGTTGAAGCCCTTGCCACCCTGCGCCGAGGTGCCATCGGCCTTGCGCTCGAGGACGTCGTTCACGTTGAAGGTGCCGACGTTACGGATGACGCAGGTGACGCGCTCCGGGCCGACGTTGCCGGTGCCGCCGTCGAGCAGGGCCACGCCGCGCTCGATGTCGACCTTCAGCTGATCGTTGGGGCGGCCGAAGATGACGCCGGCGTCGAGGGTCAACGTGCGCAGGCCGGTTCCCGCATCGGGGCCGCCCGTCACGCCCGGCAACGAGCCGTTCTTGTCCGGTGACGGCGCGTAGGGGAGCTGGCTCGACGTCCACTTCTGGCCGCCGTGGCAGAAGTGGCAGTTGTTGGTGGTGAACACCGTGCGGCCGCGCATCACGGCGGCTGCGTCGGGGTTCGTCGGAGCCCGGTTGGCGCGAATCGTCTTGCCGTAGTTGTCGATGTCGTCCCAATCGCGCAGCGTGGCGCGGCCGGCCACGACGGCCTTCGTCGAGCCCGAGAGGAAGTCGTTGCGGGTCGTCTGCGTGAAGCCCGTGAGGAGCACGCCCACCGTCAGGTTGAACGGCGTGTCGTTGGGCACCATGCCTTCGGTGATGGCGCCCTTGCCGCCGGCGGTGCCGCGGGTGTTGAGCTCGAAGTCGTGCATCTCGTCGAAGATGCCCGTCCAGTTGAGGACACGCTGATCGCCCGGCGTGCGCTTGCCGTACATGCCGTCGAGCGCCGTCGACTGGCGAGGGCCGGCCGCGAAGATCCACGTCACGTTGTCGGTCAGGCCGTCCGGGTGGCAGCTGCCACACGAGTTCACGCCGCGGTCGGCCCAGCGGCCCGTGCCCGTGAAGAACTCCTTCTTGCCGTTGAGCACGCTGAGCTCGGGAGTGCCGGCCGCGGGCTTCGCCTCGGAGAGGATGCCGTCGCCCATCGCGTCGACCTGCTGCAGCGCGAGGTTCACGATGGTGAGCGAACGATCGGCCCAGTTGTTGACGTACAGGGCGCCGTTGGTGTGGCCGATGATCACACCGGTCGGCACCTTGATGCCGCCCGCGCCGCGAATGTTGATCTGCGCGAACGCAGCATCAGGGCCAAGCGAGATGGGGCCACGCGCGACGGCCGCGTTGTAGTGAAGGCGCTGCACCATGTCGGCCGCCTGCGCGACGAGGTAGCCGATGTTGGCGCCCTCGACGAAGGTGATGCCGACCGGCACGCCGAGCAGGCTCGAGCTCGCGCCGCCCTGCTCCTGGGCCAGCTTCGAGATGACGGCGCTGCCGAGCGGGCCGCGGTCTTCGGCGTTGGTCGCCAGATCGATGACCGACACGGCGGCGAAGAGGTTGGTGAACTTGTTCACCGGCCCGCGCGGCGACACGCACACGTTGGGGACGTACGCCTTGCCATTGTGAATCGTGATGCCGAAGAGCTGATTGGGAGAGCAGCCAACGTTCGTGCCGCTGAAGCCGCCGTCAGGGTTCTGGGTGGTCGAGAAGCCGGTGTCGGCGAACGGCTGCAGGTCGATGGTGCGGGTGACGGTGCGGGTGCCGACGTTGACCTCGATGACCTTGCCGATGCGGCCGGTGTCCGAGGCCTCGGCGACGGCGTCTCCGAAGAACATGGTGACGAACGCACGCTCGTCGGTGTCGTCGCCGTCACCGTCGTTGGTGATGGCCACGGCGCGCGGCTGGGCCGGCATCGCCAGTGAGGTGGCCGTCATGGTGCGCAGGTCGACGATGCTGATGGTGTTCTCGCCGTGGTTGGCGACGAACGCGGTGGCGCCGGTCGGCGTCAGCGCGACGCCCGTCGGCTCGGAGCCCGTCGTCGCGCGAAGGGTCTCGACCTGCGGCGTGGTGGTGTTGATGCCCGTCACCTTCGCGAGCTGTTGCGCCTGGCGGAGGATGACGACCGCCGTCGTGTTGTCGGGGAGGATCGCGACGCCTTCAGGCTGCGAGTTCGCTCCGAACGACGCCGAGCCGCTCTTGGTCTTGGTCGCCGTGTTGAAGAAGCTCACGGTGCCGACATCGGGGTTCACCATCGCGACGATCGCGTCGTTGTTGCTGATTTGAACGGTCGTGGAGTGGTTCGCGCGAGCGAGCACAGGCCCCGCCACCCCACCTGCTGCGCTGCCGCCTGCTGCCCCACCACCTGCTGCTCCGCCACCTGCTGCTGCGCCACCTGCTGCTGCGCCACCAGCTGCTGCGC
>JAUXRI010000020.1 GCA_030681895.1 Myxococcales bacterium | reverse complement strand
GACGGCGGCACCACGATGGATGGAGGGATGCCCACGGACGGCGGCGTCAGCGACGCCGGAATTCCCACTGACGGCGGCGCACAAGCCGATGCGGGAACGATGAACCGTGATGGCGGAGGCGTCGAAGACGGCGGCTCCACGGCGTTGCTGCCTGAGATCGGCTTCCGCGGCGGCGGCTGCAGCTGTGCGACGACCGATGCCTCGGCCTTCCTCGGGTTGGCGGGGCTGCTCCTCTTCCGCCGACGCCGTGCCCGCCAGACGAGGTGACCGCGTCGGGAGACTGGGGCGGGCACTGCGTGGGCGAGCAACGCTGCGACCGCCACCAACTGAAACCAGGTGCCGGTTCTGACGGTGATCGACGAGACCGCGCCGCCCGCGAAGAGGAAGACCGCGACGAGCACGATGTTGTGCCGGCTCCCGACGGGGCAGTGAGCGTCGTGCTCAGGAGCGCAGCGCACGGTGAACGTCACGACGCTACCGGCACGTCCCGTTCATGCACATCTGCGTCGACAGACACGTCGCGCACATGATGCCGCTGAGGCCGCAGCTGGACTGCGACGGAGGCACGCACACCTCGCCGCGGCAACAGCCAGCCGGGCACGTCTGGGCCGAGCACGCGCTGCCGACGCAGGTCCCGCTCCGGCAGGTCTGGCCCGTGGTGCAGGCGAGGCAAAACCCGGCGTCGGCGCCACAGGCCAGATTCTCGTTGCCAGCTCGGCACGCGCCGAGGGGCTCGATGCAGCCCGTGCACGCCGCGCTCGTGCACCGGCCGAACTCGCAGCGCTGGTCTGGCATGCACTGCGCACACGTTCCGGCGTCTGCGCCACATGCTTCGGGCAGATTGCCGGGCTGACACTCTCGAGACGAGTCTCGACACCCGGCCATACACGTCTGCACCATCGGGCCCGCGTCGGGTGGCCCGGCGTCAGGGGTCTCGATGCACGACCCTGCGCGGCACCGCATCGACGAGGTGCACACGCCGCAGACCACTCCACCTGCACCGCAGAAGTTCCGGCTGGTGCCCGGCAGGCACTCACCAGAGATGTCACAACAGCCCGTACAGGTGCTCCGGTCGCACGTCGGTGGACAGCCCGGCTCGAGAACCAGCATCGCCGCGAGGAAGAGCCACTGACGCATCGGGGTCGCACTCAACCCCACCTTCACCAGAGGGGCCAGCGATCCTCGTCCCGCGGTCTGCGCTGGGGCTAAGCTCACGCGATGCGTCCTGGTTCATCCCTGGCCCTCGTGGTCGTGCTCGCGTTCGTGGGCTGCCGGTGTGATCGCGGGCAGAACCTCACGGGCCGCTACGGTGAGCTGGTGATCGTCTCGGGAGCGCCCGGCAGCGAAGTGCTGACGCGAGAAGCGCAGGTGTCGGTGCCCCCCGCGCCCATGGGCGAGACGTCGAGTGGAACGTTCGTCGTCCGCAACATCGGTGACGGGCAGCTCACCTTGACCCGGATGAAGCTCGCGTCGGGCAGCACCGCGTTCGCCGCCGAGCTCCCCGAGCGCATCGTGTTGGAGCCGGCTGACGAGGTCACCTTCACCGTCACGTTCTCTCCCGAACAGGCCGCGGACGTGACGCTGGCGACCGTGCCGCACGTCGCCGTGTTCGAGCTCGAGAGCTCCGGCGGCAGGGTGGGCGAGACCCAGGCGACGATCGAGCTCAACGCGATCGCCGAAGCACGCGACTGCTACGTGCCGCCGCTGCTCGACTTCGGCGAGGCCCCCATCGGCCAGGCCGTCTACATTCCCGTCTCGCTCGCGAACTCGAGCACGACGGCCACGCAGGCGACGGTCTCGCCGGTCTCTGGCGCGAACCCGGCGTTCTTCACCGTCGATCCCCCGGGCCAAGACCTCGAGGTCCCGGCCGCCACACCCTTCGAGGTGCGCGTCCGGTTCTCCCCGACGTCGGAGGTCGAGTCGCAGGCGCAGCTCACCGTGCGCCGACGGGCGTCATGCCCCGAGGGCATCACGAAGCTGATCGGTCGCGGCTCGATGCAGTCGCTGTCGTGGGCGCCGGCCGAGGTGAACTTCGGGCGCGTGCCCCTCGCCGACACGGCGACCCGCGCGGTGACGTTCAGCAATCGCAGCGGCGCGGACCTGCCGCTCACGGTGGTGGCCGAGGGCACCGACTTCGCGTCGCCCATGCCCTCCGTGGTGCTGGCGGCGCGCTCGACCGTCACCGTCCAGGTGTCCTGCAAGCCGACCTCGCTCAACGCGCTCGTTGGAACGTTGCGAGTCGACGTGGGGACGAGCCCTGTGCTTCCAGTGCGCGTACCGCTGCGGTGTTCGGGCGGTGGCCCACGACTTCGCCCGACCCCATCACCGCTCGCCTTCGGCACGGTGCCGCTGCTGCTCGATCGCCCGGGCGGCACGCCGCTGCCGCAGAATGGTCAGACGCTCATCATTCGCCGGCTGCGTCTCGAGAACGTGGGCACCCCGCCGCTGTCGGCCGGTGACACGACCTTCAACCTGGTGCTTGGCCGCGACGGCGCCCCGCCGCTCATGTCGCTGACGCCGCTCGGCTCGACCACTGCCAACGAGTTCAAAGTCGCCATCACCCGGTACACGCCCATCGGCGTGCCAGCCGTCGCGGGGCGAAACACGATCGATCTCGAGGTGCAGCTCCAGCCGGTGGCGCTGGGCCTGCGCGAAGCCATTCTCTCGGTGTACTCGAACGACGCCGTGCAGCCCGTGCACGAGATTCGCCTCACCGCGAACGCAACGGTCGCCGAGCGCTGCAGCCTGGCGATCACGCCCGCGGCGGTCAGCTTCGGCGACGTGCCGCCCGACAGCCTCGAGCAGCAGACCCTGACGTTGATCAACGACGGCACCGCCACCTGTGCGGTCTCGGGGCTCGAGATCGCGTCGGGCAGCAGCCCGGCCTTCTCGCTGGCGCCGACGGTGCAATCGTCACTCACGCTGTTCCCGGGGCAGTCGATGCCCATTCAGGTGCGCTTCGACAGCACGGGGCTCTCGACCGGCACGGTGGAGACCGGCTTCCTGCGCTTCTCGACCGCAGGCGCGACGACGCCGAAGACGGTGCCGCTGAGCGCCCGGGTCTCGCAGTGCATCGTGATCGTCCCCGAGGAGCTCGACTTCGGGAACATCAAGCTGGGGTGCCGCTCCGCGCCGCGTCCCGTGCAGTTGTTCAACGTCTGCGGAACGCCGATTCGGGTGACCCAGTTCACCGCCGCGGGTCAGGGCTTCAGCATCTCGTCGATGCCGGTCATTCCTCTCGGCGGCCTCGTCGTCAACGGCTCGGCGAGCACGACCGCCAGCCTGGTGTTCCAGCCGCCCGCGCTCGGCACGTTCCTCGGAACGCTGACGGTGTCGACGGGGGCCAGCGGCCGTGGCGTGACGCTGCCGCTGCGAGGCGTCGGTGACACGACGGGGACGACGGTCGAGACCTTCGTGCAGCCCGCGCAGCCCCAGGTCGACATCCTCTTCACCATCGACGACTCGTGCTCCATGGCCGAGGAGCAGGCGGCGCTCGCGATGAACTTCAACGCCTTCATCAGCTATGCGACGACGTCGAACGTCGACTACCGCATCGCGGTGGTGACGACCGACGACTTCTCGAGCAGCGGTCAGGGCCGGTTCGTCACGACGGGCGGCCCCGCGGTGCTGGCGCGCTCGATGCCCAACGTGCAGCAGGCCTTCGCCCAGCGCGTCAACGTGGGCATCAATGGCTCGGGCAACGAGAAGCCGCTCTCGACGACGCTCAAGGCGCTGACGACTCCGCTGACCACCGGCACCAACAGCGGCTTCCTGCGTGACGACGCGAACCTGGCGATCATCCTCGTCACCGACGCGCCGGACCAGTCGCAGGAGCCGCTCGACTACTTCATGACTCGCCTGCCCCTGGTGAAGGGCCCGCGGCGGATCCACCAGGTGAGCGTGAGCGCCATCGGCCCCTTCGCTAACCCGCCGACGGGCTCGGCGTGTTTCATCGAGGCCGTCGACCCGGGCCGCTACGAGGCGCTGGTGACGAAGACGGGCGGCGTGAAGTCCGACATCTGCACTTCGAATTGGGCCCGCGATCTCGAGGCCCTCGGCCGCAGCGCCCTGGGCCCACGCAGCTCGTTCTTCGTGCGCAACCCACCAGACACGCAGCAGCCCATCGACGTTCAGGTGAACGGGCAGTCGGTCTCGAACGCGTGGAACTACGACACCAACGCCAACGCCATCGTCTTCCAGCCCGCCCAGGCGCCGGGCGCGGGCACCACCCTCACCGTCACCTACCAGTCCGTCTGCATGTAACCGGTCGTTCAGGTCAGGTCGTGTACTCGGCGTTGACCTGCACGTAGCGGTAGCCGAGGTCGCTCGTCATCAGCACGGCGTGCCCCTGGCCCTCGTCGAGCACGATCTCGAGCGAGACGTCCTCACGCGCCATCGCCTTCGACGCAGCGGCGCGATCGAACGGCGTCGGCTCTCCCGCGCGGAAGACCTCGATGCCCTGGAGCCTGCACAACAGCTTCTGCGGCGCCTTCACCTCGGCGACGTTGCCGACCTGGCTGACGAAGCGGCCCCAGTTGGGATCGTTGCCAAACAGCGCGGTGCGAACGAGCGCCGAGGCAGCGACGTGGCGCGCGATGCGCTTCGCGACGGCGTCAGACGACGCACCCAGCACCCGAACCGTCGTCACCTTCGTCGCGCCTTCACCATCACGCGCGATGAGCCACGCCAGGCGACGCGCGACCGGCTCGAGCCGCTGCTCCCAGTCGGCCGGCGCAGGCACCTTGCGCGTGGTGAGGAGCAGGAACGTGTCGTTCGTCGAGGTGTGCGTGTCGACGTGCACGGCGTTGAAGCTGGTGTTGGCGATGCGCGCCATGACCGCGCGCAGGGTGTCGGCGCCCACGTCGACGTCGGTCGCCACGAAGGCCAGCATGGTGGCCATGTCGGGCTGAATCATGCCTGCGCCCTTGCACACGCCGGCCATCGTCGCGTCACCGACGCGCACGCCGGCCTCCTTGGGGAACGCGTCAGTCGTCATGATGGCCGAGAGGAACTGGCGGCCAGCCTCGACGTCGGTCGAGAGCGCTGCAATGGCCGCGTCGATGCCCGCGCGCACCTTCTCCATGGGCAGCTTCACGCCGATGACGCCGGTGCTGCACACCAGCACCTGCTCGACGGGGCAGCCGACCGCCGCGGCGACCCGCTGGCACATCTCGAGCGCGTCGTGTTCGCCCTGCACACCGGTGCACGCGTTCGCGTTGCCTGAGTTGACGACGACGGCGCGAACGAGCCCTCCCGTCGCAGCGAGGTGTCTGCGTGAGAGGAGCACTGGCGCAGCGGCGAAGTGGTTCTGCGTGAAGAGGCCCGCGCACGTCATGGGCCCGTCGCTCACCAACAGCGCGACGTCGGGGTTGCCAGAGGGCTTGATGCCGGCGCGAACGCCTGCGGCCCGGAGCCCCTTCACGCTGGTGAGGGTGAAGGGCACGGGAGGAAACGCAGGAACGGGAGGGACGGGAATCGACATGGCCCGCCTCTATCATCGGGCGCGGCGCCTGGCCTGCGCTGGCGTCGCCTACGCCTTGCGGGCGGTCAGCCGTGCGGCGATGCCTTCGAGCAGCTCGCGGCGGGTGTCGGTGATGTTCGAACCGGCGCGGGCGATGGCGGCGGTGGTGTGAACGGGCTGCGCGTCGAGGAAGACGCGCGCCGTCGACCGGCCTGCCCACCACTCACGAGCAGCCATGACGCCTTCCATCAGCACCCGCTCTCCGAGCGTCACGTGAAGGAAGCTGGCCATGGGTGACGGCGAGAGATCGAACCCAGACGCGCTCGAGCGGCCACCGTCGAGCAGCTCCTGGAGCACCATGTCGATGGGCTCGGGCGGAGTGTGGAGGGGCGGCAGGAACTGCTCGATGCGCCGCATGCGCTCGCCGTTGAGATCGCCGATGCCGCCCATGAAGAGGTCGAGCGGGGCGTCGCCGCCAGACTCCACGGCCAGCGCCTCGACCACAGCGGTGCTGTAGAGCTTGCTGCGCATGTAGCGGACGGCGAGCGCGATGTTGCGGGCGGCGGCGTCGACGCGGCGGCGGTGCTCTTCGGGCGACGGCTCACCACCCTGCATGCGGAAGACGCGCTCGGCCGAGAGGGACGAGAGGAACCCTTCCATCTTCTGCAGCGCCACGCGGTACTCCGTCACCGTGTACGTGTTGGGCGTGTGCAGCGTGGGGTTCGTCTCGGGCAACAGCTTCCACGTGTTGTCGAGGAACCGCGCCGCGTCCTTCTCGGCGAAGTTGCCGACGTCGTTGTTCGCCAGGCGGGTTGCCCTGCGGAGCATCACCGTTCGTTCCGTGGTGGGAACGCCCAGGGCCGTCAGGCGCTCGTCGAGCACCAGCTTCTCGGGAGGCCTGAACGGGATCGTCGCCTCGATGCACGCGGCGAGGGCCAGCTGCTGCTCGGTCGAGAAGACGCCCTCCATCTCCTTCGCCGCGACGAGGCCGCTCGCGAGCTCGTTGAGCCCGTTGTACGGCGTGAGCACCTGGCCTGCGTAGTGCCCGAAGACGTCCAGGACGAGGCGCGCCGTCGGGTCGACGGCTGCGTGCGGGAGAATTCGCCAGCCGTCCTTCTCTCCGCTGATCAGCGGAGAGAGGATCTCGTTGTAGTGAGGCGGCACCCCGAGGTCGACCTGGACGTAGACGATGTCGTGGTACAGCGCCGCGACCGTCTCGATGGGGTCGGCGTCGATGGTGAGATCGAGCACGTGCTGGTGGGTGTGAAACTCTCGCGCCCGAGACGACAGCGCCTGGTGAATCGCCACGCCCCACTTCTCGACGAAGAGCGAAGGCACGCCGAGCCCGAGGCCGTGCACGGCCCCGTAGAGGGCCGCGATGATGCGATGAACGGGTGAGCGGGCGGTTCCGGGTGACATGAGGTCGAGCGACTGCCGATGTAAGCACGAGCGCGGCCCCTCACGAACTAAACGGTCCGAACGCTACAGGGTGCAACCGCACGAACGCGTCACGAACCTGACGCCTCTTTCGATGAAGTCTGCGGGCGAATTGAGAGCAGCCCGGAGCACTCTCCTTACTGTTGAAGCGTGTACCCACCGACCTTCACCAGAGGCGCAAGCCAGCTTCCGCTCGACGTCGATCGCGAGTTCACCACGAAGGCCGAGCGCCTCGAGCTCGAGCTGCCCGTCCTGCCCGAGGCGTCCGCGACGATCTTGAGCGAGACGGCGAAGACCGACTGGAGCGCGGCGAAGGTGGTCGACGCCCTCAAGCGCGACGCGGCGCTGGCGGCCCACCTGTTGCGCATCGCGAACTCGCCGGCCTTCTGCGGCGCCTCGCCCGTCGTCTCGATTCAACAGGCCGTCACCCGGCTCGGGGCGTCGCACCTGCGCCAGCTCGCCGTCGTCATCGCCTGTGAGACGCGCGCGTTCGAGGCGCCGGGGTTCGAGGCGGACGTGCGGGCCGTCTTCCGTCACTCCCTCGCCGTCGCGTTGTGTGCCCGGGAGATCGCCCGTCAGCGGCGGGCGAACGTCGAGGCGGCGTTCCTCGCGGGGTTGCTGCACGATCTCGGGTGGCCGGTCGTCATTCAGGGGCTCTCCCGGGTCGCGCGTGGCGTACCGCTGCCCCGTGACGCCGTGCTGGAGCGGGCCGAACAGCTCCACGCGAGCCTCGGAGGTGCGGTCGCGCGCGCGTGGAAGCTGCCCGAGGCCGTGGCGCTCGCCATCGTCGGTCACCACGACGCAGCCCCCGACGATCCACTCACCGCGACGGTCGCCTTCGCTGACGCGCTCGCCCAACACGCGGGTGGCGTGCCGTGGCCCGAGGAGCGACTGTTGGCGTTGCCGGCGACGCGTTCGCTCAACCTGTACCCCGACGTCGTCGAGGGCCTGGCGAAGAAGAGCCCCGAGCTGTGGGCGGAGGCCGCGCAATGGTGACCGAGCACGTCGACGTGGCCATCATCGGAGGTGGACCCGCAGGCCAGCTGGCAGCGACGACGGCGACCGCGGCCGGCCAGCGCACGGTGCTCATCGAGCAGGAGCCCCACGTCGGCGGCGAGTGCGTGCGGCGCGGGACGATTCCGTCGAAGACGCTGCGCGAGACGGCGCTCGCGGTGTCGGCCTTCAGAGCGAAGAGCGGCGGCGTCGTCGAGGTCTCGCTCGGCACCGACGTGCAGCTCGAGAGCCTGATGCGGCGGAAGACCGAGGTGATCGACGCCCACCACGCCTTCATCGCCGACGAGCTGCGCATCTGTGGCGTCGAGGTGTGGCACGGCCGGGCGCGTTTCCTCTCTCCACACGAGCTCGAGGTCGTCTCGGTCGCGGGCGGCAAACGCGTGCTCCACGCCAAGGTGGTGCTCATCGCCACCGGCTCACGTCCCCGAACACCTCCCGACGTGCCCATCGATCACGAGCACCTGCTCGACAGCGACTCGATCCTCTCGATGGCCTGGCTGCCGAGGTCACTCACCGTTCTGGGCAGCGGCGTCATCGCGAGCGAGTACGCATCGATCTTCGCGGCGCTCGGCGTGACGGTGACGATGATCGATCGCGCGGCGAGGCCCGTCGCCTTCCTCGATGAGGAGCTCACCAGCGCCTTCTCGGCGGCGTTCTCTGCGACGGGCAGCCGCTTTGTCGGAGGCCGGAAGACACTGGAAGTGTCGTGGAACGGAGTCGACGCCGTCGAGACGCGGCTCGACGATGGAGAGGTCGTGCGCTCCGAGAAGTTGCTCTGTGCGCTCGGGCGCGTCGCCAACGTCGAGGCGCTCCGGCTCGAGGCTGCGGGCCTCTCGACGAACGCGCGCGGGCTCATCGCGGTCGACGCGAACCTGCGCACGCCGGTCGAGCACATCTACGCGGTGGGAGACGTCATCGGCCCGCCGTCGCTCGCCTCGACCTCGATGGAGCAGGGCCGGCGCGCCATCAGACACTGGCTCGGGCTGCCGATCGGCCCCGGGCCCGAGCTGATCCCCGCCGGCGTCTACACGATCCCCGAGATGAGCAGCGTCGGGCTCACCGAAGCCCAGGCGAGGGAGCAGCACGGCACGGTCGTGTTGGGCCGGGCCCGGTTCGATCGCCTCGCGCGTGGGCAGATCAGCGGCGCACCGAACGGCCTGCTCAAGCTCGTCTGTGACGCCAGCGGGAAGCTGCTGCTCGGCGTGCACGTGGTGGGGGAAGGCGCGGCGGAGCTGGTGCACCTCGGGCAGCTCGCGCTCAGCGCCAGGCTGCCCATCGACACCTTCGTCGACGACATCTTCAACTTCCCGACGATGGCCGAGGCCTACCGGGTCGCGGCCCTCGACATCGTTCGCCAGCGCACCCGACGGGAGACCGAGCGCGCGTCAGCGGCCTGAGGTGAGCTCGTAGAGCGTGGTGAGCTCCTTCGAGCGCGCGGCGTGCAGCGGGTCAGCCTTGTCCTTCGCCTTGCCGTGCTTCGGCGTCGCGGTGAAACGATTCGAGATGACGAGCCCGGCAGCGGCGATGCGCGCCTCGAGCCACCCCTTCTCCCGCAGCCCGAGCAGCTCGGCGAGATCGGAGATGATCAACAACCCGCGTCCGCCTGGCGTCAGCCGCTCGGCGAGCCCCTCGAGGAAGGCGAGCAGGAACGCGTTCTCGGGGTCGAAGACGGCGCGATCAAACCGGTTCTTGGGCGCCTCGGGAATCCACGGCGGGTTGCAGACGACGAGGTCGGCCTTGCCGTCGGGAAACAGCGGGCGCTCCACGACTGAGAAGCGGGCTCCGAGGCGCAGCCGGCCGGCGTTCTCTTTCGCGCACTCGACCGCACGGGGCTCGACGTCGGTGGCGACGACCTTCGCCGCGCCGCGCTGGAGCAGCAGAAAGCCGAGCACGCCCGTGCCAGTGCCGATGTCGAACACCGTCTTCCCTTCGACGTCTCGAACGCGCGTGAGCAGCTCGACGTACTCGGCGCGCGTCGGCGTGTAGACACCGAAGGCGGGCGCGAGCGTGCCCTTGAGCCCGGGGACAGAGAGGCCCTTCTTTCGCCACTCCTCGGCGCCCATCATGCCCAGCAGCGTCTTGAGCGGCGTGAGCGTGAGGTCGGTCTTCGCCGCGCCCCACACGTGCTCACACGCCGAGCGCACGTCGGGCCCTTTGGCGAGCTGCAGGGCGTAGTTGCGGTCGAGCCCGACGAGGATCTTCGACAGCGTCTCGTGCTCGAGCTGACGCGCCCGGCGCTCCTGCCGAAACGCATCGAGCGCCGACGTCGTCACGGCGGGCTTCACGAGCCGTCGAGACATCGCCGAGATGAGCTGCTTCGCGTTGAGGAAGGTGCCGCGGTACCAGAGCGCCTCGCCCCGCCGCACCCGCGCGAGCGCCTGATCGGCCCCCAGGCTGTCGTCCACTTCGAACAATTGCGTCGGCGCGGGTTCGCCACTCTCGGTCTGGTAGGTGAATGGCGGAGTCACCCGCAGGCTCTTCGCACGAAGTCGGGCCCAGCGCGAAGCGTGCTAGCCTTTCGCCAGTGATTGCCTTCGCCCTCACGTCACTTCTCCTCTCACAGGCCGCTGAGAGCCGTGCGCCGATCGGCGTGGTCCTCACCAGCCGCCGGCCCAACACCGACGCCTTCGCCCCGAAGATCGCCGCGAAGGTGGTCGAGGTGCTCAAGCGCGAAGGCATCGCCGACGTGCGCGATGACGCGAAGGCGACGAAGGAGCTGAAGGCGGCTGGCTTCTCCGATCCACGCAGCTGCAACGGAGGCCAGACCTGCAGCGCGCGCCTCGCGGTTCTGCTCGGGCCGAAGGCGGTGCTGGTGGCCGTCGACGTCGGCAAGGTCGGCAAGTCGCTCGCGATTCACCTCGAGGCGTTCGCGGCTGATCAGCCTGAGCCGCTCGCCGTGGCCGACCTCACGGCCAGAGAAGACAAGTGGGCCGACCAGTCGCTCGCCGACATCACGACGTTCGTCCGTCAGGTCAAAGAGAAGCTGCCGCTGCCGGTGAAGGTGGCCGTCACGCCGCCGCCGCCTCCGCCCGACGTGAAGAAGACGCCTGACGCTCCGGTGAAGACGAGCCTCGAGCCGACGCCGAGCGACACGCGCACCGATCTCACCGACACCGCCCAGGCGCCTTCGAAGGTACCCGCCATCGTCGTCGCGTCAGGCGCGGGAGTCGCCGCCATCGCCGCTGGCGTCTTCGGCGCGCTCGCCGCCTCGGACCGCGCCACGTGGGACAAGAACGTCACCATGCAGCCCGACGGCTCCCTCGGCTCGTCGAGCCTCACACAGGAGCAGGTGAAGCAGCTGGGCGGCGGGATGAACACCAAGGCGACGGTCGCCCTGACGTCGGGCATCGTCGCGATCGCGCTCGGCGGTGTCGCGACGTGGCTCTTCGTGAAGTGACGTGACGTCTCAGGCGGCGCCGGTGACGGTGATCATCGGCGTCTTCTCGACGAACGCCGGCAGCTCGAGCTGATCGAGCATCCACTGCGCGACATCAGCGCGAGCGATCGTCGCCCGGCCCTTGAAGCCCTTCGCCACCACCACCTTCCCCGTGAGTGGGCCGTCGGTCAGCCCCGTCGGTCTCGCCACGCAGACGTCGAGCCCGCTGGCGAGCAGCTGCTGCTCCATGTCGTGGAGCTGCGCGTAGGAGTGCTTCAGCGCCGTCAGCTTGATCATCGCGCGGAAGAAGCCGGGCATCTGCTCGAAGCTGTCGCCGACGCCGCCCGCGCTGATCACCACCACCCGCTTCACGGCCTCGGCCTTCATCGCCTCGATGAGGGCGTGGGTGCTGCGCGTGAGGAAGGTCGGGTCTTCGGGGCGATTCCACGGCGCGAGCCCAGCGAGGCGGAGCCCGAGCCCCGAGAGCACTGCGTGCTGGCCACGCACCACCCCGCGCAGGAACTCGAACGAGGTGAGGTCGCCGCGGTCGACCCGAACGCCAGGCGGCACGTCGAGCTTCGAGCTGACCCGCGCCACGGCCGTCACCTCGTGGCCTTTTCGCGCCGCCAGCTCGACGAGGTGTTTGCCGCACGCGCCGCTGGCTCCGAGGATGGCGATCTTCATGGACGCGCAGGTAACTGATTGATTTCAGGAATGCTCGCGGGAAATCGCGTCACGAAGGCGCAACTTCCACACACAGTACGCGAAAAGCACACATCGACTTTGTCTCAGGGTGATCTCAAGTCACCTCTTCAGTTCTCTCGGGAGCACTTCCATGGCCGTCTCAGACGTGAAGAACGCGTTTCGCACCGCTGCGCAGGATCGAAAGATCGACGCGAAGGAAGTCGACACCATCCTCACCTCGGCCGGCAGCATCAGCGTCGATGAAGAGAAGGCGCTGAAGGCCGAGGCCGACAAGTTCGCGGGCCAGATGGACCCTGAGGCGGCGACGAAGCTCCGCACGAAGCTCGGTGAGATCTCGCAGGTGCGCTCCTACGCCGCGAACGTGAACCGCCGCGTTCAGATGGACCAGGTGCCGCTCTCGGCTGAAGTGAAGGCGCTCCACGCTGCTGACGTGGCCACGAAGAGCTTCGGCGGCACCGCGATTCCCGAAGAGGTGAAGAAGGTGATGCGCGATGCGCTGGCTGGCGGTGCGTCGGCCTACGACGTTCGCGAGCTCAAGCCCGACCCCATCTATGACACCAGCCACGGCGAGGGGCACATCACGGCCGAGGGCAAGTACAACCCGTACTCCCAGAGCCAGCCTGCGGTCGACACGATGACGTTCGGGAACACCGAGCTGACGCCGAAGAAGATCGCCGACGACATGAACACGGCGCAGACCTTCAACGTGCTCAAGGGCTACCGCTCGGTCGGGAACAACCAGGTCGCCGAGTTCGAGACGAAGACGATGAAGGGCAACGGCCGCATCACCGAGCTGTACGACGAAGCGTCGTGGCCCGACACGAAGGCCCGCGCGCAGGGCGGCCAGAAGTACGCGTCGAACTTCGCGGTGCTCGCTGACGGCTCGATTCACGCCGTCCCCGCGTCACGCCGCAGCATGGGCGCGCCGAACCAGATTCTGACCACCGCCTCGCTGGGTCGCGACAAGCAGATGGTCTTCAACGGCCACCTGCACATGGAGAACGGCGTCGTCACCTACGTCGGCATGTCGGGGCGGCTCTGCAAGCTGCAGGACAAGGGCACGAAGTTCGTCGACCCGATCGAGCTGCTGAAGGCCTGGGGCTTCAAGATGGCGCCGGGCCTCGCCGTGACGAACGAGGGTTGATCACCTCGCGCAGAGCGTCAGCACGCAGCCCGAGATCTCCATTCGCAAGCGGTGGGCAGTCGCCACCGCGGCGAGCGCTTGATGAGCGCCCGCACCGAACGTCACCTCTTCGAAGCGCACCTCACAGTGGTGTGGCCACCGCGAGAGTCGCGCGAGTGATGAGAGCTCGTACTCGGTGAGCTGATTGAACCGCACCACGAGCTTTCGGGTGTTCTCGCTCACGCGCTCCAGCAACTGCGTGACGCCACCGAGCCCGAGCAGACACCCGCTCACGTCGAGGGTCTCGAGCCCTGCGAGCCGCTGCGTCGTGCTGAGGAGCCGCGGAATGTCGGCGCCGAGCGGGCTGCGGATGATGGACAGGTGACGCAGCGATGCCGCGCCGCGGAGGATCGCCTCGAGCGCCGGAGCTCCGACCGGCCAGTCCTTCACCTCGAAGCGTGAAAGGCCATGAAAGGCGCCAGCGCTTCTGAGCCCCTCCGCAACCCGGGCATCGACGGGCGTCTCCACCAGCCGCAGGTGCGGCACCACACCATCGCCCACCGTCAGCGCAGCCACGCCCTCGACGGGAAGCCGAACCCGATCGAGCCACAGCATCGAGACGTTGCGACCACCGGCGAGCAGCGCACCGAAGGAGTCGACGTCGAGCGAGCCGTTCGAGAGACGCAGCTCCACCGGCCTCGTGCGTCGGGCGAGGACGTCGGAGAGCCCAGCGAAACGCCACGAGGGCTCGGTCACGGCAGGCATGCCCAGGCGCGCGAGTGAGACGGGCAATTCGATGTCGAAACAGTCGAAGCGCAGCGCGCTGTCGTCTCCGAGGAGCTCGAGCACACGCACGGGTTGGAGCGCGAGCGCACTCAGGCCCGCCCTCGCCGGAGCGGACGCTGGAATGCCCACCTCGGTGACGGTGGGAATGACCTGCGCCAATGACAACGGCAGCGGCAGGTCACGACCTGAGGCGATGCGGAAGCGGTGCAGAACGCCGTCGACGTGCGAGAGGAAGCCGAGCCGGTCGCTGGTGACGCCGCGTATGTCGGCAGGCCTCCACGGCTTGCCCTCGGGGATCTTGTCGTCGAGCCAGGTGGCGAGGTGTTTGAGGGCTGCGACGACGGCCAACCTCGCGGCCGATCGGCCCGTGGGCGTCGACGCCTCTTTCAGCGTTCGGGCCGCAGTGAGCAGCTCGCCCCGAGGGTCGCCGCGCTCGAGGAGCCAATCGGCGTAGACAGCGCGCTGCTCCGGCGACGCCTGCACGCTGGCGGAGAGCTCTCGATCGAGATCGGCTTCAGACGACACCCGCGCATCCTCACATATGGTGCGCAGCCATGTTGCTCTTCAAGAAGCGTTTCCATGCAGGGCTCGTCGACGGCAGCGTCACGCGTACCTTTCGGCTCTGGGAGAAACCCCACGTGAAGGTCGGCGGGCGTTACCGCGTGCATCCCATCGGCGTCGTCGAGGTCGAGGCGGTGTCGCGGGTCGCGCTCGGCACGCTTACGGACGTTGACGCACGACATGGCGGCTTCGAGTCGAAAGCCGAGATGCTCGAGTACATGGCGCCGGTCGCGAAGACGCCGCTGACCGATACGACGCCGGTGTTCGACGTGACGTTGAAGCATGGCGGTGACGGCGATCGGGTCTCGCTCGCGCTCGAGGCTGAGCTCACGAAGGACGACGTGCTCGAGCTGTGGGCGAAGCTGACGAAGTGGGACGGACGCTCGCCGTGGACGATGACGACGCTGAAGCTCATCAAGCGCCGGCCTCGAATCGCCGCCTCGAAGCTCGCTGCGTCGCTCGGTCGCGAGACGCTGCCGTTCAAGGAAGACGTGCGGAAGCTGAAGAAGCTCGGGCTGACGCAGTCGTTCGAGGTCGGCTACGAGGTCTCGCCGCGCGGGCTGGCGTTCATGAAGGCGGCAGCGCGGCTGAAGCCAAAGAAGTGACTCAGCGATCGGTGACCGAGCGGCCGGCGATCTTCCCGTCTTTGCGCACCCAGCCACTGGTTGCGTCGAGTGCACGTGACCACTCGATGAGCGACGCCGCGTCGTAGCGCTCGACGTCCACCGGCACTTCGTCGAGCAACGTCACGCCCTCGAGCGTCGGCTCGAACCGCAGCGCGCGGAAGGTGACGCCGAGCTTCGCCGCACGCCAGACCGACCTCGCGAACTCCGGAGCGTGCAGCGCGCTCGGCCGCAGCCCCGTCACATCGTCCCGCTGGAGCGTGAACAGCACCGTCGCGCGATCGCCGACCGCCACCCGTCGCACCAGCGCATCGACGTGCTTTCTCGCGCGCTCACTCGCCGAGTCAGGGAAGTAGCCGCGCCCATCGGGGTAGACGAGGTGGCAGTTCTTCACCTCGACCCAGTGCGCGCCCTTGAGTGTGTCGAGCCGGAAGTCGGCGCGGTGCCCACGCCCGAAGCGCTGCTCAGGCACGACCGCAGTCACGTCACCGAAGCCGGGAATCAGCCGCTCCTCCAGCACCCGGCGCACCAGCGTGTTCGGCAGCGTCGTGTTCGCGCCGACGAGGCGTCCGTCGAGTTCGATGAGTTCCCAGGTGAAGCGCAGCGCGCGATCGTCGTGCGTCGCCTCCGAGAGCCACACCGGAGCGCCAGTGATGACGAGCCCCTCCATGCGGCCCGGGTTCACACAGTGCGCACGAACGAGGCGGCCGTCGTCGAGCTGCACGTCTGCGAGGAAGCGCTCGTACCGTCGCACGAGCCGGCCACGAAGGAGCGGAGCTGCCCAGCGATGAACGACGGTGGCCACGCGGCGGCGCTGTATCACCTCCCACTGTTCACCACGGTGCTTGCGCAGCGAGCGCGGCCTGCGAGCATGCGAGTTCGTGCGGCTCTGGCTCCTCGGCGCGGTTCTCTTCGGTACGAGCACGGCGGCAGCACCGGCTCCGCTGCGATGGGGCGCGGACGGGCAAGGCGGAGCGCCGTACGTCTTTCAAGACCCGATGGATCCGACTCGCCTCATCGGCTTCGAGGTCGAACTCGCCGATCTGCTCGCGAAGCGAATGGGCACCATCTCGAAGCCGGTGGCCGGCCCGTGGGACAAGCTGCTCGAGCTCCTCGCGCGCGGAGACTTCGACATCGCGCTCAACGGCATCGAGGTCGCCGCCGAGAAGAAGCGTGTCGCCCTGCTCTCTCGCCCGTACTTCGCAGCGGCCGAGGTGCTCACCATTCGTCGTGGCGATGCCTCGGCGCCGCGCACGCTCGAGGCGCTGAAAGGGAAACGGGTCGGCACCCTGCCCGGCTCGCTCGCGGAGCGCATCGCCCAGCGCTTCGAAGCCGACGTGCGCACCTACGAGGGTGGACAAGATGAGATCTACGACGACCTGAAATTGGGTCGCACCGACGCGGTGCTCCTCGACGAGGTGATCGCCCGCTACTACGGCGAGCTCGACGAGGTCTTCGAGACGGTGCGCGGAGACTTCGGTGTCGTCGACTACGCCATCGCAGCCCGGCTCGACGATCAGCCGCGCATCGACGAACTCAATCGCGCGCTCGACGGGTTGATCGCCGATGGCTCGCTCCGCACGCTGTACGAGCGCTGGGGCTTGTGGACGCCCGCGACCGCGAAGCTGCTCGGCGACGCCGACGCGACGCCCCGACACCCCGCCCTCGAGTACGACCGGTGGAAAGCCGCCGTCGGACACCTCCCTCCGTTCTGGGAGCGCGTTCGCACCCGCTACCCTGCGTATCTGCCGCTGTTCGCGAAAGGCGCCGGGCTGACGGTGCTCACCTCGCTGGCCGCGATGCTGCTGGCGATTGGCCTGGGCATTCTGCTCGCGGTGGGCCGCCGCTTTGGTCCGCGGCTCGTTCGGGTCGTCTGCGTGGCGTACATCGAGTTCTTCCGAGGCACGCCGCTGCTCGTTCAGCTGACGATGATCTATTTCGGGCTCCCGGAGCTGGGCCTGAAGCTCGACCCGTTCTTCGCCGGCGTGCTCGCGCTCGGGCTCAACTACGCAGCGGCGGAAGCAGAGAACTATCGCGCCGGCCTCGAGAGCGTTCCTCGCGGACAGTTCGAGGCGTCACAGGTGCTCGGCCTCTCGACGTTTCAGACGCTGCGCTTCGTCGTGGGGCCGCAGGCCGTGCGCATCTCGATTCCTCCGATGACGAACGACTTCATCGCGCTGCTCAAGGACTCGTCGCTGGTCTCCATCGTCACGTTGACCGAGCTCACCAAGACGTACACGACGCTCGCGAACTCGACGCGCGATCACCTCGGCCTCGGGATCCTCGTCGCGCTCTGCTACCTGCTCGTCGGGCTGCCATTCGCGAGGCTGGCGCGGGTCGTCGAAGCCCGGTTCGCCCGTCACCTCAAGCGGGAGACGGCGTGACGCTCAAGGTGACCGGGCTGTTGCGGCATCACGCGGGCAACGCGGAGCCCACACTCAAGGGCCTGTCGTTCGATCTGCCTGGCGGCACCCTCACGGCGCTCCTGGGACGATCAGGCGCAGGCAAGTCGACGGTCTTGCGGTGCGTGATGGGCCTCGAGCCGTTCGAGTCGGGCACCATCGAGATCGACGGCGTCATCGTTCGCGGCACGAAGGACGTGTCGCCCGACGAGCGGCAACGGCAGCTCCACGTCGCGCGCACGCGGCTGGGGCTGGTGTTCCAGTCGTTCGAGCTGTTCCCGCACCTGAGCGCCCTCGACAACTGCACGCTCGCGCCGATGAAGACGAAAGGGCTGACCCGCGGACAGGCCGAGACACGCGCCCGCGAGCTGCTCGTGCAGCTGGGCCTCGAGCACCGCATCGACGCGTACCCCGAGCAGTTGTCGGGCGGTCAGAAGCAGCGCGTGGCGATCGCGCGTGCGCTGGCGATGGAGCCCCGCGTGTTGCTCTACGACGAGCCCACCAGCGCGCTCGACCCATCGCTCAAGGGAGAGGTGCTGCAGGCCCTCAAGCGCGTCGACGCGACCGGCGTGACGCAAGTGGTGGTGACGCACGATCTCGCGCTCGCCAGAGGCATGGAGCACGTCTGCGTGCTCGACCACGGCATCGTCATCGAGTCGGGCGCGCCCGCGCAGGTGCTTCAGGCGCCGCAGCACGACGCGACGAAGGCGCTGCTCAAAGACTGGGTCTGAACTTCACGGCGCGCGGTACACGTCGACGCCACGCACCACCGTCATCGTGACCTTCGCGTCGACGAGCGCCTTCACGTCGCCATCGACGGGATCGATCGGGACCACCACGAAATCGGCGTCGAAGCCCGTCGCCAGTCGCCCGCGGCGGGTCTCTGCGAACGACGCGAACGCCGCACCTTGCGTGAACGCGCTCAACGCTTCCGCGCCCGTCAGCTTCTGCGCTGGCGTCCATCCGCCTGGAGGCTGGGCTGATTGGTCCTGCCTGGTTCGCGCCGAGTAGAGGCCCCACAGCGGGTTTGGGTGCTCGACGGGGAAGTCGCTCCCGAACGCGAGCGGCACCTTCGCGTCGAGCATCGCGCGCCACGCGTAGGCGAAGAGGAGTCGATCCTTCCCGACCCGCGCCTCGGCCCACGGCATGTCACTGGTCGCGTGCGTCGGCTGCATGCTGGCGATGAGCCCGGCCTGCGCGAGGCGGCCCACGTCGTCGGCGCGGAGCACCTGCACGTGCTCGACGCGGTGCCGGTTCTCGCGCTTCAACGTCGACAGCGTGTCGATGACGAGGGTGTTGGCGCGATCTCCGATGGCGTGCACGGCGACTTGAAAGCCGCGGTCGTCGAACGCCTTCGCGCGGCGCAGCAGCTCGTCAGGCGTCAGCAGCAACAGCCCGGTGCTCGACGGCTCATCGGTGTACGGTGCGTGGAGCGCGGCGCCTCGCGAACCGAGCGCTCCATCGGCCAGCAGCTTCACGGCGCGCAGCTCGAGCAACGAGCCTTTGAAGACGCCTCGGCCCACGAACTCCTCCCAGCCGGGGCTCTGACCGTCAGCCATCGCGTAGACGCGGATCGGCAGGAGTCCCCCCAGGTCCCACCGCTGCAGGAGTTGGAACGTCGCCATGTCCATGCCCGCGTCGTGCACCGCCGTGAGCCCGAGCTTCGCGCAGAGTTCGAGGGCGTTCTTCAGGCGCCGCTCCCGCTCGGCCTGCGTCGGCTCGGGGATCTTCGACGAGACGAGATCGATGGCGTTGTCGATCAACACGCCAGTCGGCTCGCCCTTCTCGTCGCGCAGAATGCGCCCGCCTTCGGGGTCCTTCGTCGCCTTCGTGATGCCGGCGCGGTCGAGCGCGACCGAGTTCACCCACGCGGCGTGGCCATCGACGCGAGAAAAGAAGATCGGTGTCGTCGGCTTCGCGGCGTCGAGCAGCGCACGGGTGGGGAAGGTCTTCTCCTTCCAATCGTTCTGGTCCCAGCCACGACCGAGCAGCCAGTCGCCCTGAAACGCAGCCGGCGGCGCCGAGGCGATACGTGCAGTGACGTCAGCGGCGGTCGTCATGCCATCGAGCGACACGATGGAGACGGCGCGGCCGAGCGAGGACAGGTGTCCATGCGCATCGGCGAGCCCGGGAATGACCGTCGCTTCGGGGAATCGATCGATGACGGCGTCGGAGCCGGCGAAAGCGAGCGCTCCCGCTTCGTCGCCCACGTACCCGATGCGATCGCCGCGAACGACGAGCGCGGTGGCAAACGGGAGCTGGGGATCGTTGGTGTGAATGCGCTTCGCGAGCACGACGATGTCGGGGGCCTGCCCGTCAGGCGTGCGCTTCACGCAACCGACGACGAGGCACCACAGCACGAGGAGGAGTCGCGACATGCGGGCCACCTACCCCACGGAGCGAAGGGGCGCATCATGCGGCTCGTTGGCGCGCGCAACGTATACCCTCGTATACTGTTCGTATGGGCCAGCTCACCATCTACCTCCCCGACGACGTAGAGCGCGCCGTGCGAACGGCAGCGAAGAAGCACGGCAAGTCGGTGTCCGCGTACCTCGCCAGCCTCGCGCGCCCGGCTCCCGCCCGAGGAAAGAAGTCCGAGTGGCAGAAGCGCATCGACGATCTTGGTGGCTCGTGGCTCGGCCCCTTCCCTGAGCTCGACGACCCGCCGCTCGAGGAGCCCTGATGTACCTGCTCGACACGAACATCTGCGTCGCGCTGCTGAAGGACGCTGATGTTGGCGTGCGCCGCCGACTCGCCTCGCTCGAAGGCGAGCTCTGCCTCTGCAGCATCGTTCGGTCGGAGCTCGTCTACGGCGCACACCACAGCACGCGCGTGAAGGAGAACACCGAGCGCCTCGAGCAGCTCTTCGCGCTGTTTCCATCGGCGCCGTTCGATGACGAAGCCGCAGACATCTGCGGCAACCTGCGGAGCCACTTCCGTCGGCTCGGAACACCCATCGGCGCTGCGGACCTGATGATCGCCTCGATCGCGCTCAGCATCGGAGCCGTCGTCGTCACGCGGAACGAGCACGAGTTCCGGCGAGTGCCGGGCTTGCGCGTCGAGGTCTGGTAGGCGGCTCTACGGCAGCTTCGGCGCCTCGGGGTACGTCAGCTCGCCCGACAGGCTCTCGAGGAACGCCTTCACCTGGCCGACCTGCTTCGCGTTCCACTTCACCGGCTTGATCAACGGGTCCGGCGTGGCCACCTTGTTGCCGCCAGCCGCCATCAAGCTGATGGCCTCTTCAATCGTCTTCGCGTGGCCGTCGTGGAAGTACGGCGCGGTCAGCGCCACGTTCCGCAGGCTCGGCGTCTTGAACTTGCCCTTGTCCTTCTCGTCCTTCGTCGCGTCCATTCGGCCAGCGTCGTCGCCGATGCCGAGGCCGTGAAACGCGAAGTCAGAGAACAACGGCGGCGCGTGGCAGCTCGCACAGCCGCCCTTGAGGAAGAGCTCCTTGCCGGCCTTCGCGTCCTTCGACAGCGCGGCCTTGTCACCAGCCGCGTCCTTGTCGAACGCCGAGTTCCCCGAGTTCAGCGTGCGGAAGAACGTCGCCAGCGCCTTCGGCACGTTGTCGGCCGTCGCGGGCTCGTTGAACGCCCGCACGAACATCGCCTTGTACACGGGCACCTCGTTGAGGGCCTTCGCGGCCGTCGCGGGGTCGGCGCCGAGCTGCCCCTTCCACGCTGCGTTGCTCACGGCCTCGAGCGTCGCCATGCGCCCGTCCCAGTACCAGGTCGAGTGGAAACCCAGGCCCACCATCGTCGGAGCGTTACGCTTGTTCATCGCGCCGCCCACCTTCGCGTCGACCGCATTGCCTGAGGTGTACGCCTTGTCGGTGTGGTGGCACTGCGCGCACGACATCGAGCCGTCTTTCGACAGGCGCGGCTCGAAGAACAGGAACCAGCCCAGCTCGGCCTTCTCAGCGGTGACTGCGTTGTCGTCAGGCGCCACGGGCACTGCCGCACCGGCGAGCGTGGCAGGCAGGGGCCGCACGGCCGGGAGCTCGATTTTCGGTGCGGGAGCAGGGGCCGGTGCGGGCTTCGGAGCCTCGGCGACGGACGCGGGCGTCACCGGCTTCGGCGTCTCAGCCGTCTTGCACCCAGCCACCATCGCCACACACACCAACACCACCGAACGAAGTCGAGTCATGGGGCGCAAGCTACGGCCCGCGTTCGATTCCGGCAGCAGAAAAGGAAACGGGCACGCGCGCGCTCTCCGGGGGGATTGTCGCGCACGTGCCCGTTTTCGATCCGCTTTTGGTTGCAGGGGCTGTTGCGTCCCCGCGCGGATCCACAGCGTCGTCAGTGTTTCAAACGTGTCTGGAGCAGCTCCGCGAACGCCGTCAGCGCGTCGGTCGCGGTGAACATCCCAACCACCTTGCCGTTGTCGATGACGACCGCCGAGCCGAACTTCTTGCCGGCCATCTCCTGCACCACCTCGTCGATGGGCGCGTCGGGCGAGACCGTGTACGGCTTGCCCATCATGACGTCCTTGATCGACACCTTGCTCGCGTCGACGCCGTTCATCGCTTCGGCTCGATAGAGATCGCCGTCGGACAACATGCCCACGACCTGCGCGCCTTCACAGACCGGCAGGTGGCGAATGTGTTTCTCCCGCATCAGGGTGTGCGCCTCGGTGAGGAACGCTGAAGGACCAACGGTGAACGGCGAGGTGGTCATGAATTTGCGAACGGAGGGAATGGCTTTGGACATGCTTCGTTCCAGAGCATGGCGTGTGCCACTCGCGTCCCCTTCGAGCCGTCCCGCCCTCCGCAGCTGTTGCGTCGAAGTGAAGGAGCGCTGATGGGGCGCGAAGATTCTTCGCGGTCAGCCGGCGCCCAGGCGCTTGAGTTCCAGCGCGAGCGCGCCCTCGAGTTCCCGAATCGATCGGTAGATGAGACAGCGATGCGCTTGAACGTCGAAGCGCAGCTCCTTCACGTCGCGCACCAGCAGGATGGTGGGCTTGTTGCGGCCCCACGCGAAGCCGACCTCGAGGTACACGTTCGGGTTGGCCGTCGAGAGATCGGCGATCACGACTCGCGCCGTCTCGATGCGCTCGCGGATGCGCTGAATGATCAAACCGTCGAAGGCGGCTTGATCGACGCGCTCGCACAACAACCCGGCGTTCTTCACCGGCCCCTGAATGCCGTAGTGAAAGACGTCTTCGAGCTCGGCGAGGAACGGCATCGCGACGAAGGCGTGCGGCTTCTCCTGAGAGGCCTGCCCCGCGGTCGCCATCACCGCCGTCTGCTTGAAAGCCACGCTGCGCTCGACCCGGAAGGCGCCGGTCGGCAGCCGCGTCACGCCGCCGGTCCGTGAGAGCCCGTCCTCGAGCGTCTGGCGCATTCGCCGCGCGCGCCCGGCGTTCTGCTCCACCACGAGGATCTCTTCGATCTCTCCGCCAGCGCCCTTCTGAAACGCGTCGATGAAGCCACCCACCAGCGCCAGCACCGCTTCGTGTTCGTCGAGGCCCGCACGAACGCCGTGCACCGTCGTCGCCAGCCGCTTCACGTTCTTCTGTGTCTGGCCGAGGCCCAGCATGCGACCCGCCAGGATGCGCAGCTCGTGGTAGCGCAGCGCGCCGAGGCGATCGGTCCCGAAGATGGCGACGTGGGGCGCCGCGAGCGCGCCGGCGCTGTCGAACACCTTCGCCTCGCCAGCGGTAGTCTCGAACGTCGCCCAGCTCCCCCCGGTGCGATTCGCGATGGCTGATACCGCCGCTTCGTCAGCCCCGTAGAACGACTGCGCGTGCTTGAAGCAGGCGAGCTCGCACTGCGTCGCGAGGATGTCGCCTTCGATGAGGTGCACGTCGATGGTGGAGCGCATGAGCACGCCAACGTTACCGCGCGGGACGGCGATCAGAAGCTGTAGCCGACGCCGGCGGTGACGCGCTGCTCGCCGAGCGGCGCCACCTCTGCCGAGAGATCGAACCCGTACGGCAGCCCCACCACGAGGCCTGCGCCCACCTGGTAGTGGTACAGATCGGTGCCGACCTGCTGGCGCCAGAAGACGGGCCCACCGAAGAGCCGCCCCGCGACGTAGGGCGTCAGGCGCTCGAAGAACGTGTAGCCAACCGTCGCGGTGAGTCTGGCGTCGATCGCGACGTACGCCGTCGGCGCCGCACGAACGCCGCTGACCGCGAGAGAGCCGGCCACCATGATGAAGGGCCAGTACGTGCCTTGCTCGAGCGCCACGAAGTTCCCGGCGACGCTCCCCACGACGCCTCCGCTGAAGTCGAACGACTCGGAGCCGGAGATCAACCGCCCGTAGAAGATCCCGCCTGCGGCCGCCGCGAGCGTCCATCGTGCCGACGCACGCCACTCGAACGACGCGCTGACGGCCATCGCCTCGAGCTGCAATCGCTCGGCACCGTCGAACACCAGGGTGCTGCGGAACGCGCCGAACGTGCTCCCGACACGGAACTTCGGACCCTCGTCGGCCGGCTGACCGTCGACGTGTTTCTTTCCAGTGCAGCGCTGCGCGATGCCCGTCGGACCGACAGGCGGTGAGATGCCTCAGGCGCTCGCTTCACCCGGCAACAACACGACCAGCAACGCGAGGAGGGCACCGGTCAGCAGCGTCTTCATGCGCGCTGACTAACCAGTGCCGGACCCGATGGCCATGCAAGATCGATGGGTTCGACGGCGCCGCGCACGGTTTGGGGCCTGACTGTCTCTGGTCCGCATGATCGCCGCGCTCGCCAGCCTCGTCGTCAGTGCCGCGCCGATGACGTGGGACGGGCGCTCGCCCATCGAGGTGTCGGTCGGAGACTCGGTGACGGTCGAGTTCCCGCGGCTGGTGCGGTTCGTCTCGGTTGGCGCTGGCGACGTGCTCGATCTCGGCGTGTCGCGCGATCTGCGCACGATGCAGCTGCGCGGGCTGCGGCGCGGCAACCGCACGGTGACGGCGCACTTCCAGGATCGCACCCGCGCGGTGCTCGAGCTCAAGGTCGTCACCACCAACGCGGGCCGCCCATCCCGCCGCCGCTGAACGCTTCGTCTCATCGCGCTTCGATGCGACAGTGGGCGCGTGCGAACGCTCTTGCTGCTCCCGGTGCTGCTCTCCGTCACGGCCTGTAAGAAAGAGCGTGTCGCGGTCACCATCGACGGCGTGTCGGCGACCGTGCCGGGTGACTTCGTGCCGATGGACCCGGAGCGGGTCGAGACGCTCCGCGAAGCCGCGCAAGCCGCAGACCCCAGCGTCGAGGTCTCGATGGTGGGGCGAAAGCCACCCGACGCTCCGATGCCGTGGATGTACCTGCAGCGCACGGCGGTGCGGCCCAGCATGATGAAGCCGCTCCAGGCCTCGAAGGTGATCGAAGGCACGCTCGCCGAGTTGAAGCTGGCCCTGAAGGAGAGCGACCTCGAGACGGTCTCGTCGACGACCAGCGTCATCGGCGACTCACACGAGGCGTGCTTCGTCACGAAGTCGGGGAAGAATCAGAAGGTGCTGAACCACACGTGTTTGAGGTTGTGGATCGGCGCCGAGAGCAAACGGGTGCACACCATCTCAGTCGTGTGTCTCTCGAGCGACACCGCTCCCGAGGAGTGCCAGCGCGTGCTCGACAGCCGGGTCGTCACGGTGAGCGGCGCGCTGCCGCTCGACAAGCTGCTCGAGCCATAGCCGTCGTCTTCAGCGAACGCGCATCGGTCGCGCGTCAACGATCTGCACGCCGGTGCCCGACGACTCACTCGACACCGCCGGAATCGCCTTCTCTTTCGCGGCGTGACTCGAGACGTCTCGAGACAAGAAGGTCAGCGCCGCGCCGATGGCGCCGATGTCGTCGAGCCACCCCAACACCGGCACGAGGTCAGGAATGAGGTCGATCGGCAGGAGCACGTACGCGACCGCGCCGACCACGACGAACTTCCGCCAGCCAGGCACCTGCTCATCACGGAAGTAGCGTCGAATCTGGGCGAGGTTCATGGCTTTGGGAACGAAGGGCCGCGAAATCCATTTCACCCGCCGCCCAAGCGACGCAGACTGTTCGGCCATGGGCTCCAAGAAGGCGAACAAGAGCAAGCGGTTCTCCGACGCGACTCCTCTTTCGTACGACTTCGAGGTGTTCAAGCCAGGCACGCTCGATCTCGACGACGTCGACCTCTCCCTCGAGGCCCCCGACCGGAAAGCGGCCGACGCCGAGATCCTCGATCTGCAGGAGCGCCTCTTCGAGCTGCAGGTGCGGTACTGGCTCGAGAAGCGGCGCGCGATCTTCGTCTTCGAAGGGTGGGACGCCGCGGGCAAAGGCGGCGCCATCAAGCGCATGACGGCCTTGATGGACCCTCGCGGCTACAAGGTGTGGCCCATCGCTGCGCCTGGAGAAGAAGAGCGCGCGCATCACTACCTCTGGCGCTTCGCCACCCGCATGCCGCCCCGAGGCACCATCGCCATCTTCGATCGCAGCTGGTACGGCCGCGTGCTCGTCGAGCGCGTCGAGGGCTTCGCCGCGAACCCCCAGTGGCAGCGCGCCTACGACGAGATCAACGCCTTCGAGCGCATGCACACCGAAGACGGCTGCACGATGGTGAAGTTCTTCCTGCACATCGATCAAGACGAGCAGCTGCAGCGCTTCAAGGACCGCGAGAAGGACCCCATCAAGAACTTCAAGATCGGTGACGACGACTGGCGCAACCGCAAGCGCTGGAAGGACTACACCTCGGCGTACCAGGACATGTTCGACCGCACCCACCGGCCCGATGCGCCGTGGGTCGTCGTGCCGGCCAACGACAAGCGCTACGCGCGGCTGACGGTGCTCCGTCACGCCATCGAGGCGCTCGACACCTGACGATGCCGCTCGCGCAGGGAGACTCGCTCGGCGATGGCTGGGTGCTCGAACGCCTCTCCCGCGATGGCTCGCTGCGGTTCGCTCGTGCGTCAGCGGTCGATCGCCGGCGCGCGGTGAGCCGGCTGGTCGTGATGGGTGGCTGTCTCGCCGTCACCCTCGCGCTCCTCGGCGCGAGCGCCACCGCCGACGACCTGTGGGTGCTCACCTCGAGCCTCATCGTCCTGTTCGGCGCCACCACCCTCGTCGCGGGCCTCGCCGCCATTCGTGATCTTCGCCTCGCTGCCCTCGGCGTCTTCCTCGAGATCGACGTTCGTGCCGGCCTGGTGCGCGGCGTGCTCGACGGCGCGGGCGTGCTGGGTCAGTTCTCGGTCACCCGCGTCGAGCTGCCCCGAAGCCAGGTCACCTTCAGTCTCGTGGCCTTCGACGAGCGGCGTGATGGCTCCGGCATGCTGGTGGCGAAGTGTGCGCCATCGGGCCGGTTGCTCGCGCCTGATCTGCCAGTCCTGGAAGATCTCCGGCCGTTGCTTGCCGCACCCTGAAGCCAGACCGATGGCCGAAACGCACGCGGAGCTTGAAGTGCTCCCTTTCGTCTGGTTTCTGGCTCCCGATGCCCGCATGAATGCCGCGCTGTCGTTCCCGTCAGTGCGACCGCACCCCAGCAGTCTCTTTGGAGGTTACACACATGAAGAAGTTCCTCGCCGTTGCCTCGGCCGTCGTGGCCCTCACTGCGTTCGCCGAGCCGCCCAAGGCCAAGCCTGCTGACGCCAAGCCGGCCGATGCCAAGGCCGCTGACGCCAAGAAGTTCGCCATCACCGGAGACGCCGCCAAGGGTCAGGTGAAGTACAAGGAGCTGTGCGTGGCGTGTCACGGCGAGCTCGGCAAGGGCGACGGCGCTGCGGCTGCCGCACTCACCCCCAAGCCGGCCAACTTCGCTGACGCGGCGCACGCGGCCACGGTCACCGACGAATACATCTACAACATGATCAAGGAAGGCGGCGCCGCCAACGGGAAGTCGCCGCTCATGGCGAGCTGGAAGGGCGCGATGAACGAGGCCCAGATGATGGACGTCGCGGCCTTCGTGCGTTCGCTCAGCAAGTCGGCGGCGGCTGCACCTGTCGCGCCCGCGCCTGCGGCCGACAAGAAGCCGGCCAAGAAGTAATCAACCGCTGATCTCGAAGTTCACGGGCTCCGGGGCATCGCTCCGGGGCTCGTGTCGTTTGAAGGCTTCAGTCCGTCAGCTTGCCCTGCGCCGCCATCTCGTCGAGCTCGGAGTCGAGCGGGAAGCCGATGACGCGCCAACGCTCGGGCGTGTCGCCGGTGGCCTCCATCAGGTGCGGCACCACCTTGCGGGCCACGTCGAACGTCGTCGACCACGTCTTGCCTGTCTTGCCGTCGAGGTTGGGCTGCACGAAGTCGATGCGATCGGTCTGCGGGAGCAGCGCCTCGACGCCCTGAGTCCACGCGGTGCTGGTGAAGATGTCTCCACCGGGCGTGCGGAACGCTCGAAGGCTGGCCACGAAGATGGTGTGGCCGTTCGCCTGGAGCAGCGACTCGAGCACCTCTTTCTGGCGCGAGTACGCCGAGGCGAACGACTGCAGCTGGAGCACCTTGAGCTTCTGCCAGGCGCGGTGCATGCGCACGGGCAGCCACGGCTTCCACCGCTCGTCTTCCCACCGGAACGCATGGGCGCTGTGGGGCTTGGGCTCGAGCAGCGCCTGCTCTCCCCAGGTGGCGATGGCCTCGAGCGCGTTCTCGTCTTCGTCACCGGCGACCACCACGATGTCGTGGGTGGGCGCGAGCACGACGGGCCGGCCCTTCACGGGCAGCTCGAGGAACCGCTCGGTGAGCAGCATGCGCGTGGCGTCGAAGCCGTCGCGGTACGGCGACACGAAGGCGGCGACGGACGTGTCGGGCTGCTCGAAGTCGAGCCGCGGGCGTTCACGCAGGTTCTCGACGGCGCGCTCGAACAGCTCGTCGAAGTTCAGGCCGAACGCCTCGAGGCGATCGGGGCCGATCTCCATCACCGAGGTGGGCAGATCGAACGCGAGGTGGGCGGCCAGCTCGTCGTTGAGCACGCGGTGCGGCAGCATCACCTCGTCGATGGCGCCTTCGTCGGCCCCCAGCTCGAGCTCGGCCTGACGTCGAACGGCCGAGAACCACGCGCGATCGCGAACCCTCGGCAGAATCGCGCGAATCACCTCGATTTCGGTCGGTGGGCTGGCGCGTCGCACCGAGCTCCAGAAGCGGCGCGCGAGCACCCTCGCCTTCTCGGGCAACGCGTTCGCTTCGTATTCCTCGAGCGCGTGATCCAACGAGATGAAGCTCGTCCAGTCGCCATCGCCGACGACGAGGCGGAAGAAGCCCTCATCGAAGTGAATCGGGCGGGCCTCACCCTGGGCACGCAGGTACTCACTGGCGAGGCGTGCAAATTCGGCGCGGCTGGTCGTCATGTGGCGGCGGGCATCATCGGGGAAAGGCTGGGGCAACGCGACGCCTTTTTCGACCGTCACGGTGCCTTTCCCGACGCGTTGACGCCCGCTCTGTAACTATCCACACGGGCCGTCCGTCGAACGCGACACGTGCGATTCCGTTGGGGAATTCGCAAGGTTGGGGCAGACTTCGCTCCGTTTCGAAAGGGACCGTTCATGACTTCACTCCGTCTGACTTCACTCCGTGCGTTGGTGACGACTGCAGTGCTGGTGTTCGCGGGAACCGCCATGGCGGGGTGGACCAAGACGGGAGACAGCGTCGCCTCGTTCCTGGGCAAGGGCCCGGCCGGCTTCAAGATCGAGGGCAAGACGAAGAGCGTCGACGTGAAGGACGACGGCAAGGCCCTGACGGTGGTGGTGGGCCTGAAGGACCTCGAGACCGGAATCGACCTGCGCGACAAACACATGCGCGAGAAGTACCTCGAGGTCGGGACGCACCCGTCGGCGACGCTCACGGTCCCCTTCGATGCGGTGACGTGGCCCGAAGACGGCAAGACCTCCGAGAGCGTCGACGGCAAGCTGCCCAAAGGCACCTTCGCGCTGCACGGCAAGTCGAAGGAGATCTCGTTCAAGTACAAGATCACCAACGCGGGCGGCGTCTACACGATCGTCGGCGAGGCTCCGGTCAACTTCAACGAGTACGACGTCAAGGTCCCCAGCTACATGGGCATCACGGTGAAGCCTGACATCACGGTGCTCACGACGTTCAGCGTGAAGAAGAACTAACGGCGCTCGTTTCGCGCTCGTCTGCTGGAGGGGTAGCTTTTTGAGACGACTTGGTTGGTTGGTGGCGGTCGCGCTGGGCCTGGTGGGCTCGTCTGCTGACGCATTCCCGTGGATGGTGAAGCACGACTACCAATCGTGCGCCGTCTGCCACGTCGACCCCTCCGGAGCCGGCCAGCTGACCCCGTACGGGCGCGCCCAGTCGGACGTGCTGCTGCGGTGGAAGCTCAAGAAGCCCACCGAAGAAGAAGCGCAGGAGCCCAGCCCGACGACCCGGTTCCTGTGGTTCATCGATCTGCCGGAAGTGCTCAACCTGTCGGGCAACTTCCGTGGTGGGGCGCTGATTCCCGTCACCCCAAAGGGTGACGTGCGCCCGCTCTTCATGGCGGCTGACTTGTACGGCACGGTGAAGGTCGACCGCTTCGTCTTTCACGCCACGACGGGCGTGGGCCTTCGCCAGGTGGGCGCGGCGGCCATTCTCCCGGTGTGCGGAGGCGATACCCCCTGCGGCGCCCAGTGGGTCGCGCGCGAGTTCTGGGCGGGCGCCACCTTCAACGACGAAGCCGTGATGGTGCGCGCAGGGCGAATGTTCCTGCCGTTCGGCCTGCGGAACAACGAGCACTTCATGTGGGTGCGCGACTCGACCAACACCGACACCAACCTCGATCAGCAGGTCGGCATCGCCGCCAGCTACAACGGCGAGCGCCTGCGCGGCGAGGTGATGGGCCTGCTTGGCAACTACCAGCTCGGCCCCGACGCGTACCGGGAGCGCGGCTACTCCGCCTTCGCCGAGTACGCCGTTGGCTCGAAGTTCTACCTGGGCGTCTCGAGCCTCATCACCGGAGCGCGCGCCGACCCGGTCTTCCAGCTTCCGCAGACGCGTCACGCACACGGCATCACCGCCCGCTGGAGCCCGACCGAGCCGCTCGCGCTGCTCGCAGAGGTCGACTTCCTCGCGTGGCAGCAGCCGACCCGCATCGACCGCCTCGGCTTCGCCGCGTTGCTTCAGGGCGACGTCGAGCTGATGCAGGGGTTGCACCTGATCGCCTCGCTCGAAGGCAAACACACGGGCTCTGGCGAACGCGGTCCCTCGGTCGGTGGGTGGGTCTCTGCCGCCTGGTACGTGCTCCCACACGTCGAGGTGCGGCTCGACGGTATTCTGCGCCGCAACTCGCAGCCCGCGCCCGACCCGGCGACGACGAGCTTCACCCTCCTCGCCCAGCTGCACTTCTTCCTCTAGAGGCCACGATGACCTTCCAGCGAGCAGTGATTCTGGGTTCGGTCCTCGTCGCGTCGGTCGCCACGGCGACGCCGACCTTCACGGGCGTGATGCAGACCGAGCTGATGATGGGCGGCCCGCCGCCTGGCGTCTGCGCGGTGTGCCACCTCAACGGCGCGACCACCACCGGCACCGTCACCACGCCGTTCGGCCGTGCCATGCGCATGCAGGGGCTCGCGGCGAACAACGAAGCATCGCTGCGCAGCGCGCTGACGGCGCTCGAGACGGCCGCCACCGACAGCGACATGGACGGGTGCTCCGACATCGCAGAGCTCAAGGCGATGCCGATGCCCACCAACCCGAACCGGGGCGGCGACTGCTCGACCTCTGACGCCGGCTCGATGGGCGGCGGGGCCGGCGGTGGAGGCACTGGTGAGGGCGGCGGCGGCGTGACGCTGGGCCCCATCCGGTACGGCTGCGGCGCGAACGTGGTGCCGGGCGCCATCGGTCTGGCGGCGGTGCTGTTGCTCCTGCGCCGGCGTCGCTGAACGACCGTTTTCCCTCGGGGCCTGTACCCTTCACGGCTTTGTTGGTAACCCGCGCGGCGACGATGATCCGCGCGCTCGTGATGCCACTGCTGCTCGTGACGGCCTGCTCTCAACAGCAGAAGCCGCAGCAGGACGGCAACGTCGTGGCGACCGTCAATGGCGAGGTCATCGCCAAGGCCGACTTCGAGCGAGAGCTCTCTCGTGAATCACAGGCCATGGAGGGCGCCGCGCCCCGCTCGCCCGAGCAGATCGAGCCCTTCAAGCAGGCGCTGCTCGAGACGATGGTGGAGCGGCACGTGTTGCTCCAGGCGGCGCGTGAGGCGCAGGTGCAGGTCAGCCCGGAAGAGGTCGACCGCCGCGTGCTCGCGTTGACGAGCGAGTACCCCGCCGGCACGTTCGACACGGCGCTCGCGCAGAGCCAGACCTCACGCACCGAGCTCGCGCGCCGCACCCGCGAGCAGCTGATCGTCGAGCGGCTCCTGGCCGATCAGGTCTTCTCGCGCGTGGCGGTGACCGAGGAGCAGATTCGCGCCGCCTACGACGAGAACCCCGACGCGTGGATGGAGCCGGAGCAGCTGCACGCACAGCAGATCGTCGTGAAGGGCCTCGACGAAGCCAAGCGGCTCCAGCAGCTCCTCTGGCAGGGCAAGAAGTTCCCGGACCTGGCGCGGCGCTACTCGTTGTCACCCGATGCGAAGGTGGGCGGCGACCTGGGCTTCTTCAAGCGTGGAGAGCTGCCCCAGGCCTTCGACGACGCCATCTTCCGCCTGGGCGCGGGCCAGGTCAGCGAGGTCGTGTCGACCGAATACGGGTTTCATCTCTTCAAGCTCATCGAGAAGAAGCCCGCGCGGAAACGCGAGCTCGCAGAGGTGCGCGGCACCATCGAGCAGAAGCTGTTGACCGCCTTGCGCGCCGAACGCCAG
>JAUXRI010000011.1 GCA_030681895.1 Myxococcales bacterium | reverse complement strand
GAGGAGCAGCTTGAGCACGCCCATGCCCTTGAGGCCGCGCGAGGTGATCGCCTCGAAGACGAAGCCGTTCTGCGGCACCACACGCGCCTCGAGGCCCCGGTTGGTGCCGACGAAGACGACGTCGTTCTTCGGGTGACGCGTGACGATCTCCTCCGCCAGCGCGATGCCGGGGAAGAGGTGACCGCCAGTGCCGCCGCCCGCGATCAAGACTCTCACGCAGTGGCCTCGGCTCCGCCGATGGGCAGCTCGGCCTTCGAGACCCGCACTGCAGACCTCGCGCGCTTCTGCCCGCCCTCCGATGCGCCGCTGATCGAGAGCAGGAGCCCGGCCGCGCCCATCAGCATGATCAACGAACTGCCGCCGTACGAGATGAACGGCAGCGTCAGGCCCTTGGTCGGCACCAGGCCCATCGCCACCGACATGTTCACCACGGCCTGGAAGCCGATGAGCGCGGTGACGCCGAGGCCGAGATACGTGCCGAACGGCTCGGGCGCGTTGAGCGCTGCACGAATGCCGCGCCAGATGACGAGGCCATAGAGACCAATGAGCGCCGCGACGCCGACCAGGCCGAGCTCTTCACCGATGATCGCGAAGATGAAGTCGGTGTGCGCCTCGGGGAGGAAGAAGAGCTTCTGCCGGCCGTCGCCCAGACCCAGTCCTGTCGTGCCGCCGGAGCCGATCGACATCAGCGACTCCGCCACCTGGTAGCCCGAGCCCTGGCGGTTGGCCCATGGGTCGAGGAACGCGGTGATGCGCTTCATGCGGTACTCGCTCGTCGCGATGGCCGTGTACGCGAACGGAATCGCCAGCAGCACCGAGCCGACAAGGTACGAGAGCTTCGCGCCCGCCGCGAAGAGCATCACGAACATGAGGAAGAGCAACGCGACCGAGCTGCCGAAGTCGGGCTCCAGCATGCAAAGCAGCACCAGGAAGCCGGCAAGCCCGAGGTGCGGCAAGAAGCCGATCGAGAAGTTCTGCACCTTCTCGCGCTTCTTCGCGAGCGAGTACGAGAGGTAGACGACCCACGCGACCTTGGCGATCTCGGCTGGCTGAATCGACACGCCCGGAAACCGAATCCACCGCTTCGCGCCGCCGACCTTGGTGCCGATGCCGGGGATGAGCACCGCGATGAGGAGAATGACGGCGATGACCAACAGTGGGTACGCAAGGCGCGCCATACGCCGGTAGCCGAGCTTCATCGCCACGGCCATCGCGACGAGTCCGAGCGCGGCGGCGAACGCCTGACGCTTCAAGAAGAAGAAGCCGTCGCCGAGCTTGTCCTGCGCGGTGATCGCGCTCGACGAATAGACCATCACGAGCCCGAAGCCGACGAGGCCGAAGATGGCCGCGAGGAGCACCGGATCGTAGGCGATGGTGGCTTTACGCGAGTCGTTCATCACAGGCTCCTCACGAGCGTCTTGAAGGTGTCGCCGCGGTGTTCGAAGTGGTTGAACTGGTCGTACGAGGCGCAGGCGGGCGAGAGCAGCACGATGTCTCCGGCCTTCGCGAGCTGACGCGCTTTCGTCACGGCGACCTCGAGCGTGCCGCAGGCTTCGACGCTGAACGCCTTGAACGCCTCGGCGATGGCCGGAGCGTCGGCGCCGATGGTCAGCACGCCGAGCACCTTTTCTCCGGCGACCTCGACGAGCGGCGCGTACGGAGCGCCCTTCCCTTTTCCACCGGCGATCAGCCACACGCGGCCGGGCAGCGCCTTGAGCGCGACGAGCGACGAGTCGACGTTGGTGGCCTTGGAGTCATTGAGCCACTCGACGCCATCGAGCTCTCGAACGAACTCCATGCGGTGCGGCAAGCCTGGGAACGCGTCGAGCCCGTCCTGAATCGTGTGGGCCGGAACACCCGACAGGTGTGCCATCAGCGCCGCGGCCATCGCGTTCTCGAGG
>JAUXRI010000009.1 GCA_030681895.1 Myxococcales bacterium | reverse complement strand
TCGCGCGCGACGTCCTCGACGGCAGTGGCCGTCTCAGCGTCGTCGAGGCGCTCGAGGCTGCGCAGGGCGACGTCGAGGTGTTGTTCCTCCTCGCCGACTTCCTCGACTGTGGGTTGGCCTCGCCTGCGGCGCTCGAGGCATGGGTGGCGGGCCGGGCAGAGGTTGCAGGGGAGGGTGCTGTCGAAGTTCACTCGCGGGACGAGAGGCTGGTGCGGTGATGCTGAAGTGCGTGAATGCAGTCCAGCGGAATGCCCTCGGGCAGATGCTTGCCCAGTACGTCAACATGCAGTCGATGTGGCCGGACGACGGACCGTTTCCGGTGCTGCGCGAGATGGCCTTCGGGCGCGCGCCGTCGCAGCTGTCCGACGCCCAGCGCGTCGTGCTGCGCATCGCCTTCGACATCTTCGATGGCTCTGGCGGCGGCGTGACTCTGGTGGAGGCCGCCGACGCCCTCGCCGGCAACGTCCAGGCCCTTCGCTCCATCGTCACGCTACTGCTGGCGCTCTCCGAGGAGGACGCCGTCGGGCTGATGCTGAAGGAGCACGGCATCGAGGTTGACGAGACGACGGACCCGGAGCGCGCGGCGATGCTGTCTCGCGGGACGCTCCAGTAGCGAGAAGCCGCGCGCAGGGACAGGGCGAATCCGCTCCGCGGACCGGGCTGGGCGGGCTTCGCCCCGAGCCCCAACAGCGGGTCTCGGCCCTTCGGGCTTCATCCCTTTCGCAACGGCTCGCCAGTCTGGAGGGTGACGTCGCGTCCATCGTCGCGGACCATTCCGAGAAGTCGTCGTAGAGGAAGGAGCGGCCGCAAGGGCCGCACTCATGGAAGAGACGCGCCAGGCCGAAACCCGGCCGCCGGACTCTTTCGCTGCGCTGCGGCCCCTCTGGGGCCCGTCCGTCGTCCTCGGGCCCGTCACGCCTCTTCCCCGGCCGTCTCAGTCGTCACTCGCGCCTTCTTTCGAGACTCGGGGCTGCGCCCTGGCCCTTTACGGGCCACCCTCGCGCTGCGCGCGACCCTTCGGGCGACGGGGCTCGCAGGCGCGAGCGCTTCGCGGCCCTGCGGGCTGACTGACGGCCTGCGTGAGGGAAAGTGAAGGGTGCCGCGACGGTGCCCGACGCCAAGCCCGACTTCACGGGCGGTACACACGGAGACACGACAATGATGGCTTCAATCCTCGACATGCAGCAGGCGCAGGGCGAATCGCAGGCGGAGTACGTGGCTCGTCTCAAGGGGCTGAGCATCCTCGCTGAGGAGGCCGTGCGTGACGCGCACACGGTGCAGCAGCACTGCCTCTCGTCGTACCGCACAGCGCTCAAGTCAGCCGCGCCCGTCGCGGATGCGAGCGAGGCGGTTCTCCGGGCCGGAGCGCAGCTGGCCCGCGCGAAGCACCGTCGTGACGACGTCGAGTACGCCCTCTTCGAGGCGCTTCAGGTGTGGGACGGCGAGTAACCAGCCCGGCGCGCGGCGGGGCTTCGGCCTCGCCGCCGTCATCGTGAAAGGCACTTCATGAAGCACCTCGACGGGTTGTTCGCCGCATTCTCGGAGCTCTGTGGTGAGGCCGGGCCCACCATGACGCGCGAGGCGCTCGACGCCGAGTTCCGCGGCTGGTGCGCGGAACGCGGCGTGTCTGCCGACGATGCCTCTCAGGCCGCTGCGTACCTCGTGGCCATCGAGACGGAAGACGCGCCAGCGCCGCACGACTGCGGCCCGGACTGTCCCTGCGCTTGCGTCCCTCGCTGCTGACGTGCACCGGCCGGCGGGCTGGTGGTGGCTTCGGCCTGCCGCTCCTCATCGTCTCGGCAGCCCTCTGGCGACGGCCGCCTCGAGGCGCCGCGCTCGGTCCCCTCGCGCGGCTGAAAACGCTGCGGGCTCTGCGCGTCGACGTCTTCGCGGGCCTGGCGTCCCGCTCGGGTGTCGAGCGCGCGCCGCCTGTGTCGGGGTGCGACACGGAACGGTGCCGATCGGCAGAGAGGGCGGCCCCTCCCATTCACCGCGCGTCCTGCTCCGTCGTCTCGACGTCGGCCTGCTGGCCGTCGTCTCGCGCGTCGTGCAGCAACTGGGCAGTGACGATGGCTTCCAGCTGGCTGAGCCTCAACCCCGCGTCGACCCGCGCCGTGCGGTCGTCGCCCTGCTGGGCGAGCTGCAGCTGCAGCTCTGCCTCCATGTACGCGTCGGCGAGGGCGCGACGTCTCGTTGGGTCCATGCCTGCCTCAACAGCAACCACGATGCCATCGCCTCTGCCTCGGTGGCGTCCCTTGCGACGGGCACTTCTGTCGCGGCGCGCGTGGACTCCAGTCCCGTTCTCGAAGGCCAAGAACTGCTCCTGCGCTTCGTTCGTCGTGCGTGAGGTGAGGTGCGCAGGCGAGGGTGACGACTCTCTCTCGTTTGGTGGTGAAGCGCGTCGGCCGCCGGCGTGCGCCATTGGACGGGCTGCGACAGACCGCGCCGAGCCAACAGCCGCTCGTCACGGCCTGCGCCGCTGCGCTGCCGCCCGCTCAGGCGCATTCAAGCCGGCGGCCTCGCTTCAGCTCGCCGGTCGCGCCGCCCCTACGTGGTGAGGGCGGCGCTCAAGCCGTCCTCGCAACCACCAACGAAAGAGAGCGCCCACCATGTTCCCCAACACCAACACCAACACCAACACCACCGCGAAGACGGAGACGAAGGCGAAGAAGCCGGGCGTGCTGTTCGACCTCGTGGAGGTGACGGAGACGACCGACGCCACGACGGGCGAAGTGAAGAAGAGCTTCAAGAACATCGGCCGGGTGTTCCTCCGGGAGAACCTCAGCGGTGGCGCCGTGTACGTGAAGACGGGGAAGGGGAAGCCCGACACCGAGTACGCGCTCTTCCGCCCGAAGCCCTTCCCCAAGCGCGACGCGCAGCCCGCCGCGCCAGCCGCGCCAGCGCCTCAGGCGGCCTGAGCCGCCGGCCGGCGGCACCCGGCCCACGTGGGTCGGGTGCTTGAGGCGAAGCGAAGCGGCCCCCTAGCACTCGAGGGCACTCTGAAACATCGCAGGTGCTTCGCTCGGCTCCCCAACCCGATCGTGCGGCCCGGGCTCAATCCAGTTGAGTGCGTAGTGCCTCGGCCGACAGGCGCAGCATTCGGCTCCATGCGCCAGACGAAAGGTGCCCGACGAGGCGGCCTCCGATCGCGAATCCCTGCGGCACGATGACGATGTTGCCTCCCAGGATTCGATAGGAATGTGGGCCATCGGGCTCGGACTCGTCCTCTTGCCGGGCGCGTTCTTCGAAGAGTTCCTCGAGCAGTCCACCGTGACTCGTCCCGGTTGGCGGAAGAGGGCGAAGGCGAATGTGGAGCAGTGGGCCACTGCTCGTAACCATCATTCTCAGCTCCTCTGGTGAAAAGACGACGGGCACTCCTCCAGCCTGCTCGCGCAATAGCCGAAGCGCGCTGGAGTCGCCGTCCACGAAGTCCACTCCATCCGCAGCAAGGTCCCACGCCTCATCCGTTCTGCTGTCCGGAAGCAGAACGATGTGCCTGGGGGCACGCTCCACAACGCGAGCGAGAACGTCGCGAATCGCGCTTGGACCCCTCCATGAAGCATCCACTGCATCACCAGTGAGATCCCTCAGCACATTCAGCATTGCTTGCAATGGCACAGCTCTACCGTACTCGGTCGAAGGTGCGAGAGAACCACCCACGTCGCGGTGCGACTCACGCCTTCCGGCAGTCTCTGGGTCTAGCTAACTTCCTCGACCGCGGCGCGTGAGGTCTGAGAACAGGTGCACGACTCGCTCTCGTTTGGTGGTGATGCCGCGTCGGCCGCTGGCGTGCCGAGCAACTGCGCTCGTCATTGCCTGCGCCGCTGCGCTGACGCCCGCGAGGCGCTTCACGCCGGCGGCCGTCTGTGAACGACCACCGAGATCCGCGTGAATCTGGACGGTCGATGCCGAAGTAGTTCAGGTTCACGTTGTCGCCGTAGCCGTGCCCGAGCAGAGCAGGGCGACCGGGTTTGGACCGTTGAGGAGGGGTCCGGGGAGGAGACTGAAAACTTGTGGGAGGCTGTGGAGAACTACTTCACGGCGCGCGCGAGCCACGAAGACGAAGGGCCCCAGCAGCCACTGGAGAGCCCCTCTGGACGGCGCGCCCGTGTGCGCAGCGCGGTCGACGTTCCAGATTTCTGCGGGACTGGGTGACCGCCTACGCGCCGCGCCATACCGCTCGCCGGCCGCCGTGCTCGAACCGGGAGAAGGCGTACTCGCGCTCCGCCGCCGCCAACCTCATCGCCAGTCGCTCGCGGGTTGCGCAGGTGTCGTGCCGATATTTCGCCGTTCGCCATTGGTCGGCGCGACCTCAAAACTCAAGGGTCAGCTTCAAACTTGAGAAGCTTGTAGGTCGCGCGAAGGTTGGGGCTCCACGGTTGCTCGAACTGCCGCACCGCCAGAGTTGCTGTTCCGTGTCGCCCGAAGGCCGTTCGAAACGCCGCTTCGTGCTCACGGAGAACACCCGCCGGAATGCTGCCGCGGATCATCTCGGCGCCGCCCTCGGGCAAAACCTCGAACTTGCGCTGGCCGAACAGGAGCCCGTGAAGCACGCCCCTCACCACCTTCTCGCCGTTCTCGGTGATGCTTCCAAGTCGACGAACGGCATCGGTAACGGCCTCTTCGTCGTCTATCGCGGCTCGCCAGCCATCGCCCCCAGAGATCCGAACCGTGGCCCCGTTTTGGTTCAGGACGCGGACAAATCTGCCGAGCGACTTGATGACCTCCTCGTCGCTGTCTTGCAGCGCGACTGCGAACGCATCATCGGACTTCGCTGCCTCCACCAGTCCCGACATGGTCTTCAACACACTTCGATCGGACCCCGCGCCGCGCTCCTCGACCACGAAGCCGAATGAGCCGCGTGCGACCCCCGTGACCATCAGGCTCGGTGCGAAGTCCGCTGTTCCGAGAAGTTCGCGGGCCTGCTTCGACACAGAGCTAAACAGCCGGTTTAGGGCCTTGAGGATCTGCTCGCTAAAGTCCGAACGGATCGCAGCGCTCTCATGGACCGGACGCCCCCTGAAGGTGAGTGCAGCTTGCGTCTGAGTCTCTTCGCCAGCCACCTGCTCGCGACTCGACTCAAGCACCCCAAGCCGCGCCTCAAGACTCTCCCGGGAGACCCAATCGTCTGTCGGAACGCGCTCGAGCAAGGCCTTCAGGTGGCTCCGCTCGGCGTTGATGCGCGCCTTTGGTGACGAGACCGTCATGGGCCAACTCCCATTCCTGCAATCATTCGAGCCGCGTCGGCATCCCTTCCTGCGATCGGGTCCAACGGAAGGGCGACCAAGCCCTTCCACTCTTCTGTGTCTCTACGGTGACTGAAAAGCCCCAGCCAGTATGACAGCTGCTCGACAAACAGGGGGGTAGCTGACATCGCGAGGCCGTAGGCGTCGCAGAAGAACTGGGCCTTCAGAGCTGGTCCGCGGAACACGCCCTGGGTCGCCGCCGATTTTTGGGGAAAAGGGCCTTCCACGATGGTGACGAGGTCGATGTCGTTCGGGTCCTTCTCCTCGACGAAGCTTCCGTCGATCCACTGGATCGATTGAGCCGAGAACCCGAGTTGGACGAGGTGCGCTCGATAGGCGATGAGGCCTGTCAGTAGTTTTCGTCGATGCGGCGTGGTGCCGAGCCGTGTCACGACTTCGACCATGTCCGCCGAGTGCGGCGAGATCCCGGATGCAGTAGCGGGAGAACCTGCCTGGCCCTGCTGCCAGTCGTAGAATGGGTGCAAGACCCCTGACGGCTTCATCGGTGGAATCACGCGAGACCCCCCATTCGCAGCGAACCTCCCCGAAGAGCAGGGCGGGGGCAAGCTTTCTACCCACCGGCCGGAGCGTCGACGCGGGGCTCAGCGGGGTCTTAGAGGGCATCCCGCACTGTGAGGTCGTGGGGCCACTCGTTCGGGTACTCGCCGCGCGGGGTCGACGGTGGCAAACCGGACCTCGCGAGCTCGAAGCCTCACACGACACGCACCGATGCGACCGCGACCGTCTCGACTGTTGGCTCACCCAGCGCACAACAACTCGAGCTTCTCGGCGAGCGGAGCGCGCCGCGCGAGGGCTGCATCCCAGGCCTTGAGGCACAGCGTCAGCTCCCTCCTAGCCTCGAGCTGCAGCGGCGCACTCACGCCGCCGCGCGGAGGCTTTCGCTCGCGAAGGGCTACCTCGCCCTCGCGCGTGTCAGTGCGCGGTCCGAGGGCGCCGCCAGGGACGTCGCGTCGTTCCTGCTGGCGCTCCCTGACTGGACGTTCGACGCGCGCAATCGAAAGGCGGCTCCGACGTCATCGGGCCGCTCGGTCCCCATCGGGACTTTGCGGGGGCGCGCCAATGAAGAAGCTGCTCGTCGTTCTCGCCATCGCCTTCGTCACCGGCTTGCTCGGGTGCAAGGGCGCGTGCCGGCAACTGTCTGAGCGGCAGTGCGACTGTCAGTCGAGCAGCTTCGAACGCAACACCTGCCTCCAGAACGCAGCGGCGAGGGAAGAGCGCGTCCGGCCGACGGCGGACGACAACCAGCGCTGCGCGGAGCTCGTCGAGAGGTGTGACTGCCGCCTCATCGACACGCCCGACGGCAAGCAGAAGTGCGGCTTCGCGCGGCGGCCAGCCTGTGACGCCGACCTCGACACGAGCTGCCTCTCCGACGGCGGCTCGTGAGAGCGCTCCCTGGCTCTACCCGGCGTTGCGCTACTCTTCTCCACGGAAGTGCGTACTCGACTGAAGTCGACCGCCCTCTCACAACCGCAGAGGTGAGGTGAGAACAGGCGCGCGACTCGCTCTCGTTTGGTGGTGAAGCGCGTCGGCCGCCGGCGTGCGCCATTGGACGGGCTGCGACAGACCGCGCCGAGCAAACGCAAACAGCCGCTCGTCACGGCCTGCGCCGCTGCGCTGACGGCCCTGAGGCGCATTCAAGCCGGCGGCCTCGCTTCAGCTCGCCGGTCGCGCCGCCCCTGATGTGGTGAGGGCGGCGCTCAAGCCGTCCTCGCAACCACCAACGGAAGAGAGACGTCCACCATGTCAGCCAACACCAACAACACCACCGCGAAGACGGAGACGAAGGCGAAGAAGCCGGGCGTGCTGTTCGACGTCGTGCAGGTGACGGAGACGACGGACCCGACGACGGGCGAGGTGAAGAAGGGGTACGCGAACATCGGCCGGGTGTTCCTCCGGGAGAACCTCAGCGGCGGCGTGGTGTACGTGAAGGCGGGGAAGGGGAAGCCCGACACCGAGTACTCACTGTTCCGCTCGAAGCCC
>JAUXRI010000352.1 GCA_030681895.1 Myxococcales bacterium | reverse complement strand
TCTCGAGCGGCCGTCTTGAGCGTCGAACTGTTGGCGGTCGCCGTCGGCGTGCTGCTGCTCAACGGGTGGCTCGCGAAGGCGGGCCGGGTGCGGCTGCCGCGCGGCAAGGGACTCGGCCAGAAGGTGCTCTCACTCGGTCGTGCTCGATGGCTCGTCTCCACTGGAGCCTGGGCCACGGCAATCACGCTCATCGTGCTCCCGCTCGGCGCCATCTTCCTCACGGGCCTGCAGCCGACCTGGGGCCAGTGGGGCTCGTTGACGTTCAAGCACTGGGGCGTGGTGGTGCAGGGGCGCACGCTGCAGGCGATCGGCGTGAGCCTGGCGTTGGCGCTGGTCGCGGCGCTGCTGGTCGGCGCCATCGGACTGATGATCGCGATGACGAAGCGACGCTGGCTCGAGACGCTGGCCGATGCGCCGTCGGCGATCCCCGGCACGGTGCTGGCCCTCGCGCTCCTGGTGACGTTCTCGCGTGACGTGCGCTTCGTGGCGTTCGAGCGCGTGGCCTTCGTGCTCGCGCTGGGCAACACGTTCTGGCTGTTGTTGCTGTCGTACGTGGTGAAGCACCTCGCGCTGGGCGTGCGCAGCTCGAGTGATGCGCTCTCGCAGGCCGACCCGACCCTGGGCGAGGCTGCACGGCTGAGCGGCGCTGGCCGATTCCGCGCCTTCGTCGACGGCATCTTTCCGCAGCTTCGTGGCGCGCTCTCGGCCGCAGTGTTGCTGACGTTTCTCACCTGCGTGAGCGAGCTGACGATGTCGGTGCTGCTGATTCCGACGGGCAGCGACGTGTTGGGCACCCTGCTCTTCGAGCTGCAGAGCTACGCAGATCCGGGGTCCGCCGCAGTCATCGCTTCGGCGTTGCTGCTGGTGGTGTTGGCTGCGCTGCTCGTGCAGAGCGCGATGGTGCGGCGCGCGGAGGCACGGTGATGGCGGCAGTCGAGCTCCACGAGATCGAGAAGTCGTTCGGCTCGACGGCGGTGGTGAAACGCTTGTCGCTCGAGGTGAAGGAGCACGAGCTGCTCGCGCTCCTCGGGCCGTCCGGGTGCGGGAAGACGACGACGCTGCGAATGATCGCGGGCCTGGAGCGGCCAGACCGGGGCGCCATTCGGCTCGCTGGCCGGCTCGTCGATGATGGGAAGGAGTTCGTTCAGCCGGAGCAGCGCGGGCTGGGCATGGTGTTCCAGAGCTACGCGGTCTGGCCGCACAAGAGCGTGTTCGAGAACGTCGCGTACCCGCTGCAGCTGCGACGCGAGCAGAACGTCGAAGCGAAGGTGATGGAGGCGCTGGGATGGGTCCGGTTGTCCGCCCTCGCGCAGCGCCGGCCGCACGAACTGTCGGGAGGGCAGCTCCAACGCGTCGCGCTCGCCAGGGCGCTGGTGGGACGGCCGAAGGTGCTGCTGCTCGACGAGCCGCTCTCGAACCTCGACGTGGCGCTGCGTGAAGAGCTGCGCGGCGAGATCGCCAGCCTGCGCGCGACGCTGGGAACGACGATGGTGCTGGTGACGCATGACCAGGGTGAGGCGCTCGCGCTGGCCGATCGCGTGGCCGTGATGAACAAAGGCGTCATCGAGCAGCTCGCCGAACCGAACGTCGTCTATCGCGAGCCAGGGACGCCCTTCGTCGCGGGCTTCGTCGGCGGCGCGAACGTGCTCGAAGGCGTCGTGCAGGACGGGCGCTTCGTCGTCGAGGGCCAGTCGTTCCAGTTGCCTGAGGGCACTGCCGCGCCGGCCGGGCCGATGACGATCGCCGTGAGGACTGAAGACGTCGCAGTTGGCGCCACCGGTCCATCGCTGACACTTCAGGCGAAGTTGTTCCTCGGCAGCACCACCGAGTACCGGTTCGCGCTCGGCCAGCAGGTGCTGCGGTCGACCGGGGCGGCGATCGACGGGCTCAAGCCCGCACAGGCGGCAGGCATCTCGTTTCGCGCAGTCAGACTCTTCCCGAAGTGAATGAACGCACCGAGTCTCGCTTTGAGCGACCGAAACCGCGGCGTGCTGTTGGCGACCTCACGCTCACGGGTGCCGCGTCGAAGGAGCTTTGAGAGTGCCGGCTCTCGCCCTCGCCACTCTGCTACGACGAGCCACGTGCGGAAGCTCTTGTCGAGGTCTGCGATCTCCACCGACCTGGTCGTGAGCCGTCTGGTCGCAGCCCTCATCGTCCTCGCGCCGCTCGGTGCCTGGGCGAACTCCATCGTGCCCGCCAACGACCTTGGGGCGCTGGCGAACGCCTACCTGTTTCCGCTCGTCATCGTGATCGAGTGGTTGGTGTACCGGGCGCACAGGCTCGATCACGCGCTTCGGGGTGCGGTCGTGCTGAACCTGGTCACCTCGGCAATGGGCTTCACGCTGATGTTCGTCTCGGAAGGGATCGCAACGTTCGGCTACCGGTCCGGAGGCGTCGTCGGGCAGGCGCTCGTCTTCCCCTTGCTCCACTTCTCGCTCACGGTCGCAACCGAGCAGGGCCTCAACCGTGTGTTGAATCGGTCGAAGCCGTGGCCCTTCGCTGCGGTGCTCCGCGCCAACGCCGCGACCTACGCCCCGATCATGCTGCTCAACGCACTCTTGCTGCGGTCGTGAGCTGGACTCGGAAGACGCGTGTGCCTCCTCACAACAGTTCGAGGCCTGGCCATCGTTGGCCGCGACGCGGCCGCTGATCGTGAATTGGGTAGAGCGACGCCGCGCTCCGACGGCGCTGTCGCGCGACACTCTGCCGACAGATGTACTTCCCGCTGACGGCCCGCGCGCCATGACGTATTGAGGCGCCATGACGATGCCAGTCACTTATCGGGTCGCGATGTCGCAGCCGCACACCCACCTCTTCGAGATCGAGGCGATCTTCCCCGCTGCCGGCAACGAGCTCACCGTCGGCCTCCCCGTGTGGACGCCCGGCAGCTACCTCGTGCGCGAGTACAGCCGGCACGTGCAGGATCTCTCGATTACCAACACCGCCGGCGTCGCGCTCCAGTTCGATCGCCTCGACAAACGCGCCCTGCGCATCAAGGCCAACAACGAGCCGGTGCACCTGAAGTACCGCGTGTACGCGAACGAGCTCACCGTCCGTACCAGCCACCTCGACGGCTCTCACGGCTACTTCAACGGCGCGACCCTCTTCTATTACTCGGAGCAGCTCCGCTTCCGGCCGCACCACGTCGCCATCGACGCGCCGACGGGCTGGCGGACCACCGTCGCGCTCGATCAACAGGGCCAGGAGTTCATCGCGCCGAACTACGACGAGCTGATCGACGCGCCCTTCGAGGTGGGTCCGCACACGCCGATTCACTTCAATGCCGCCGGCGTGCCTCATGAGATCGTCCTCTGGGGCGAGCCGCAGCTCGACGAGAAGAAGCTGGTCGCCGATCTCACCCGCATCGTCGAGATCGAGGCTGCGCTCTTCGATGGCTTGCCGATGAAGCGCTACGTGTTCTTCATCTATGGCACCGACAAGGGCCGCGGCGGGCTCGAGCACAAGGCCTCGACCGCCCTGCTTTTCCCTCGCGCCGGCTTCTCGTCACCCAAGGGCTGGGAGGACTTCCTCACCCTCTGCGCGCACGAGTACTTCCACCTCTGGAACGTCAAGCGCATCAAGCCCAAGCGCCTCGTCCCCTTCGACTACTCGCAAGAGAACTACACCCAGCTGCTCTGGTTCTTCGAGGGCGGCACCAGCTACTACGACAACCTGCTCGTGCGCCGTGCGGGGCTGATGACGGCGGCGCGCTACCTCACGCGCTTCGGCGAGTCGCTCACGGCGCTCCACGGCACACCGGGTCGCACCGTGTTGCCGCTCACCGACGCCTCCTGGCTAGCGTGGACCAAGCACTACCGGCCCGACGAGAACTCAGCGAACAGCGCGATCAGCTACTACCTCAAGGGCGAGATCGTCTGCGCGCTGCTGGACCTTCACCTGCGCCGCGCGACGAACGACGCGAAGAGCTTCGACGACGTGCTCGACCTGCTCTGGAAACGCTTCGGCGACGAGTCTGGCGTGCCTGAAAACGGCGTCGAGCAGATTGCGACCGAGATCGCCGGCACCTCGCTCTCGGCGTTCTTTGATCACGCGCTCCGCGGCACGAAGGAGCTCGACTACTCCGTCTTCAACCACGTGGGCCTCGAGGCGCGCTTCAGGCCCCGTGACGCGTCCGCTTCGGACAAGGGCGGTACGCCTCCACGCAAGGGCAACGACAAGACGCCGGGCGGCTGGCTCGGAGTAGTGCCGAAGACGGGCGCCGGCATTGCGACGGTGCTCGATGGCTCTCCGGCGATGCACGCGGGCGTCTACGCCGACGACGAGATCGTCGCCCTCGATGGGATCAAGTGCGATGCGGCCGCGCTGATCACGCGCTGCGACGACAAGAAGCCGGGCGAAGCGGTGAAGGTGACGCTCTTCCGCCGCGACAGGTTGGTCGAGCTCACCGTCACGCTTGGCGCCAAGCCGGCTGATGGCGTGTACCTCGCGCGAGTCGATGCTCCGACCGAGGCACAGCGGGCGGCGTACAAGGCGTGGCTGGGCACGGCGTGGGACGAGAGCGAGGCGAAGTGATGATCGATTCACTGAGGCTGACGACGATGGAAGAGCGGTACGCCCACCTCGAGCAGGTCGTCGCGGAGCTCTCTGAGGTCGTCTACCGGCAGCAGCGGGAGATCGACTCGCTCCACCTGCACGTCAGCCAGCTCAAAGAGAAGGTCGGCGGCGATCCTGGCCTCGTCGACCCCGGCCAGCACGAGCGACCTCCGCACTATTGAGCGGTTGCGGGGGCGGCCGAGATTTCGGGGCGCAGAATGTCCCATCAGCGCCCACACGTGAGTCTTCTCACACATGAGCATCGCTCCGACCCGAATCAGTGGTGCAGCCCGTTCTACCCAGCTCGATCAAGACTGGAGCGGCTCGCTCAAGGACCCGAACCGGAAGATCCCGCTCGCCCTCACCGACGACCTCAAGAAGAAGGACCCCGAGGCGTACAAGCTCCTCGCCTCGCTCAAGCCCGATCAGCTCACCGCACTGAAGGCCGCTGACAAGGATCGCTCGGGCTCGTTGTCGCTCAAGGAAGCCAAATCGTTCTTGATCAAGAACGGCCAGCTGCAGAGCGGCGGCAAGTACGACACCTTCACGCAGGCCCTCAACGCGCTCTTCACCACCGCTGCTGGGAAGCCCGTCGACGTGCGCACGCCCAACGCGAGCGTCTTGTACCTGCAGGTCAACAACAACACGGACAAGGGCACCTACCTCTCGAACGGCGCCCGGCAGACCGCCGAACGCAACGCGCTCAGCACCGTCGTCGCGAAGGACCCCGACAAGGCAGAGCTCACCGGCCTCGACATCACGAAGGAGTTCAACAAGGGCCCGGCGCAGGCGCAGAAGGCGTTCCGCGATGGAATGCAGTCGTACCTCGACAACCTGGTGAAGACCGGTGGCTCGATGACTGGCCTCGTCATCTCGGGCCACAGCAACGGCACGCACATGCTGTTCGAGCAAGCGCACCACTCTGGCTACTCGCAGAACCTCGACATTCGCGCCGAGCTCACGCGCTTCCGCGACATGGAGAGCCCGGCCGGCAGCGGCAAGTTCCCGTACAAGGAGATCTTCGACAAGACCGAGAAGGTCGGCCTGCTCGCCTGCTTCCAGGGTGGAAACCTGCACGAGTGGCGTGCCCTCTTCCCGAACGCCGTGCTCGCCGGCACCGAGAACTTCTCCCCTGACGCTGGCAGCGCTGGCTCACCGGCCATCTACGGAGCCGCCTGCGCTGCGCGGCAGTACTACGAAGATGGCGGCGACTTTCAGAAGGCCGAGAAGGCCGGCCGCAGCGCCCCCAACGCCCACGCCGATGGACTCCAGGGCCAACGCGGTCTGCAGGTGTCGGTGCCGGCAACGGCCGCAGACGTGCTCAAGGCCGCGACGACCGACTTCGAGAAGGCGAAGAAGGCGTACGCGTCAGCCGCTGCGGATGTCGAGAAGGCCATTCGTGATGGGAAGGGCGCCGTGAAGCCCGAGCGCATGAGAGAGATCTACAAACTCGCCCGCACCTACGAGAGCGCTGCGTCGGCCCTCAAGGCTGCAGGTGGAACCCCGACCGCGGCTGACGGCACTGCCATCGACCTCGCCAAAGCCAAACGCATCGCCGACCGGTTGTTCGAGCTGCGCTTCTGATCACTGCGCGCGCGTGAGCAGCGCTGCGAACTCAGGGCGCTCACGCAGCGGAGCCAGATCGTCGTCCTCGGTCAGCGCCTCACGCAGCTTCGGCATTCCCGCGCGTACGGCCTCCGACAACCAGCGCATGGCCTCGTCAGGCCGCGACAGCTTCACGAGCGCGCACGCGGCGTTGAAGGCGTCTTCGCCTTTGCTGAACTTCTTCCACAGAAACTCGCTCAGGCGCAGGCAGCTCTCGGCGGCGTTGGCGTGAAACAGCCGCGCGGTGAGATCAGCGGCGACCCGCCCGGCAGCGTCTTCGCGAGTCTTCGCGTTCGCCAGCATCAAGGTCGCGACCGCTTCGACCTCCTGCAGGCGCTCTCGAGCGAACAAGGCTGAGGCGAGCAGCGGCGCCGCCGTCACCGCGAGGTGGCCGTTCGTCACTTCAGGCATCAGGGTCGTGATCACACCGTCGACGTCATCCTTCGTCGCGAGCAGCCGGGCTTTGAGCTCCGGGGCGACCTGCCAGCCGGGTGGGAGCGTTCTCACCAGCTCAGCCGCGGCCTCAGGTTTCCCGTTCATCAGGTGCAGCCAGGCGAGTTCCTGCGCGACGCGCGCGCGCTGCTCGTCCGTCGTGGCGACCTGCTTCAACATCAGGAGGATCGTCTCGGCACCTTCGCGGTTGCCGCTCCAGCCGAGGGCGACCGCCTGCTTGAGGGCCTGATCGAAGTCGGGGCGTTTGTCTTTCCAACGCTCCCAGCCGCGAAGAATCGCGAACACACCGATGAGCCCGAGGAACGGCTGCCCGATCTTCGCCGCGCCCGCGATGACGCCGAGCCCCGTGACGATGCTGACCGCTCCGACCCACCGCGGTCGAGGCGTGCCCGTGACGATCGTCGCGCCGGTGTCGAGCAGGTTGCCACCGTCGAGCGGCATGATCGGCAGCAGGTTGATCACGCCCCAGACGAGGTTGATCCAGATGGAGTCGTTGAGAATGGTCGCGAGCGCAGGCGACGACGGTGCGAGCGCGACGCCGATGAGGGACAGAACGCCAAGGGTGATCGACACCGCCGGCCCCGCTCCGCTCACCACGAAGCTCTGCTTCACCGTGGGCGCCGCGCCTTCGGGCCAGAACGTCAGCCCGCCCAGGGCGTAGATCGACACGCGAGGCGCAAAGCCGAATACCCGCATCGCGACGGCGTGTCCGAGCTCGTGCAGCAACACGGAGACGAAGATCACTGTCGTCCAGATCAACGCGCGCTGCCACCCGCCTGCCGACGCCAGGAGCGGCACGATCAAGAACGACCAGTCGATGCCGACCGGAATGCCGAACAGCTTGAACCGAACGAAGCCCTCTCCAGTGCCGCCGAACATCACGAGCCTCCCAGCAGCCGACCGAGCAGCACGTCAGGATCGCTGTCGACCCGCAGGGTCGCGCGGGTCGCTCCCGGGGCAAAACCATCGGCGACCGCGCCATCGAGCCACGCCACCAACGGCTGGTAGAAGCCCTCGACGTCGAGCAGCCCGAGCGGCTTGTGGTGCATCGCCAGCTGCCGCCACGTCAGCGCCTCGAAGAGCTCATCCATCGTCCCGAACCCGCCCGGCAACGCGACGAAGGCATCGGCACGATCGGCCATCACGGCTTTGCGCTCGTGCATCGAGCCGGTGTCGATTCGTTCGCTGAGCTTCGGGTGCGCGAACTCGACGCGATCGAGGCCCTTGGGAATGACGCCGATCACCCGCTGGCCACCCGCGAGCACCGCGTCGGCCACCGCGCCCATCAACCCGTTCGCTGCGCCGCCGTAGACGAGATCGAGCCCCCGACGCGCCATCGCTTCGCCGAACGCAGTGGCTGCTTCGCGGAACACCGGCCGTGACCCGTCACGCGAGCCACAGAACACCGCGACCGTCTTTTCATGGCTCACGGGTGACCGCCGTGTCGATGAGCCAGTTGTGATCATCCGACGCGAGGTAGTCGAGCGTGTAGTGCAGGCCGCGGCTCTCTTTCCGGCGCGACGCACACTCGACGATCAGGTGCGCCACGTCGGCGATGTTGCGCAGCTCGATCACGTCGCGAGTCACCTTGTACTGCCAGTAGTACTCGCGGATCTCTTCACGGAGCATGTCGAGGCGCCGCCGCGCTCGCGCCAGCCGCTTTCCCGTGCGCACGATGCCGACGTAGTTCCACATCAACCGTCGAATCTCTTCCCAGTTCTGGCTGACGACGACGATCTCGTCCGAGGTGACGGCCGCGCCAGGATCCCACTCGGGGACCTCGGCGGGGAGCGTCACGCCTTCCTTCACCTCGGCGGCCGCAGCGACCGTCGCGCGATGCCCGAAGACGAGCCCCTCGAGCAGCGAGTTCGAGGCGAGGCGGTTGGCGCCGTGGAGGCCCGTGCACGACACTTCACCGACGGCATACAGGCCGGGCACCGACGTTCGGCCGTGCTCGTCGGTCACCACGCCACCGCACATGTAGTGAGCAGCCGGCACGACGGGAATCGGCTGCACGGCCATGTCGATGCCGAACTCCTTGCAGGTCGCGTAGATCGTCGGGAAACGCTCGACGAGGTACGCCTTCCCCAGGTGCGTCATGTCGAGGTGCACGCACTCGTCGCCGGTGCGCTTCATCTCTGCGTCGATCGCTCGCGCCACCACGTCACGAGGGGCGAGCTCGGCCAGGTCGTGGTACCGCTTCATGAAGCGCTCACCCGAGCCCTTGAGCCGCAGCTTGCCGCCTTCACCGCGTAGCGCCTCGCTGATCAAGAAGCTCTTCGCCTCGGGGTGGAAAAGGCAGGTGGGGTGGAACTGGTAGAACTCCATGTTCGCGATGCGCGCGCCCGCCCGGAACGCCATCGCCACGCCGTCACCCGTCGCGACGTCGGGATTCGACGTGTAGAGGTAGACCTTCCCTGCGCCGCCGGTCGCGAGCACCGTCACCCGGCCCAGGAACGTCTCGATGGAGCCGTCCTCGAGCAGCACGTAAGCCCCCTGCACGCGTCCCCGGCCGGGTTGCACCGAACGTTCGCGAATGAGATCGATCGCGGTCGAGTCGGGGAAGAAGGCGATGTTCTTCTGCTCGTCGCAGGCAGCCAGCATCGCGCGCTCGACCTCTTTGCCCGTCACGTCGCCCGCGTGAACGATGCGCCGCTTCGAGTGCCCACCCTCGCGCGTGAGGTCGAACTCTCCGTTCGCGCGGCGGTTGAACTCGGCGCCCATGGCCGCCAGCGCCTTGAGCCGATCGGGGCCCTCGCGGACGGTGATCTCGACGATCGCGCGCTTGTTGAGCCCTGCGCCGGCCACCATCGTGTCCTCGACGTGCTTCTCGAACGAGTCCTCGGCCGAGAGCACCGCCGCGATGCCGCCCTGGGCGTAGACCGTGTTGCCCTCGGAGCGGCTGCGTTTGGTGAGCACCGCCACGGTGCCGTGCTTCGCCGCCTCGAGCGCGAACGAGAGCCCTGCGACGCCACCGCCCATCACCAGAAAGTCGAAAGACCGAGCCATGGCGCGGGTCTAACAGTCCGCAGACAGCCTGCCGACCCCTTCATCCGCCCTGACTGAACTCACGGGTGAATGCGGGAGGGGTGTTGGGGGTTCTCATCGCTGGCTTTCTTCGGGAGCCGGGCGATCGGGTGTAGGCTTTGGCCCGACGTCACTGTCGAGGAGTTCTTCTGCGTCGATTGCTGCCCCTCCTGCTGGTGCCCTCTCTGGCCTTCGCCGGAGGCATCTTCCGTTACGTCGAGGCCGACGGGACCGTCGTGTACACGAACGTGCCCCCCAAGGGCGCCGGCGCGCGGCAGGCCAGGAAGGTGGAAGGCGAGTTCCGCCCTGCCCCGACGCCCACCGCTCCCGCGAAGGTCAGCCCCGCCAGCACGAAGCAGCTCACCGCCTTCGACGAGATCATCGACGAGATGGCGCTGAAGTACCGCATGCCGGTCAACCTGGTGCGCGCCGTCATGCACGCCGAGTCGGCGTTCAACCCCAACGCCATCTCTCACGTCGGCGCGTCGGGGCTGATGCAGCTGATGCCGCAGACGGCCCGCGAGATGTACGTGAAGGACATCTTCGACGCGCGCGAGAACATCGAGGGCGGTACGCGGTACCTGCGCGTGCTGGCCAACGAGTTCGACGGCGACATGGTGAAGATGGTGGCCGCCTACAACGCGGGCCCCGACGCCGTTCGAAAGTACGGAGGCCAGGTGCCTCCCTACGCCGAGACCCAGGCCTACGTGCGCAAGGTGCTCTCGCTCTACTTCCAGTACAAAGCGCAGTCTGACGTCGCGAAGGCTGACGGCGTCGAGCGCTGATCCAGGGGAATCAATGTCGACGACGTCGCGGGCTCCAGTGAACGAAGAGGAGTTCCTCGGAGCTCTCTACAAGGGCGGCGAGCTGCTCGCGGCCGGGAAGATCGTCGAGGCGCGCTCCTTCCTCGAGAAGGCGCACCAGCTCGCGCCGAAGAACGAGAAGGCGCAGAACCTGCTCGGCCTCACCTATTTCAAGCTCGGCCTGTTCGATCAGGCCTCTGACATCTACGAGAAGCTCGTTCGCGAGAACCCGGCCGACCCGACGCTGCGGGTGAACCTGGGCCTCGTGTACCTGAAGACGAACAACCTGCCCCGCTGCATCAAGGAGTTCGAGACCGCGACGGACCTCGAGCCCGATCACAAGAAAGCGCACAACTACCTCGGCCTCGCGCTCGCCCAGGCCGGTGACTACGCGAAGGCCAAGGAGCACTTCGTGCTCGCCGGCAGTGAGCAGATGGCCGACAAGATGGGCCGCGCGCTGACGGCCAGGATCGAGAGCGCTCCGTCGAACCACGGGCTGGTCGTTCCACCGGCGCCTCCGGCCGTCGCGCAGGCCGTCACCTCACAGCCGGCGCAGTTGATCACCCCGAAGCCCTCCGGTCCGCCGCCCCCGCTGCCTCCCGCCTCGCAGCCCGAGGAGGAGATCGAGGTGATGAGCGAGTCGGAGGTGATGGATGCCGACGTCGTCTCCGGCGAACAGGTCATTCCCATCGAGCAGTTGATGGTCACGCGACCGGCCCCTGCTCCGGAGCCCATCGATGAGTCGGGCCCGCTGGAAGGCGCTCCGATCGACGACGCATCGGTCGAAGCGCCGATCGAAGCGGCACCAATCGAAGCGGCACCGTTCGAAGAGGCGCGCTTCGACGCCGCGCCAGCCGAAGCCGCGCCCTCCGAAGCCGTGGAAGAGCGGTCTGTCGAGTTCACCGAAGAGCGACCGTTCGAGCCGATGCCAGCCGAAGTCGACATCACGCCGCCAGCCCCGTCTGGCCCGCGGCTCGACCGTGACTGGGGCGCGCAGTTCGGAATGGAGCCTGAAGCCTCGGCGCCTGCAGAAGCTTCGTCGACCGCCAGCGCCGATGAGCTCCCGATGATCGACGTCGAGGCCGAGGAGTCCGCGCCGAAGGTCTGGGTCGCGCCCCTCGTCAACAGCTGGGACGCCGCGTCGGGCATGACGCCCCCTGCGCCTTCGGCCCCTGACGAGCGCTCGGTCAACGTCGACCCTTCCGCGTTCGTCGGCTCGCCGAGCCCTGCGCCGCAGATGGAGACGACGCTCGACCCCGCCGCGGAAGATCCTCTGTGGAATGCGGCGAAGTCGGCGTCGGGCGGCACCGCCGAGCCTGCCCCGGTCGCTGAATCGTCGACTGACTGGAACACCCCGCCAGACCCGAACCAGGAGATGAACTTCGCCGACGTCGCGCCGCAGGAGACCGCCGCGGCCGCCGCGCCGTCGTGGTCCGAGCCGTCGACGGAAGCCTCGTGGGAACAGCCATCCCAGGAACAGCCGCCGTACGATCCGGCTGGCTCCGAGGCCCAGCCCGTCGAGCAGCAACCCGCAGAGGAGCAACCGACCGAGCAGCAGGCCTGGGAGGCGCAGCAGACCTCTGACGCCCTACCGACCGAGCAGCAGGCGTGGGACGCGCAGCAATCAGAGCAACAGAGCTCCGTTCCGGTCGAACAACAGACGTGGGACGCGCCGCCGGCCGAGCAGCAGACGTGGGACGCCCCTCCGGCCGAGCAACAAACCTGGGACGCGCCGGTCGAGCACCAGACGTGGGACGCCGCCGCCGAGCAGCAGCCCTCCGACGGCGCCGACGCCCAGCAGGCCTACGACGGGCACGGCGACCAACAGACGTGGGAGCAGCAGCCTGCGGATGCACAGCCCACCGCTCCCGACGCCCCCGACGACGACCTCGCTCGCCCGACGGCCCCGGGCTGGTCCGATGCGCCAGCCGACGCACCGGCGCCGGTCGAGCCTTCCTGGGTCGCGCAGCCACTGTCCGAATTCACCCCCGACAACCCTCCAGCGCCGGTCCAGCCACCGCCGAGCGCACCGGGTCGCGGCTACACCCCGATGGAAGCGCGCACCCTCGTCGAGCTGGGCGCGAGCACGAGCGACATCGAGCAGCCTCAGGCCGGCCCCTTCCACGTCGGCCCGCACGGGCTCGCCGTCACCGTCAACGGCGAGATGCTGACGCGTATGACGAACCTCGTGGCGATCGTCGGCAGCGTCACCGCCCACCCCGAGAACCGTCGCGCTCGCGGCCGCGCCGTCGACCAGCCGTTCGGTGAAGGCCCTGCCCAGATGCAGCGGCTGTCAGGCCACGGTGTCGTGCACCTCGAGATGGGCGGCGCACGCTTCCACGCGCTCGATCTCAACGACGACAGCGCCTACCTGCGCGAGGAGCACGTCTTCGGCTTCGAAGAGACGATCGGCTTCGAGCACGGCCACCTCAGCGAAGACGGCATCAAGCTCGGGCTCGATCTCGTTCACCTCTCGGGAGACGGCCGCGTGTTGCTGCAGCTCGGCGGCGCGATGAAGTCGCTCGCGATCCCTCCGGGCTCTCCGATGATGGTGCCGCTGCAGCGCCTCGTCGGCTGGTTCGGCCGCGTCTCTCCACGTCTCACCGGCTTCGCGGGCCAGGGCGCCGTCGAGCTCACCGGCGACGGCTTCGCGCTGCTGGTCACACCGGGGTGACGTGATGGATCGCGAGACGGCTCAGAAGCTGAAGCACGAAGCCCGCCTCCGGAAGCGGGAAGAGAAGGCGCGCAAGAAGGCCGACAAGCTCGCGAGGAAAGCCGAACGGAAGACCCGGGCCCCCTCTGCGCTGCTCAAGGAGTTCTGGAACCTTCCCAACATGTTGACGATGGGCCGCATCGCGCTCATCCCGCTCTTCGTCTGGTTCACCTACGACGCCGACCCGCTCTACTCGTACCTCGCCGCGGCGCTCTTCACGCTCGCCGCCATCACCGACGTCATCGACGGCTTCCTCGCGCGACGCTGGAACATGATCACCGTCGTCGGAAAGCTGCTCGACCCACTCGCAGACAAGCTGATCGTCCTGGCGGCGCTGGTGATGATGGTGCGCCTGGGCCGCATTCACGCGTGGATCGTGATCGTGTTGCTCTCTCGCGAGTTCATCGTCACGGGCCTTCGGCAGATCGCCGCGAGTGAAGGCATGGTGATCGCCGCCGGGCAGGAGGGCAAGTGGAAGACGTCGCTGCAGCTCGTCGGCATCGTCTCGCTCTGCATCCACTACACCCACCCGATGTTCTTCCTCTTCATGTGGCACGACGTCGACTTCAATCTGGTGGGCAAGTTCATGGTCTACCTCTCGACGGCGTTCTCGGTGTGGAGCGCGGCGGTCTACTTCCAGGCGTTCCTCAAGATGCTCTCGTCACGCGGTCAGCCGTCCGCGCCGCCGGTCTCCTGAGAATTCTCTCATCGAAGGTTCAGGGACTCGCGACGCCCAGCCGTTAGGACTGGGGGATGATCGCGTGGTTCCTGATGGTGACGGTGCCTGCCCAGGCGCTGAGCTTCGAACAGACCCTGTCGTTGGCCGAGGCCTCCCCATCCCTCAGCGCCGCGTCGACGGCCATCGAGCGCCGACGGGCCCTCGCCGAGGTGATTCCGTGGCTGACGTCGAACCCCTCGGTGCTCGTCCAGCCTGGCGGCCGTCGAATGACGCAGGGAACGGTCGGGCCTGAGCTGTATCTAGGCCTCTCGCAAGACGTGAGCCTCGCAGGCGCGGGAGTCGCGAGACGTGCTGCGGCGATGGCCGAGGTGGACGCAGACACCGAGGAGCGGGCGGTGCTCCGCCGGGGCCTCGCGATCGCAGCGGCGCAGGCCTGGCTCTCGTTGTGGGCCGCGCAGGTGGCCCTCGAGGCTGCGCGAGGCGAGCTCACCCTGACGAAGGAATGGCAGGGCCGCGTCGCGAAGGGCGCGCTGGCCGGTGGCTTCACCCGCGTCGACGTCGCCGTGGCCAACGCGTACCAGGCCGAAGCGCACCTCACGGCGCTGTCGCTCGAAGGTGAGGCCTTCGTCAGAGGCGTGCAGCTGAACCGCGTGGTGGGCCGCGACGCCGATGGGCCCGCGATCGCGACGGCTGCGCTGCCGGTCGTCGCGATCGACGCCGAGCGCGTGAGTCACGTGACCGAAACGGCTGAGACCAGCCCACCGGTGCGCGCGGCGAAGGCCACGGCCGAGGTCGAACGACTCAAGGGGGCCGAAGCCGAGGCCTCGAGGGGCACGTCGCTCCAGGTCGGCGCGCTGGCGTGGCGGGAAGGTGGTGGCGATCTCGCCGCCGTCGCGTCACTGCAGCTCACCCTGCCCGTCTTCGAGCGCGCGCAGCGGGAACGTTCGGTCGCTGCGGCGGCGCAGAGCCGGGCCGAAGGCCGCACCCTCACCGCCCTCGCCGACGAACGTGCAGAGCGCGTCGACGCCTTGCATGAGCTCGAGCACAGCCTGGAGACGCTCCGGGTCGTCGAGGACGAGCTCCTCCCTGCCTCACGTGAGGCGCTCGACGGCATGCAACGGCGCTTCGACGCCGGCGAGGCAACTGCCCAGGAGCTCGTGTTGACCCGCCGCGCCCTGATGTCGACGAAGGCCCGGCACGCGCGCGCGCAGGCCGACGTGGTCTTCGCCCGTTTCCATCTATCCATGTTGACGTCTGAGGTGACGCGATGAACCGCCTGATCGTCTTGAGCCTGCTCGCCGTCGCCTGTGAGAAGCCTGCAGCGCCACCCACGACGCCAACGGCTCCGCTCACGGCCACCAGCGCGACGACGCGGTGGGTCGAGACCCGCAGCGCCGAAGACACCGCCCTGCTCGAAGCGCCCGCCCGCGTCCTCGCCAGCCCCGAAGGCCTCGCCTCGATCGCACCTCCGCTGCAGGCTCGCGTCGTCAGAGTCCGAGTGCGCCCGGGTCAGCGCGTGGAGATCGGCGAACCGCTCATCGACGTGTTGATGCCGGAGCTGCTGCACGCGGCCGGCGATCTCGCTGGCGAACAACTGAAGGTCGACGCCTACGCCCGACGACGAACGCAGCTCGAGCTCCTCAAGAGTGAAGGCCTGGTTCGGCTCGCCGAGCTGGCCGAGGTCGAGGCTCAGCTGGCGACGGCGCGGGCCGACGCGCAGGCCGCGCGGGCGACGCTGCGAGCCTCAGGGGTCTCGGACAAGCAGGCCGAGGGGCTGGTGACCGGTGACGGCGTGTTGTCGCTGCGCGCGCCGATCGCCGGTCTCGTCACCGCCGTCGACGCCACGCGCGGAGAAGTCAGGGATCCCGCAGGCCGCCCGCTCGCGCAGCTCGTCGGGGTTGGTGAAGGCCGGGTCGAGGCGCGATTGCCGTCGAACCCGAGCGAGGGGGCGCGCTTCTCGTTTCATTCGGGAGCGCTGGTTTTGCCCGTCGAGCTCATCTCGGTGTCGCCACGGTTCGAGCCCTCTGACGGTTCGCGGCTGGCGTGGTTCTCGGCTCGCGCTGACGGTGGGGTTCTGCCCATCGGCTCGACGGGCCGTGTGCGGGTCTCGGCCGATGCCTCGTGGCGAGTGGTGCCGTCACGCGCGCTGCTCGAGAGCGGCGGGACGGTTCAGGTTCGTCAGCGGACCGCCACTGGCTCTTCGTTGATCGAGGTTCGGGTCATCGCTCGCAGCGGCGCCGAAGCGGTCGTCGTCGGGCTCGAGGCCGGCACGCAGGTCGCGGCCGACGGCACGGAGTCTCCATGATCCGCCGGCTGGTCGAGTTCTCGGTCGACGCGCGTGGCTGGGTGACGGCGATCACCCTGCTCCTCGCGGGCGCCGCGCTCGTGGTCGGCCTCCAGCTGCGCCTCGATGCGCTGCCCGATCTCACCAACAACCAGGTGATCGTCCTGACGCCCACGCCGGGCCTGACGCCAGAAGAGGTCGAGCGCCTCGTCACGCGGCCGATCGAGGTCGCGCTTGGCGGAGTGCCTGATCTCGTCGAGCAGCGCAGCCTCTCGTTGTCCGGCATCTCGTCGGTGACGGTGATCTTCGAGAAGAGCGTCTCGCCGTGGCTGGCGCGACAGATGATCGCGGAGCGCCTCAATGGCCTCGATCTCCCCACGACGGCGAAGCCAGAGCTCGGGCCCCTCACCGGCGGCCTGGGAGAGATCTTCCACCTCACGCTGTCGTCGCCTTCCCGAACGCCGGCCGAGCTGCTCGAGCTGGCGACGTACCGGGTCGCGCCGCTGCTCAAGTCGGTCTCTGGCGTCGTCGAGGTCAACTCGTGGGGCGGCGCCCAACGCACGTGGGACGTGATCGCCGACGACGCGCGGCTCTCGGCGCGTGGCCTCACGCTGTCTCAGTTGAAGACGGCGCTCGAAGGCGCGACGGGCGTGGCGACCGGTGGCGCGCTGCCCTCAGGCCCGACGCAGGTGCTGTTGCGTGGTCAGGCGAGACCGAGCACGCCCGGTGAGCTCGGCGCGGCGTTCGTGTCCGGCAACTCGGTGCGTGTTGGAGACGTGGCCGAGGTGCGTGAAGGCGCGCGGCTGCGGCTCGGCGCGGCGACGGCGAACGGTCAGGGTGAGACGTTGTACCTGATGGCCCAGATGCTCCGCGACGCCAACGCGCTCGAGGTGATGGATCGGCTGCACGCGCGCATGCCCGAGGTGCGAAAGGTGCTCCCGGAGGACGTGCGCATCGACGTCGTCTACGACCGCTCCACCCTCGTGAAGGCCACGCTGAAGACGGTGGCGTTGAACCTGCTCGAAGGCGGGCTGCTGGTGGTGATCGTCCTGCTCTTGTTTCTGGGGAGCGTGCGCGCGGGCCTGATCGTCGCCAGCGTCATTCCTCTCTCGATGGCCTTCGCGACGGCGGCGATGGCGCTGCTCGACATTCCAGGCAACCTGATGAGCCTGGGCGCGCTCGACTTCGGCCTGCTCGTCGATGGAGCCGTGGTGCTCGTCGAGGGGCTCTTCCACGGCCTCTCGCACAAGGAAGGCACCCTCGCGCCGAGCGAGCTGAGAGCGAAGATTCGCGCCATCTCGGCGAAGAGCGCCCGGCCGGTGTTCTTCTCGGTGCTCGTCATCCTCCTCGTCTACGTCCCGGTCCTCTCACTCACCGGCGTCGATGGGACGCTCTTTCGACCGATGGCGCTGACGGTGGTGTTCGCGCTCGGCGCGGCGTTGTTGCTGTCGCTGACCTGGGTGCCCGCCGTGGCGTCGCTCGTGCTGCGCCAGAAAGACGTACCGCACCGCCCGCCTCCGCTGGTCCGCTTCGTCGACTGGATCTACCCGAAGATCCTGGCGCCCGGGCTCAAGCGCCGGCCGGCAGTCGTCGCAGGCGCGATCACGATGCTCATCGTCGGCGTGTTGCTCGGCCGCACGCTTGGCGTCGAGTTCACTCCGCAGCTCGACGAAGGCGATCTCGTCATTCAGACCGTGCGTGCACCCGACATCTCGCTGGAAGAAGCCGTGAAGGCCGCCACGCGCACCGAAGCGCGCATCCGCAAGAACTTCCCCGAGGTGGAGCAGATCATCTCTCGTGTCGGTAGCCCGGCGGTCGCGACCGATCTGATGGGCTTCGATCAAGCCGACATCTTCGTGCAGCTGACGCCAAAGGAGACGTGGCGCCCGGGCCTGACGAAAGCGCAGCTGGTCGCCGACATGGAGGCGCTGCTCCACGCCGAGGAGCCGGGCGTCGAGCCGTCGTTCACCCAACCGATCCAGATGCGCTTCAACGAGCTGCTCGGTGGCGCGGTCACTGACGTGGCCGTGTCGATCTACGGCGAGGATCTGACGGAACTGCGAAAGACAGCCGACGCCGTCGCAGCGCAGGTCGCGCAGGTCCCCGGGGCCGCCGACGTTCGGGTGCTCGCGCCACCGTTCGTGCCGCTGATCACCGTTCGTCCACGAGCCCTCGACGCGGCGACAGCGGGCTTCTCGGCGAGAGACGTGCTCGACGCGGTGCAGGCGGCGCGGGTCGGCCTCGACGTCGGCCTCACCTTCGACGGCCCGGTGCCGATTCCCCTGCGTCTCAAGACCGCGGGCGCGACCGACGCCTGGAGCCTCGACAGTCTGCCGCTCCCCGTCGCTGCGGGCGGTGTCGTGCCGCTCTCGCGCGTCGCGGAGGTGACCCGCACCGAAGGCCCAGCGCTCATCTCGCGCCGCAACGGTGAACGACGGCTCGTCGTCGGCTTCAACGTGCGTGGCGCCGATCTCGGTTCGGCCGTCGCGGGTGCACAGGCCGCGGTCGGAGGTTTGACGCTCCCGCCCGCGTTTCGACTCGAGTGGGGTGGCCAGTACGAGACGCTGACCGAAGCCTCGCGCCGCCTGGCGATCGTCGTGCCAGTGGTCCTGGTTGGAATCCTTGCGCTCCTCGCGTTCACCTTCTCGCGACTGCGCCCTGCCCTCTTCGTCTTCTCGCTGGTCCCGTTCGCAGGCATCGGCGGCGCGGCGTCGTTGTGGGTGCGGAGCATGCCGGTGTCGCTCCCTGCGGCGATCGGCTTCATCGCGCTCTCTGGCATCGCGGTGATGAACGGCGTGGTGTGGGTCACACGCGCGCTCGAGCTCGTCGACGGCGGCATGCCGGCCGACTCCGCCTCCGAACGCGCCGCACGGGAGCGCGCTCGGCCCGTCTTGATGACCGCCCTCGTGGCAGCGTTCGGCTTCCTCCCGATGATGGTCGCGACGGGCGTCGGCGCCGAGGTGCAGCGTCCGTTGGCGACGGTCGTGGTCGGCGGCCTCGCCTCGTCGACCTTGCTGACGCTCCTCGTGCTGCCCGCGCTGTTTCCCGTGGTGGTCGGCGCTCGCAGGCGTCGAGGGGAGGCGTAAGGTGCAGCCCGTGAAGCTGCTGCTGGTCGAAGACGAAGCCCAGATGGCGAGGCTGCTGCAACGCGGGCTCTCGGAAGAAGGCCACCAGGTCGACGTCTGTGCGCGCGGAGAAGACGCGCTGACTCAAGCCGCCAATGTCTCGTACGACGCGATCGTCCTCGACTGGTCGCTGCCCGATCTCGACGGCGTGTCAGTGCTCCGGCAGTGGAGAGAAAGCGGGCTGTCGACGCCGGTGTTGATGCTGACGGCGCGCGGCTCGACAGGTGAAAAGGTCACTGGATTGCGTGCGGGGGCAGACGACTACCTCGTCAAGCCGTTCGACTTCGAGGAGCTCCTCGCGCGACTCGAAGCGCTCACCCGGCGCGGTGCTGGGACGAACGCGTCGGCACAACTTGGCTCGGTGTCACTCGATGCGAAGCGCCGCTGCCTGGCTCGCTCAGGAGCCGAGGTGACGCTGACCGCCCGTGAGTTCGCGCTGGCGAACGAGCTATGGAGCCACGGAGGCGACGTGTTGTCCCGCTCCCGGCTCCTCTCCGCCGTCTGGGGCACCGACTTCGACGGACTGCCCAACGTGGTGGACGTCTACGTCGGCTACCTGCGCGCGAAGCTGACCGAGCTGGGCGCACAGGACATCGAGATCGCCGCAGTGCGCGGCATCGGCTACCGGCTGCGCAAGGTGACTCCGTGACGTTGTCGACGCGCCTGTGGCTCTGGGGCGCGGTGCTGCCGGCGTGCGTGCTGGGCGCGGTGCTCTTCGGTGCCGACCAGGTCTTCCACGGCGCGCTGGAGCGGAGCCTCGATCAGGCGCTCCTCGCGCAGGCCGCCATCGAGAGCGTCAGCCTGTTCGATGGGCCGAAGAACGAGCCGCACCTGCACATGGCGACGTCTCCTCTCGTCGACAGCGTTCGTCCGTTCGCGCCCGAAGGCATCTTGTTCGGGCCCGATGGTGAAGAGGTGTTGAGGTACCCGCCACCGCTCGAAGGCGACGTCGTGGAGCACGTGGCCATCACGCAGGTGCCATCGACGCCGCTGCTCTCGACCGTCGAGCACGAAGGCCATCGCCACCGGGAGCTCGTCGTGGGTGTGAAGAGCCCTGGGGGCGCGCCTTATGCGCTCAGGCTCTCGGCCTCGCTCGCGCAGACGGACGCGTCGACGCGCACGTTCCACCTCATCGCGCTCTTCTCGACCGCTGCGACGGCGATCGCACTCGTATTGGTGCAGGCGCTCCAGGGCCGGGGCCTGCGCGCGCGACTGGCCGCCTTGCGGAGCCACCTCGAAGCCGTTCGCGCTGGAGAGCTGGAGAAGCGGCTCGAGCCTGATCGTGAACGTGACGAGGTGTCGGAGGTGCACGAGGTGTTGGGCCAGGCGACCGAGCGGCTGCAATCGGCGCGCGACTCCCGGGAACGCCTGCTCGCCGACGCGGCGCACGAGCTCCGCACGCCGTTGTCACTGATGCGCACGCGGCTCGATCTCGCGCTCCGGCGTGAGCGCTCGACGGATGAGCTGAAGACGGCGCTGTCCGAGACACGTGAAGAGGTCGTTCGCCTCGCGACGCTGGCGGGACGGTTGCTCGACTCCGCCGCGCATTCGCATGGCCCCCTCGTGCGTGAGCCGTTGGATCTCGTCCTGCTCGCCCGTGACGCCGTCGCGTCTGCTCAGAGCGGTGCGACGCCGAGACACGTCACGATCTCCATCGAAGGCCCAGAGACCTGCCCTGGGTCCGGCAACGTCGAGTCACTCAGGCAAGCGCTCGACAACCTGCTCGCCAACGCCCTCAAGTTCGCGCCCGATGGCTCGACGATCGTGGTCACCGTCAAACGGGAGAACACGACGCTGTCTCTCTCGGTGAAGGATCAGGGCCCAGGCATTCCCGAAGCAGAGCGGGAGATTGTCTTCGAGCCATTCCACCGCGTGCGTGGTGGGCCTCCGGGAACGGGGCTGGGGCTCACGATCGTTCGGGAGATCGCCACCCGTCACGGCGGCCGTTCCTACGTCGCGTCAACCTCAGGCGGAGCCGAGGTCGTTCTCGAGCTTCCCGCCGTCTGATCGTTTGTCGACGTTCGCGAGCTGGCCACACGCCGCGGCGATATCTCGCCCACGGTTCGCGCGAATGAAGGCCGCCACGTCAGCCGCTTCGAGGATCTTCTTGAACTGCTCCGCCCGGTTGTCGCCGGTCGAGCCGAACCCCAGGCCCGGGTTCTCGTTGTACTGAATCAAGTTCACCTTCGCCGGCACATCCTTCAGCAGCGCCGCGAGCCGGTGCGCGTCCTCGTCGGTGTCGTTCACGCCGCTCATCAAGACGTACTCGAACGTCACGCGCCGGCCGTACCGCGCGGGGAAACGCTTCACCGCGTCCATCAGGTCGGCGATCTTCCACTTCTTGTTCACCGGCATGATGCGATCGCGCGTCTCGTCGTTCGAGGCGTTGAGCGAGATGGCGAGCTTGACGTCTGTTTCAGTGGCGAAGCGCTCGATCATCGGCACCAGGCCGACGGTGGAGACCGTGATGTGGCGCGCGCTGAAGTTGGGCCCTTCTTCGCTCTCGAGCAGCGTCAGGGCCGTCTTCACGTTCTCGAAGTTGTGGAGCGGCTCGCCCATGCCCATGAACACCAGGTTGGTGATCGGCCGCAGCGTCTCGAGGCCTTCGTTGCGGCGCACCTCGCGGTTGACGGCATGCACCTGCGCGACGATCTCCGACGGCGCCAGCTGCCGCACCAGCCCCAGCGTCGCGGTCGCGCAGAACTTACAGCCCATCGCGCAGCCGACCTGCGTCGACACACAGAGCGTCTTGCGATCGGGCGACGGCATGTAGACGGACTCGATCATGCGGCCGTCGTGCGTCTGGAAGCGGTACTTGATGGTGCCGTCGATGCTCCGCTGCTCGAGATCCTTGGTGACGCTTCGGAGGAGCGCTGTGGCTTTGAGCCGCTCGCGAAGCGCCTTGGAGAGATCGGTCATCTCGTCGAACGAGGTGACGCCTCGCTGGTGCACCCACGTGTAGACCTGCTTCGCGCGGAAGGGCTTCTCACCGATCGACGTGAAGAACGTGGTGAGGCCTTCGAGGGTGAGGCTGGCGAGATCGACTGCGGGCTGCTGCACAGCGCCGCAATACGTGACTGATGGCTTTACTTTCAAGCGACCCATGCGTTCATTCGCGACGCCATGACTCGTACCCGACGAACGGTTGAGATCTCCGATGCCCTCTGGGACGCGCTCGAGCTGATGAGCCGCGAGATGATCGTCGATCGCGATTCGCTGATGAACCAGGCGCTGTTCACCTTTGCGCGCTTCAACGGGTACGTGACGCCCGGAGCCGTCGCGCCTCACACCAGGCCAGCGCCGGGGCCGACCGCGACCGCCGTGCCGCCCGTCGCGCAGCCACTCGCGTCTCCACCCGGCGCCGTCCGCCGCGAGCAGGACGCCGCCCCGCCCCCGTCCGCCCAGCCCGAGCCGGAGCCGGAGCCGGAGCGCGCGCAGGAGGCCGAAGACAACCAGCCGCGAATGGCGACCGGATCCATCGCCGCGGTGACGGCGGCCCACACTTCGCCGCAGCAGCCGGCCCTGGCCGATCCGTCGCCGCAACCCGCGACCGATCCCAACGCGAAGATCGAGTCGAACGATCCGTCACCGACGCCGCCCTCGGCGAACGCAGCGCCCGTCGCGGACCCGGCACCGACGCCCCCGTCTCCAGCTCCGGCCGGCGTCCTCGATGACGCGGAGCCGCCGGAGGACGAGGAGCTCGATGACGGGCTCGAGGAACTGCCCGAGAACGGCGCGGTCGAGTGGAAGGTGCCGCGGCACATTCTGGCCGACCCGGCGGTGACGCTCGTGAAGGGCACCGTGAAGGGCCGCGACTTCCAGGGCGCGGTGCAGCAGTTCGACGCGAGCGGGAATCTTCTGCACCGGCTCGAGCTCGGCGCGGCCATCGACGACGCGCGCATCGAGAGCGTGCTGATTCACGAGGTGCGTGAGCCGAAGGCGTGGAAGCAGCTGAGCCAGGAGCTCGCGAAAGAGAACCACATCGGAGAAGCGACGATCGCGCTGGTTCGCGCCGTCGGCGCGGGCGATCTCGTGCAGACGCTGACGACGTGGCTTTCGCAGCACACCATCGCCCGCAAGGAGCGCGCGGCACGGGAGCGCGCTCAGAACGCGTCGTTCGTGCTGTCGAACATGAACCGGTTCGGGGCGCCTCCCCCGCGCAAGGCGGCGTACCTCGTCGAGGAACTGCTCCAGGGCGCGTTCCCGGCGACGATTCTTCGCGAGCTGGCGATCGACCAGGATCAGTTCGCGAGTTCACGCGCGGCGGCCGATCTCATCCGCTGCGCCAAGGCGATCGACTCGGCGGACAAGCCCTTCTACGCGTACACGCAGGCGCTCATCGAGATGAGCCTCGGCAACCCGGACGCGTCGCGGGTGTGTGCTGATGAGCTGCGCGAGCGCTCGGAGGAGCAGGCCGACTTCCTGACCACGTATTTGAACGGGCTCTTCCCCGAGTGGGGCTTCTGGCCCGCGAAGGATCCGATCAGCAACATCGAGCTCGAGGTCGAGGCGGCGCCATCGGCACGCAAGCTGGCCGACTTCCGCAACGCGATTCAGAAGACGGCGCTGCGCTTCAAGTCGCTGCAGGAGAAGCTCGAGAAGCTGGTGCCGGCCGAGACGAAGTGGCTGCCTCCGTCGGTCGAGACGCTGCTCGCGCGTGGGAAGGTGACGCTGAGCGACGACGAGACGCTCGAGTTGGAGGAATGGCAGGAGAAGAGCCTGCCGCAGCTCCTGCGGTTCGCGCACAACGAGTGGGCGCGGCTGACGT
>JAUXRI010000350.1 GCA_030681895.1 Myxococcales bacterium | reverse complement strand
GACGGGCAGCATCGAGACCGAGGTGAACGCGAAGGTGGCCCGCTTCGAGACGATCAAGCGCTTCACCGTGTTGGCGAAGGACTTCTCAATCGCGACTGGCGAGCTGACCCCGACGCTGAAAGTGCGCCGGAAGGTGTGCGAGCAGAAGTACGCCGCGCAGATCGACGCGATGTACTCGGTGGCGGGCCCCGCAGCTGGGAGCCACGCCGCCTGACCTCGTCGACTTACCGCTTGTCCATCGGCACGTAGTCGCGCTTCTTCGAGCCGGTGAAGATCTGGCGCGGGCGGGCGATCTTCTGCTCGCTGTCGGTGATCATCTCTTCGAACTGGGTCACCCAGCCGACCGTGCGCGGAATCGCGAACAGGCAGGTGAAGAACTCCATGGGGAAGCCCATCGCCTCGTAGATGAGGCCCGAGTAGAAATCGACGTTCGGGTAGAGCTTGCGCTGCACGAAGTACTCGTCCTGGAGGGCGATGCGCTCGAGCTCGACGGCGATGTCGAGCAGCGGGTTGCGGCCCGTCACCTCGAACACCTCGTCGCAGGCCTTCTTGATGACCTTCGCGCGGGGATCGTAGTTCTTGTAGACGCGGTGACCGAAGCCCATCAGCTTCTTGTCGCCGTCCTTGTCCTTCACCTTCTTGATGAACTCGGGGACGTTCTTCTTGTCGCCGATCTCGCGGAGCATGCGGAGGACGGCCTCGTTGGCGCCGCCGTGGAGCGGGCCGTACAGCGCCGTGATGCCGCCAGCACACGCCGAGTAGGGGTCGACCTCGGACGAGCCGACGACGCGCACCGACGTGGTGGAACAGTTCTGCTCGTGATCGGCGTGGAGAATGAAGAGCACGTCGAGCGCGCGAACCAGGGCCGGGTGCGGGCGCCAGTTCGGCTTGCCGATGCTCTTCACCATCGTGAGGAAGTTCTCGGTGTAGGAGAGATCGTTGTTTGGGTAGATGTACGGCAGGCCCTGGCTGTGGCGGTACGAGAACGCCGCGAGGGTCGGCATCTTGGCGATGAGCCGCATCATCTGGTTGCGGCGCACCTCCTTGTTCTTCACCTGCTTGGCCTCAGGGTAGAAGCTCGAGAGCGCGGCGACCGTCGACGCGAGCATCGACATCGGGTGCGCGTCGTAGCGGAACCCGTCCATGAACGACTTGATGTTCTCGTGGACGTACGTGTGGAGCGTGATCTTGTTCGTGAACTCGTCGAGCTGGGGCTTCGTCGGCAGCTCGCCGTTCATCAGCAGGAACGCCGTCTCGAGGTGCGTCGACTTGTCGGCGAGCTGATCGATCGGCAGGCCGCGGTACTCGAGGATGCCCTTGTCTCCGTCGATGAAGGTGATCGCGCTCTTGCAGTTCGCCGTGTTGAGGAACGCCGGGTCGTACGCCATCAGGCCGAAGTCTTCGGCGTCGACCTTCATCTGGCGAAGATCCATCGCGCGGATGCAGCCGTTCTCGATCTTCAGCTCGAACTTTTTCCCGGTGCGGTTATCGGTGACTGAGAGCGTGTTGTTTTCCATGCCTTTGAGTCGCACCGGGCCCCAGCTATTTCAACGAAAAAGAGTACAAGCCTGCCCGGTGAAGCGACGTTTCGTCCCCGTGGTTTTTCTGCTCGCGCTGCTCGGGCTCGCCGTCTCCGGCCGCGCGTTTCTCGGGGCATCGTTCGAACCGAAGGTCCTCATCGACACCTTGAAGCGTCTGGGGGGGCAGGGCGGCGCGCTTCCAGCGTTCGCGGCACTCTATGTGCTCTCGACGTCGGCGTTTCTGCCGTCCGCCGTGCTCAACGTCGTGTCCGGCGCGATGTGGGGGTTCTGGGGTGGGCTGTGGCCGAACCTCATTCTGTCGAACGTCGTCGGGCACCTGCACTTCGGGCTCGGGCGGTGGTTGGGCCGTGAGCGGATGCGTCAGCTCCTGATTCGCCGCAACTGGACGGCTGCGATCGCGGAGCTCGAACACTCTGGAGTGGTGACGGTGTTGGTGCTGCGCCAGACGCCGATTCCCTTCATGGCGACCAACCTCGTCTGTGGGGCCTCGCCGATCACGTGGCGACAGTTCCTCGTCGGCCACTTCATCGGCCTGCTGCCGGGCGTGGTGGTGTCGACGTGGTTCTCGGCCGCGGTGGCTGAGGGCGTCGAAGGGGCGAAAGAAGCGGCCTTCGTCCGAGCGGCGCTGGCAGGAGGCTCGCTCGTGCTGGTCGCCATCGGCACCCGCTTGGTGCTGGGGCTGCTGCGGAAGCGACGCGCGGTTCAGCCGACGACGCCGACGTAGACGTACGCGAGGCCAGCCATGAGCGGGTGCGAGGTGGCCTCGGCGAAGCGGCCGGTCTCTCGCATGAGGCTGACGAACCGGTCACCGGCAGGGAACGCGGCGGCGGTGCGCGGCAGGTACTCGTAGGCCGCGCGGTTTCCCGTCAGCGCCTGGCCGATGAGCGGCATCACGAAGCGCGAGTAGAGCGAGAAGAAGGCGCCGAAGACGCCGTCGGGCTGGCCGAACTCGAGCACCACGACGCGGCCGCCGGGCTTCACGACGCGCGCGAGCTCCATCAGGCACTGCTTCGGATCGTCGACGTTGCGAATGCCAAAGGCGATCGACGCGACGTCGAAGCGGGCGGCGGAGTAGGGGAGCTTCGTCGCATCGGCGACCTCGAACGCGATCTCGAAGCCAGCGGCCTTCGCCTTCGCCGGCGCCGTCGAGAGCATCGCCGCGTTGAAGTCGGTGCCGAGCACCGAGCCCGTCGCGCCGACCACCCGCTTGAAGTCGATCGCGAGGTCGCCCGTGCCGGTCGCGCAGTCGAGCACCGCGTCGCCAGCCTTCGCGCGTGACAGCTTCACCGCCGTCTTGCGCCAGAGGCGGTGCGTGCCCATCGAGAGCACGTCGTTGGTGACGTCGTAGCGCGACGCGATCTGCGTGAACATCTGGTGGACCTGCTCGCTCATCGCACGCCTCCCACTGCGGCCAGCGGCTTGACGTCGGCGAAGCGTCGACCGGTCGCGGCCAGCACGGCGCCGACACCCTTCATCATCGCGTCGAAGGCCTGCGGCGTGAGCGCCTGGGGCCCATCACACAGCGCGGTCTCGGGCGTCGGGTGCACCTCGACGAGCAGGCCGTCTGCGCCTGCAGCCGCGGCCGCGAGCGCCATCGGCGTCACCAGCCACGACAGCCCGGTGGAGTGCGAGGGATCGACGAGGATCGGCAGCTTCACCTTCTGCTTCACGTACGCCATGCCCGCGAGATCGAGGGTGTTGCGAAGGGTGTTGTCGAAGCTGCGAATGCCGCGCTCGCACAGGACGACCTGATCGTTCCCGCCATCGAGCAGGTACTCGGCCGCGAGAATCCACTCGTCGATGGTCGCGCCGAAGCCACGCTTGAGGAGCACCGGCCGATCGATCTTCGAGAGCGCTCGCAGCAGCGAGAAGTTCTGCATGTTGCGCGCGCCGACCTGCAACACGTCGACGTACTCGACGAGCGTCGGCAGCTGCGCCGCGTCCATGATCTCCGAGACGACGGGCATGCGCAGACGGCGCCCGGCCTCGGTGAGCAGCTTGAGGCCCGGCTCGCCCATGCCCTGAAACGTGTACGGGCTCGTGCGGGGCTTGAAGGCGCCGCCGCGCAGCGCGTGACCGCCGCCCGACTTCACCGCGTGGGCGGCCTGGTCGACCTGCTCCTGGTTCTCGAGCGCGCAGGGGCCGGCGATGACGACGAAGTCACCGCCCACCTCGACGTTGCCAAACCGCACGCGGCGCGTCGCCTCACCCGGCTCTCGCAGCACCTGTTTCGGCCCCGTCGCACCCATTCCGTCCCTCGCAGTTCATTGAGTTCAAGCTGTTTTGAACTCTGTGGTGCATCTATAGCGGGAATGCCTTAGAAGACAACACGACCGTGCTCCAGACGCGCAGCTCTCAGCGATTCGTCGCAGTCTCGCGGGTTTCCGATGAGGGGGCCCTGCTTCGCTTCGGCGCCGAGCTCTCCGTGGTGTGGATCAATCCATCCCGCTCGGTGTGGATGGTGGGCCTGGGCGTGTGTGCGGAAGGCGGCGGAGAGGTGCGACTCCCGCTCGAGCCTCCGGCCGGCCCCTGGTTCGGCGGCTGGGGCTTCGATGCCGAACGCCCATGGCCGGGCTTCGATCAGGAGCGCTGGGTCCTGCCCGAGGTGCTGGCCTGGTGGAACGGCCGCCAGACGTCGTGGCTCGCGTTCGGACCCGAGGGCACGCCGCTCGATGAGTTGGAGCGGAAGCTCGACGCCGTGCAGGAGCAGGAGCCGATCACCACGCGCGCTCCGGATCGCCGCGTCGGGAACGGCAGGGCTGAGTACGAGGCGCTCGTCTCGAAGGCCGTCGGCGCATTGGGTCCAGCGCTCTCGAAGCTGGTGGTGGCGCGCACCATCGAGGTCGAGAGTGACGTCGCGATCCCGGAGCGCGTGGTGCTCAAGGCGCTCGAGGCGCGCAACCCGCAATGCTGGACGTTCTTGATCCGCGGCCGCGATGGCTCGGCGTTCGTCGGCTCGTCTCCCGAGCTGCTGTGCGAAGCGAACGGGCGCGCGTTCTCGACGGACGCAGTGGCGGGAACGGCGCCGGCCGATCGGTCGGAGCAGCTGCTGACCTCCGAGAAGGATCGTCGCGAACACCAGGCAGTGGTCGACGACCTGCGCGCGCGCCTCGATGGCTTCGTGACGAAGCTCGACGTCCCGGCGACGCCGCAGCTCAAGCGCCTGTCGTCGATCGTTCATCTGCATACGCCGATCACCGCGACGCTCCGTGACGGGCAGTCGGCGCTCGACGTCGCCCGCGCGCTTCACCCGACGGCGGCGGTGGCGGGCTCCCCGCGCACGACGTCACTCGAGTGGTTGCGGGCGAACGAGGGCTTTTCGCGTGGGTGGTATTGCGGCGCCGTGGGCGCGGTCGGCGCGGAGTCGGTGACGCTCGCGGTCGGCCTTCGTTCGGCGCTCCTTCGAGGCAACAGGGCGACCGTCTTCGTCGGCGCAGGCGTGGTGCGGGGCTCGACGCCTGAGTCCGAGTGGCTCGAGACCGAACGAAAGGCCGAGACGATGCTCGCGGCGCTGGGAGTCGACCGTGGCTGAGACGCTCCATCAGCGGTGGGCAGCGACCATCGCGGTCGGCGTGAAGCACGTGGTGATCGCGCCAGGCTTCCGCTCGACGCTGCTCGCGGCGCTGGGAGTCGACCGTGGCTGAGACGCTCAATCAGCGGTGGGCAGCCACCATCGCGGGCACGCTCGTCGCGTGTGGCGTGAAGCACGTGGTGATCGCGCCGGGCTCACGCTCGACGCCGCTCGCGCTGGCCTTCGCAGATCGCAGCGACCTGGAGTGCTGGTCGTGTCTCGACGAGCGCAGCGCCGCCTTCTTCGCGCTTGGTCTCGCCAAGGGTACCCAGACCCCTGCGGCCGTCATCTGCACGTCGGGGACGGCGGGCGCTCACTTCCTGCCGGCGCTCATGGAGGCCCGCGAGGGCGCGACGCCGCTGATCGCGATCACGGCCGATCGTCCCGACGAGCTGCACGGCTTTGGCGCGCCGCAGACGATCGAGCAGCGCGAACTCTTCGGTGGGTACGTGCGTGACGCCGTGTCACTGGCGACGCCCTTCGAGGGCGGGCTCGATCATCTCGTGGCGATCGTCGCGAGGCTGGTGCATCGGGCGTGTGCTCCGTCGCGTGGCGGAGTGCACCTCAATGTGCCGTTCCGCGAGCCGCTCGCGCACCCCGATGGACTCCCGGGTCCCGTCATCACGCCGAAGGTCCCGCGCTTCATCACGGCGCACGGCGTGCCCGACCTCTCGGAGCTCCGACAGGTGCTCGCCCAGACGAGCCGGGGACTGATCCTCGTCGGCCCGCGAGAACGAGATGACGACTTCGGCTCAGCAGTTCACGCCCTCGGTCGATCGCTCGGGTTCCCGGTGATCGCCGAGGCTGCCTCGAACGCGCGGTTCGGCTTCGACGACGCGATCTGGTCGTTCGACGCGCAGGTGCGGAGCGCCGCGTTCTCCGAGAACCTGCGCCCCGAGGTCGTGCTGAGATTTGGTGGGGGCCTCACGCTGAAACAACCGCAGGCGTGGCTCGACGCGTGTCGGGCGCGCGTCTTCGCGTTCTCCGACGACGGTCAGCAGTTCGATCCCCACCAACGGGTCGAGGCGTTCTTCTCGGGTGATGTCGTGGGCATGGTGAAGGCGCTGACGCTCGCGGAGCCGCGGGCAGGCGGGCTCGTGGAGTTGATGCACTCGGCGCAAGGTCGAGTTCGAGTCGCGCTCGAGCGCACGTCGGCCCGCATCGACGAGCCGCTCGTCGCGGGAACCGTGTGCCAGGCGCTCCCTGCGGGCTGCAACCTCGTGCTCTCGAGCTCGATGCCAATTCGTGACGTCGACGCCTTCGCGGTGCCCGGCCGGGCTCGCGTGCGGGTGTTCTCGAACCGTGGCGTCAACGGCATCGACGGGGTCGTCTCCACCGCGGCAGGCGTGGCGGCCTCGACGAAGCGGCCCACCGTGCTCCTCATCGGAGACGTCGCCGCGTTGCACGATCTGTCCGGCTGGTTGATCGCGCAGTCCTCCCGCGCGTCGCTGGTGGTGGTGGTGGTGAACAACGACGGCGGCGGCATCTTCAATTTCCTGCCCGTGGCCGAACGCACGCCGCACTTCGAGCGCTTCTTCGGGACACCGACCGGCATCGACTTTTCGCACGTGGCCGCGCTGGCAAAGGCGTCGCTCCACCGGCCGCAACACCTGGCCGAGCTCTCGCGAGTGCTGCACGTCGCGCTGGAGAACGGTGGGCTTCACCTCGTCGAAGTACGCACCGATCGAAAAGCCAACGTGGAAGCCCACCGTGGGCTGAACGCCACGCTCGTCGCCGCCGTGGAGGCTTCGTCATGACCTCGCTCCCCTCACGACGCTGGGGCAGCGGCCCTCGACAGGCGTTGTTGCTGCACGGCTTCACCGGCAGCCGGTTCTCGTTCGATCACCTCGAGCCGCTCGTCGGTGACGTCTTCACGGCGGACTGCGTCGAGCTCCCGGGCCACGGTGAAGGGCAGGTCGACGTCGCCGACTTCTCCGACGTCATCGAACGCCTCGCCGAGCGCTTGTCCCGGCCCACGACGATCATCGGCTATTCGCAAGGCGCGCGGTTGGCGCTCGGGCTGGCCGTTCGTCATCCCCACCTCGTCGACCGGCTGGTGCTCGAGAGCGGCTCACCTGGCCTGCACCGCCGTCACGATCGGGTGCTGCGTCGTCGCGCCGACGAAGCGCTCGCCTCGCTCATCGAGGCCGACGGCGTCGATTCGTTCATCGCCTTCTGGGAGCAGCTCCCGCTCTTCTCCGGCATTCGTTCTCTGCCTGGGCAGGTGCAGGCGCAGCTGCGTCAGCGCCGGGTCTCGCATTCGCCGGCAGGACTGGCCGCCGCGTTGCGGGTGATGGGGCAGGGCGCCCAGCCAGACTTCTGGCCTGCGCTCCCGACGCTCCGGGTGCCGACGCTGCTGCTGACCGGCTCGCTCGACGCGAAGTACACGCGGCTCGCACGTCGAATGGCCACCGAGCTTCCGCTGGCGTGGCGGTTCGCGTTTCGAGGCGTCGGCCATGCCCCCAACCTCGAGGCGCCAGAGGCGTGGGCTGCCGAGGTGCGCTCCTTCCTTGGTTCTCCGTGGACGCACGAGCCTGCTTCCGAGGTGAGCCGATGACCGCTGCAGTGACGTCTGCACCTCCCTCGCCGTTCGCTGCGTGGGCGCTCGCGACCCGTCCCCGGACGCTGGTGGCGGGCTTCGTTCCCGTCGCGGTCGGCAGCGCCGTTGCCTGGCGAGACGGAAAGTTCTCGCTGTTGCCTGCGCTGGGCGCACTCATCGGCGCGCTGCTCATTCAGATCGGCACCAACCTCTTCAACGATGCGTACGACTTCAAGCGCGGGGCTGACACGGGCGATCGGCTCGGTCCTCCACGGGCCACGCAGCGAGGCTGGCTGACGCCCGAAGCGGTGATGCGCGGCGCGGTGATCTGCTTCGTGCTCGCGTTCGTGGTCGGCCTCTACCTCGTCAGCGTCGCGGGCTGGCCGTTGCTGGTGGTGGGGCTGGTCTCGCTGCTCGCCGGCTACGCGTACACAGGAGGACCGTTCCCACTCGCGTACCACGGGCTCGGCGATCTCTTCGTGCTGGTGTTCTTCGGCCTCGTTGCCGTCGGCGGCACGTCATTCGTCCTGACGCAGACGGTGACGCCGCTCGCGCTCCTGGCTGGGGTTCCCGTCGGAGCGCTGGGTGTCGCACTGCTCGCCGTCAACAACGTGCGTGACGTGCAGACCGACACGGCGGCGAACAAGCGAACGCTGGTGGTGCGGCTCGGCGTCGGCTTCGGGCGCGCAGAGTACGTCGCCATGCTGGTGCTCGCCGCGGCGCTGCCGATCATCATCTGGGCCCTCGGCCTCGCGTCTGCGTGGGTGATGACGTCCATCGCAGCGTTGGTGCTCGCCGTGCCTCCGCTTCGCCTCGTGATGACGCAGTCGGGGCCGGTGCTGAATCAAGCGCTGGCGGGCACCGCGCGGCTGCAGTTGATCTACGGCGTTCTCTTCTCGGTGGGGCTCGCGCAATGAAGCTCGACGTGACGCTCGCCAGTCTTCGCCTGGCGCGGAAGGTGACGACCTCGCGGGCCGTGCTCCAGGAACGCGCCGGCATCCAGGTGCAGCTGACTCACGAGGGGATCGTCGGTCGGGGCGAGGCCTTCCCGCTGCCGGCATTCGGCACGGAGTCGCTCGCCGAGGCAGAGGCGGCGGTGAGATCGTTCCAGCCGAAGCCCTTCGAGCAGATCGACGAACTCACGCGGGCGTTGTCGAGCCTCGAGGCGACGCCTGCCGCGCGGTTCGCGATCGAGTGTGCGTTGCTCGAGTGGCTGGCGAAGAAGCGAGGCATTCCGGTCGCGCTGCTGCTCGGTGAAGGCCGGGCCGACGTCGCGGTGAACGCGCTGATCGAGGGGCCCGATGCGTCGTCGCTCGCCGAGGAAGCGAAGCGCGCGGTCGACGCCGGGTTCCGCACGCTCAAGATCAAGGTGGGCTCGAAGAGCGTGTCGGTCGACGCGCAGCGGCTCCATGGGGTTCGCCTGGCTGTGGGGCCGAGCGTCGCGCTTCGCATCGACGCGAACGGCGGCTGGACCGAGGGCACCGCACGCTCGACGTTGCGTGGACTGGAGTCGTTGGAGCTCGAACTCTGCGAGCAGCCCGTCGCCGCGCACGACATCGAGTCGCTGAGGAGGGTGTCGTACCTCGCGCCAATGCCGATCGCCGCGGACGAGGCGCTCGCCGACCGCGCCGTTCGTGCACGGCTGCTCGAGGCTGATCCACACCCGGCCGCGAAGCTGTTGGTGCTCAAGCCCGCGGTGCTCGGCGGTCTGGTCCCGGCGTTGGCGTTGGCGAAGGCCGCGCACGCGGTTGGCGTCGGCTCGTACGTCACCACGATGTTGGATGGCTCCATCGCCCGCGCCGCCGCGACGCACCTGGCGGCCGTGCTTCCCGCGCAGCCGCACGCGCACGGCCTGTCGACCGTCGAGCTGTTCGAGAACGCAGGCGCCGATGCGTTCACTCCGAAGGCCGGCGTGATCACGTTGCCGGAGCGCGCAGGGTGGGGCGTGTGAAGCTGCCGTGTCCCGTCGCGTCGGCTGCGGCGCGGTTCCCCGAGCGCCTCGCCGTGGAGTTCGACGGTCAGCGCACTTCGTGGCGTGAGGCAGCCGCTGCCGTGTCGAGGTGGGAGCGGTGGCTCCACGACGAGCAGATCGGCTCCGGCGATCGTGTCGCGACGCTCTCGTGGAATCGGCCCGAGCTGCTGTGGCTCTGGTTCGCGCTCGGGCGGTGTGGCGCCTCGATGATTCCGTTGAACGCACGTCTGACCCCCGCAGAGCTGAGCCCGCTGATCGATCGATCGAAGGCCCGGTTCGTCCTCGCCGACGCGTCGCTTCAGGATCGAGTCGTGGGCGCGAGAGCGTTTCCGTCGCCGACCGTGCCCGGTGAAAAGGAAGGATTCCTCGACAACGACGCCGAGCTCGCAGGCCTCTTCACCTCGGGAACCACGGGTACGCCGTCGCTGATCCCGCTCACGGTGCAGAACTTCCTCGCCTCACACGAGGCGAACGCCGGGAACCTGGGCGCGAGTGAGACACAGTGCTGGCTCGGCACGCTGCCCCTGTTTCACGTCGGCGGGCTCGCGATGGCGTTTCGGTGCGCCGTGATGGGGGCCGGACTGGTGCTGGAGCGTCAGTTCGATGCCGCCCGCGTCGCGCACCTGCTTCGCCGGAGTGACGTCACCCACGCCAGCCTCGTGCCGACGGCGCTTCAACGCGTGCTCGACGTGAACTCAGCTCCGTTTGGCGTGAGCCTCGAGGCGATCTTGATCGGTGGTGGGCCGATGGGTGCTGCGCTCCTGACGAGAGCGCGGAGCCTTTCCTTACCGGTGCTCCAGACCTACGGCCTCACCGAGGCGTGCTCGCAGGTGACGACCGAGCGGCGCGACGAAGCCGATGGCATCACGGCTGGACGCGCCCTGCCGGGGCTCGAGGTGCAGATCGTCGACGCGGAAGGCCACGTCGTCACGCCCGGAGTCGTCGGAGAGATCCGCGTGAAGGGTCACACCGTCACTCCGGCGGCGGGCCCGTGGCTCTCGACGAAGGATCTCGGCAGCCTCGACGAGCGGGGGCGCCTGACGGTCCACGCGCGGCGCGTCGATCTCATCGTGTCGGGCGGCGAGAACGTCTACCCGGCCGAGGTCGAAGCGGTGCTCCGGGAGAGCGGCCTCGTCGACGACGTCGCGGTCGTGCCCGCTGCCGACGACACCTGGGGCCAGGTGCCCGTCGCGATCGTGGTGTGGAAGGGGGCGCCCGACGAGGCCTCGTTGCTCGCCTTTGCGCGCGCCCGCCTCGCCGGCTTCAAGGTTCCGCGTCGGCTGGTGGCCCGCGCGGAGCTGCCACGGAACGCCTCAGGCAAGCTCTTGCGCCACGTGCTGACCGGGCCCGGGTTTCTCTCGTGACGTGATCGTGATATCGGCGGCCGCCCAACGAGGGGAACTCGTCTCCTCTGGAGAGGAATCACGCATGGCCCGGTTCGTCGTCGCAGCGTCGTGTCTCGTCGTTCTCTTTGGCTCGTCGTGCGGTCCCACGGTTCCGGTCCCCGACGCAGGTCGCGTGACGGGTGGCGGGCTCGCTGGAACTGGCGGCGGGACCTCCGGCACCGGTGGCGGGTCGGCGACGGGTGGTGGCTCGGCGACGGGTGGAGGCGCGGCAGGAGGCTCCTCGGGCGACGGCGGGCTCAACTGCGCACAGATCACCCAGCCGGTGACCTGGAACGGCGGCGCGGCCTCGGGCAGCTACGAATTGCAGAACGATGGTGGCGTCGGCGTGCACTACACGGGCGTGGTGTTCGGCCCCGGTGCGGCTGGCCCGTTCACCAGCCTCGACATTCAGCTCTACAACGAGACGCCGGCGACGCCGCTCGCGCTGCCCCTGACGGGCACCTTCCAGGCGATCAACAACACCTTCACCGTCTATCCCGCGAGCGTGTTGGGCCAGAACTGCACGATGACGGGTGGAAACTGCCAGCAGCTCTACATCTCGACGAACGGGACCTACAGCTTCACGGCGGCGACGCAGGTCGTCGGGGCCGGCACCTACGTGGGCTCGCTCACCAACGTTCGCTACCGTCAGATCACCCCGACCTACATGCCCGTGCCCGACGGTGGCTGCATCGACGTCAGCTCGTTCATCTTCAACACCCGCTGGCCGTAAGGGGCTCTCGATGAACGGCCTTCGACTTTCGCTGATCGGCTTCGGCTTCGGCGTGCTGGTCGCCTTCGCGCCTTCGTGTGGCGGCGGCACCTGCAACGCGACCAACTGCTCCACGGGCTGCTGTGACTCGATGAATCGCTGCCAGCCCGGCACCACGGCGACGGTCTGCGGGAAGGCCGGCGCGGCGTGCGGCGCCTGCGCTCCCGGTCAGGCCTGTACGCTGCAGATCTGCGGCGGGCCCATGGGCACCGGCGGGGGCTCTGGTGGCACGGGCGGCGGCTTCGCGGCGGCCGGTGGCGCCGCGGGCGGCTCGACGGTGATGGACGCCGGCTGCATGGACTTCGGCGACATCGACGTGATGGAAGACGTCTTCGGCAGCTTCAACGTCGGCGAGCCCGACGGCGGCCTCGAAGGTTTCGAGTGGTGGTACTCGAGCATCGGGCTCGAGGCGCCGATGAACCGCGTCGACTTCTTCGACACCGAGCTCTACTTCGAGACCGTCGATGGGCCGCCGACCTTCCCGTACGCCGGGAACCTTCCTGCCAACACCAACTACACGCGGTGCATCGAGTGCTTCGTGGCGTACCTCGGCTGCGACGACAACGGCGAGAACTGCGACGGAGAGTACCTGGCGACCGCCGGGAGCTACTCGTTCACGGCCGGCACCCGTCGAGAAGACGCGGGCGTCTTCATCGGTGGCGGCACCAACCTCGTGTTCCGCAAGTGGAACCTCGAGACCGATCGGCCCAACGGCTCCGCCTGCTTCACCGTGGGCGATCTGAAGTTCCGCGGCGTGTGGCCCGATGCGCCGGTCGATGCCGGTGTCGTCGATGCAGGGGCGCGAGACGCGGGCACGCGCGACGGCGGCTGACACGTCGCTGAGGTGGGTTCGAAGGCGGGTGGGTTCGTCTTTTACGCGCCTTCAGGCGCGTTGCACCCTGTAGCGGTTTTCTTGCTGGTGAGTCGCTCGCTGGTACCGTCGCTCGTGATGATGCGCCGTCAACAGCTCCTCTGGGCATGCGTGTTCGTCGCCCTGATTGCGGCTGCGGCGTCGGCGGCCGCTGAGGGTGGCTTCCGGCGCTATCTGCGGCTCTCTCAAGACGTGAAGTCGCTCAAGGAGCGCAACAAGCGGCTCGGCGACGACAACGTGCGGCTGCGCCGTGAGGTCGAAGCGCTGCGTGATGATCCCCGCGCCCTCGAGCGCGCCGCACGTGAAGAGCTTGGGCTCGTGAAGCCCGGTGAGATCGTCTTCAGCCTGGAGGGTTCATGACGCCGGTGTCTTCGCTGCCACGCTTCAAAGCGCCGCGCTCGATGAGCTTCACGCCAGCGAAGTGGGCCCAGAGCCTGGTGCGCCTGGTGCCGGCGGTCTCGGTGTTGATGACGTTCGCGTTCCTCGCGCGCGGCCGGTTCCGCTCGTTCGAGGGGCTCGAGTGGGCCGACGCGGCGGTGTTCGGGTTGCTGCTGCTGGCCACGACGCTGTCGACGATTCGCCGGGTGCGGCGCTCGATGCTGCACGTGGCCGTCAGCCTGCGCGACGAGCTGGAGCTCGGCGCGACGGGTCTCGCGGTGGCCTTCGTCGCCGTCGCCTTGAGCAGCGAGCTGCTCTTCCCGGTCGTCTACCTGTTGATGGCGTTCCTGGTGTCGTTCCTCTCGCGCACGGCGGGCGTCACGTTGCTGGGCACGGCGGTGCTGTTCGACGCGGTGCTGACGTTGCCCGATCGCTGGGGCACGTTCCTCGCGCGCGTCACGTTCATTGGACTGTTCGCCGTGCTGTACCACGTGGTGCTCTCGGCCCGGCTCGCGGTGTCGCGTACCGCCGAAGACGAAGCCGTGAAGCTGCGCCTCAAAGAGGTCGAAGAGCGCGCGCGCACCTTCCGCCTCGTCTCGAGCGGCACGCACGACTCGATGCCCGGCGTGAAGGATCACGAGAAGTGGCTGCTCGCGGCCGTGAAGGAGATCGAAGGCGCCACCGGCAGCGCGCTCGAAGTCGCCGAGGTCGCGCTGAAGGCGCACAGCGTCGGCGCGTTCCTGCTCACGTCGGACGATCGATCGCTCAAGCTCCACGACTGCCGCTCGGCGAGTGAGCACGTGCAGCGGGAGCGCTTCGCGGCAGGCGAGGGCATCTTCGGCGCGCTCCTCAAGCGCAGCGTGCCGGTGCGCATGAACGGTCAGGCGGGCCTCAAGGGCGTCACCCACTACGAGTCCGGCGGCCCGACGGTGCGCGCGGTGGTGGCGGTGCCCATTCTCGAAGGCACGGGCCTGGTGCGTGGCGTGCTGGTCGCCGATCGCCTCGAGAACCACCCGTTCACCGAAGAAGACGAGAAGCTGCTCTCGACGATCGCCGGCGAGGTGCTCCGCGCGATCGAGGTCGAGCGGGTGATGGGCTACATCCGCCGCTCGCGCGACGAGAAGGACCGGTTCTTCCGCGCCATCGAAGAGCTCAACCGCGCCAGCTCTCCGGAGCAGGTCTTCCTCGCGGTGCTCGAGAGCGCGCGCCAGGTGGCCCAGCTCGACTTCTGCGCCGTCACCCTCGTCGCCGAACAGAACGGCGCGCGGCAGCACCGCATCGTGCGAATGAGCGGCGTCACCTCGGCGGGCCGCGCGCTCGAGGGCCAGACCTTTCCCGACAACAACGGGCTGGTGGCGAACGTCGTGCGCTACGGCGCGCCGCTGCCCGGCCGCGACGTCGGCGCGATGGACCGGCAGATCATCTTCGACGACGACACGCAGATCCGCGGGCTCCAGAGCCTCAAGATCTTCCCGCTCGTCGCCGGCAACCGCATTCTCGGAACGCTCGTCTCAGGCTCACGCCGCAAGGCCGCCTTCGACGACGACGAGCTGCGCATGCTCGAGGTGATCGCCATTCAGGCCGCCCAGGCCGTGCTCCGCGCGCAGCTGTACGAGCAGATGGAGCGCATGGCGACGACCGATGGGCTCACCGGCCTGCTCAACCACCGCACGTTCCAGAGCCGCTTCGACGACGCGATGGCCACGGCCAAGCGCTACGGGCGGAAGGTGTCGGTCGTGCTCACCGACGTCGATCACTTCAAGAGCGTCAACGACACCTACGGCCACCCCACGGGCGATCAAGTGCTCAAAGGCGTCGCGCGCATCTTGCGTGAGACTGCCCGCGACACCGACGTGGTGGCCCGGTACGGCGGCGAGGAGTTCTGCATCGTCATGCCCGAGACCGACATGAAGGGCGCGCACGCCATCGCCGAGCGCATTCGTGATCGCGTGCTGAAAGAGGTGTTCCAGACCGAGCAGGGCCCGCTGAAGATCACCATGTCGCTCGGCGTCGCGACGTTCCCGGATCATGGCGAGGCCAAGCAGACGCTCATCGACCTCGCCGACCAGTGCCTGTACTTTGCCAAGCGCCACGGTCGGAACCAGTCGGTGACGGTGGCTCAGCTGCAGGCACAGAAGGCCAGCTGAAACGCGGGTCGGAGGAACACGCAGCGTGATCGGCATCCGCGGACAGCTGACGCTGCTGGTACCCGGCGTCGTCGCCATCGCGCTGACTGCGGTCGCCTTCATCGCCGTGCGCGCCTCGAACCGCGACGAGCTCGAGGAGTTCAAGGAGCTCAACCTCACCGCGCTCGAGGCCCTCAGCGTCACCGTGGCCACCTCGGTCGCGCAGAATGACATGGCGGGCCTCGACACCGTGGTCGCGCACACCGCCGAGCGGCTCGCGCCCCATGGCCTGCTCGAGCTCGCAGTGATCGACGACGACGCCCGCGTGATGGCGCACTCGAGCCCCGAGAAGTTCAACCGGGTGCTGACGGATCCCTTCACCCAGCAGGCGCTCGGCTCCGAGGGACCGACGTGGGTGCGCGAGGGCAACGTGCTGCGAATCGCCACGCCGGCCACCTCGGGCATTCGCTGGGCGACGGTGACGGCCCGGTTCTCGCTCGCGCAGATGGAAGAGGCCTTCACCCTGGTGCGTCGCCGGTGGGCGATGGGCACGGTGGGCCTGTTCTTCTTCATCGCCGGTGCGCTGTTCCTCGGCCTCAACCGGGTGGTGATTCAGCCAGTGCGCGTGCTCGAACACTCGGTGCGCCGCATGGGAGAAGGGCACCTGTCGACCCGCGTGCCCTCGCTGCCCGGGCGCGAGATGGCCGAGCTGTCCGACATCGTCAACCGCATGGCGTCGGCGCTGCAGACCGAGCGCGAGAACCTCGAGCACACCGTCGCCGATCGCACGCGGGAACTCTCCGAGGCCAACGCGCGGCTGGAGCGCCTCGCGGTGACCGATGGGCTGACGGGGCTCTTCAACCACCGCCGCTTCCAGGAGACGCTCCATTCCGAGCTGCTGCGCTGTGAGCGCCACAAGCGGCCGCTCGCCGTGCTGATGCTCGACGTCGACTTCTTCAAGAAGGTGAACGACTCGATGGGGCACCCGGCTGGTGACGAGCTGTTGCGCAGGCTCGCCGAGGTGCTCGGCGCCGACCTGCGCCAGACCGATTTGATCTCCCGCTATGGCGGTGAAGAGTTCGCCGTGTTGCTGCCCGAGACCACCAAGGCCGAGGCGATGCAGGTCGCCGAGCGCATGCGTGAGTCGGTCGAGCTGAAGATCAACGAGGGCGCCAGGTGGACGCAGCGCATCACGGTCAGCGTCGGGGTCGCGACCTTTCCTGAAGACGGCGCGACGGCCGAGACGGTGCTCGAGGCAGCCGATCAGGCGCTCTACGTCGCCAAGCGTCAGGGCCGGAACAAGGTCGTCGGAGCGAAGGCCGCATGAGGGGCCTCGCGCTTGGCCTTCTGGTTCTCGGCTCGTGCGTGCAGCCCATCGCACCAGCCCCCGTGAAGCCCCGGCAGGCGCCGGTTCGACAGTCGCTCTTCGCTGCGCCCGCAGGCTTCACCAGGCTGCGTATGCTGGTGCCGCCCGTCCTCGCCAGGGAGTCGCTCGAGAAGAGCTACGCAAAGCTCGACGAGTACCTCTCCCGGCAGCTGGGCGTGCCCGTCGAGCTGGTGATCGGCGACAGCTACGAAGACGTCGTCGCGAAGACCGCTGCTGGCGAATTCGACGTGGTGATGTTGAGCCCGTACACCTACGCGCTCGCGCACGAGCAGCGGCCCCTGCCGTGCCTGGTGCAGATGATCGGCGACGGCTCGGCGACGGCCGCCGGCTACATCGTCGTTCGCCAGGACAGCCCGATTCGCAGCGTGGCGGATCTGCCGGGAGCGCGGTTCGGCTTCGTCGATCGCGCGTCGACCTCTGGCTACATCTACGCCGTCAAGGCGATGCTCGATCAGGGCATCGATCCGAAGAAGCACCTGGGTCCGATGGAGTTCCTCGGCAACCACGAGGCGGTGCTCCTGGCGGTGCTCGAGGGCCGCATCGACGCGGGCGCGACCTACCAGGGCTCGCTCGTGTCGCTCAAGCGCTCGAAGGACATCGACCCGCTCTCGTTTCGCATCATCGCGAAGACCGAGCGCACGCCGCGCGACATCCTCTGCGCTCGCCCCGAGCTGCCCGAGGTGGTGCGCACCGAGATCCAGCGGCTGCTCATGGTGCTGACCGTGCGTGATCCCGTGGGCCGGGAGCTCCTCTCGCCGATGAGCGTCAACGGCTTCCAGCCGCCTGATGACGCGGCGTACGACGGCGTGCGGAAGGTCGCGGCCGAGGTCCAGGCGTGGGATGCGAAGCCCTGAGCCGCTCGCGGTGACGTGGAGCAATGAGCCGTCACCCCAGTTCATCGCCGACGCCAGACGGGTTGCCTCGACGTGGGCGCTGCCGCTGTTCGAGCGGCCCCACAAACGCGGGCTCGGACCGCAGCTTGGCGTGGTGGCCAACGCGTTCCTGGTGAGAGGCGGGACGGGCTGGTCGCTCGTCGACGCGGCGGGTTCACTCGGCGTCTCTCCGGGGCTCGCGATGCTGCGGCTGAAGCGGCTTGGCAAAGGCACGCAGATGCCTGACCGCCTGCTGATCGAAGGGCAGCTGCGTCCCGGAGAGCTCGTCGTCGACGCGACCTGTGGCCTCGGCGCCGACGCGCGGGTGTTGGCGAGCGCAGCGGGCCCTGGAGGGCGCGTGATCGGCCTCGAAGCGTCGAAGCCGCTCGCGGTGCTGCTGGCCGAGGGCCTGCCACTCGAGACGCCCTGGCCTTCGAGCGCGCCCATCGAGGTGCACCACGCCGACGCCGAGACGTGGCTCCGCGCGCAGCCATCACGGAGCGTCGACGTCGTCTTCTTCGACCCGATGTTCGAGCGCACGAAGAAGGCGTCGCCCGCGTTTGCCGAGCTGCGACGTTTTGCCGACGCACGACCGCTCACTCGCGCTGCCGTCGACGAGGCCCGTCGAGTCGCCCGACGACTGGTGCTGATGAAGAGCTCCGACCCGGAGCTCTTTCCGGCGTTGGGGCTCGAGCCCCTCGCTCCGCAGGTCAACGCGTTGGTCTACTGGGGCCGCAGCACGGTGAAGTGACGGTTTTTCGAGGGGCCCCGTCGCGAAGTCAGTGATTCGACTTTCACTCCATCGGGCACGCAGTGTGCTTTCTTCGCGCCCCTGATGATCCAACTCCTCCGATGGATGCTCCCGGTCGTCTTGTTCGCTCAGCTCGCAGTCGCGCAGACGGCAGAGAGCCCCGCGAGTGCGCCTCCCGACGCTGTCACCGCGCCTCCGCCGCCGCCGCCGACCGAGCCTGAAGCCACGCCAACTTCCCCTGGCCCGAAGGCGTCGGATCGGGTCGCGAAGGGTGGCCGGTTCAGCCGGTTCTCGGCCGGCCCGGGCGGCGCGTTGTTCGCGTTCTCGGAAGCGGTTGATGGTCTCCTCCTGGGCGCGTTTGCCGGCACTGGCATCGGTGGTGGCGGCAGCGGCGGCGCCTTCATCGGCGCCCTGCTGGGTGGCGTGGTTCTGGGTGGGGCCGCGACGGCGCTCCAATACGCTCACCCGATCGGCGTCGCCACCGCTGGCACCATCGCGCTCGGCATCGGGGTCGGCGCGTTGGCCGGGTTCGGGCTCTCGACGGCCCTGGTCGTCAGCCAGTTCTCCATCGCGAGCCTGATCGCGCTGGCCGGCTCGCAGATCGGCATGCTGGTGCCGTTGATCGCGCTGTGGAGCACCGAGGACATCTCGGGCGAAGACCTGGCGCTGATGGGCATGACGTCGACGTACGCCTTCGTGATCACCGCGCTCACGTCGTTGCTCTTCACTCAACTCGACCCGACGGCACGGGTGTCGGCGATCCTCTTCGCGCCGGCCTTCGGCATGGCGCTCGGCGCGCTCTGGGCGCTCGGACCGGATCTCGTGGCCGGCCGCATCTTGAAGCTCACGGCGCTCCCGCTCGGCGTCGGCGCGCTCACGCTGTTCCTGGGCCTCGCGCTCGCCGCAAACAACATTCAGATCGTCTCGGCGGCGACGCTCATCACCACCATCGGCACCTTCGGGCTCACGTACTTCCTCACGGCCGACGATCCCGCCGCTCCAGCGCCGCCGGCAGTGGCCGTGCAGCCGACGATCACCATGATGCCGTCTGGCTGGCGCAACGAGGCCGTCGCCGTCGGCCCCGCGCTCGTCGGGCGCTTCTAAAGGAGACTCTGCTCGCGTCAGCCGTTACGTGACGCGCCCATGTCGTCGGCGCCTGCAGCACCAGACACCCGCTTCGTCGTCCCCGCGCTCGGAGCGGTGTACCTGGTCTGGGGCTCGACCTACCTGGCGATGCGCATCGCCGTCGAGGTGCTCCCGCCGTTCATGATGGCCTGCGCGCGCTTCGTGCTCGTGGGCGCCGTGTTGTTGGTCTTCATGAAGAGCCGCGGCGCCGCGTGGCCCACTCGCAAGGAGTGGCTGCTCTCCGCACCGGTCGGCATCCTCATGTTCGTGCTCGGCAACGGTACGGTCGCGTACGCCGAGAAGCACATCTCGTCGGGCATCGCGGCGGTGGTCTGCGGCACGATGCCGCTGTGTGCCGCCGCGATGGGGCCGCTCTTCGGTGAGAAGACGACGCCGCGCGAGTGGATTGGCCTCACGCTGGGCTTCGCGGGCGTGGCGGTGCTCGGGTTCGGGCAGGAGCTTCGGGCCGAGCCGTTCGCGGCAGCGATCCTCCTGGTGGCGCCGATCGCGTGGGCCGCGGGCTCGATGCTGGCGAGGAAGCTGCCGCTCCCCAAAGGGCTGACCTCGGCGGCGACGCAGATGATCACCGGCGGTGTCGCGACGGGGCTGGTGAGTCTGGCGATCGGCGAGCGGGCTCCGACGGAGATCCCCCTCAAGGTCGCGCTCGCGTGGGTCTACCTCTGCATCTTCGGCTCGCTGGTGGCGTACTCGGCGTACACGTACCTGCTGCGCGCGACGCGGCCAGCGGTGGCGACGAGCTACTCGTACGTGAACCCCGCGATCGCGGTGCTCATCGGCACGCTGTTCGGTGGCGAGTCGATCGGCCCCGAGGTGATCGTCGCGGTGCTGTTGATCGTCGGAGCGACCGCGATGGTCGTCGTCGGGAGAACGCCTACGGCGCCGTCTTCCCCCGCGATTCGATCATCTTGACCCAGTTGACGCCCAGCTTCCGGCGGTTGCCCTCGACGAGGAACGGGGGAATCGAGCCTCCGGGATCGGTGAAGACCACGTAGGTGAGCTTCGTCTTCCCGCCCTCGAGCGGCTCGAAGAGCCAATAGCCCCTGAGCTTGCTGACTCGAACCCAGCCATCAGGCGGTTTGGGGCCCAGCTCGTTCGCTGCTTCGAACGTCATGCGGCACGTGGTGCCCGTGATGAGGCGTCGCGCGCGCACCACGTAGTCGCGGTTGCTGACGATGGGCGGAGTGATCTGCTCGTACGTCACCCGCTCGTCGGCCGACTCCTGGACGACGGCGCGTGACTTCAAGTCCGGCTCCGCCGCGTCGAACTTGCCGTCACCGAACGCCGCGTCACAGAGCGAGCGAACGCTCTTGTCGGTCTCTTTCGTGAACTTCAGCTCGACGAACTTCGAGCCCGCGACCGAGCGCTGCTCGATGGTGATGCCGTCGGTCTCAGAGACCTTCTCGAACTCGGCGATCTTCTCGGTGTCGGCAGCGAGGAGGGCTGCGATCAACGTCGCGATCATCGGGGGAGTTCCTTCGGCTTCTGCAGCTTGCGAGTCTGATCGCCCATGATCGAGATGGTCATCCGGCGCGACAACACGCGGCGCATCATGAACGAGGCGAACCGGTTGAACACGCCGGGGATCATCGTGGGCCCACCGCCGAGCCGATCGAGCGCCTCGGTGACGACCTGCGCAGGCTCCAACATGCCCGGGGCGCCGTCAGGAGCGGCCTTCATCAGGTTGGGTGTTCGCGTGGCGCCGGCGCAGACCGAGAGCACGTCGACGCCGCGTTGTTTCAGCTCGAACCAGAGCCCCTCGGCGAAGGTCAGGTTGAACGCCTTGGTCGCGCCGTAGGTCGTGACGAACGGCGAGCCCTGGAACGCGGTGAGCGACGAGAGCAGCACGAGGCCTCCACGGCCTTGCTCGGCCATGCGCGTGCCGAAGTGATGTGAGAACGCGATCGGCCCACGCACGTTCACGTCGATGGCGCGCAGGCTCTCGTCGACCGACTGCTCGAGGAACGGGCCGAGTGGAGAGAGGGCAGCGTTGTAGACGACCACGCCGATGTTCAACGACGCGGTGGCCTCGGCGACGACGTTCACCGCGTCAGCGAACGAGAGATCTGCCGTCACGCAGCGGACCTCTTGCTTCGTCTCGGTGAGGATCGACGCCTTCACCTGCTCGAGGACGTCGGCGCGGCGGGCGACGAGGACGACGTTCAACCCGCGTCGCGCGAGCTGCTTGCCGAACTCGGCGCCGAGCCCTTCCGACGCTCCACACACGAGGGCCCACGGCCCGTACTTGCTGCTGAAGGTGGCGTTCATCTCAGTACGGCTTCCGGCCCACGAAGTTGCCGGGCGGCGAGTAGTTGCAGGCCGACAGGTACCAGGGCCCGTTCCCGAAGGGCGAGTTGGTCGTGCACAGCGCGACGGCGCAGCCGATCTTCACGCTCGTTCGCCACACCACCTGCGTGTAGTGGCCGCACACGTTGGAGCAGGCATCCGTCGCGTATGTGTAGAAGCGCTTCTCGCTGTCCCAGCCGTCGACGACCTCGGTGGGGGTCGACTCGGCGGTGCTGGCGTGAAGGTTCTCACCGTACTGGCTCTGTTGCCGGTGACTGAAGATGCAGCGGTCGGCGCCTTCTTTGGCGAACGCGGCGGTCGCGGTGTCCCACGAGACGTCGGGCAGGGCAGGGTTGGGGACGGGCGTCGCTCGACGGCGCGCGGCGTTGTGGGCGTTGACGTACTCCTGCTCGAAGGTCGCGACGCCGCCGCCACCGGCTCCACCGCCCGTGCCTGCGCTGCCCCCAGCTCGAGGCGCGTTGGGATCGAACTCGCACGACGTCGTGCCGCCGCAGCGCTGGCCCACACCACACGCCAGACAGCTGAACCCGCCCGCGCCACACGCGTCGTTCGCCGTGCCACCCTTGCATTGGCCGAGGGCATCGCAGCAGCCCAGACAGTTGCGTGGACTGCAGTCACCGATCGGTGCAGGCGTGCACGCGGCGAGGCCCAGGAGGAGTGAGGTCAGCCCTGCTCGAATCATCATGCGTCTGTTCCGACCGGCTCGGACCTCGCCGTCACCACATAGCTCACTTCGTCGGCTTCGGCCCACGCAGCACCTCGTAGGATCCGTTCTTCCCATCGATGGTGAGAATCGCGGCGAGGCCGTACGCCGTGGAGCCGTCGTTCATCTTCCACGGCAGCGGGTTCGCCGACCCCTGGTTCACGAAGAGCGCAGGGTGGGGCTTCTTCGGCGGCAGCACCTTGCCGGTGACATCGGTGCCCTTCGCGGCGGCCTCGAGGATGTGGCCGGTGATGCCGAAGGCGATCTTCGCGCTCTTGACGATCGCAGTGAGGCGAGGGTCTCCGACGTTCTCTGCGCCAGGCACGTAGTCGAGCGCCTGCTGGCCTTTCTGGCGCATCGGCCCGTGCGTGAGGAGCACCACGGCGTCATCGGCAGCCTTCGCGGCGGTCTCGATCTGATCGATGTGTTTGTCGGCGTAGATGCAGCCACCCGCGAGGTGGAGGAATGCCTTGTCGTGGTACCCGCCGAGGCTGACGACGTCGGCACCGTCGAGGTCGGCGCGGCGCACCAGATCCATGTTCACCAGGTTCGTCGCGGCGGTGTCTTTGCGGACTTTGGTCAGCGCGTAGTTGAGCGAGGCGCCACGCTCCATGTTGCCGGCGATCACCAGCAGCGGCCGCTTCGTCGCCTTCGCGAGGTGCGCGTAGATGTCCTCGAGGACCTGGGGATCGCTCGAGGTGTCGCCGCCGATCACCACGGCGTCGACGTCGGCCTTCTCGAAATCGGCGAGGAAGCGGGCGACGCTGGCGACGGTCTCAGGGTCGAGATCCTTGATGCCCGCGAGCAGGCCGAGGCGCACCTGCTTGCCAGCCTTCGGCGTCGTGCGGCGCAGCTTCACCGTCGAGCCGGTGTACTCGTAGCGGAAGCCGTCCTTCTCCTTCACGTCAGGCGTCGCGAAGTGGGTGACGGGCCCGATGCAGTCGAACTGCGCCGCTTCCTCCCATTCATCCTGGGTGGTGGGCGCGTCGGCGAGGGCACACAGCGGAGCAACGAGAGCGAAGGCGAGGGGCAGGCGCACGGCTGGGGTGTTTACTTCTTCCGGGGCGTCGCGGGCATCGGTGAGGTGGGTGTCTCGGGGTGCTCGACGCTTTGAATGGGCACGTTGGGATCGGTGGAGGTGAGGACGTAGCTCTGCGTCGTCTCTCCGCTGTCCGCGGGCGTGCGCGGTGGCGCCTCCGAGGTGAGCGCGCGGAAGCGGCTCTTGTACTCGTCACGCTCGGCGACGGCCTTCACGCGGTTGCTGCGCTCCTGCTCGATCATGCGCTGGAGCGCTTCGACCTGCTGGGTGGCGCGGTCACGGTCGGTGACGAGCTTCGCGGCGAGCGCACGTTCGTGATCGAGCGTGTCGCGGAGTTCCTTGATCTCTTTCTTGAACGCGTCGGCCGGAGCGCCACTCGTTCCCATTCGCTGGTGCAGCGTCTTGGCGACGGTGCGGGCTTCGTCACGTTCGGAGACGGCCTTCTCGGCGCGGTCCTTCAACGTCTTGGCGACGCCGCGGGCTTCTTCGAGATCGGCCTTCTCCTTCTCGAGCGCGGCTTGCCACTCGGCGATCGCGGTCGCTGCCTCGGCCTTGTTTGCTTCGAGCTCCGCGAGCGCGGCGGCGAGCGCCTGGGCGCCCTGATCGAGCTCGGCACGGAGGGCATCACGCTCGGCCAGCGCGGCATCGCGTTGGGCAGTGGCGTCCGAGGCCCCCTGATCGACCTCGGCGCGCAGGGCGTCACGCTCGGCGAGCGCGGCATCACGTTGGGCGGTGGCGTCCGAGGCGCCTTGGTCGAGTTCGGCGCGCAGGGCGTCACGCTCGGCCAGCGCGGCGTCGCGTTGGGCAGTGGCGTCCGTTGATCCCTGCTCCAGCTCGGCGCGGACGGTGTCTCGCTCCGCGATCGCCGTGTCTCGTTGGGCCACCACGTCCGACAGCTCTGCACGAACGGTCTCGCGCTCCGCGGTGAGCTCGGCGACTGCCTGGACTCCCTGGTCGAGCTCGGCGCGGGCAACCTCCAGCTGGGCGATTGTCTCGGCCAGCGAGTGCGCTCGTTGCTCCAGGTCGGCTTCGAGCTGGGCCACCTGGGCTGTCAGCGCGGTGACCTGCTCCGACGTCGCGGTGACGCCCGACTCGGTGGCGGTGAGCTGCTCGTGCTTCTGCGCGAGCTCCGCGGTCAACTGGTCGATGTGCGTGCGGGCCTGCTCGAGCTCCGCCGCTTGTGCGAAGGCCTGCTCCAGCGACGACGACTTCTCCTCGAGCGTCGCGCGGGTCTGCTGGAGATCGGTCTCCAGCGTGGTGATGCGCTCGTTCGCGGCCCGCAGCTCGGCGCGCGCGGTGGTGAGCTCGGCGATCGTCGACTCGGCCTGCTGCTCCAGCGCCGCCAGGCGTTCGCCTGCGAGATCTCGCGCGCCCTCGGCCTGCGTCAGGCTGGTGGTGAGCGCGTCGAGCTGGGCTTGCAGCTCCGACTTCTGGCTCTCGCCGGCATCCTGCGTGGCTCGGAGTCGCTCCAGCGCGCCAGTCGCCGTCGAGAGCTGGAGCACCAGTCCATCGCGCTCGGTCGTCAGCGTCTTGAGCTCGTCGCTGCGCACGGTGAGGGCGGCCGAGAGCTCGGTGAGCTCCTTCGAGATGAGCCCCCGTTCGCCCTCTGCCGCGTCACGAGCGGCCCGCGCCTCCGACACCTCGCGCATCAGCACGGCGGAGCCCGCGTCCTGCTCCTGCCGCATGCGATCGAGCTCGGCCCGCGCCTTCTCGCGCTCCCCCAACACCTGCAGGCGGTTCTCCTTCTCCTCCGCCACCTGGTTCCGGGCTGCCGTCAGCTCACCCTCGAGGCGCGTGATGGTGCGCACGTGCTCGTCGATGGTGGCCTGCAGCGCCGTCTCGTTCTCGTGGTGCACCTCGGCGCGCTCGCGGGCGTCATCGCGCTCGGTGATCGTCTGCGCCTGCACCCGCTCGAAGCGCTCCAGCGCCGTCGCCAGCTCCTGCCGCTGCTGATCGAGCTGTCCCTCGAGCTGGAGCACCCGGGTCTCGTCGACCACCACGACGGGCGGGACGTTGGCCTGGCTGCCGTCGGCGAGCCGTCGCTGCATCGAGGCCAGCCGCGTGGTGCCGTCGGCTTGAATCTCGAGCGCCACCTTGAGCTGGCCCACCACCGGCGCGTCGATGACGATGCCGATCGCGTCGGGCTGTACCGCGAGGCCGACGTCGATGGAGCCGATCTCGGCGTCAGCGTGAACGCCGGCCTCGAAGGTGTCTTCAGCGCGGCTGCGGCTGGTGACGTCGGCGCGGGGGTTGGCCATGGGCTCTCCAGTTCAGAAGCTGGAGCCGATGGTAGCCCCGAACCGGTGACTGCTCATGGAAACGGCCGCTCCGGACCACTCCCACGAGAGCGCCAGGTGGTTGATGAAGGCCAGGGCGAACAGCGGCAACGTCGCGGCGCCGACCTCGACCGAGCCTTCGTCGTGAATGAGGCCCACCAGCTTGAAGAGCGACAGCGTCCAGGTGACGAGGGTGACGCCGAGATCGACGCGTACGGCGAAGGCGAGCCGGCTGCCGCCAGGCATCAACGGCGCGTCAGGCAGGTTCTCGCGCACGAGCTGGGGGCTGACCTGGAGCCAGAGGGCCGCATCAGGCACCGTCGCGCCCTGAAGCCGATCGCTCACCACGTAGCTGAGCCGCGCCACCGGGCCCAACGTCAGCCGGGAAAGGCACCAGTCACACGCCGTCCACGGGGAGCCGCCGAAGAAGCCGCGCACGCCTGCCCCGAAGACGAAGCCCTGGTGGGCGAAGGGGAGAGGGCCCGTCCCCGGCGTCCCAACGTTCGCGAGTACCTCGAGATCGGCGCCGATGGTCGGGCTCCCGGTCGCCGTCGAGAGGAACGCCGTGAAGCCGCCGCGCGCCGAGACGGGAAACCAGCGCCCGGGCTCGGGAGGAGCCGCCGTCAACACGAGCGCGAGGAGCGTGGCCGTCGTCACCTACCAGCGATGGTACGCGGGATGCCCCGGTTCGACCGCCACGAAGGTGCCTTTGCACGTCGCCCGCACCTTGCCGCCGGCCTCGAGCACGCCTTCGACGACGACCTTGGTGCCGTCGGACTCGACGACCTTCGCCGAGATCGAGAGCGGGACATCGGTCGGGCAGGGGCGCTTGAGGACAATCGCGTAGTCAGCCGTCACGGTGCACGGAGGGCTGCTGGCCTTGCGTTCGTTCATCAGGTGCCACGCCGCCGTCCAGTTGCAGTGACAGTCGAGGAGCGAGCCGATGATGCCGCCGTTGAGCACGCCCGGAAACGCCTCGTGGTGTGGCTCGGGCTTCCACTCGGCGACGACCTGCTCACCCTTCGCGAAGGAGCGGATGCGCAGGCCCTTCTCGTTCGAGGGGCCACAGCCGAAGCACGCGTTGTGCGGGGCGTACGTCTCCTGCAGGCACTTCTCGGTCATTGCTGGGGCCTGCGCGCGGACTCGCGGGCAGCGAAGGCCCAGTCACCGGCCTCACCGTGTTCCCGCTTGAGCACCGCGTACTCCCGGCGAACGGCGCGCACGTAGTTGCGGAACTGCTCGAGCTCCCCACGCTGCCGGGCCGCCAGCTGCACCCGCGTGGGGCCGGCGTTGTAGGCCATGAGCGCAAGGTCGAGATCGTTGCCGAACCGTGACGAGAGGTACTTGAGGTACCGGATGCCCAGGCGCACGCGCAGGGCGGGGTCTGCTTCGATCTCCCTCGCGGTCAGCTTGATGCCTTCGCGCTCGGCGACGTACTGGAGCGTCACCGGCTGAATCTGCATCAAGCCACGAGCGTTCATGTTCGACACCGCGGTCTCGCGGAACTCGGACTCGACGTCGACGATGGCGAGGATGAGGAGCGGATCGAAGTTGGCGGCGCGGGCTTCTTCCGAGATGGCGACGGCGAGCTGTTGGCGCAGGCGAAGGCCGAGGCCGGGGCCGCGACGGGCGAGCACGGCGTCGATGCGCTCGGAGTCAGGGCGGCTGACGACCTGAACGCCCATGGGCTCGAAACGGATGACGGGCGTCACTGGCTGCACAAGGGGAGCGACGGCCCAGGCGAGCGCCATGACGGACAGCACGGCCACGACGCTGGCGGTCGACGCGCCCGGGCTCAACCGCACCAGCCACCGCAGGCCGTGACGAACCAGAGGCCTGGTGGCCCGGCTCGTTCCCACGTCGGTGGCAAGGGTTGCGGTCACTTGGCGAGGTGCTCGATGCGCTTGTTGAGGGTGTCGAGGCGTGAGTTCAGCTGAGCGATCTCTTCTTTGCGGGGCACGCGCATGCGCTGAAGCGAGACGCGCACGGCCTCTTCGACCTTCTTCTCCATGTCGCGGCGCTGGGAGGTCAGCCGGTCGGAGTACTCCCGAACCTGCTTCTTGACCTCGTCCTGGCTCCAGCCGGCCATGCCCTGAACGCGCGCCAACAGCTTGGCCGCTTCGTCCTCGGCACCAGAGACGGTGACCAGCGCCTGGCTCCACACCTGCTGGAAGAATTCAGCGATGGAGCGCCGGTCATGAGGCGGTTGTGGTGGTCGGGTGTCCATGAAGTAGGGCCTCTAACCACATTAACCGACCCGAGCGGAAGGGCCACCGAACCTGCCCAACCGCCCGGAAGAACGAGAGGTTAGCTGAAGGTCTGGCGCGACTTGGCGAGCTCGTCGACGCGCTTGGAGAGCTTCGTGAGGTTCTTGGTGAGCTTCGCCATGTCGTCAGAGGTCGCGACGCCCAGCGCGTTCATCACCTCACGCGGCATCAGCAGCACGCGCTTGCGCAGGTCGGTCGCGGTCGAGGCGATGCGCTTCTCGAGTTGCTTCAGATCGTTGCCGCTGCGAACGCGGGTCAGCACCTTCTCGATCGACTTCCGCTGCTTCTTCGCTTCGGTGACGATGTCCTTCTCCACGTCGGCGAGCTGCTTCTTCGCGGCCTCGAGTCCCTCATTGAGTCGTTGGGCGGCAACAGCGGTCACGGGCTTCCTGGTGGCAGTCTTCATGTGCGGTACTCCTCCTTGACGCACTGCATATAACGCGGCGCGTCGGAGAAGCAAGGCGGGGTGACGCCGCGGCGTTCCGAAGTGTTGCGGGCGGACCGGACGAGCACGCCGGTCGCGCGGACGTAAGGCGAGACGCGCACCGCCCACGGTCGCAGACAGACCCCACGCTCACGGGCCAGGCCCGAAGCAGGGGTCCACGAGGTCTGGAATGACGGGCGTGCGGAGCGCTGGAGCGCGTCTCGTCACTTCGACAAGACGATGTCGCGGTAGCCCGGGCGCTCGGTGATCTTCTGCTTGTTGCCGAGGCTGTGGTGCTCGTTCGCGATCTTTTCCTGCAGCATCACCAGACCGTCGAGCACCTGCTCAGGGCGCGGCGGGCAGCCGGGAATGTAGACGTCGACGGGGATGATGCGGTCGATGCCCTGGAGCACGGCGTAGTTGTCGTAGAACCCGCCCGACGAAGCGCACACGCCGAACGCGACGACCCACTTCGGCTCGGTCATCTGCTCGTAGACGCGCTTGAGAATGGGCGCCTGCTTCAGGTTGATGGTGCCGACCACCATCAGCAGATCGGCCTGGCGCGGCGAGAAGCGGGGGAACTCGGCGCCGAAGCGCGAGATGTCGTAGCGGCTCGCCGCGACGGACATGTACTCCATGGCGCAGCAGGCGGTGGAGTACGGGTAGGTGAAGAGCGAGTACTTGCGCGCCCATCCCAGGCCCTTCGAGACGACCTTCTGAAGGAACCCCGTCGCCTCGTCGCGGCGGGTGGTGAGAATCGGAGCGATGTCGGTATCGGAAGCCATGGTGTCTCCAGGGGCGGGAGCCCTCAGCTCTCCCAGTCCAGCGCGCCCTTTTTCCAGATGTACACCAGGCCGACGATCAGCGTCGCCGCGAAGACCAGCATGGTGACGTAGCCGAACCAGCCGAGCGCCTGGAAGTTGACCGCCCACGGGTAGAGGAACACCGCTTCGATGTCGAACACGATGAAGAGCAGGGCCACCACGTAGAACTTCACCGCGAAGCGCTGCCGGGCCGAGCCCATCGGCGCGTTGCCGCCCTCGAACGCCTCGCCCTTCATGGTCGTGAGGGACTTCGGGCCGAGGATGCCGGCGAGGAACGGAATCGCGAAAGCCATCACTCCGGCGAGCCCGAACACGACGGCGATCGGGAGGTACTGCGTGAGCGGGTGTTCCATTGAAAAATCACCTTAAAGACGAGGCACTTGTGGGTCAAAGCGTTTCTTCGGGCTCACTTGCGCTTTCGGGCCTTTTTCACCTCGAGCGGGAAGACCTCATCGAGGGCTGACTCCATCGCGGAGCTCATGCCGAGCGCGTGCGTCTGGTCGCGCGGAATCCACCGCCACTCGAGGTACTGATCGGGCGGCAGCTTGAGGCGTGGCGGCAGGTCGACGGGGAACACCCGGAGCACGAGATCGCGATGGGTGAGCGTTCTCTCGAGCACCAGCATCTCGGGGCCGATGACGGCGCGTTTGCCGAAGAGGGCCTTGAGTGACGCGTAGGGGTTGGTGCCCTTCTCGAGGACGAGGCCAGGCATCTCCCAGAGGCCACCGAAGAGTCCCGACTCGGGGCGGCGGGCGAGCAGCACGTTGCCATCGCGGTGGCTCAAGGCGACGGCGAGCTCGAGGCGTTTGCGCGGCGGGAGCTTTCGAGGTGGCGGCAGCTCGGCGACGCGGCCGGCAGCGAGGGCCCGGCAGTGCGTCTGCACCGGGCACAGCAGGCAGGTGGGCGACGCAGGCGTGCAGACGGTCGCGCCGAGCTCCATGAGGGACTGGTTGAAGTCGCCGGGCCGCTCGCCCTTCACGAGCAGGGTGGCGAGCTCCCAGAGGGTCGCTTCGCGGGTCTTGTCTTGCGGCGCGCCGTCGATCTCGAACAGCCGTGACAACACGCGGGCCACGTTGCCATCGACGAGCGGGGCCTCTTGTTCGAAGGCGATCGAGGAGACCGCGCCAGCCGTGTACCGCCCGAAGCCGGGGAGCGTGCGCAGCGCCTCGACCGTGCTGGGGAGCGTGCCCTTGTGCTTCGTGTCCAGCTCCACGGCGGCTTTATGCAGGTTGCGCGCGCGCGAGTAGTAGCCCAGGCCGCTCCAGAGGCTGAGCACGTCGGAGACCTCGGCCGAGGCGAGCGACTTCACGGTGGGGAAGCGCTCCAGGAAGCGCTGGTAGTAGGCGATGACGCGGTCGACCTGCGTCTGCTGGAGCATCACCTCGCTCACCCAGATCGCGTACGGGTCGCGCGTGTCACGCCAGGGCAGCTCGCGCTTGTTGTGATCGAACCAGGAAAGCAGGGCAGGGCGGAGCGTGCGCTTCGTGGCCTTCGCGGCCTCGACGATCTCAGAGGGAGTAGCGGGCATCGGCGTCGTCCACTCAGCAGAACCAGCGGCCGGCGACAAGCAGGCTCGTTACTGCGGCCCTCATGCTCTCGCTGGCGATAGCTCTGGTGATCACCGCGGCGCCGGTCGATCTCGAGTCGTGGAACACGAAGCGGCTGTCGACGAACCGCACGGCGATGTTCGTGCTGGGTGGCTGGGCGGTCGGCAACCTCGCGGTCGGGAGCATCGGCTTCGCGCTGGAGCGTGACGAGCGCTTGCGGTGGCTGCACCTCGGGAACGCGGCGTGGAACGTGGTGAACCTGGGGCTCGCGGTGGTGGGGCTCATCTCCGACTGGGGGCGGGATCCAAAGTCGTTCGACGCGAAGCAGAGCCTGGTGGAGAGCGAGAAGCAGACGAAGGTGCTGCTGGTGAACGCGGGCCTCGACGTGGCGTACCTGGCGACGGCGGCGTTCCTCTGGCAGCGCGGGGACGCGACGTCGGATGCGCGGCTGGTCGGCCTGGGGCAGGCGCTGCTGATTCAGGGCGCGTTCCTGTTGGGCTTCGACATCACGCTCGCGGTGCTGTCCGGCCGGCTGACCGACGAGCTGCTCCTGGGCGTTGATGTAATGCCTGGCGGAGGCGCTGGGGTGCGGGCGGACTTGAGGTGGTGAGCCGCCCGTGGTCGTCTGGCCGTCTGATGAGGCCGGCCATCGCAGCAGTGCTCTTCGCGTGCTTCGGGCTCGCCTGTACCACCGTCATCGACAGCCCCTGTTGCCCGCGCGGGACGGACGGAAAGTGCGCGGTGCTGCAGCCGGCGCCAGTCGGAGCCAGCAACCGCCGGGTGATTCAGTTCAACTCTCCGGAGTGCGAGCAGCAGCTCTGCGTGACCGAGCTCGAGCTGGTCGATGGCGGCCCGCCGCAGGGGTACTGCTCGACGCCGTGCGGAGCGATGAACGCCTGCCCGACGTCGTCCGTGGGCGCGATGCGGTGCGACAGCACGGTGCCTGCGTCAGACGGTGGAGCAGTCTCGGTCTGTCTGCGCCCGACGCCCGGCAGGCAGTAACCGCTACGCGGGAGCCTGCGACAGCCTCCGGTAGTCCTTCAGGTGGCGAATCGCGGCGATCTTCTCGCCCTTCTTTTCGTAGAGCCGCGAGAGGTTGAAGTACGCGTCGACGCACGTGGGGTCGAGCTCGATCGCCTCGCGGTACCGCGCCATGGCGTCGTCGATGCGGCCCTGATCTTCGAGCACGACGGCGAGGTTGAAGGTGGCGGTGACGTCGGTAGGTCGGGCGACGAGGGCGGCGACGTAGTGGGCTTCGGCCTCCTGGTGCTGGCCGCGCTGGTGGAGCAGCCGCCCGAGGTTGACGTGCGCGTCGGCGTGGAGCGGGTTGACGGCGAGCGCCTCGGTGTAGCTGCTGAGCGCGTCGGGCGAGTTGTCGCCTTCCTGCGCGACGCCGCGGGCGAACAACGTGTCGGCATCGCGCTGCGCGGGGGCCTTGAGCCAGGTGGCGGCGCGCGGCGTGTGTTTGAAATCGAGGAGCGACTGGCCAGTCTCGGCGTTCCACCGCGCGGCGCCGAGGCCGACGACGATCTCGTCACCTTCCTGCTGGAGCGCGACGGAGGAGAGCGGCCGCTCCGACGTCAGCTGTGCGCGGAGCTTCTCGAGAGCGCGGGCGATGCGGGAGCGGGAGACGCGGCGCTCCATCAGTCCGCGGGCAGTGCGGAGCAACACGAGATCCTGAAACGTGAACAGGTCGCGCTGCACGCCCCAGACGACCTCGACGAGGCTGCGCGCCGAGTCCGGCGTGGTGCCCAACAGCCCTGCGACCTCTCGGAGTGAGTACGCCTGTTTCATGAGAACAGGGTGTAGCAGGGGGGGCTGACATTGCTGCCGCGTGGGTCGACCCGAAGGGGCGTCTGAGCCCCTTACAACGCGCAGACGTCGATGCTGGTGCAGCGCAGGGGTGGCTGGCAGTTGATGCTGCCGCAGTTCGTCGCCAGGCACGTTCTGCCGGCCGTGGGTGGGCAGAGTCCTCCACACAGCGGCATCCCGGAGCACGTGCAGCCTGCCGTGATGCCGACCGTGCCGCAGCGCCCGCTCCCTGAGGAGCCGCCGTCGAGCGTTTCCGTGGTGCAGCCCCCCATGCCATCGCTGACGACGCAGAACGTGGTCGACGAGGCGGTGCAGGTACCGCTGCTGGTGAGCGCGAAGCCGGCCGAGCACGCGCAGGTGCCCGCGACGCACATGCCAGCGAAGCCAGACATCAGCGGGTCGGCGTTGCAGGTCTGGTTCATCCCGACGGTGCAGCTCGTCGTGGGCCGCGTCGCCCGGCAAAGCCCGGTGCGCGGGTTCACCTCGAAGCCCGGGTTGCACGCGCAGCCGCCATTCACGCAGACGCCCGCGAGGCCGCCGATGCCTCCGTCGACCGGCTCGTCATTGCACGACATCGCGACGCCCGACGTGCAGACGGCAGCGGCCAGCATCGCAGTGAGCTGCACGCGAGGCTGCGGGCCCTGCGGGGACGAGATGGAGAAGGTGACGGAGCCGCTCACAGTCGTCGGTGTCGCGGGCAAGGCGACCTGCGGCCAGGCGCGGGTCACCACCGTCAGACACTCCTGGGGCGCGAGCTCTCGCTCCTGCAGCGCACCGCCCGGCAACGAGAACATCACGTCGGAGCCAGGGCCCAACTCGAGGTTGGTGACGAGGCAGCGGTCGCCGGTCGCCGTGGCCGGGGCGAGGTTGCAGACCTGGAACGTCAGGTCTCTCGAGAAGGGTGGCGTCACGTTGCCGAAGTCCAGGCTCGTCGGCCTCACGGCGAAGTTGCACGGTGCCAGCGTCACCGGGCGCGCCGTCACCGTCAGGCGCACTTCGGGTTCGTCCGGATCGTTCGAGAAGAAGGTGACCTCCCACTCCTTGTTCCCCGACGCGCCGACGCGGGTGTTCGCTGGTGTGATGCGAATGGGAATGTCGAGGGTCGCGGAGGCCTCGATGCCGACGGCCGGGTTGTACGAGCCCGTGCCCGTCGTCGGCAGGTCGCCGATGCAGGTGCCGTTGGCCGTGTCGAAGCGGCCGACGCAGATCTCCGAGAGCGACGACTCGGCGTTCTTCGCGATCACCGACCAGTAGGGCGGGCCCTCGCCCCTCACGCCGAGCTTCAGGTTCCCGCGCGGGTCAGGTGGCATGGGACGTGTCCCGACGTTGCGGAGCGTCACGCGGCGGGTGGCCGATGACGGACTGCCGGCGAACAAGGCGATGCGGCCGAAGTCGAGGCCGTTGGCCGGCTGGAGGTCGATGTCGGGCCCGCCACCGGTGCCGCGGAGTGGAATGCTGAACGTGGGCTGGGCTCCCACGTCGGTGGAGCCGCTCAACGTGGCCCCACGCGGACCCAGCACCACCGGACGAAAGCTCAAGGTCACCGTTGCGGTGCCGGGGATGATGGCGTTGGTCGACGCGTTGCGCGTCGCCGCTGGAATCGAGAGCCTGGTGAGGTCACCCAGGTTCGCCATGGTGACGCGGTAGATGGTGCTCGGGTTCGTGCCCTCGCGGATCGTCAACCCGCTCAGCTCGATGACCCTGAAGCTCTGGTTGGTGAAGGTGACATCAGCGGAGACGGTGAGGCCGGGCTGCACGTACCCGAAGTCGAGGGTCGTCGGAGTCCACGACAGCTCGATGCACGTCTGGTTCATGGCGACGACACACGGAGCAGTGCCTCCATCGGAACCTGCGTCGATGCCCATCTCGGAGCCGGCGTCGATGCCCGCGTCGTGGCGACCGACGTCGACCGCCTCGAGGCAGCCGGCGAGGAAGATCAACGCGAGCAGGGGTGTGCGGGTCATGTGGGGGACTGAGTGGCCAGAGACGTGGGAATCCGTTGTGCTCCCGGAAATTTTCCAGCATTTGTAACGGTGGTTATCGTTGGTGGGCGAATGCGCACACGGCTCCCGGCCGAAAACTGCGCATGAGCACCATTCGACGACTCAGCGTTGGTTCCGTCGGCGCACCGGTTCGCAAGCTCGAGCTTCAGCTGAAGCAGCGTGGCCTGCTGAAGGGCCCGGTGGACGATCGCTTCGACGAGAAGACCAAAGCGGCGGTGATGAAGTTCGAACAGCGCCACGGCTTCGAGGTGAACGGCGTCGTTGGGGAGCGGATCTCCAAGTGGCTCGACCTCGGGCTCAGCGTCACCAGGCCGGGCCCCAGGGGCGATGGCAAAGGCGTGTTCGACGTCGTCAGCATGAACGTGAAGAGCAACCCCGAGATGCCGCAGGACCAGGTCGTTCACGACGTGCGCAGGGCGGCGAAAGCCGGCGACATCATCGGCTGGCAGGAGATCGCTCCGGATCGCTACCGCGACGCGATTCGAGACCTGCCCGGCTTCGATCACTTCATGCCGAAGGGGCTCGAGACGCCGATCTCGTGGAAGAGCAAAGACTGGAAGCTGCTCGACTCAGGCGTGAAGCAGATGCACGAAGGCGAGGCGGGCATCTCACCGCACCGCGCCGTCGCGTGGGTGAAGCTGAAGAACAAAGAGACCGGCGAGACGATCGTCCACATGAACACGCACCTGGTGAGCGGCGCCTGGAACAAGGAGCACACCGCCAGCGACCCGTGGCGCCAGAAGATGTGGAACCGGCACATGGAGCGGATGGGGAACCTGGTCGAGCACTTCGAGAGGAAGGGCTTCCCGGTCACGATCACCGGCGACTTCAATCGAAACCACTTCAAGGTGTTTGGGAACAAGGTCGCGTACGACAGCGGTCTTCGCGCGGGCACGCATGGTTCGTCGACGCTCGATTACGTGATGCACACGCGGCACGAGGCGCTACAGAAGGTGTCGAACAGGATCGACTCGAAGTTCGCGTCGGATCACAACGCAGTCATCGTTCGGTACGATCTCGACTGAGGTCAGCTCAGCGCCAGAGTGCGACGGCGAGCCCAATCAGCGCGAAGACTCCGAGCACGCCGAGCATCGCCAGGTACGGGTGCGCGAGGATTCTGGCCTGCCATGACGGGGCGGCCGGAGCGCTGAAGACGACGCCGTTCTTCTGATGCCGACGCTCGCGGCAGAACACACAGTCCTCGACCGCGTTTCGCTCGTGCCGAAGGTACTCCTCGACACCCTCGAACTTCGTCGTCGCGTCGATGAGCCCGCTGGCCCGCAACAGCTCGACCAGCTCGAACTCGCTCTGGCCGGCGAAGAGGAAGCCGCCGGTGAAGTCCGAGAGGCCCAGCGGCGCGAGCTGCAGCTCCACCGGGTGCCCGTCACGAAGCGTCTGCAGCGTTCTCGGCGTCAACCCCACCACCTGGTCGCCGGGAAAGAGCGACATCACGTCGGCCAGCGCCTGCTCGCCAGCCACGCACGCGAGAACCATTCGCCCGCTCTGCAGTGGCACGACCGCGGGGTCACCAGCGCTCATCCGTTCGAGGTTCCGGTACGACAGCCCGAGGAGAAGGCGATCGCCGCCTGGACTGCTCGCTCGGCACTGGATCACGGGTGGCTGAACCACCACGCCATCAGCGTGTGCAGAAAACGATGTGGTGCGCCGCGCGCCATGCGGAAGCCCCACATGTCGGACAAGCCCTTCTTTTCCGACACGTTAACGGCCTGACGAATGCACGCCAGAGCGTCATGGATTCGGGAGTCGAGGTTCAGGCCAACGCAACGCCGCTGAAACAGCCGAGCTGCGCTGTGGCTGCCTGGGGATGCGCGTGACTGAGACTCCATCAGGTTGGCAAAGCGTCAGTCATTTTGACGTGTCGGTTTTCGGCAGGATCGAGGCGCAAACCATCGTTCGTTGAGTGCGCTCGCGCGAGTCAGGCTGGCTGATTCGCGATCTCACAGAGGCCTATGTCTTCTTCTCCCAACCGGCAGAACCGCGTCGTCGCACAGCTCGAGCGCAAGCGTCAGAAGCGCGTGGTCAAGATCGATGCGCTCCAGGACGCGATCTTCAAGAGCGCCAACTTCTCGACCATCGCCACCGACGCGAAGGGCGTGATCCAGATCTTCAACGTCGGCGCAGAGCGCATGCTCGGCTACTCCGCCGAGGACGTCGTGGACAAGCTCACCCCCGCTGACCTGTCGGACCCGCAGGAGGTGAGCGCGCGCGCGAAGGAGCTCAGTCAGGAGCTGAAGACTCCCATTGCGCCAGGCTTCGAGGCGCTCGTCTTCAAGGCCTCGCGCGGCATCGAAGACA
>JAUXRI010000155.1 GCA_030681895.1 Myxococcales bacterium | reverse complement strand
CCTTGTCGTCGCTCAAGATGCGCAGCTCGTTCGACTGAGGCACGGGCTCGCCAGGCGTCCACGTCAGCGTCACCTCTTCGCTGCGGCCGGGGAAAATCTCTTTCGGGAACGTCGAGCCACAGAACTCGCAGCCGATGCCACCATCGGTGCGCGCCAGCGTCGACTCGAACAGCGTCAGCGTGCAGTTGCCGATGTTCGACAGCAGCACCTTCTTCTCCTGCGGCGCGTTCGACGTCGTCATGCCGAAGTCGACCGTGTGCGGCGTCGGCTGGAGAATCGGCGTGCCGTCGTTCACGTTGTCACACGTCTTGGCGTTCTTCGGCACACACTCGAAGCCCTCGCAGAGGTAGCCCGAGGGGCAGTCGACGTCGGCGCGGCAGTAGGTGACGTCCATCACCTTCGTGGTGCGGTCGCACGCCGACGAAGCGACGAGGCAGACCGAGAGACACAGAACCGGCAGGGCAGAGCGCGTCGAAGTCATGGAGTCCTGGGAAGGTGCGGTGGGCAGCGGCCGGAGGTCGAGGGCGCGTGGCGAAGCGCGGGAACCACACCGTTCTACCTTGTCTTTCCCTGCGTGGACAAATGTCACGACGGGTGCGGCCAAAACCACCGTCACGATGGGGAAAGGTGGATCAGCCCGAAGGCAGCTTCAGCATGGAGCCGAGGTGGGAGCTGGTACGCTGCGCGCCGTGCGAAGTCTCGCCGCCGTCGTCGCCCTGTGCGCAGCCGTGTCGGCCGCCGAGCCCGAGCACGTGACGGTCGGCGCGTACCTGCGCAACGTCGAAGCCATCGACCTCGAGCAGAACGCGTACCACCTGAACGTGGTGCTCTGGTTCAAGTGGAAGGGCGAACGAGACCCGACGAAGAGCGTGCGCTTCGTGAACCTGCTCGAGGCGTGGGCGCTCAGTCAGGCGCCGGTCTTCGAAGAGCCCCTCACCCTGCCCGACGGCTCGCGCTACCAGCGGCTGAACGTCGAGGGCCGCTTCTTCCACAAGTTCTGGTTGGGCACCTTCCCGCTCGATTGGCAGAAGGTGGTGCTCGAGCTCGAAGACAGCCAGCGCAGCGAGGCGCAGCTGGTCTTCGACCTGGACCCCGCGAGCGGCCTCGTGCCCGAGCTGGCGGTGCCGGGCTGGACCGTGAAGGAGCCCGTCAACGAAGAGCGGCGCGTCGAGGTGCCCGGCGCGTTCGGGCTCTCGGGCCCGCTCAAAACCTCACGGTTCCGCTTCGGCGTGGTGCTGCAGCGCCCGCTGCGCGTGCTCTTCACGACGATGCTGCCGCCGATGGTGCTGGTGCTGTTGTGCTGCTGGTTCGTGTTCTTCCTCAAGCCGGTACACGTCGAGGCGCGCGTGGGCACCGTCATCACCGCGCTGCTCACCATCGTCTTCCTGCAGCTCGCCTTCACCGACGACCTGCCCTACCTGGGGAGCACCGTGCTGCTCGACCAGCTCTTCAACCTCTCGTACGTCGTCATCACCGCCATTCTGTTCGAGTGCGTGACGGTGACGCGGCTGTTCGACCGGGCGCAGACGCTCGACGCACGGCTGGCGTCGGTGTCGGGAGAGGACCGGAGCGCGGCGGAGTCGGAGCTGCTGGCGCTCCGAGGCCGGGTGGAGCGGCTCGATGCCCTCGCGCGGCGCTGGTTCCCGCTGGCGTACGTCGTCGGCTGTGGGCTCATCATCCTCCTCGCGCGCGGCACCGAGGTGTTCTCGATACCGTTGTGAGTCGCGTCAGGTCCCTTCGACGAAGAAGAGCACCAGCGCCGTGACCGCAGCGCCTCCGGCGACCGCCGCCGCCACGGTGCTGCCCGTCTGCAGCGACTCGGCGCGGTCGATGTACCGCTGCTGCTCGGCGCCGGGGCGCTCCATGGTGCGCAGCTGAACCACCTCGCCGTTCGCTGCTGCGTACAAACCGACGGAGGTGCCCGCTGCGGCGAGCGCGACGCCCGAGGCGAGCCACGTGAAGAGCCGCGGCTTGCGTGGAGTTGGCGTGCTGGTCGCCGAGACGAGCGGCGGAGGCGGCGGTGGGAACTCGTTCGGGGTGAAGACGGGCGCGACGGGCTTGTCGGTGGCGGCCACCACCGGCGAGGTCGACTTGAGACTGAACGACAGCTCGATCGACCGCTGCGCCGAGAGCACGAAGGAGCGCTGCATCTCTTCATGGCCGGGCGCCGTGACGTTCACGCGGTGGTTGCCAGGCGGCAGCTCGATGGATGACGGAGACAACCCCAGCACCTTGCCGTCGATGCTGATGGTCGCGTTCGCCGGGTCTGCGTAGACGAGCACCTGCTGCACGCCCTTGTCCTGCAGCTTGCGCTCGAGGCTCGCGACCGCGGCGTTCACCGCGTCCTTGTCGGGCGCGTCGGGCATCAGGCGCAGATAGTCGCGATAGGAGCGCATCGCGCGCGGCAGGTCGCCGAGCTGCTCGAGGCACCGCCCGATGTTGTACTGAATCGTCGGGTGCGGCCGAATCGCGTAGGCCTCTTCGAACTTCGCAGCGGCGTCGGCGTAGCGGGCTTGTTGGTAGAGCTTCTGGGCTGCCGCGAAGGCCTCACGGGCCTTCACGACGCTCGGCTCGACGGGCGCAGGGGTCGCGGAAAGGAGCAGCAGGGTCAGGATGAGCATGGTGGTCTCTCCTTTTCAGAGGGTGCGGCAGCGGGGGCCGTAGGCGTAGGCGTCCCACGAGTCGAAGTGGCGGTTGCAGCCACAGCAGCAGGTGTTGCCGTTGTTGTAGAAGACCATCTGGCAGGTCGCGCCCGGTGAGGTGGTGACGACTCGCTGAACGCCGCCGATGGGGAAGTCGTTCTCGGTCAGCGCCATCAGCTCGCTGCCATTGCAGAAGATGCGGGCGACGATGATGCCGGTGTTGGTGCCACAGCACGAGCCGTTGCCCGAGCCCGGCCGACTCGTTCGGAAGTACAGGTCGACCCGGTTGGCACCCGTGAAGTTCGGCATCGTGCCGATGCTGAAGGTCTGCCCTCCCTCGGCCCAGTCGCCGTACCATTGGTCGCCGATGTCGAGCGGGTAGCGCCGCAGCACGCATGACGAGCCGTCGTCGCCGCCGCCCTGGCTGCACGCGCCCGCCGCTGAGCCGTTGCAGTCTTCATCGGTGCCGTTGCACTCCACCTCGCGGCCCGGGGCCACGTACCCGACGTTGCAGGTGTACGAGCTGCCGCTGCAGACCGTGTTCGCTCCCGAGCGGAAACACGCGCCGGCCTGACCGTTGGTGCAGCCGGTTCCGTACGTCCTGCACGCGCCACCACAGATCTGCTCGCCCGCTGAGCACTGGCACGAGCCGTTGGTGCAGACCTGGCCGCCGATCGGGCAGCTCTGCGAAGCCGAGCCGTTGCAGTCCTCGTCGGTGGCGTTGCAGGGCACCTCGGTCGCGGGCAGGCCAGGGGTCGCGTTGCAGGTGAAGGCCGACGCGCCACACACCGTGTTGGTGCCCGAACGTTGGCAGGCCCCGGTGCCGTTGGTGCACGAGGCGCCGTACACGCGGCACGCGCCGGAGCAGACCTGCTGGCCCGCGGGGCACTGGCAGCTCCCGTTGCTGCACGTCTGGCCGGCGTTGGGACACGTGGTGGAGTCGACGCCGTCGCAGTTCTCGTCGATGCCGTTGCAGGGCACCTCGGCCGCGGGCGCGCCAGGCATCACGGTACAGCCCGCGTCACCACCACTGCAGAGCAGCGAGCCGGTGCGCCGGCACGCGCCGACGCCGACCGCGCAGGTGTTGCTGGCGCAGCGGGTGCCGCAGACCGACTGGTTCGCCGGGCAGCCGCAGCTCCCGGCAGCGCACGACTGGCCACCGATGGCGCAGATGGAGCCCGTCGCGGGCGCCTCGTCGGTGAGGGCATCGCAGTCGTCGTCCTGCGCGTTGCAGACCTCGGTCGTGGCGATGACCGCGCCCGAGCACGGGCCCCACGCAGCGAGGCCGGCGTCGACCAACACACACGTCTCGATGCCGTTGAGGCAGCGGCCGATGCCCGGGCGGCCGGCGTCAGCAGGGAAACAGCTGCGATTCGCGCCCTCTTGGCAGCCGCAGTCGTCGGAGTCCGGGCGGCCGTTGCAGTCGAAGTCTTCGGCGCTCGAGCACCTGGCCTGCGCTGGGAGCACGCCGCCGGTGCACGCGGAGAACTGACCGCTCCCGCCCTGGTCGCAGGTGCGGGTCGGCGCGACGCACCGGCCAACGGGCGGCGTGACGGGGAACAACGCGCCGCCATCTTCCGAGGTGGTGCACGCGACGCTCGTGCCGGCCTTCACCGAGGCGTTGCTGTCGTCGCAGTCAGGGCCTCGCGTCACGGTCAGCCCCGTCGCCGCACACGTCGCCGCGCGTTCACCATCGTTGTCGGAGTCGCGCGCCCGGAACTCACACGCGCCCGTCGAGGTGTTGCAGAGGGCCTCGGCGCAGCCCACAGGCATCGCGTCGGCGTTCGCCAGGAGCGCCTCGCACTCGGGAGCGCCCGTGCATGCCGCGCTGCCGCCAGCGGCCCCGCCTCCCGTGACGTTTCCTCCGCCCTGCGCCGAGCCACCCGCGTCGCCGCCGGCCATTGCGCTCCCGCCCGCCGTGGCGCTGCCGCCGCCCGCGACGCTTCCCCCACCCTGCGCCGAGCCACCCGCGTCGCCACCGGCTGTTGCGCTCCCGCCGGCCGTCGCGTTGCCGCCAGCCGTCGCGCTTCCTCCAGCAGCCCCGCCACCCTCCGCGGCGTCACCGAGCACACATTTGAACTCTGGCCCGCACCGCTGGCCGGTTGGACAGCTCTCGTCGACCGAGCACGGAGCTCCCGTGACATCGAGACGGCATGAAGCCAGCGTCAGCGCAGTCAGCGCAATCACAGTCAATCGCATGTGTCGTTCTCCCCGGGGCGCACCTGAGCAAGCTGCGCGCCAACGACGCATCTCTCCTCGACCGAGGCCGCGCCATCCATGGTCATTGTGTGCGTGCCGCGCCTTCGGCCCCTTGACTTGCGAGAGGAAGGAACGCGAACTGCATCAGCACTGTCGTCGAGGAAGAACTGGCTCGACGCCACGGTGGGGGACGTCATGGCTCGTGCTGCACGAGGGGGAAAACCTCCCGAAGGTCTCGAGGTCTGCGCGGTCGCGGACTCCGATGAGTTCATCGTCGTCACGTGGAACGTGTCGTCACCCGTGTCGTCGCCTGTGTCACTCACGCCCGCCGAGCGCGAGGTGCTGGCGCTCGTCATCGAGGGAGGCTCCAACGCCGCCATCGCGCGCCAGCGGAAGACCTCGGTGCGCACCGTCGCCAACCAGGTCGCGAGACTGCTGGCGAAGCTCGAGGCAGGCTCCCGGTACGATCTCATCCGCCGCTTCGGAGCCCCTCGTGCCCCGGCGCGCTGACCCGATTGGACTCGTCGAAGCCGCGTACGCCTTCGACGAGCCTCACCACCAGTGGCTGGCCCGGCTCGCGGAGAGCGCCTCGGACTTCTCGGTCGGCGGCGGCGTGGTGGCGTACTCCGTCGACCCCTCGCGGGTGGGCTGTATCGACGGCGTCGCCCTGCACGGCCGGGCGACCGAGCAGACCGCGCACGCCATCACCACCGTCTCGGCCGGCTTTCCGGCAGCGCTGGTGCCGCGCATCTTCTCGCCCACCGAGTTCGTCGGGAACTGCGCGTGGCGGCTGAGGCGCCTGGCCGTCGAGACAGGCCTGCAGGCAGAAGCGCTCAACCGCAGGGGCACCTTCACGCTGCCGTCGATGTGGGCGCTCATCAGCGGCGACCCGCGACGCCGCACCGTCGTGCTCGCCTTCCCGACGCCCAGAGGGCGAGAGCTGCCCTTCGACGAGGCGTTTCCGCGGACGGCCTCGAAGACCCTCGGCCGCGTGGGCGCGCACCTCGGCGCCGCGCTCAGGCTTCGCCAGCTCGCAGGGTTGACCGACGCGGTGCTGAGCCCTGCAGGCAAGGTGCTGCACGCAGAGGCCGACGCGAAGGGCGCCACCGCGCGACGGGCCCTCGTCGACGCGGTCATCGCGAGCGAACGCGCCAGAGGCCGGCTGCGGCGCAAGGACCCCGACGAGGCCGTCAAGGCGTGGCAGGCCCTCGTCTCTGGCCAGTGGACCATCATCGACAGCGTCGAGCGTGACGGGAAACGAATGCTGCTCGCGCGGAAGAACCCGTTCGTGCAGACCGACCTGCTGCAGCTCACCCCAGCCGAGTCAGAGGTCGCCTGGCTCGTCTCGCTCGGTCACTCGAACAAGTACGTCGCGTACGAGCTCGGGCTGCCGATGAGCACCATCGTCAGCCGGCTGCGCGGCGCGTTCCGGAAGCTCCGGGTGACGAACCGCGCCGAGCTGATTCGCAAGCTGGGGCACCGGCACCCGGCGTCGGCTCCGTCGCCTACACCTGCGTGAGCATGGTGCCGGCGTCGCTCACCTCGAACTTGCCAGCCTGCTCGACGTTCACGGTCTTCACCACGCCGTCATCCACCAGCATCGAGAAGCGCTGGCTGCGAACGCCCATGCCGAACTTCGAGAGGTCGACCTCGAGGCCGAGCGCCTTCGTGAACTCCGCGCTGCCATCGCCGAGCAGGCGCAGCTTGCCGAACGCGCCGAGCTCCTTGCCCCAGGCGGCCATCACGTAGCCGTCGTTCACCGACACGCACCACACCTCGTCGACGCCCTTCGCCTTGAGCGCGGCGAGCTGCTCCACGTAGCCGGGCACGTGTTTGGCCGAGCAGGTCGGCGTGTACGCGCCGGGCAGGCCGAAGATGACGACCTTCTTCCCCTTCGTCGCGTCGGCGACCGAGACCTTCTCGGGAGAGAGCGGGCAGGCGTCGCCGAAGGCCTTCGATTCGTAGAGCGCTGCGTCGGGGAGCTTCGTTCCGGGCGTGATGGGCATGTGGGCCGTGTACGCCCATCACCTTGAAGGGCACAGTCGAAATGATGGCGCTCGCGCCGGCCTCTCCGAGGGTGACGTCAGGCGCGGAAGATGCAGCCTTCGCGGGCACCATGAAACGACTCGCGCCGGTGTTGCTGCTCTTGAGTGCTGCTGCCGCTCTCGCCGCCGAGCCCCTCGCCGCCGACGTGCCGAAGAAATCGCGAGGCTTCAGCCTCGAGACCTCGACGGTGACGGGTGGGGCCGTGCTGCGCCCGAAGGACCACGTCGACGTCATCGCCGTCGTCACCGACCCCGAGACGTCGAAGCAGGGCACAGTGCTGTTGCTGCAGAACGTGGTGGTGCTCGGCAACGCGTCGCCAGTGACGGGCGAGCCCAGACAGCTGACCCTGCTGCTGATTCCCGACGAGGCCCTGCTGCTCGCGGCGGCGCATCAGAACGGCCACCTCGTGGTGACGCTGCGCAACGCCGACGACGCCCACACGCTCGAGGGGCAGACGCCCGTCACCGTGAAGAACGTCATCGCCGGAGAGCCGCCCCGCTTCCTGCTGAAGCCGACGGCGAAGCGGTGAGGGCTACGCGGGTGGCCGAGCGATGGCCGCGGCGACTTCCCGCGCGACGAGGTCTCTGAGCACCTGGCGGACCTCGGCGCGTGCTGCGTCGGAGCGCTCTCTCCAGAGTTCCCCCAGGACGATGCCGATGACGGCGTCGCACAGCACCTCGCTCAGGCGGTCGAGCCGTTCACGCGGCACGTGCGGGTGTTCGGCGCCCAACTTCGCCGCGAGCAGATGGGCGAAGCGGTCTCGCTCCTGCACGACGCGCGGGACCCAACCGAAACGAACGATGGCCATGATGATGCCGCGCGTTCGACCGGGCGCGTCGAGGTAGAGCGCGAGAGACGCGTCGACGAGGTTCGGCAGCCGCTCGGTGAACGTCGCGCCTTCGGCCTGCGCCTCGAGCGCGCTGAAGTTGCGCTCGGTCGTCCACGAGAGAAAGCCGCTCCAGACGCCCTCGCTGTTCGCGAAGTAGTCGTAGAGCGAGCCGATGCCGACGCCCGCGCGTTCGGCGATCTTCTGCAGCGAGACGTCGGCCGGGTCCTCGGCGCCCTTGCCCAGCAGGTCGCCTGCCGCTTCGAGAATCGACGCGACGAGCGCCCTCGAGCGGGACTGTTTGGGTTGTTTTCGCAAGGGCTCGGTGGGCATCGGCGCGGAGTCTAACCGCCCGCCGCGCGCCTGCATGAGGTCAGTCAGCGCCGCCCATCGGCTCGCAGCCCAGTGAACCACCGCTGAACAACGTCGAGCTACGCCGCGATTCCAGCGCTCGGTCCACCTGGGCTCAGCGCAACCGCACCGGCGCGCCGCACACTTCATCGGGCAGCGCCGCCACGCTCGCGCCCGAGCTGACGTCTCTCGCGCTCTCGACGTCGCCCTGCTCCACCAGCACCGCCGCGAGCAGCGCACGCGCCTGACCGAGCCCTTCGGGCCAATCACGCCAGTCCATCTCGAGTGACGTCTGCAGCATCGCGCGCGCCTCGGTGCGGCGGTGCTGCAGCACCCGCACGCGCCCGAGCGTCAGCCACGCAGGTCCGTCGGAGGGATACAGCAGCACCACCGACTCCAGCGTGGCCGCGGCGAGCTCGAGGTCTCCGAGGCGAAGGCTGGCTTCCGCGGCATCGAGCGCGATGCGGGCGTCGAGTGGAGCGAGCCGGCGCGCGCGCTCGAACGCAGCGACCGAGGCTGGCCCATCTGACACCCGGCTCGTCACCCGGCCGACGTTCGCGTGCGACACCGCGAGCCTCGGGGCCCGGGCCACGCTGCGCTCGTACGCCACCCTGGCCGGCTCGAGCTGATTCGTGGCTTCGAACGACGCGCCGACCAGCGCGGGCCACGTCGGGCTCCACGGCTCGAGCGACGCCGCGCGATCGAGCCACGCCGTCGATTCGGCGCCTTCGGTCCGCGAGGCGCGAGACGCCGCCATCGACGCCACCAGCATCACGCCGACGAGGAGCACGACCGGAATCGGCAGCACCCGAAGCCACCTGGGCAGCGGCGCGCTCCATGGCGTCGACAGCGTTCGCATGACCCCGACGAGGAGCAGCGCCGAGGTGAGCACGCCATGAAACGTCACCAGCGACGCGGCCGACAACGCCAGCACCACGGCGAGCTCCGCGGGCCGTTCTCGGGCGATGCGCGCGCTCCACCACTGCCGCAGCACGATGGCGATGGCGAGACTCAGGAGCACGACCCCGACGAGCCCTTGCGTCGCCAGCACCTGCGCAGGGAAGGAGTGCGCGTGGCCCGCCGTGGTGCCCCACTCGTACTTCCATGCCTCGGGCTGTCGCAGCTGCTGGTCGACGAGCTGAAAGGTGTCGAAGCCCCAGCCGAAGACGGGGTGCTCCGAGAAGCCGGCCAGCGACGTCTTCCACAAGGCGAGGCGCGTCGGCGCGACGAAGGCGTTCAGCACCCGCTCTCCGAGGGCACCGAAACCCACGAGCCAGGCGACGAGGAGGACGATGGCGCCGAGGCCGAGCCCTGCGACCCCGAGCTCGCGACGCCGAAAGCCACCGACGGCGACGGCGTACCCGACCAGGCCAACACCGAGCGCCAACCACCCCGCGCGAGAGAGCGTGGCGACGCACGTCATGGCGGCGACTGCTCCCGTGACGAGGAACGGCACCGAGCGACGACGACGCGCGAGGTCGACCGCGAGCACACACAGGCCCGCCATCCACACGCCCAGCTGCGTCGGGTGCCCGAGCGTCGAGAAGGGACGAAGGCCGCCGCACCACCGCGCGACGTCTTCCCACTCGACGACGTCTCGCCCGAGCACCTGGAGCAACGCCCACGCAGCGACTGGCCACACCGTCCACACCACTGGCGTCCACTCGAGCGACTGCGCCGTCGACGCGAAGAGGACGAGCCCGAGGAGCGTGAGGAAGCC
>JAUXRI010000348.1 GCA_030681895.1 Myxococcales bacterium | reverse complement strand
TCTCGATCATCGAGATTCGCGGGCAGGTCTTCGAGGTGAAGGCCACCGGCGGCGACATCTTCCTGGGTGGCATCGACTTCGACAACGCGATGATCCACTACGTGCTTCGCGAGTTCCAATCGAAGACGGGCATCGATCTCTCGACCGACCCGGTCGCCATGCAGCGCATCAAGGATCTCGCCGAGCGCACCAAGTGCGATCTCTCGTCGCGCGAAGAGGCGCCCTTCAACATTCCGTTCATCACGATGACGCCGCAGGGCCAGCCCCTGAACATCGAGATGAAGTTCACGCGAAAGCTGCTCGAGTCGCTCACCAGCGAGCTCGTCGATCGCACGCTGAAGATCGTCGCGAAGGTGCTGGTCGAGTCGGGCCTGTCGACCCGTGAGATCGAAGAAGTGATGCTGGTCGGTGGGCAGACCCGCATGCCGGTGGTGCAGGATCGGCTGACCAAGTTCTTCGGCAAGCCGCCGTCCAAGGGTGTTCACCCCGACGAGGCTGTGGCCATCGGCGCCGCGCTCTACGCGTACTCGCTGCAGGACAACACCGACCTCAAGCTCCAGCTGCTCGACGTGATCCCCATGGGCATTGGCCTCGAGAAGGCCGACGGGCAGATGCACACCGTCTTCGGCCGCAACTCACCGATCCCCAACGCCAAGCAGGTCACTGGCACCACGAGCGTCGCCAACCAGACCGAGCTGATCATGCGCATCTACCAGGGCGATCATGAGACGGCGAACATGAACGAGCAGCTCGGCGAGTTCACCTTCGCCGGCATTCGGCAGGGCCCGCCTGGCGCGGTGAAGGTCGAGATCACCTTCGACGTGAACGTCGAGGGCATCTTGCGCATGGACGCTCGCGACCCCGACACCGGCAAGACACTGCAGACGACCGTCCGGGTGACGCAGAGCTGAGCCAGGGTTTCCGACGAGGCTGGGGCTGGCGATTCGAATCGCGAGCGGCTAAGGGCGCGAGTTGCCGTCCCACCCAGTACCCGTCCGAGGAACCTGCATGTCATTGATCGTCATCACCGTCCTGCTGGCCATTGGCCTCATCATCAGCATGGCCGCCAACATGGGCTTCTTTGGCCCGAAGGCGCACCCCACGAAGTCGCAGGGCTCGTCGTCTGAAGCCCCCCGCGCCGATCGCCGCGACGACGACAGCGCCGCCCGCGCCAGCAAGCTCGAGGGTGAGCTCGACAAGAAGCGCAAGGAGCTCGAGGAGGTCAAGAAGGCCCAGGTCGACCTGAAGGACGAGCTCAAGGCCGCGAAGAAGAAGCTGCACGATCAGCGCGAGAACGACAAAGCCGGCGACGATCTGGTGAAGGCCCGCGCCGAGGTCGAGCGCCAGGCCTCGATTCAGCTCGACGCCACGCGCCAGGAGCTCTCCAACGCGCTGGCCACCATTCAGACCCTGAAGAACGAGATGGACGTGCGCGGGAAGAAGCGCGCTGAGGCGCCGAAGCCGGTCGCCGCCAGCGACGAGAAGCCCGAAGAGAAGCGCGAGCCGCCTCCGCCGGTGCAGCGCGTGATCCGCGAGCTGTCCGAGCAGGAAAAAGAGAAGATGCAGCGCCTCGAGCAGCAGTCGTCGGCCGACAAGAAGAAGGCCATCGAGCTCGCCGCCGAGCTGCGCAACGTGAAGATCCGCATCGAGCGCGAGAAGCGTGAAGCCCGCCGCGTGTACGAAGAAGGCAAGCTGGCGCGAGACAAGTTCCGCGCGGTCGAGCTTCGCCTGAACCGCACGCTGCTCGAGAGCGACCTGCTCAAGCGCGCCATCAGCGATCTCGAGAAGAAGACGGGCACCAAGGCCGAGAAGGTCACCCTGTCGTCGGACGAGCTGGCGCAGAGCGACGCGACGATGCGTGAGAAGCACGCCGCCGAAGACAAGGCGTCAGATGACGCGCGCGCGAAGCTCGAGGCGTCTGAGGTGGTGCTGATGGAGGGTCAGGAGGGCGAGGCCGCCACGGCGACCGGGCCTGTCACGCCTGCGCCCACGACGGGCAGCGAAGCTCCGGCTTCAGTCACGCCGACGGCGTGATCGTCGATCTCGAGCCGGTGCTCGAGCGGGTGCTCACGCACCTCGCCGCGGGGGGCCAGAAGCCTCCCGCGCTGGCCGCACTCAAAGAGCTCACCGTGCTGGCGTTCTGGAGCTCGCTCGAGCGCTACGAAGCCCGGGAGACCCGCTTCCGGTACCTCTGCCACACGGGGGCCGGAGACGAAGTCGTGATGCTCGGTACCCTGCCCGAAGAGGCGCTTGTCACCGCCACCCTCACCCGCAAGCTCGCAGCCGCGGGCTCGAGCATCGTCGTTCGCGAGTCGAAGTCGGGCTGGGTCACTTCGGGGCTGGGGTTCGCGTCAGGCGTTCAACAGCTGTGGGTCGACGCGCTCAAGCCCGGCGTGGTGCGCATCGGGTACTGGCTCTTCCCCATCGCGATCATCGAAGGTGGCAAGGCCTACTTCCTCGGCGACGCGGTGAACTCGCCGGTGACCGAGATCGCGTCGTTCCTGGCCCCGGAGCCGGGCGTGGACGATCCCAAAGGCGCGCGGCGCTACGACAGCGCTGCGGCCATTCGGCAGATCCTCAACCGAATGCGCCTCGATCACGGTGGCACCCTCGTGGTGCTCCCCACCGCGGAGTACGCGAAAGAGGCGTTCAGCGGCTCGCTGCTCCTCGGGCCGTCGAACCTGTCTCCGAACGCCGTCGGACAGGGCGGGCACGCTCGGGCGCTCGCCATCGCAGAGATGGCCAACCTGGATGGCGCGGTCGTCATCACGGGCGCGCTCGAGTTCGTTCGGGCGGGCGCGAAGATCTCGGACCAGGGTGACGACTTCGAGGTCGAGACCCTTCGCCCGACCGTTCCCAGCGAGGCGATCACGAAGCGGGTCACCGAGCTCGGCGGCACCCGGCACCAATCGGCGGCGCGGCTCGTCTTCACCCACCACGAAGCGATCGCCTTCGTCTGTTCGAGCGACGGGCCGGTCTCGGTGATCTCGTGGAGCGACGCCGATCACAAGGTGAAGGTGACGCAGAACCTGGAATGGATGCTCGGGTCCGAGAGCCTCGCGTAGCAGTCAGCGCGACAGGAACGACTGCTGGAAGAGCAGACCCGCGCGCACCTGGGCCAAGCGGGCCTCGCTGAGCTCGCCGATTCGGTCTCCCAGCACCGCCAGGGCGACCACCACCTGCGCCGACACGACGACGACGCTCTGCTTCGGCAAGTTGCCTTCTCCCGGCTCGAGCAACACGTTCCCCAGCTCTTTCGCCCGATGAAGGTTCGAGGTCAGCGCGCAGGCGACGACGTCGGCACTGCGCGCCTCGACCACCACGTGAGGGTGCGAGACCGACGCCTGGGGCGCCACCAGCCAGAACACCTCGCCCTCACGAACGGCGATCACTGACGCGCCTCGACCGCCTCGCGAACCTTGCGCTCGAGCTCGGCCGGCGACACCACGCCGCTGTACGCCGCGATCACCTGACCCGAACGATCGAACAGCACCCGCGCTGGCAGCTCCCGAATCTGGCCGAATGAGGTGGTGCCGCTGCGAAGGCGATCGTCGCCCACCAGCAGCGGGTAGCGCAGCGCGTACTCTGCGGCGAACGGCTCGAGCACCAGGCGACCCTCGAGATCGAGCCCCACCAGCACCTGCTTGAAGCCCTTCGCGCCGAACTGCCGCTCCAGGTTGTCCAGGCTCACCAGGTCGGCGAGGCACGGGAAGCACCAGGTCGCGACGAAGGTAACGAGCACGACCTTACCGGTGAGCGCCGCGCGATCGAAGGGCACCGGACCCACGACGTCTTGCGGGAGCGCACCGACGAACACGTCACGGTGAGGCAGGCCGGCGCCGGCGTGCGCGCAGCTCAAAAACAGCAGCACCGCCAGGACGACGCGTGTCACACGCGCCCCGCGTCGACCACTTTCTGGCAGGTCCGGCACAGGCCGTAGAGTTCCATCTTGTGCGAGGTGACGCGGAAGCCGTGCTTGCGCGCCACGGCCTCTTGCATCTGCTCGATGCGATCGTTCTCGAACTCGATGATCGTGCCGCAGCGCGTGCAGATCAAATGATCGTGGTGCTCGCGACCCACCGCTGGCTCGTACCGCGTCTGGCCGTCACCGAAGTTCTGCGCGTGGGCGAGGTTGCTCTCGGCGAGCAGCTTCATCGTCCGGTAGACGGTCGCCACCGAGACACGGGGATCGAGTTCGCGGACCTTCGCCCACAGCTGCTCGACCGAGAAGTGGCCGTCGAGCTGGAAGAACGTCTCGAGGATCAAGTGGCGCTGGCGGGTCGCCTTGAGGCGTCGCTCGGCGATGAAGCGCTCGATGATCGCCTCACGCGCAGCCCGGTCCGGCATCGTCACGGAAAGCGTTCCTTCCACGCGGCCGGTGTCTCGAGTTCGCGGCCGCCGTTGAGCTGAATGAGCGCCTTCCGGGCGGCCTCGCGAACCGCTGCGTTCGGATCCTCCAGCAACCCGACGAGGGCCTTCGCGTGGGCCGGGTTCACGCTCTGCGCCTCGCGGTAGCCGATCACCTCGGCCGCCAACGCGCGAACGCGGGGATCACGATCGAGCAACAGATCTGCAGGAGCAATGACGGGCTCGAGCGGCGGCGCCACCTGCGGCAGGAGCAACAGCATGAAGAACAGCGCCGCGACGATGATCTGCGCGAACGCCTTGAAGGCCGAGTAGCGCTTCGCCGCGACGAGCGCGAGGCGGTAGGCCGCGAAGCCGATCGCGAACGCCAGGAACGCCCACGGCGCGAACCGCGAGATGGGCTCCGGCGCGACGGGACTCTGCTGGGCCCACAGCGCCAGCAGCGCAGAGCCGACGAGCAGAACGAACAGGAGCATCGGCAAGACCGGTCGAACCCGGACTCCGGCGACGCTCGGCTCTTCGGTTGGTGGCGTGAGCGGTTGAGCGTTCATTGACACCTCTACACAGAGGCTTATAGCCAGCCGCGACGCAAAGCGCAGGCATGAGTGGATGGAATCGCAAGCGGCACCCGGATGATGTCCCGACACCCGTCGCGGTGGCGGTGGCCGACTTTTGCCGGCGCGCGAAGACGCCCTCCTCCCCTGCCCTCGTGCGTGACGCGCTCTCGCTGCTGACCGACGCCGATGACGGGCACGTTCGCTCGCTGACCGACGAGGCGCCCGAGGCCACGCCGCTGGGCCCGTTCGCCGTGGTCGACATCATCAAGGGCACCAAGCCGTCCCTCGCGGCCGAGCGGCAGGGCTCCGGGTACTACGAGATGGTGCGGCTGGCGGCCGAGGCTGAGCCACCGCCCGAGATCGCGCCGTCGTAGCCTGCTCCACGCGCAAGGCCCTCGAGCCCGGCCGCCCCGGCGAAGGACAAGAAGACGCGCAAGCGGCGGCTGTCGGTGAGCGACAAGATCGCACCGACGAAGCGGGTGGCAGGAGCTCCGGTGGCCGCACGCCCGAAGCCGAAGCAGCCGCTCCCGGGCACCGCGTTTCTGCCCAAGCGAAACCTGCCGCCGCCGCGAGGCCGCTTCACCCGCCTCGACTCGTCGCGCAGCACCTACGAGACGCTCCTCAAGCCCGACGCCAAAGAGAACCTGATCGTCGTCGTCGATCAGTCTCCGACACGGTTCCACGTCTTCCAGACGCTCGAGGCTGCGTACACGGGCCGTTCGGGATCTCCCCTGTCTATCGCCGAGGTCGAAGGCGCGCTCAGCCGTCACGCCCTGATGGATGGGCTGGCCAAACGCGAACGCGAGAAGGTGCTCACGGCGGTCGCGACGGCGCGTGGCTCGGTCCCTGCCGCGGCGCGCGAGCTTGGGGTCCGCCCGACCGACATCGATCGCCTCGTCGGAGAGCTGCGGCTGAAGAAGGAGCTGCAGGAGATCAAGGAGACCTTCGTTCGTGAGGCCCTCGACCCTTCGAACCTGACGCTGCGCCTCTCGCTGCTCGGCCGTCAGCGCTACCTCGCCGATCTGAAGATCGAGAAGCGCTTCACCGACGCGTTGACCCGCGACGTCACCAAGCTGCTCGACGACTCGGCTGACGCGGCCAACACCGTGGCCGAGCTGGTCGAGCTCGTTGCGAAGAAGCACGCGATCGTTCCTGACCTGTTGAACCGCGCCGTGGACCGCCTGGGTCTCACGCGCCGCTACATGAGGTGAGTTCAATGCCCATCTACGAATACCGCTGTCAGCAGTGTGGCCACGATCTCGAGGTGATGCAGAAGATCTCGGATCCCGCGCCAGCGAAGTGCCCGGCGTGCGCCGCCGAGAACACCTTCGAGCGGCTGGTCAGTCGCACCAACTTCCAGCTCAAGGGCGGCGGCTGGTACTCCGATCTCTACGCGTCGGCGAAGAAGGACGGCTCCGGAGGGACGTCGGGGACTGGCACCCCAGCGGCGGGTTCAGCGTCGTCGACGTCGACGGCGGCGGCCACCCCGGCGGCGACCACGGGCGGAACGTCGGGAGGCAGCACCGGTGGCTCCTCTGGCGGAACGGGCGGATCCAGCAGCGGCTCGACCGGCGGCACCAGCGGTGGTGGTTCCAGCAGCGGTGGCTCATCAGGCGGCTCGGGAACGGGCGGCTCGTCAGCGAGCGGCGCGTGAAGAGCGCCCTGCTCGCGCTCACGATCTCCCTGAGCGGCTGCGCCACCTCGCAGGTGTTCGTCCCTCCGGATCAAGCCGCAGCGCTTCAGCGGTCCCTCGCGGGCGAGGAGCGCTTTCTGCGCATCGCATTCTACGGCACGCCGTTCTTCGGTGACGCGACCAAGAAGCTCCTGTCACCGGTCAGCCCCGATCAGGTGCGCATGTTGCTGAACCCCGACGGCTCGCCGGTGAGCCCCGGTCCGGTGGAGCGCATCTTCGCCCCGGGGACGCCCGTGCGCGTGCTCAAGGTCGAGTTCCCCACCGCCTACGCGATGAGCGAGCGCGTGCTGTACACGCCGCGCACGCTGGCCTGGGTCTTCCTCGATGTCTCGGGCACGCCGAAGCAGAGCCCTCCGTACCTCCTGGTGCTGCGCCCCGGCCTGAAGGACGAGAACGAGGTGAAGAGCGAGGTCGATCGCTACCTCTCGAGGGAGAACATCAAGCCGATGCTCGAGGGCTTCTCCGAGTCGGTGCGCCTCGCGGTGCTCGAGAAGAAGGCGATCGTCGAGATGCCGGCGGACGCGCTCGAGATGGCCTGGGGCTACCCGGATCGAAAGACGTTCGAGCTCGAAGGCGCCGTGAAGAAAGAGACGTGGATCTACGCCGACGGCCGCAAGCAGGCCGTGCTGCGGGACGGCAAGGTCGCCGAGCTGAAGTAGTCGCGAGCGCAGCGGCCGCGACGGAGGACGCTCGATGGCTGCTCAGCATCGGCATCAAGGCGCACGCCGTGGCCGTCGAGCGCGAGACCGCTGGCGCATGAAGCTCGAAGACTCGTGGCAACGAAACCCCGTCGAGCGCCTGCTGAGTGGCGATGTGGTCGATGCCACTGGCTCGAGCTGCGAGGTGGGCTGGCTCGATGACGCGACCAGAGCGCGGCTTCGCCACGTCACGACAGCGGAGAGCGGGCGGGCGACGCCTCTCCTCGACGGGCCCCTGGTCTTCGTCACCAGAGCCGGCTCTGTCGACTGCTTCTCGCTGGATGGGCACCGCGCCATTGCGCTGGGTCTTCCGGACAACGTTCAACACGAAAACCAAGGCTCGCCATGAGTCAGACGCTGGCGCCGGAAGCCGAGTCGATCGAGTCGCAGGCCGCTCCCGAGAAGCCGTGGCGATGTCGAAAGTGCCTCGCGGCGATCACCACCGGCGACCAGCGCCTCGAGGTCGAGGGCAGACACGTTCACCTGCGCCTGAACCCGAACGCGTTCGCCTTCCTCTTCGGGTGTTTCAAGGGCGCACCGGGCGTCACGCCGGAGGGAACTCCGACGAGCGACGCGACCTGGTTCGCCGGCCATCAGTGGCAGTACGCGAGGTGCACGAACTGCGGCACGCACCTGGGCTGGGTGTTCAGCGGCGCGTCGAGCTTCGTCGCCCTCGTGCTGGAGCGACTGGCTCCACCTGACGCGTGATCACCTCGGCCAGCGGCGCTTCTTCTTCTTCTTCCGCTGCTGCTCTTCCTGCTTCGCCTCACCGGGACGGCGCAGGTGCGGCAGCGCGCCCATCTGCACGGGGACGTAGTCGGTGCCGAGAAGCGCCTTCACCAGCTCGACCTGCGTGTTCACCGGCTTCTTGAAGAGCGTCGCGGCGTAGCCGATCTCGTCGAGCGAGGCGCGCGCGTCACTGCCGGCGACGCCAGGGAGCTTCATCGACTCCGACGCCTCGAGCGCGAGCTCGTTGGCGCCCATGCGCACCTTCGGGTTGTAGACCTCGACCGCCGAGAGGAGCTTGAGCGTCTTGACGTAGTCGTTCGCGGGGAAGCCGAGATCCTTGTCGTACGGACGCGCGGCGACGATGGCGGCGCCGAGGGCTTTGAGGCGCGGGAGGCACTCGTCTGCGCTCCACGCCTTCTCTCGGTTGCTGCCCCACAGCTGCACCGGCTCGGGCGCGCGATCGGGCTTCTCGAAGAAACACAAGTACTGGCCCTTGTCCGTCGCGAGCTCGAGGCCCACGAAGACCTTCAGCTTCGTCGTGCGCTGCAGATCGAAGAGCTCGTCGCAGCCGTCCTGCGTGTTGCTCTCGGTGAACGCGACGCCGTCGAGGCCGAATGACTCCGCGCGCGCGAGGACTGCTTTGGGATCGAGCGGGCAGTCGCGCGAGAGGTACGAGTGAACGTGGAGGTCGATCAGCATGTGATTTCTGGGCCCTTGTCTGGCTCGCGAGCCGCATGGGATAAGCAGCGCATGTTCACTGGCGTCAAGGTGTTTTCAGCGACGAAGGCGAAAGAGCGCGAAGAGCTCAGCGAGAACATCAACCGGTGGATCAAGAGCAACGGCGATCTCGAGATCGTCGATCGCGTCGTGATGCAGTCGAGCGACAACGAGTTTCACTGCTACTCGATGTTGATCTTCTACAAGCCGAAGCCGGCCTGAGTGGGTCGAGTCGTTCTCTTCGCGTTGGTGCGGATGCAGCAACCGGGTCGCCGGCCGTACCGATGGACCGCACCGTTGGACTTTGGCGCGCCGTGTTCTCCGGACGGGGGAAGCCTGCCACTGCCTGCAGTGTGCATGGACAGCCCTGACAGCTTCGTTGGCCAGCTTTGTGTCGAGACGCTTCCAGGCGCCGGCTGGACCACGACGCCGTCCGGTCCAGAGCTCTGCACCGACCAATGCACGTGTCCCTTCGGAACGACCTGCGCCGCCGATGGGAACCGGTACTGCATCAAGGTCTGCTACGCGCCGTCCGACTGTCGCGGTGAGCTGGTCTGTCACCGCTTCGCAAAATCGACGGTGAGCGCGTGCGTCTCGAAATCGAGGAGGAGCTGGCTTCTCCCCAGCGACTTCAAGCCAGGCGATGCCGTGTATCGCGCGCCTCCAGCCCTCTGGCGGGGGCCCACGTGGTTTCGGCCTCAGACTGCCGCCGACCTGATGCGCGAAGCCGCACAGCATCGCGGCCGAAGCTGGTAGCGAATGTCGTGACGGAATCCCACCCCTGCCCCCAATTCCCGCCGAACCGATGTCGCCCATCTCGGGCACGGCGAGGAACTCAATGCGATCAGCGTTCGGTGGTGCGGTGGTGATGGTGTCGATGCTGGGCTGCGGTGGAGTCGACGACACGTCGAGGGGCTCTTCTCCCGTGACGAGCGGAACGAGCGGCCTCTCATGCACCCAGTCGACGAGCTGCGCGGCCTTCTCGTGCACCTGTGGTGACGGCACCCGCTGGGACACGGCGCGCTACTGCCTCAACAACGTCTGCCAGGGAGAAGCGGCGACCTGCTCCAACGCGTGCAAGGACCGCCTCGGCACCAGGCCACCTCCGACGAGCAACACGGGCGGTGGAAGCGCAGGAACCGGCGCGTCGTGCTCGCAGGCGGCGACGTGTCAGGCGTACTCGTGCCAATGCGCCGACGGCACGACGTGGGACACCGCGCGCTACTGCCTCAACAACACCTGCCAGGGCCCGACCGCGACGTGCACGAACGCGTGCAAGGGCCGCTCGAGCACGCCTCCACCGATGCAGCAGACGATGGGCTGCACGGTGCGCCGCTGGTCGAACGATCACTCCGTCACGATGGAAACGTACGGCACCGGCAGCACCCGCGCATCGGCACTTGGCGAGGCGCAATCTCAGTGCTCCAGCGCGTCGTGGACGGCGACCTTCTGCAGCGGCGCAGCCGACTACTGCGCCCTCGAGCCGCTGGTCCCGTACTCCTGCACGTTCACGAAGTACTCGAGCGCCGAGAACCGGACGATTCGCTTCGTCGGCTCCGGCAGCAGTCAGACCGACGCGAAGAACGACGCAGTTCGTCGCTGCCTCGCGAACGGAGCCTGGCGTGGCTGGTTCTGTTCGAGCGGCTCGATGTCGTGCGCGCGGGATTAAGGCGTGACCAGCACCATCGTCGCGCGGGCCGGGATCGTCAGTTGGCCCGACGACGAAATCGTCACCATTCGACCCGAGACCGCGTCCTTCAACGTCACCGGGAGCCTCGCCAACGCACGACGCAAGCTCAGCGTCACCGTGCGATCGCCACCACGATTGATCGCGACGATGGCGCCGTCGGAATCGGTGGCGCGTTGGAAGACATAGAGATCGTTCTCGATGACCAGCGTGTCCCGCACGCCGAACTTCAGCGCCTTGCTCTGCTTCCGCGCGGTCCCGACCTTCCGCATGAAGTCGAGCAGATCGGCCTCGCGCGATGACAGCCCTGTCCACTTCATCGGGCGGCGGTTGTCAGGGTCGCCGGCACCGGG
>JAUXRI010000154.1 GCA_030681895.1 Myxococcales bacterium | reverse complement strand
CTCGTAGGCCTCGTGGTGGTGCTGGGCATCGCGTGGCTGCCGATCGGCCCGACGATGGCGCTCGCCGCCGTGCTGTACGTCGCGAGTCGCCTCGGCAACCGCGGCCACCATCCGGGCTACCTGCAGGACCTCCTCCCCCACCTCCTGCGTCGCGCCGCAGGCGGGGGCCGCTTCAGCGCTGGCGCTCGCGCCAGACGGAGCCCTGCCTTTCCGTTTGCTCCACGCATCAGCAGCGATGTTCGGGAGGCCGCATGACTTCGCCGCGCGAAGTGTCACTCACTAACTTCATACCACTATAACAAACACTAGAAAAATCCAACATCACGGCGCTGGTGACGCCCGCACTCGACTACGTTGGCGTGCTCGAGCTCAGCACCCTTGACGCGCGCTTCGCCTCCAACGACGCCGTCGCCGGACTCGGCGAGGCCTTGCGTGTCCTCATCGGCTCCACCGACGACGGGTGCACCCTCCACTTCCTCTACCGGGTGACGACGGACGTCGACGCCGACATCGCCGACTACCGCGCTGTCTCCTCTCGTCAGCCGCTGCACGCGGCGCTCCGCCAGTACGTCGACGCGCGTGTCAGCTGGCTCCAGGAGCAACCTCTTCGCAAGGCACGCCTCTTCCTCGCCTTCAGCAGAGGCTCGGGCCTCGGTCCCCGGCCGCCAGCTGGCGTGCGCATGTTGTTCGCCAACCTCGGCAAGCACTCGCGCGAGCGTCACCTCGCCGAGTTGACGGCGCTGGCGTCGCTGCGCAACACGCTCAAGAGCCGGCTCGAGGCGGCAGGCCTCGCCGTGCGCGAGCTCGCCCCTGATGGCGTCCGGGCACTGCTCTTCGAGCTGCTCAACCCGACACACGCGGCCAACCGCCAGCCACCGCCAGAGGCGCTCGTGCGGGAAAACCTCTTCGATGACGAGTCCATCGAGCGCTTTGGCCCACAGCTGCGCGAGTACACCGAGGCCGAGCAGCTCTGCCTCGAGGACGTCGTCGAGGAGGTCGGCTACCTGCGACAGGAGAAGGTGCTTCGTCGGGTTCTCACCTTGAAGGTGCTTCCGGAGACGGGCACCGATTACCTGTCGGCCGAACACCTGTTGTCGCTGGTCGAGAAACGCGGCGACCAGGTGCACCCCTTCCCCTACTGGCTCTCCTGCGTGGTGCGCATCGACGACCAGGCGCGCGCGAAGCTGAAGCTCAACACCTCCCACAACCTCGTCGACCTCCTCTCCTCCGCCATCCCCTTCATGAAGACGCGCTCGGTCCAGCGCGACGCGGAGCAGGCAGCGAAGCGCGCTGGCATCGAGGGCCTCTTCATCGAGTTGAGCGCCATGGCCTCGAAGGTGGTTTCCCTCTCGATGTCTCTGCTGCTCGACGCGCCGACGCTGGAGACGCTCGACGCGCGCACCCAGGCGGCGCGTTCGGCCTTCGCCGCTGCGGGGAACTCGGAGTTGCTGCTGGAGGAAGTCACGCAGCTGCCGGCGCTCATCTCCCTCCTCCCAGGCGCTGGCGAGTACCAGCTCCGCAAGAAGGTCTGCACCAGCCGGAACGCTGCCGACTTCCTCCCTGTCGTCGCGCCCTGGAGTGGCTGCCAGACGCCGGCGTCGCTGCTGTGGACGCCAACGCGCGACGTCTTCCGGTTCGACTTCTTCGACCCATCGTTGCCGGCGCACCACGGCCTCGTCTGGGCTGACACCGGCTCCGGGAAGAGCGTCACCCTCGGCGCCTTCACCCTCGACGCCCTCGCCGCCGGGCACGAGGCCATCTTGGTGGACAACGGCCGCAGCTGGGAGCGACTGACAAAGCTGGTCGGCGGCATCCACCTCGAAGTCGACATCAACACCCCGCTAACGCCGTTCCTCCCGAACGCGCTGGTGCGCGCCGCCGACGGCCGGCTCGAGTCTGAAGCCATCGAAGACGTGGTGGCCTTCCTCGAGCTGTGTGTCCGCGACACCGACTTGCCCTCCTTCACCAAGCTGCAGACGCGGCTGGTGGCCAGCGCGGTCTCGGACGCGTACGAGTCGCTCGCCGCCGCACCTGACGAGCGACCGCTCATGCGTCACTTCAGAGACGCGCTCCAGCGGCAGGCCCGCCTCAAGGGCGCGCACGCGGACGACAAGGCCATCGCGGAGAGCCTCCACCGACGTCTTGGCCTCTTCACCGGGGATGAGTTGTATGGCCGCTTCCTCGACCGCCCGTCGACGTTGCGGTTCGACGCGCCGCTGGTGTGCTTCGAGATGGAGGCCGTGGCGAAGTCCGCCACCGCCAAGTCCATCGCGTTCGCCACGGTGATGCGCGCCATCACGGCGCGCGCGGCGCTGCAGCGAAAAGCGCGTGGGACGCTCAAGCGGACGCTCGTTGAAATCGACGAGGGCCACACGTGGCTGGGCCAGGGCGAAGTGGCCGAGCGCTTCCTCGAGACGTCGTACCGAGTCATGCGCAAGTACGGCGTGGCGATGTGGATGGTGTCGCAGGGACTCGAGGACTTCGCGGCGGTGAAGGCCGGCCGCGCGATTCTCTCCAACTCGGCGCTGAAGCTGCTCCTGTTCCACGCCTCAGGCCATCGCGCGGTCTCCGACTTCTTCGGACTCACGCCTCGCGCGGAGGCAGCGTTCCGCGGGCTGCACCGGCGTAAGGGCCAGTACTCGGACTTGATGCTGCTCTACGGGCCGCGACAGGCCGCCGTCCGCCTCGCGCTGCATCCGATGGCGCTGTGGATTCTCACCACTGACGCGAAGGACCGCGCCTTCATCGAGAAGGTGCGGGCCAAGAATCCGAAGCTGCCAGACGTCGCGCTCCTCGCGCAGCTCGCCAGTCGCTACCCACACGGCGCACCGGAGGTGTCTTGATGCTCGTCCACCACTCCATCGACTCATCACGCACGACGATGGTGCTTGCCTTTCGCGTCGTCAGGCCCGCTGCGGAGCTCGAGGCCGCCCTCCGCGCCATGCGTGCGTTGTGGGTCGCCGACGTCGTTGTCTCCGAGGTTGATGGCGACGGCGCCCAAGTCATCGGTGTGGCCGTTGATGACACGGGCTGCCCAGCAACCGACTGGGCTCGCCCGCGCATGCGAGGGTCCGCCGAGGCCCTCATTGCGGCGTTCGCTGCGTCGGACGTCCACGTCGTCCTCGCTGACCCACTCCAGAGCGGCCTTGCTCAGCGCCTCCTGTCACTCGTCCACTCTTCCCCTGGAGCCTTCAATGCTTCTTGACGCTCACCGCCTCCCCTTCTCGCTGCTGCGCATCGGCGCTTCGCTCGCCCTCGCGCTCGCCGTGCTCGCGCCGCGCGAGGCTCGAGCCCAGGCCGACATCCCGTTCCTGACGACGCTCGTCGCGCAGTCCGCGACGCAAATCACCAACCTCTCGCAGACGCTGACGACGCTGCGGCAGACGTACGAAGAGACGCGTCGCTACGTCGGGATGGCCGACGACGCGGTGCGCACCTTCGAGGGCATGCGGCAGTACGGCCAGGCCATCATTCACCAGCCCGACGCGGCCTTCGGGGCGTTGTTCCCGGACGCGGAAGCGCTGCGTCGGGAGATTCGGTCGCCTCAGGCCTGGGGCGCTGGCACGGGCGAGCTGCAGCGGCGCGTCTCGCTGTGTCTGACCGGCGCTCCGGGCTGCGCGCAGGTGTACGAGCGCCTCAACGGCCAGCAGGTGCGGCTCGCCATCTCCTCGACGTTCGGGACGCTGCCTGACGGGGCGCGCCGGGACGATGTCGACGCCACCGACGCCGAGGCGGCGCGGGCGCTGGTGCGCGCCAGCGCGGCCGAAGGGCAGGCTGAGGTGAGTCGCGCTCAGTACGACGCGCTCCTCTCTCGCTGCACCACGTACGGCGATGTCACCGCGTGCCAGGCCGCCGCGAACATGGCCACCATCCTTCAGGCGAAGGGCACCGCCGACTTGAACGAGCAGATGGCGCTCTCGAATCGACTCAAGGCTGTCGAGCTCGCCAACACCGCCGCCAAGGAGAAGCGCGATGAGCGGGAGGCGCTGCAGCGGCAGGATGCCGTGCGCGCTGGCTTCCGCGACATGAGGCGCCCCCTGTTGCCGCGCGTCTCCGTGCCGGAGGGCGCTCGATGAGTTTCCGGCCCCTCGTCATCGTCGCTGGGTTTGCCGCGCTGGTGTTTCCGTCCGTGGCCTTCGCCGGCGAGATGGGGAGCGCGCTGGGGTTTGCTGGGCAGTGGAGTGCCTCCACCCTGGGCTACGCGCGCGCCCTCTTTCCTGCCGTCCTCATCACGGCGCTGGTGGTGGAGATTGTCTTCAGAGACCCATCGGCGCCGCCTTCGTTCCGCAACTCGTTGTGGCGCGCGGCCATCGTCTTGGCGCTGCTGGCACCGATCGGCACTCAGACGTTGTACGGCCGACTCTGCGGCACCCTGGCCGGCCTCTCGGACGGCATGGCGAGCTCGCTGGGCCCGGCCGACCCATGGGGCGAATTCGAGAAGACCGCGACGAAGTGGCAGGAGGACCTCAGCAGAGCCAAGGCCGCCGACGAGGATGGAAGCATCGCCGCTCAGATGGGCGGTATCTTCTTCGCCTCGCTCATCTCCCTCGCGCTGTTGCTCGGACAGAGTGCGCTGTGGGTGATGACGCAGTTCGCGTCTGTCCTCGTCGTCTTGCTCTACGCGCTTGGGCCGCTTGCGCTCGTCTTCTGGTTGCCCGTGAAGAGCGACTCGCTCGGGCGGTGGCTGCGCACCTTCGTGACGGTCCTCACGTGGCCCGTGATGTCGGCGTTGCTCCTGGCCATCATCACGCGCGCCTCGTTGAGCGGGCTCAACGGCGCGTCCCCCGCCTTCGCCTCGCTCGCCACGGCGCTCCTCCTCGGCGTCACCGCCTTCGCCGTTCCGGTGGTGTCCTCGGGTTTGGTGGGCGGCAGCATGGGTGCCATCGGGGCCGGGATGTCGACGGTGATGCAGACCGCCGGACTCGGCGCTAGCGCCGCCACTGGAGCGCTCTCCGCGGCCGGCGGCGGCCTCGCGGGTGCCACGAGCACAGCCGGCTCTGCAGCTGGTGCAGCGGGACAGGCTCTGGGTAACGCCCCTGGCAGTCTCGCTGGCGCGATGGGTGTGCCCAGCGGCGGTGACGCCCTCCCGATTCGCAATGGCGCAATGAGGGCCATCGTCGCTGGAGCGGGCGCTCCAGGCATCGTCCCCAACGCGTTGGATGCGCCGCCCGCGCCGGCCGCGGGCACTCGCGGTGTGGCAGGTCCTTCCATGAGCCCTTCGCCGGCCGCGGCCGCGGAGGCGAACCCGCTTCCTCGCCAACCATCGCCCGCCGTTCCTGCGGGAGGTCCGGCCGCCGCGTCGGCCAATCCCCTTCCGCCACCGCCTCCGCCTGTCTCGGCGGCGCACCAGCCGGCACAAGGCACACCCATCAGGCGAGGCGGCGCCGCTGCTGGGTCGGCCGCGCCAGCACAGGCCCCGATGAGGCCTCACAACGCTGGCGCCGAACCTCGTGCCGCGGCTCGGTCGGCACCGCCTGTCGAAGCCAATTCACTCGGCCGCTCTGCGGAGCCACCTCCCCCCAAGCGACCTCGAGCAGTGCCTCTCTCCGACCAACCCACCGCGCCCTCGAAACCGGCTTCCCTGCCGTGGCCGACAGGCAAAGCCGCTCGTCCAGCCGACAACCCGCTCAGCGCAATACTCAACGGCGACGTTCCCCCAGACCCCGAGTAGTCGTCCCGGTTAATGTTCGAACAGTGTCATTGACAGCACCAAGCGAAGTACGTTAGGACTCTCTCATGTCTGTCACGCCCGCCGCTCGTCCCTCTGCCATCTGGACCGCCTTCGCCGCGCAGGGCCGGTGGAAGAACTACGTGCTGGGTGGGCAGTTGCTCCTGCAGGGCCTGTTGATTGTCGTGATGCTCAAGGTCGCCCGCACGGAGCCGTCCGTCGTCGTCGTCGACGAGAGCGGAGCCGGCCACTTCGTGGAGCGAGGTGTCGCGACCGAGGCGCTGCTCGCGTTCCTTGCCAACCAGAAGGGCGCGCCCTCAGCCCTCACTCTCGAGTCCTTCAGCAAGCGCTTCCTGCGGGTCGCGGCAGCGCCGAACTCCTCGATGCTCGAGGAGCAGTGGGCTGAAGCGCTCGCGATGATGGCGAGCCCCCTCGCCGCGAAGATGGATGAGGAGGCTCGCTCCCAGAAGCTCTTCGAGACGTACCGCCTCGCTCAGGTGAAGACGCACCTCGAGTTCCTCGCGCTCGACGTCATCGAGCAGCACGGCGACAAGGTGCACGTGCGGGCACGCCTCGCCCGCCGCAGAGAGTCGTTGGTCTCGGCTGTCGCTGGTGTCACCGACGACTCACAGCAGGTCGACCTCGTCCTCTCGCACGTTCCGCGCACTCGCGCCCGCCCCGACGGTTTGATGGTCGTTGAGTGGCGCACTACGACGCTGCCGGCGGCGCCTGCTCCTGCGCTTTCTCCCTCGGCTCCCTGAAAGGCCTTCCATGCGCCACCTTCTTGTTTCGGTCTGCTTCTTCGCCTTCGCCACCGTCACCTCGGCCGCACCCGCGAAGGCTGGCAAGCCGGCCGCCGCCGCCGTTTCAGCGGCGGGCCCCGGCGACCGGAGCGTCGTCATCAACGATGCGACGACTGCCGCCGACATTCGCCTCGCCCCGCCAGGGCAGACGACGACGCTCACCTTCCCTGTCGACGTCGATGCACCGAAGGCCGTCGTCGCGGACCCGCAGCAACGCATCCTGCCGCCGATTGTTCAGGGCTCGACGGTCGTGCTGACGAGCACCAAGCCGCTGCCTCCCGGCGCCACGGTGCCCCTCGCCCTCACGCTGGTTGACGGGACGCAGCTCAACTTCGCGGTCGGCTCGTCGAAGGATGGCTCCTTCGACCGCTTCGTGCGGGTGGAGTTGCAGCTGCAGCAGCGCGCTGGCGCGGACAGCGCCACCCGCCTCAAGGGGCAAGTCGCAGAGCTTCAGGCGAAGCTGGACGAGTGCTCGACGGGCGCCGCCGAAGTCGGCATCGCGAAGCTGGGCGCGCTCATCCTCAAGCAGGACCTCTCGAAGCCGGACACGTTCACCGTGGAGGCGCGCAACTTCAAGTCGGGCATCGACAAGCAGAACCGGCTCCTCGTGGAGACTCACTACGTCTTCCGTCTCTTCGACCTCATGTACCTTGCCATCACCGTGGAGAACCGGGACCCGACACAGACGTGGGTCCTCGAGCGCGCGGAGCTCTCGGTGCAGGGTGGCGGCTCAGCGTCCGACATCAAAGTCATCGGCGTCGAGCAGGAGCTCAACGCCATCCCGTCCGGCGCGTCCTCCAAGCTCGTCGTGTCCTTCCGTCTCCCTCAGCTTGTCGAGGGCAACCGCTTCGAGCTCCGCCTCTTCGAGAAGAACGGCGCGCGGCACTTCAAGCTGGGCGACCTGAAGCTCTGAGTCGGTACGAGCGAGGCCTTCATGTCCGACGAACAACCCACCAATCCGCGCTTCGTCAATCTGCTCGGCCTCACGGGCCAGCGCCTGCGCGACTTTGAGCTCGGCGAAATCATCGGCCAGGGCGGCTTCGGCGTCGTCTACGAGGCGCGCCGCGGCGGCGTGCTGTACGCGCTGAAGGCTCCGCTCGTCGACTACGCGGACGCCAAGCGTCGCGAGCAGGCCTTGGCAGAGCTCCCACGCATCAAGAAGGAGAGCGCGGCGCTGCAGAGCCTCCAGCACCCCAACATCGTCGCGCTGGCTGAGTACTTCACGTGGAATCCGCTCAAGGACACCATCGGCGACGTCGACGGCCTCCCCATTCTCGTCATGCGCCACGTCGATGGCGTGGCGATGGACCGCTGGGTGCGCCGCTCTCCAGCGCCCACGCTTCGGCAGATTCTCGTCGCCTACCGCGCCATCCTCGACGCCCTCGAGTACTGCCACGCGCACAGCTTCTTTCACCGCGACATCAAGCCCTCCAACATCCTGGTGGAACCGAGCGGGCAGCCAGTCCTCATCGACTTCGGCATCGCCAAGTCGAAGGCGCTGAAGACGTCGACGGAGGTCGCCTCGTGGATTGGCACCACCGACTTCTTCGCGCCCGAGTACTTGCAGTACCCCTTCTCGCGCGACGCGATGAAGGGCCTCCCCTTCACCTTCACGCCGGCGCAGGACCTCTACGCGCTCGGGCATACGTTTTTCCTGACGCTCACCGGGGCAACCGCGTGGGCTGCGTGGAAGTCGGTGCTCAGCACCCAGCCCTCGGTGGCCTTCATGGCCATCGCGCAGAAGGTCGACCTGCCGAGGCCGTCAGCCCTCAATCCGCGCGTGCCTGCTGACGTGGATGCCGTAGTCGCCAAGCTGATGGCGCGCGAAGTCTCGATGCGGTTTCCCACGGCGCGCGAGGCAATGCTGGCGCTGGATGCCATCCTGAGTCGAAAGGACGCCTCGGGCGTCCTCGAGCTGCCCTTCGTGCTGCCGACGGCCGAGGAGTGCGAGCGGCGCGTCGAGGAGTTCTCGGAGCTGCATGCAGCCGCGCTCGACGAGGCGGCAGAGGATGAGGCTGGTGTCGACTTGCCGCCGGTCGACGTCTCCCTCTCTGGCCTCGTGGGTACCGGAAGCAGCCAGACTCACGTGCGGCCATCTCCCGGTCCCACGGCTGCGCCGAAGGGCTCGACGGCAGCGACTCGCCCCTTGCCGGGCCGGGCGGAGCGACCTCCATCAGGCCGGACGACTCCGCGCACCGCTCCTGGCACTCCGCCGACTCCCCCTCCGTCCGGCCCGCCGTCTGCGGTTGCTCAAGGGACGGCCTCTCGGAAGGCCGACCGCAGCTCGTCGTCGAGCGCGCCCAGGGCAGACAGAATCTCCTCGTCCAGTGCGCCCAAGGTGCCCGGCACCGCAGGTTTCAAGCTGCCGAGCGCCATCGTCGCGCCTGCGGCGTTCGCTGACGCGCCACCAGCTGACGCTGACGAGCCCATCGCTGCGCCGGAGCCCACGGCCTTGTCCCCTGAGCTCGAGCGTCTTCGGGACGAGTTCCGCGACTACGAGCGCCCGTCGAAGCAGCGCAGCTCGACGATGCTCGTCGTCGGCGGGGCGGCGGCGCTCCTCGTTCTCGTCCTCGGCATTGCGTTCGCCACGCGTGGCGCGTCGGTTGCGCAACCTGTCGACGCTGTCTCGTTGCTGGACGCGCCCTCTGCTGACGGCGGCGCACCAGCCGCAGACGTCTACAAGCCGGCTCCGCTTCCCGCTCCTGCAGTACCGGTGCTTGCTGCTGTTCCGACGCAGCCCGTCGGCCCTTCGACGCCGGCACCGACGGAGCCCTCGAAGCCGCGCAAGACGAGCGCCGATGCAAAGGCCATCGATGACATCCTGAAACGTGAGTACGGCGGCCAGCGGCCCACCGTCGGCGCTGACGGCACGACTATCGTCCCGTCAGGTGCCGCGACTCCCGCCGGCTCCCCTCCGCCAGCGGCGACGCCAGGCGGCTGGGGAACGCGAGCTGCCTTCGCCCAGCCCGCTGCGGCACCGACAGGGCCACGGAAGTTCGGCGTCGGCATCGGCGCCGAGCTGCCCGGCACCTTGCTCAAGCCGCTCGACTCACGCATTGGCTCGATGCCGGTGGTGGTGCGGCTCAAGCGCGCCTGGGCGCCTCGCGGCGAGGTGCTGCTGCCGACGGGCACCATGTTCTACGGCCAGGCCTCGTCGACGTCGGGACGCTTCAGCGTCTCTCTGACTCGGCTCAAGCTGCCGGACGGCTTCGAGTCTCCTCTGCAGGCCCTTGCGTACGACGGTGTCGACAAGAAGCCCGGCCTCTCGCCGAGCCGCCGCATTCAGTCCCAGGGCACCAGCGGGCCGGGTGTCGGTGACGCCGTCGTCCGAGGCGCCGCCAACGTCGCGCTCGGCCAGGTGCAGGGTGGCCCGCTGGCCGACGTCGCCCGCAACGCGGGCCAGACCGTCGTCAACCAGCCGGGCGCCGCCGGCAGCCAGTCTCAGGACGCGATGCTGCTCGACGCGCCTGTCGACCTCACCATCTTCATCACCGAAGCGTTCTGAAAAGGGGGCCGTCCATGTACCGCCGATCTGCAGCAACACCCGTCCTCGTCGTTCTCGCCATCACCATCCTCTCGTGTGGAGGAGGCAACCCCGTGAAGGTGGGCGACGCCGTGCCCACCGTCCTCAAGGGCTTCGTCGTGAAGGGGCCCGTCAAGGCTGCCACCGTCAGAGTCTTCAAGACAGGCGACGACTTCGCGCGCGGCGACGAGCTGGCCTCGGCGCAGACGGACGAGTCAGGGGCCTTTGAGGCGCGGCTCAAGCCCTTCAACGGCGCGGTGCTTCTCGTCGCGTCCGACGGCACCTACGTCGAGGAGGCCCTCGGCCTCGAGGTTGGCCTCTCCTCGAGCGAGCTCGCCACCTACGTGCCTGAGGTGCGCGCCGGCACCACCACCGAGAACCTTCGCCTGACGCCGGTGTCGACGTTCGCCGTCGCCTTCACGCGGTACCACGTCGCGAAGGGGCAGCCCCTCAAGGCGGCGTGGGAGGAGGCCCGCACCAACCTCAACTCCCACTTCGGCACCGTCGACTGGGCGTCGGTCGCTCCCGCTGACGTCGCGAAGTCGACGTCCCTCTCGCAGGAGGGCCGCGCCGGCATGCTGCTGGCCGCGCTCTCTTCGCAGGCGCGGCTGCTGGCGACGCAGTCCGGCGTGTCACCGGGCCTCTCCATCAACGCGGCCACGCTGACGGCAGCGCTGGTGAAGGACGTGGAGTTCGACGGCACCTTCAACGGGCGTGGCGTCGACGGGCAGCTCGTCCTCGGAACGCAGCGCCTCGACGGGCAGACGCTTCGCCTGGGCTACTCGCAGGGCCTCATCGACTTCGTGAAGTCGGCCCGCAACGGCACAGGCCTGACGGAGGCCGATATCCGCAGTCTCGCCACCAGGCTTGCGACGGCCGACAACCCGTACCTCTTCTGTGCCGAGCAGGACGCCGCCCGCTGCAGCGTCGGCCCCACCGACATCGACGCGCCCGTCATCACCTTCGTCACGCCCGTTGAAGGCGCGGCGGCGCGCGGCTCCATCGCGATTGAGGTGACGGCTGTCGATGCCACCGAGGTGAAGTCCTTCGTCTTCGAGGCGCCGGCCCCCCTCGCGAGCTCGAGCGCCGTGGTGTCCTCCGACAAGAAGACGGCCACCCTCACCGCCACCTACGACGTCAGCGCCCTTCCCGATGGCGACGTCGTCGTGCGGGTGAAGGCCGTCGACTCACTCAACAACGAGTCACTCAAGAGCCTCACCATCAAGGTGTCGAACCGCGGCCCCATCGTCACCATCTCCTCACCGACGGCCAGCATGTCGGCGAGTGGCACCATCAACGTCATCGCCTCGGCGACGGCGCAGTCCGGCACGGTGACGCGTCTCGAGCCCGTCGGCATGGTGCCTGGGCTTGCCATGGACTCGCGGCCCGACGCCGCCGCCTACGAGTCGCGCTGGGACACCACCATGCTGCCCGAGGGCAACTACACGCTGACGATGCGCGCCACCGACAGCAACGGCGGCATCGGCGACGCCACCGTCACCATCCGCGTCGACAACCAGCCCTTCGGCACCGTCGATGTCGTCGTCTCCGCTGGCGCGCCGCTCGCGGGCGCGAGCGTGTCGCTGGTGGCCATCGACCCGATGACGGGACTTCCGCCAGCCCTCATGGCGAACGGCGGCGTGCTTGGGCGCTCCAGCGCTCCGACGGACGCCGCGGGTCGGGCGACGTTCACCCTCACCGAGGAGAACTACTCAGGCCCCGTGCAGCTGGTGGCCGAGGGCTCCAACCTGACGGTGGCGGACCCGTCTGACGTCACGCCCGCGCGAGATGGCGGCGCGGCGCTGCAGGTGGCGATGCCCGGCACGCTGAAACTCACCTCGTACGTCGGTGCGTACCGTACGGGCGACGCTCTCAACGCTGTCGTCACGCTCTACACCTCCATCGCCGACTCGGCCGCGCGGGCCTGGGCGCTGGGTCGCAACCCGACGTCCACCACCGCTCAGCCTTTGCCAGCCGCGATGACGACGGTGGACGCCTTCTTCACCGGCCACGTCTCCCGTCCCTCCGTCTGGCAGCTGCGCAGCGTTCGGCCGGCCAGCCTCGTCGGCGGCCAGGCGCAGTCCCTGCGAGACACCGTCTACGCCGCGCTGCCGGACGTCGCGCTGCATCAGCTCGCGCGGGACTTGTCGGCTGAAGGCGCCCTCACGCCGGGTACCGCCGTCACCGCCTTCACCCTCACCGACATGTTGATGCGTGACGTCGGCGACGGACTCTTCGACGGGCAAGCCAGCGGCATGGCGCTCGCGACGCCCGGGACTCCGGCGTACGCGCTCGACGCCAACACCTCGCGCTTCAAGCTGGCCTCCTCGCTGGACAGGTTCATCCGCGGCGCGCGCAACACCTCGACGCTCACCCGGCCCGATGTGCAGGCCGCCGGCGTCTTCGACAACCTCTGCACCTCCGCGCCGCCCGCCAACCCGCTGTACCCCACCGGCGTCGCCACCCTGCCCTTCGACTCCGCCGGGCCGACCGTCTCGTTTGTCGTGACGTTCACCAACGGCACTCTCGTCGACTCGCCGCCGCTGGCCATCGGCGCGGACCAGGTGGTGGCCGGCACCGTGAGGGTGGTGGCCAACGCCTCGGATGACTCCGGCATGCGCAGCCTCATCATCCGTCAGGGCGGCACGCCGCTCACCGAGCTCGTCGGCAACACCCCTGAGCGCTGGGTGGGCACTCACCAGCCCGGCTCGAGCGCGCCCGTGACGTACACGGCGTCAGCGTGCGACTCCCTCAACAACTGCACGACGTCGAGTGTCACCGTGCTGGCCGACGTGGCGTCGCCTGTCATCACCGTGGTGCAGCCCACTGGCCAACGCGTGCGCCTCGCGGTGCCCGTCGACGCGTCGGCCACCGACGCCGCTGGCGTCGCTTCGCTCGTCGTGTCGGCGGGCCTCTCCGGCTTCACCGACACCAACGCCGCGCCAGGACGCGTACAGGGAAGCTGGACCGTTCCCTCGCCGCTCGCGGACGTGACGCTGACGGTGACGTTCCGAGGGTGCGACGTGGTTGGCAACTGCGGGACCGCAACGGCGACCGTCATCATAGACAGGACTCCGCCGGCCATCACCACAGCAGTGACGTACCTCAACACCGGGATGATGGCGCCGCAGCCTCCGTTCGGTGCGTCTCGCATCGTCGCCGGCACCATCACCGTCGTCGCCACGGCCACCGATGATGCTGGCCTCGCCAGCACCACCGTCACGCGCATGGGAATGCCGTTGATGCCGATGGGCGGCAACACGGTGAGCCGCTTCCAGGGCAGCTTCGTCACGACGTCGCAGGCCGATGGCGCGCTGCTGCTGGTCGCCACGTCCTGCGACACCGTCGGTAACTGCGCTGACTCGAACGTGAGCCTCGTCGTCGACAACACTGCGCCGATGGTTGCCGTGCAGGCGCCGCCGAGTCCGAGCCCGTTCTATTCGGTGTCGGTGCCCGTCGAGGCGACCGCGGCAGACGCCTCCGCTGGTGTGGCCAACTTCATCCTCAACGGCTGGACGGGCTTTGCCGACCAGGACGCTGCGCCGGGCCGAGTCTTCGGCTCGTGGAGCATCATCCCGTCGCAGGGCGACGGTGCGACGTCGTCGGTGCTGGTGGCCTGTGACAATGTCGGCAACTGCACGACGCCGCAGATGCTCTCCGCCAACATCGACAGGACGCCGCCGCAGGTGACCATCACCACCGCGCCGCCGCAGTACACGAATGCCTCGACGACGACGGCCATTCCCGTCGCGGCCGCGGTGACTGATGGGGCTGGAGCCGGCATCGGCGCAGCGTTCCTGACGGTTGGTCCCGATGCGCCGACGGCGGTTGCTGGGACACAGAGTGGTACCTTCGTCGGATGCTCAGGGTGGCCAGCGTGCGGCACGGTCTCCTGGACCCCGCGGTTCAGCGGGCCCGGCGACGGCCCGCGAGTGCTCACGCTCTATGCGACCGACACTGCGGTCCCGCCCAATTCGGGACTCGCGCGGCTCGCCCCCTACTCAGCCACAGCGACTTCCTTTCTCGACCGGACGCCTCCGCAGCCCATCGTCGAGGTCTTCCCCGCCGTCCTCGACGAGACGGGCCTCGGCTTTCAGCGCACGGCGGCGAACGGTCCGCCGGTCATGCCTCCCGTGTACACCTACGCCAGCACCTCGCGCATCGACCTCTCTCCGGGCCCGACGGGGAACCCGCCGGTGCCGACGACGGTGGCCAAGGCGCCAACGCGGCTCTCCTGGGGTCCCTCGACGCCGAGCGGCGCGGAGCTCGAAGTCACCAACGCGTTCAACACGCCCTTCCAGCGAGCTCGCGTTCCCTACAACGCAGCTACCGACTCGCCCATCGTCGCGGCGAGCCAGAGCGTCACTGCGCGCTTTGCTGGCGGCTCCGACCTCGTCTATCCGCCCATCGCGGCGATTCCGTCACCCACCGCCAACGTGTACCTCCTGCCGTTCGCGAAGGAGAACGTTCCCCTCCTCGGAGCGGCGTGGCCACCAGGTGTTGCCGGTGGCCCACCGACCGCCATCGTTCGCGCGACGTTCTCGGCCATGGATGCTGCCGGAAACATCGGCTCGTTTCAGCCGCCGGAGGTGCGCATTCAGTTGGCGACGCCGCCGATCGCCGTCGTTCGCGACTCCCAGTACTCGACACGTGGCGATGCGAAGAGCCTCTATCAGTACAGACTCTCGAATCAGACGTACCCGCAGCTCTTCGACGCGACCAACTCGAACTTTCAGGGCGACGACTTCCTGCGCCACGGGCGCCTCATCGTCTACAACCCGAGCCCCGACCCCGTGGCTCTGCGCTTCGACTTCCTCAGCGGCGCGGGACAGGCCGCGACCGACGAACTCTGGAACGCCGTCGACTACCGCATTCCCGGGAATGACCTCGACCTCTCTGTCGTCGACGGCTTCACCTTCAGACTCGGAAACCAATGGGACGACACTGGGGCCTTCGCCGCGCAATGCGGCTTCGACCCGCAGTTCCAGTTCCCGTGTTCGACGTCGGGTGCGCAGGTGCCTGTCCACTTCGTCGGCCAGACAGGCGTCGCCATCTCTTGCCCAAACAGCTCCACGGTCCCGGGCTTCTCGTTCCCCATCGGCACGAGCTTCACCTCCCTCCG